>CAVBGK010000061.1:0-16706 GCA_963594995.1 Bacteroidaceae bacterium
AAGAGCGTCTTCCAACTGTTGTCATTGCGCTAGCGTTTGCAAACATAGTAACTTATATAGAGCATATTGCAGTGTGGTTGATTGGTCTGTGTGTAGAGAAACTGACTGTCATCCGTCCGGGTATATTTCGCAAGGTTGCAGTTGCGGTTGACACGCCACGTCACTCCCAACGCATTAGCAAGGCACGGCTTGGTATATGACAGGCCAAGAAAACTCTCATACCTACTGCTGGGTCTGAGTAAAGGATTACCCACCTTCCACTCCATGCTGTTCTGACGGATGCGAGTGTCAGAAATCATCGCCACCTGTGAGATGTGCTGGGACTGTTCGAAGATATAGCGCAAACGGAGGGCGGATGACAGAGGATAACTGAGCGATATTTTCGGGCGGTACAGCCAATAATCGTAAGTGTTGCAAAACTGTCGGTATCGCTGGTTACTCAGTCCGAAGCCAGCCACATAATTCAATTTGGCGACGTTTCCCTTGACTTGCACAAATCCATAGATGCCTGACGTATGGATGCTGTTCATGCTCTCTACATCACCTGAATAGGCATTATCCATATACTTCCAGTTCACGCTAATCCCAGCAGAGAAGGTGAAGATTCTCAACCTGTTCTCATAGACAGCCTCACCGATAAGCGAATAAGTCTTGCCATCTACCTGATAGGCATAAGGCGTATCCTCATCATCGTAACTGTCACTTTGGGTATCGATGTAAGTTCCCAACACATCCAATGTAAAAATTTGACGCTTGCCCAGCCGATGAAAGAAATAGAGATCGAGCGAAGGCGTACAACTCCGACTTTTGTCATTTCTGTGAGCCACGTAGCTGGAAGCAGTGTCAGAGACTAGCATTTCTCCAAAAACACGAGGTTGATTGTCAAAAACCATAGAGAGTGATGTCTGAAACACGTAAGTCGCAGAATCGGCAAGACTGTATTTCAGTTCCAAAGTATTGCCAAAGTGCCTCTGTCGCCCACCCTGCTGCCATCGAGACATCTCACGCACTGTCCCATCACTCAAATGATACTGTGCCACCTCCCGATAATCGTTCGCCTTCACATCAGTATAAGCCTGCTCGTAAAAAAGGCGAAGCTGGCTCTTGCTACCATTGACAGAGGCGAAGATATCGTTCTGCCCCCTCTTGGCGGTAAGTGCATTGGTCAAGTCAAATCCCACCGAATTTCCCAATCCAAAACTACGAGTACGGATGTCTATTACATAGGCAACTTCCTTGCCATACCTCACTCCAGGACTATCGATGTAATCAATGCGGATAACGGTTGCCACATCGAGTGCTTGCACATCCCGCATATTGGCTATGATGCCGTTGATGCGCACTTGTACCGCCCCCCTTTGGTCAATGGCAGAAATCGTATGCGCCATCTCATCGATTCGGATGTTGGGCAGGGAGAGTTTGCCCAAGAGCGAGAAACTAGAATGAGAACGCAGTTTCTGCACCTCACTTGGAAAAATCTGTTGTCCATCCACCCTGTTGATGATACGGGCTGCTTTCACCACCACCTCCTTCAAGGCGATGGAATCGTTAGCAGTCTGAGCGTACACTCCAGTCATCTCAAGCAAGACAACTGTCAAAATTAGCAATTTCTTCATGATTCTTTTTGTTATTGTTTTCGGAACTTCCGAAGTTACACTTGGCTACAAAAGTATGAAGAAATTGCTTTTTCTGCGATGATCTTGGCTGACAAGAGTCTGACAACTAACTGACATTCGCCCATTAACCATTATTATACATTACAAGCCATCTTTTTTCACAGAATTTGCGTACATTTGCAAGCGAATTGCAAAACAAAAACAGTTATGAAGTTGAAAGCATACCATTCGTTCGTCCTCTTCTCCATTCTCATGATGTCGGCAGTGTTCTCCAGCGTGAGCAACTATCGCCATGCCCAATACGCCATCATCAAAGACATGGACCAAGCACTCTCGCAAACCCTGCGAGAACGGCAAGACCATTGGATTACCCCCGATACCATACAGAACTACCGCTCCCACCTGCACATCCGCCTACTAAAGGAGACTAGCATTCTCTCATATGTTCTAGAAGACAATCGCAAAGAAAAGAACAAGAAAGAATATTTTACCGATAATCGAGACACTAGACTGTTGAACAGCCGGCAAATGCTCCTGGGAAAACATACCATTCAGGGGTTTGCCAATATCTCGATGGCGGATGTCTTCGGGATGAGCAACCAGCGCACACCATTCTCACTCACATTGGCAGCTGTGGCATGGGCTATCTTTGCCGCATTTTATCACCGCAGGAATCAAGAACTATCCGCAGATTGCCAAATGGCAAGCGTTGGCACACTGGTCTATTCGGAAAACGACCACACCTTTTATAATAAAGACAGAAAACAAGCCATCCAGTTTACACCGATGCAACACCAACTCATGCAAATGTTCTTCGCAAACGAGCACCATCGCCTCACCAAACAAGAAATATGCGATGTCCTTTGGCCCAAGAAACCAGATGCCAGTGAAACACTTTATACACTAATTCGCCGCATCAAACCCATCATCGAATGCAATTGTGACCTCATGATAGAATCGGAACGTGGAAAGGCGTACCGACTGGTTGTCAGATAAATGTCAGACAATATTTTTGGCAAAGCCACATCTCCTTCATAACTTTGCAGCCATGAAGAAGATTTTTGTCATCGCCATCATTCTCATTTTGGCATTCAACCTTTATTGTGTCGTGACACATCCAGAAGATGAGCGCACGCCCTACTCGGAGTTTTGCGACAGAATCGGCATCGCACCGATGAAAGAATACCGGGATTCGGATTTCGGCTATACCGTGAAATATCCCTGTTTCTTCCAAAAAGAAAAAAAACTTAGAGATGAGTTCTTAGGGCACGCAAGGTTCAGTTACACACAAGACGTAAACATCGTATTGGAAAGTTATGTAACCAATAACCGCTGCCACGATTTCTACTCGTGCGCAGACTCATTGGCAACCAAACTCCATGCAAAAAAGAGAATACAGATTTCCACCAAAGATAACGAACCCTCTTCTTTCATTCTATTGGGTCCCTTATATGAGAACGGAGTGCTTATTGACGGATATAGTCACTACGATAAGTTTATCAAAAGTGGAAAGATGCTCTTCGTGTATTCCCTCACCTATCCAGACAGCTACAAGCCAGCCCTTCCAAGATTATTTCAGTTGATAAATGACTGGAAAGTATTGGGTGCATACTGACACTACAATCCCACTCCATCACGTTGGAAAATTTAGGAGGTTTACGAAAAAAAAGTAATATACTTTGTCCTTTCAGATAAAAGTTGTACATTTGCAAAAAAACTTATGGCAAATTCACAAGATATCATCCACAAGCTAGAAGCTAAGGGCATCAAACCAACCGCCAACCGTATCCTTGTGCTAAAGACATTGACCGAAGAAGATAATCCACTAAGTCTCAGTAATATAGAACGGATATTGGTCACCATGGACAAGTCGAGCATCTTCCGTTCACTCACCCTGTTTCTAGAGCATGACGTAGTACATGCCTTCGAAGACGGCAGAGGTGTACTCAACTACGAGGTATGCGAAGTAGAAGGCAAATGCAACCACCATGACGGTCACATCCACTTCTATTGCGAATTATGCCAGCGTTCCTTCTGTTTGGAAGACATCTACATCCCCAGTTTCGACTTGCCGGCTGGCTTCTCCCCACATTCTGTCTCCTTTGTCATTAAAGGTGAATGCCCTGAATGCCGGAAAAGGCATCGCTCGGAGGAGCAATGATTATTCATTTGAGCGGAAGTGCAATGAATATATGAAAGTGCCTAAGCAAAAAAGATGCCTAGGCACACTTACAAATTAAATCAGCGACATTCCGCTCTCCTTACACTCCTTACGCATCTCCTCGGGCCAAATGCTAGCCTGAATCTCGCCAATGTGTGCTTTGTGGAGCAACACCATACAGAGACGGCTCTGACCAATCCCCCCACCAATGCTCAATGGCAACTTGTCATTGAGGAGTTGCTGATGGAAGTAGAGTTTCTCCCGGTCTTCCTTGCCTTCCAACTTCAACTGGCGAAGCAGGCTCTCCTTATCCACACGGATTCCCATAGAACTCAACTCAAAACTGCGTTCCAAGACCGGATACCAGATAAGGATGTCTCCATTCAGCCCCATCTTGCCGTTTTCAGCAATAGTACTCCAGTCATCATAATCCGGAGCACGCCCATCATGCTTCTTACCATCACTCAACTTACCACCGATACCTTCGACAAAGACAGCTCCATACTTTTTACAAATAGCATCCTCACGTTCTTTCGGAGTCTTATCAGGATACATATCCACCAAATCCTGTGCATGCACAAAGTGAATCTCCTCGGGCAAGAAAGGTTTGATTTCGGGATAATGCTCACAAGTCAAGAACTCGGTACGAAGGATGGCTGCATAAATGCGGCGAACCACATTTTCCAAGAAAGCGACCGTACGATTTCCCTTCTCTATAACAGCCTCCCAATCCCACTGATCGACATAGAGGGAATGCAAATTGTCCAACTCCTCATCGGCACGGATGGCATTCATGTCGGTATAGACACCATATCCTGGCTCGATAGCATACTCCGCCAAAGTCAGTCTTTTCCACTTGGCAAGAGAATGCACCACCTCAGCCTGAGCCTCTCCCAGTTCCTTGATAGGAAAGGTGACAGGACGCTCCACTCCGTTCAAATCATCATTGATTCCCAATCCCTTCAAGACAAAGAGAGGGGCGGTAACACGACGAAGGCGAAGTTCCGTAGCCAAGTTTTGCTGAAAAAACTCCTTAATTAGCTTGATACCCATTTCCGTCTGGCGCATATCAAGTAGTGCCTCATATCCGACAGGTTTTATTAAATTGCTCATAATTTTACTATTTCTTTATTTGTTTTTGTTCGTGTTTTAAGGTCAAAATGAAGCCAATGACAACAAAGGTTTCTGCATTTGACGATGCAAAGGTAACAAATTATTATTAATTCGCAAGCATTTTTTCTATTTAATTTCACAGAATGTTACCGATTCACACTTTTTCCTTTCTATTTGTATATATTCTGCAATTAATTGCAAGTTTTGAAAGAAAAGATTACCAAATATTTGGTCAGTTCAAATAAAAGCATTAACTTTGCAGGCGTTATGCAAAAACTTAAGGTATATACCTCCATCATGGCTTCGTAGCTTAGCTGAATAGAGCGTCAGATTCCGGTTCTGAAGGTCCTGGGTTTGAATCCCAGCGGAGTCACCACATTATTTTATTAGGAACATGGACTTAGTAGAACGTTTTATAAACTACACCAAATTCGACACACAGTCGAGCGAAGACTCAGACAGTGTGCCTAGCACGGCGAGACAATTAGAGTTCGCCAAGTATCTAAAACATGAATTGGAGGAAGAAGGGCTCTGCGACGTAGAGATGGATGACATGGGCTATATCTACGCCACCTTGAAGAGCAATACCAAGAAAAAGACACCTACCATAGGCTTTATTTCCCACATGGACACCAGTCCCGATGCCAGCGGAAAGGACATCAAGGCTCGTGTCATCAAAAACTACGATGGCAATGACATAGAACTCAGTCCTGGCATTTTCTCAAGAGTGGAGATATTCCCCGAACTGAAGGCTCATAAAGGAGAAGACCTTATCGTTACCGACGGCACGACCCTCCTCGGTGCAGATGACAAAGCTGGTATCGCCGAGATTGTACAGGCGATGTGCTACCTACGCGACCATGACGAAATCAAGCACGGCAACATACGCATAGGCTTCAATCCTGACGAGGAGATTGGTATGGGAGCCCATCATTTCGATGTGGAGAAATTCGGGTGCGATTGGGCTTACACCATGGATGGCGGAGACCTCGGCGACTTAGAATATGAGAACTTCAATGCCGCCGCCGCCAAGATTCACATCAAGGGTGTGAGCGTGCATACGGGTTACGCCAAGGACAAGATGATCAACGCCAGCCGCCTGGCCGTTGAATTTCAAAACATGATTCCCGAGTCCGACCTTCCCGAGACGACTGAGGGCTACCAAGGTTTCTATCACCTTCTGGGCATCGAGAGCAAATGCGAGGAAGCCAAGTTGGCCTACATCATCCGCGACCACGACCGCAACAAGTTCGAAGACCGCAAGGCTTTCATCGCCGACTGTGTGAAGAAAATCAACGAGAAGTATGGTGAGGGGACTTGCGAGGCGGAAATCTACGACCAGTACTATAACATGAAGGAGAAGATAGACCCCAACATGCACGTCATCGACATCGTGCTCAGAGCGATGCAGGAGAGCGGCGTTCCGCCACGCGTGGAGCCTATCCGTGGCGGTACCGACGGAGCACAGCTCAGTTTCAAGGGACTACCTTGTCCTAACATCTTCGCTGGCGGTGTCAACTTCCATGGTCCCCACGAGTTTGTCAGCATCCAAGTCATGGAGAAAGCAGTGCAGACCATCGTGAAGATTGCTGAAATCACAGCGGAATATAATGATTGATATTTCATCTATAGTCAATAGTTTATAGCTAACAGAATTTTCCTGTAGCTATAAACTATTTTGCTATAGGCCACAATCCTTCCAACAACAAACAGATAATTCTCATATTTTTATGGCAGAAATTCCTTATCTCGTAAAAGACCTGGCACTCATCCTTATGGTTGCAGGCATCGTAACCATCATCTTCAAGAAGCTCAAGCAACCTCTTGTTTTGGGTTACATCGTAGCAGGTTTTCTGGTGTCACCCCACATGCCATATACGGTCTCCGTCATGGACGAGACCGACATCCAGACATGGGCAGACATCGGTGTCATTTTCACATTGTTCTCCCTGGGTCTCGACTTTTCGTTCAAGAAGATTGTCAGGATGGGAGCCTCGCCCATCATCGCTACGGTGGTCATCGTGTTCTGCATGATGATGCTGGGCATGACTATCGGACATGGTTTCGGATGGGCAAAGATGGACTGCATCTTCCTCGGCGGTATGCTCGCCATGAGTTCCACCACAATCATATACAAGGCTTTCGACGACATGGGGCTGCGGCAGCAGAAATTCGCCGGCATGGTGATGAGTGTGTTGATACTCGAGGACATCCTTGCCATCGTCATGATGGTGATGCTGTCGGCGATTGCCGGAGGCACCAATCCCGATGGCGAGCAGATGATAGGTTCGGTTGTCAAGATTGCCTTTTTCCTGGTTCTCTGGTTCATAGTCGGCATCTTTGCCATCCCGCTCTTCCTACGTTCCGTCCGCAAGCTTGTCAACAACGAGACCTTGCTCATCGTCTCCCTAGGTCTATGCTGTGGCATGGCTGTGCTCTCCACCAAAGTGGGATTCTCCAGCGCGTTCGGAGCCTTCGTGATGGGAAGCATCCTGGCGGAGACCATCGAAGCTGAGAAGATTATCAAACTGGTAGAGCCTGTGAAGAATCTCTTCGGTGCCATATTCTTCGTGTCGGTCGGCATGTTGGTTGACCCCAAGATTCTGGCGGAATATGCCCTGCCCATCCTCGCCCTGGTGGGAACTATACTGGTAGGACAAGCTGTGCTGGGCACTTTCGGTTTCATGCTGGGCGGCGAGTCACTGAAGTCGGCGATGCGCTGTGGTTTCTCCATGGCACAGATAGGTGAGTTCTCGTTCATCATCGCCTCCTTGGGCTTGTCGCTGGGCGTTATCAGCGATTTTCTCTACCCTGTGGTGGTGGCGGTATCTGTCATCACAACCTTCCTCACGCCCTACATGATTCGCCTAGCCACCCCTACTTACCAAGCGATGGAGAAACATCTGCCCGACAAGCTCATCAACATCCTCAACCATTTTGCGATGAGCCATCCTTCCACCACCCAGCAAAGCAAGTGGAAGTCGCTCCTGAAGCAGATGACCATCAATACAGTGGCTTACTCCATCCTCTCGGCGGCTGTCATCGCCTTGATGTTCACCTTCGTGCTGCCGTTCACACGCAGTCTCTTCCCAGGATGGAAGATGCACTGGTATGCCAATGCCATCACGGGATTGCTTACGGTTCTTATGATAGCTCCATTCTTGCGGGCCATCGTGATGAAGAAGAACCATAGCAATGAGTGGAAACGGCTCTGGGTAGAAAGTAGCATCAACCGCATCCCTCTCCTGTTCACCATCGTGGTGAGGTTTGTGATTGCCATGACCTTCATTTTCTACATCTGCAACTACCTCACCCGGTTCACCAATGCCCTGATGATTTGCATCGGTGCCGTGGTGGTATTGCTCACGATAGCCTCCCGACGCACCAAGAAGCGCAGCATCAAGATGGAGCGTCTCTTTATCCACAATCTACGTTCCCGTGACATCATGGCACAGGTGAACGGAGAGAAAAAGCCTCTCTACGAGGGGCATCTTCTCGACCGCGACATACACATCAGCGAGTTTGAGGTCCCCATCGACTCCACCTGGGGTGGCAAATCTCTCAAAGACTTGCACCTGCGCCAACGGTTCGGCATAGACATGAGCAGTATCATGCGCGGCTCACAACGCTTGAACATCCCAAATGGAGACACCGTGGTTTTCCCCGGCGACAAGCTGCAGGTCATTGGCAATGACGACCAGTTGCAGAAGTTTGCCTCCTCACTGAGTCGCGACTTGGTGCCCGAAGACCCAGAGATTGAGAAACGGGAGATGAAGCTCCGCCAACTCATCATCAGCAGCAAGAGCGAGTTTTGCGGCAAGTCGCTCTTCGAGAGTGGCATCCGTGACAAATACAACTGTATGGTGGTAGGTCTGGAAGAAGGGCAGGAGAACCTGACCAAGGTTGCCCCGGCACGAGTATTCGAGAAAGGTGACATTCTATGGATCGTGGGCGAGGAAAGCGACTTGCAGAGAATCACCGAGAAGAATTGATTGAATCAAGCCAGTGTTTTCACTCGGTAGATAGAGAATGCCCGGAGACTCATTGCGGCGAGGATATGAGTCTCCGGGCTTTTAATTTGTATTTTTATAAACTTGCCTTTTCTTAGAAATGCGTCATAAACTCTATGACAAACTTGTCTTTTTCAGATGTCTTGGCGACACCGCCCTTGCGGTAGAAATACTTCTCGTAGTTGATGCGGATGTCCGAGACGAACGGTTTGACTAGGCTGAGGGTCACACCGCCAGTCACACGATGACGCTTGTAGTCATTTACGATGAGCGACCCTATGTTGCCTTCCGTTGCCTGGTAACGTGTACCATCGCTGTGGTCGCTCATGAAGTCGTATCGTGCCAGTGGAGACACTTTTCTGACCAAACTTTTCTGATTGGCAACTGGGATGTCATAACACACGAAGCCATCGAAGGCGTGTACGTCGTGGAAGGCATTCTTGGAGTAATGCTTGTAGAGATACTCTGCCTCAGCGATGAACCCTCCCTTGTGGAATGTCAAGCCTGCATCATACATCGACACCGTGACATCTGACGGCTTGATTTTCTGCGTACTCAGCACGAGGTTCACATTGGGGAAGAGGAACTGCGCCTTGGCGGAATAGTTCACGCCCTTGGTCCAGTAATCCTTTTGGTCGGTCAAGCCCGAACCGTTGAACACACCTGCGTTGACGACAATCGGAAAACCGACGTTCCAAGTATATCCCACCTCGGCACCGACATCGCGCACATTTCCCACCTGCTTGGCTATAAACGACCGGTTTGCGAAGTATTGTTGATGAGGAGAACGGTGTGCATCGATGGTGAACGGAACACGCTCCTGACCGATGGTAAACTGGAGTGTCTTCCAAGGTGTGATACGAGTATAGGCATCGAGCATCTTGATCTTGCCTTCGTCGCAGAGGTCTATCTCTGCCTTGTAGCTCACTTCTTTTGCCACTTTGCCTGTCACGTTGATACGTGCCGTACGAACCTCAAAGCGTCCCTCCCCTTCCTCGGTTTGGTATTCATACTTCGACCGGATGGTTCCACCAATCTTGATAGTCTTGTCGAAAGTATCCCCCTCGCTTGCCTGCGCAAACACCGATGCCGTCATCATCCAGAGCAGCATCACCATGGTTGTCTTCTTTTTCATTTTACACCTTTAATATATAGCCTACGTTTGCCTGGCATCGCCCACAAACCGACTGTTGTTATTTGGCTGCAAAATTAACAAGATAATGTTTCTAACATAAGACACGGATGTTACAAAATGATGAAAGAACGTTCCTGTCTGTGTCATGGAACGGAACTTTTAGCGTGGAGCTTGAACGATTACAGAACGATAGATCACAGAGAGATAAGTCACGAGCCTAAAATACACCTGGACCAACAAAGGCGGCTTCATGTTGTTTTTGCCAAAGCTCGTCAAGTTATGCACGCCCGACCAGCGATGGACAGCACAAGGAACATCCACGAACTGAAGGCTCTTACGCCACATGGCACTATACTGGAAATACTTGTCATGCCCTGCGACATGAGACGGAATCGGAAGAAAATACCTCAATTCTTCCCTCGTAAAACCCATGCTGAAGCCATAGATTCCCATCGCCTTGGGCGAGAAAAAAGGTATATGATGATCATACACCAACACCTGCCCTTTTTTCAAATTCTCATCCCCAAAATAAAAAGCAGCCGCAACGGTCCCTCCATATTGCCGAAGAACTGTCAAGGACTTATCTATCTTGAATGGCATCCAAACATCATCTTGGTCAGCCAAGAATATATATTCGCCCCGAGCCAATGACAGGGCATTTTCAAAGTTGGCAGAAGCCATCCGATTCGCCTTGAAATACTTATATTTCCTCCGATTCACATGGTGGAAAATCTTGATTCGAGCATCATGATAGGATTCCAAGATTCGCAAGGTATCATCTGTAGAACCATCATCTGAGACAACAATTTCCAATTCTACATTTTCATTTTCTACAAACTCTTGGCTTAAGATGGAATCCACCTGCTCCCTAATATATTTGGCACCATTGTAGGTCGCCATACATACAGAAACTAACGTCATAAAAGTAAATAAAAAAATTGCTATAAAACGATATGCGTAGAACTTTATTCAAGGAATGCGCCTATAACCAAACACCCGAGAGCCAGATACAAAAGAAGCGCAGGCTTCACTTATCTAACTCTCGGGCATTTGGCGTGGCCCATTCCTAACAGATAAGTTCCGCCCACGCTATAGCGCAGGCGTTCACTTATTCTATGTTAGGAAATACATCTTTTAATCGCCAAATTTCGAGAGTATTCCGAATATCGTAAACGCTATGTATGTCAATACATTATATGTCTATGCCTTTGTTCTTTCTGTTTTTTGTTTGTATTTTAATTGTTCAACATGATTTTACAATGGGCGACTGCCGCAAGGCCTTATCCCCATATCGCTTGCAAAAATACAAAAAAGAATCGAGACAAGGAAAGTTTCATGGTATAAAGTTGGCTATTGCATAGAAAAAAGCCATAAATTTGTGGCAGCTATCAGTTGTAGCTATACTGCTTGGTGAAGCTACACGTCCTCACTCCTACTGCTATACAGCCTCGCCATGAGCGCACCACTGATGTTGTGCCATACGCTGAAGATGGCACCGGGGATAGTAGCCATGGGGAAGGCTGCGAAGTGAAGGGCTGCGAGGGAACAGGCGAGCCCCGAGTTCTGCATACCCACCTCGATACTTATCGCCACACACTTTCTGTATTCCAACTTCAAGACCTTGCCTACTGAGAAGCCCAGCAGCAGACCACAGATGTTGTGCAGCATCACCACCAGACTGATGAGCAGGCCACTGTTGAGGAGACGCTCGGCGTTGTGCGACACGACTGTGCCGGCTATGAGGGTTATCGCCAACGACGAGAATGCTGGAAGATAACCTACGGCACGGGAGGTGAACCTGGGGCTGTATCGCTGTATGACGAAACCGAGGACTATCGGAAGGATGACCACCTGGAGAATGGAAAAGAACATGCTTAGCGCATTGACATCCACAAAGGTTCCTGCCACCACCCAGACGATGAGGGGCGTGAGCAAGGGAGCCAGCACCGTGGAGGTAGCGGTCATCCCCACGGACAAAGCGAGGTCGCCCTTTGCAAGATAAGTGATTACGTTGGAAGCTGTTCCGCCCGGACAACTGCCCACCAAAATGACGCCGAGAGCCAACTCCGGGGTGAGATGGAAGACCTTGGTTAGAGCCAACGCCGTCAAAGGCATGATGATGAACTGCGCCAGACAACCGATTATGACATCCTTCGGACGACTGAACACCACCTTGAAGTCTGTTGGGTTGAGCGTCAATCCCATGCCAAACATCACTAGTCCAAGCAAAGGATTGATACTGGAAGTATCTATCCATCCAAAACTCTTGGGACAAACCAGGGCGACCACAGCCGCCAGCAACACGATCACTCCCATATATCGGGAGATGAATTCACAAATTCTTTTCATTTTATCTTGTTTTCAGAAATTCTCTTTCCATTTTCCTGCGCCATGAATGCCTCGACGTCAGCCAGTATTTTCTGAAACTCGGGCGAGAACTGGTAGAAGGTGTTCTTCTTCATCATCATCTTCACCTTCCCCAGGCTGTTCTCATAGCAAGCCATCTCCGTGCGTGCCTGCTCCGAGTGGACGGCATGGTCGCGAATATCGTTCTCACGCTCGTTGCGCAACTGGTCGCAGACCGTCTGAACGACCGGGCTCACCACCAAGTCGAAGAGATGATGCCCCTGTATATATAAATAGGTGTTGTGCTCATGGATGCCCAGCGCATTGAGCTTGCGAACCTCCTCGCCTAGCTCCGCCTTGATTTTCGGGAATCTGCGCTCCATCTGGAATACTTTCGCCCTCACCTTCTTGCCCAGATAGTCTATCGACCATTGAGGGTCCTGGATTCGGACGGAAGGCAACACGATTACTTTATTGAACTCCGACATATCGAAGTGCATCGTCATATTGCGGCGATGCACAAAGGCAATGTGCCACACGAAGAGCGGCCATATCGTCTGCGAATAGGAATCGAGGAAACGGTCAAAGTTGAAAATGTTTCGGTCGTTGAGCGTCACCATCACACAAGTCTCGTGCAGCCCCTTGGCATAGCACTGGAAGTTTTCAATGGCATATGCGTAGGTATGGAAGATATAGGGATTCTCCAGCATTTGCTTAGACATCTCCGTCTCGCCCTGCATGATATAGTCGTAGTCGGCATCGACGCAGGCGATCATATTCTTTCCCACTCCCTTGAGCATACTGGCAATGGCAGCCTTCTTGCCGCGGTCGAGATGCTGGTTGCGAGTAGGCAGCATGATGTCGAAATAGTGGGTGTCATCCTCAAACCGCCCCAACACCGAACGCCAGAAGAACACATCGTCATAACTCTCGACGTAAACCACTATCTTACGCCGGGATTTCTTCGAGACCATCATGCCGGCAGCCTCGAAGTATTGTGAATTGATATTGTCTGTCAGTCGCTTGCCCATATTTTAACCGATAATTTATAAATTGTACATTATAAATTATTTCACCGTGATGTCGCTCACGTCCGTCACTCTGTCCGTCCATCCGTCCATCACCACGGCGGGGCTGTGGGTGGTCATGATGAGTTGGATGTTGGGATTGAGCTGAAGCACTAACGATATGAGCTGCTTCTGCCACTCGAAATGCAGGCTGATCTCCGGCTCGTCCATGAAGAGCACGTACGACTGATTGTCCTCCACCAACACTGTGAGGAGAATCGCAAGCATCTGTTTCTCGCCTGCCGAGAGCTGGTAAGGCACGAGCTGCTCGCCCATCTGGTTAAAACGAATCTCGTTGGCAGTGCGTACGATGGTCTTTCCTGTGTCCTTGAAGAGACCGTCCACCATATCCTGGAAGAGTTTCTTGGGCTCACTCAACGCCTGGGCCTTCATGGCGGCATCCGGACTACCACTTTGCAGCACGGCGATAATGCGGTTGCCTATGTTCACCTGATAGTCGAGGTACTTGCGCTGGAGCTGGAAGAGCTGCCAGTCTAGTTCGGTGACGAGCGAGAGGTCTATCTTGTTGATCATCTCGGCATTCATCAGCGGTCTGTCCACCGAGCGGATCACGTCGTAGCGAATCCACTTCGCCTCCTCGGGCATCACCTGCAGGTGCACCCCCTTGAGCATGTGGCTGGGAAACTCGCCGCCGGCAGCCAGCCCCTTCACCACCTTGTTCAGGATGGTGCTCTTACCCACGCCGTTCACACCGCTCAGGATGTTGACGCGGCGGTCGAGGTTCCAAAGGATGTGCTTGGTACCGCTCCAGAGCGAGTCTATCTCTATCTGCTTGATGTAGTCAGCATACTTTTGCATAATATTCCATTTTATATCGAAGAATCAGGAAGAAAAGCCTTCGCCTTCGCTCCTTCATTCCTTTTACACTTAAAAAACATAGGCAAATATAGCAAAATTCCCCGAAAATGAGTACCTTTGCACTCGATTTTAAATAAAAATAAGGAAAAATGGATAACAAACGACCTCTTATCGCCCACTTGTGCCTTTTCTGTTCGGGTGCATTCTGGGGATTGATGGCTCCCGTTGGCAAGGACGCGATGCTGCATGGCATCGACGGCATCGACCTCGTGAGCTTCCGCGTTCTCGGAGGTGCCATTCTCTTCTGGCTTACCTCCTTCTTCACCAAGAAGGAGTATGTGCCGGTTAAGGACATCTTCATGTTTGCCGCCGCAGGCATCTTCGCCCTGGTGTTCAACCAATGTTCTTACACCATCGGACTCAATATGACCTCGCCCAGCAACTCCAGCATCATGACTACCTCGATGCCTATCTTCGCCATGGTTCTCTCCTTCTTCATCCTGAAGGAGCCTATTACCTGGAAGAAGGCCTTGGGCGTGCTGATGGGATGCGCCGGCGCCATCATCATCATCACGACGAGTGCCACGGCGGACAATGCCAAGGTGGGCAACATTTGGGGCGACCTGCTATGTATGTCAGCACAGCTCTCGTTCGCACTCTACCTCTCACTTTTCAAGAACTTGCTGTCGAAGTACTCACTCTTCACCATCAACAAGTGGATGTTCACTTGGGCTACCGTCTTAATCTGGCCCTTCACCATCGGCCATGTGGGCAGCATCGACTTCGCCAACGTACCGATGAGTACGTGGTGGGAGGCTGGCTACGTGGTGTTCTTCGGCACCTACCTGGGTTATATCTGCATGATGATAGGACAGAAGACCTTGCGTCCTACTGTTGTCTCGGTGTATAATTACGTTCAGCCGCTGGTGTCTGTCACCGTGAGCGTCATCGTGGGACTCGCCGTGTTCAAGGGCATGCAGGCCATTGCCGCCGTACTCGTGTTCTCGGGCGTATGGCTTGTTGTCAAGAGTAAGTCGAAGAGGGACATCGAAAAGCACAATCACAGCCTGGCTGCAGAAAAAAGATAACCAAACGGATGAACTCTTCACACCACACCCTTCGTTCTTCACTCCAGCCGGCTTTTCAAGCCTCCATCCCCATCATGGCTGGCTACGGATTCCTGGGCCTGACTTACGGCATCTACATGCACGAGTTGGGCTTCTGTTTTCTGTACCCTATGCTCTTGGCGATGGTGGTATATGCCGGCAGTGCGGAGTTTCTGCTTGGCAATATGCTGCTGGGAAGTTTTCATCCCTTACAGACTTTCCTCATGATTTTGATGGTGAACGCTCGGCATCTCTTCTATGGGCTTTCGATGCTAGACAGGTACAAGGGATTGGGATGGAAGAAGTTCTTTCTGGTCTTCGGAATGTCCGATGAGACCTTCGCCCTCACCAGCGACACTAAGATTCCGAAGGGTGTGGACAAGGGGTGGTTCCTCCTGTGGATTACTTGGCTCGATGAGACTTATTGGGTCATAGGGGCTACGGTGGGCGGACTGATTGGCCCGTTCCTGAAGTTCGACCTACATGGTCTCGACTTTGTTCTCACCGCTATGTTCACCGCCATCTTTGCCGACAACTGGATCCGTGAGAAAGACCATACCGGAAGCATCTCGGGACTGGTGATTTGCGGAATGTCGCTCCTCATCTTCGGGGCAGACAGTTTCATCATCCCCAGCATGGTTGTGATACTGGTATTCCTCACACTCATGAGAAAGAAGTTGGAGAAAGGAGGCGAGATATGACAGGAACTTCCATGCCCATCTGGCAGCAAATGACGATGGTAGCCGCTGGTGTCCTTGCGACGATGCTTACCCGTTTCATCCCCTTCCTGGTTTTCCGCCCCGGCAAGCCAACCCCCAAGTACATTTTATATTTAGGAAAAGTTCTCCCGGCATCGGTCTTTGCCCTCTTGGTCGTATATTGTCTGAAAAACATCTCTTTCGCCCCGACCTTCCATGCTCCATCCGTCTGCGGCATACCCAACGACACCATCGCCCAGCTTCTGTCTGTCCTTTTCACCATCGCCGTCCACGCGTGGCGCAGGAGCATCATGTGGTCGATAGCTGCCGGCACTCTCTGCTACATGATGATGATTCGTATCGTCTAACAATACATTTCCCTTATATAATAAGGTCATAAGAGAAAAAACATCCGAATACCACAAATATGGTAGATGGAATGCCACTACTGTGCTATTTGTCCATTCAATAAATCATCGTACCTTTGCACCGTCAATCAGAACAAACGCTGGCTGACGGTATTTATATTGATGAATAACAATTTAAAATAAAAGAAAGGACATAGATTATGAGTACAGAAAAGAAACTTCGCTTTGAGACACTCCAGTTGCACGTAGGTCAGGAAAATCCAGATC
>CAVBGK010000062.1:0-24039 GCA_963594995.1 Bacteroidaceae bacterium
CCGCCTCCTTTCAAGGAGAAGAGCCTCAGGTTTCGAGAGATTCCTGAGGCTTTTTTGCGTTTGTGGCAAAATTACCATTTTTCCTACGTTCTTCTTATATGATTTGGACAGATAAAATAAGGCAAGTTAAGATATTATTAGTTGTTGCGGCTGTGATGATTGCGGTTGCTTCACTTGTCGTGTCACATTATCTTGTCCGTGATTTGGCTAACGAGGAGAAAAACCGTATGGGGGTTTGGGCCGAAGCTATGCGTTCTCTTAATAATGCGGATGAAAATACGGACTTGAATCTGGTCTTGAAGGTTATCAATGAAAACAATACGATACCGGTAGTTGTGTTGGATTCCCATGGTCAGGCACAGGTTTTTCGAAACGTAGATGTTCGGGGGGATAATTTTAAAGATAGTTTGCAAAATGCTGCTTCTTTGGGGCAGACATGGTTGCGGAATGGCAAAAATATTAAAATACAACTAGGTAAACATTCTAGTGATTACATACAGGTTTGTTATGATGAGTCTCTCATGATAAAGCGACTTGCAGTTTACCCTTTAGTTCAATTGGGAGTTGTATTAATTTTTGTTGTGATTGCTATTTTTGCTCTCTTAACTTCCAAAAAGGCGGAACAAAATAAGGTATGGGTTGGATTGTCTAAAGAAACGGCACACCAGTTAGGTACGCCTATTTCCAGCTTAATGGCTTGGATAGAGATTCTAAAGGAAACTTATCCACAAGATGACTTGATACCTGAAATGGACAAGGACGTGAAGAGATTGCAGTTGATAGCCGATCGCTTCTCAAAGATAGGTTCTTTGCCAGAACCTGTACCTTCAAGTTTGAATGAAATCTTAGAGCATGTCATTGATTATATGGATAAGCGCACTTCCAAGTCCATAAATATTATCAAGGACTTTCCTGACAATGATATTATCGTAAGGATGAATTCTTCTCTTTTTGAGTGGGTGATAGAGAATTTGGCGAAGAATGCAGTTGATGCCATGGGGGGAAAGTCTGGTATCATTACGTTACATGTGCACGAAACCGACGAGAAGGCAATAATCGAAGTTGCTGATACGGGTAAGGGTATCAAGAAGAAAGATTTAGGTAATGTATTCAGACCAGGCTTCACGACGAAGAAACGAGGTTGGGGACTTGGCTTGTCGCTGGCCAAACGAATTGTAGAGGAATACCATCATGGTAAAATTTGGATAAAGAATTCGGAGATAGGAAAAGGTACAACCTTCAGGATAGAACTGAATAAGCATTAAGATGTAAGTGGGATACAATTTTGAATGATTTCAACTTAAATAAGTGCTTAATATGTTTTATTTTAGAGTTTTTTTCACTAAAAATTATTTTATCTCAAAAATAATTTGTAACTTTGCACCCCGAAACAATATACTAGTATTGTAATATGTGTAATAAAGAGTCTTTTAAGATTGATTTGAAAGCTTTGCCTCAAGGTGTTACAACTTTGGAATACAAGCTTGACGATGAATACTTTAAGGCAATTGATGCCCTTGATGTTCAGAGAGGTGAGTTGTCGAGTAATCTGTCTGTAAGCCGGACAGATGATTTCTTCGAGCTCAATTTTCATACAAAAGGAATCGTACACATACCTTGCGACATCTGTTTGGATGATATGGACCAGTCAATAGAGACGGATGACAGAATTGTCGTAAAATTTGGAGAAGAGTACTCAGAAGATGATGGACTTGTGACAGTGCCCGAGAACGAAGGAATGCTCGATGTCTCATGGTTCATATATGAGTTTATAGCCCTTGATATTCCCATCAAGCATGTGCATGCACCTGGAAAATGTAACCCTGCTATGATAGAATTGCTTGAAGAGCATTCTGCCGCCCGAAGCGGTGAGGAAGAAGAGGTATCTATAGACCCACGTTGGGAGGCACTCTTAAAAATTAAAAAGTAGAACTTAAAAATTAAAATTAAAAAATTATGGCACATCCTAAAAGAAGACAGTCAAAGACACGTACACTTAAGAGAAGAACTCATGACAAGGCAGTAGCTCCTACATTGGCGGTTTGCCCTAACTGTGGTGCATACTATGTTTACCACACAGTTTGCCCTACTTGCGGTTATTACAGAGGCAAGGTTGCAATTGTAAAGGAAGCAGCTGAATAATGAGCAAAATTAATGCTGTTATTACTGGTGTAGGTGGATACGTGCCTGACTATATCCTTAATAATGAGGAGTTGTCTCGCATGGTTGACACTACTGATGAGTGGATTACGACTCGTGTCGGTATCAAGGAGCGCCGCATCCTCACGGAGGAAGGTTTGGGTACGAGCTATTTGGCGCGAAAGGCTGCCAAGCAACTGATTCAAAAAACTGGCGTTGACCCTGATACGATCGATGCACTCATCGTTACGACGACTACACCTGACTACAAGTTCCCTTCAACAGCATCTATTGTCCTCGGCAAGCTAGGCTTGAAGAATGCTTTTGCATTTGACTTCTCCGCAGCTTGCTGTGGCTTTTTGTATTCCCTCGATGTGGCTGCGGGCTTGATACAGAGTGGACGCTACAAGAAGATTATTGTTATTGGCGCTGATAAGATGTCTTCTTTGGTGGATTACACTGATCGCGCTACTTGCGTGCTGTTCGGTGATGGGGCTGGTGCTGTGCTCGTAGAGGCAACAGAAGAAGAGAACGTAGGTGTTCAGAATTCTTACCTTCGCACAGACGGCAAAGGATTACCGTTTCTGCACATGAAGGCGGGAGGTTCTGTGTGCCCTCCATCTCATTTTACTGTAGATCATCGTATGCATTATCTTTATCAGGAAGGACGTACGGTATTCCGATACGCCGTAACTGATATGAGCAATGATGTGATGAAGATAATGGAGATGAACCATTTGACTGCAGAGGACGTGAATTGGGTAATTCCTCATGAGGCTAATCTTCGCATCATTGAGGCTGTCACCAAACGTGCTGGTATTCCTTTGGATAAAGTTGTAGTCAACATCGACCATTATGGCAATACTAGTGCAGCCACAATTCCTTTGGCATTGTGGGACGCGGAAAGTAAACTGAAGAAGGGTGACAATGTCATTTTCACTGCATTCGGTGCAGGCTTTGTTCATGGAGCCTCTTTCTATAAGTGGGCATACGATGGTGCAGCTTACGGAAAATAGAAAAGATAAAAATCAACTATAAAGAACGCATCTTTCTAAAAAGGGATGCGTTTTTTAGTTTAAAATGATAAGAGTTATGCATAAGGCTGGTTTTGTCAATATTGTGGGAAATCCAAATGTTGGTAAGAGTACTTTGATGAACCAATTGGTGGGTGAGCGTATCAGCATCGCTACTTTCAAGGCTCAGACCACTCGTCATCGTATCATGGGTATAGTCAATACTGACGACATGCAAATTGTTTTTTCTGATACACCTGGCGTGTTGAAACCGAATTACAAGATGCAGGAGATGATGTTGGCTTTTTCTGAGAGTGCGTTGGCAGATGCTGATGTCTTGCTGTATGTGACAGATGTCGTGGAGAATCCAGAGAAAAATATGGATTTTCTGGAAAAAGTCAGGAAGATGGCCATTCCTGTATTGCTGCTCATCAACAAAATTGATGAGAGTGACCAGGACAGGCTGGGGGACATTGTGGAAAAGTGGCATTCTCTTTTGCCTAATGCCGAGATTCTTCCGATTTCAGCAAAAAATAAATTTGGTACAGACATATTGTTGAAGCGCATTAAGGAACTATTGCCTGAGTCGCCTGCTTTTTTTGACAAAGACCAGTTGACGGACAAGCCTGCTCGTTTCTTCGTTTCGGAAATTATCCGAGAGAAGATATTGCTTTATTATGACAAGGAAATACCTTATTCTGTAGAAGTAAGGGTAGAGCGTTTCAAGGAGGACGAAAGGAAAATTCACATCAATGCGGTTATCTATGTCGAGCGTGACTCTCAAAAAGGAATTATTATAGGTCATCAAGGAATTGCCTTGAAGAAAGTGAATACAGAGAGCCGTAAGGCATTGGAAAAATTCTTTGACAAGAAGATTTTCTTGGAAACTTTTGTAAAAGTTGATAGGGATTGGCGTAGCTCGCAGAAAGAGTTGGATGCCTTTGGATATAATCCTGAGTAGCGTGTTATATACTCCCTGAATGTAAAAGAGGGAGTGACTCTCGCCAAATGAACGAGGGCTGGAGAATGGTCAGCTTCGGCAAATTATTAACTTGGATGCAGAGACCACATCCTAGAATGCTCCTTGAGGGAGGAGAATATGACTAAGAAATATGGCAAATTTAGTGGCAATCGTAGGACGCCCCAATGTGGGTAAATCTACTTTATTCAATCGCTTGACCCAATCTCGTCGAGCTATCGTGAGTGATACTGCTGGTACAACACGTGATCGTCAGTATGGTAAGTGTAGCTGGAACGGCAGGGAGTTTTCCGTTGTCGATACGGGTGGTTGGGTCGTGAAATCAGACGATATTTTTGAAGATGCTATTCGCAAGCAAGTGTTGGTGGCTACGGAGGAGGCGGATTTGGTGCTCTTCTTGGTGGATGTAAATACCGGTTTGACAGACTGGGATGAGGATGTGGCATTGATTCTTCGTCGAGCCAAGTTGCCTGTCATCCTTGTGGCCAACAAGGTGGATAATAGTGCGGAGTATTATGAGGCAGCCGAGTTCTATAAGTTGGGCTTGGGGGATCCGCAGTGTATCAGCGCAGCAACAGGCGGTGGTACAGGAGATTTGCTTGATATGATATTGGACAAGCTGCAAGACAATCCGGAGGAGAGTGTCGAAGAGGATATTCCTCGCTTCGCTGTCGTAGGACGTCCCAATGCAGGTAAGAGTAGTATCATCAATGCTTTTATCGGTGAAGACCGAAATATCGTGACAGAGATAGCGGGCACAACTCGTGATAGTATTTATACGAGGTATGACAAGTTTGGATTTGACTTCTATCTGGTGGATACGGCTGGTATTCGTCGTAAGAATAAGGTGAGCGAGGACTTGGAGTTTTACTCTGTGATGCGGTCAATCAGAGCCATTGAAAACAGTGATGTTTGTATATTGATGCTGGATGCCACTCGTGGTATTGAGACGCAGGATATGAACATCTTCCAGTTGATACAGAAGAACAATAAGAGTCTGGTTGTGGTAGTCAATAAGTGGGATTTGGTGGAAAACAAGGACCAAAAGGTCATCGATACATTTGAGACAGCTATTCGTAAGCGCATGGCTCCGTTTGTCGATTTTCCAATTATCTTCGCTTCTGCATTGACCAAGCAGCGAATCTTCAAGGTGCTTGAGACGGCTAAGCAAGTATATCAGAACCGTAAGGCGCATATTGGTACCTCAAAACTCAATGAGGTGATGCTTCCTATTATAGAGGCGTTTCCGCCACAGAGTGTCAAGGGCAAGTATATTAAAATCAAGTATTGTACCCAGTTGCCGAATACGACGATTCCTTCTTTTGTATTCTATGCTAACTTACCTCAGTATGTGAAAGAGAACTATCGCCGTTTCCTTGAAAACAAGATTCGCGAGAATTGGTCGCTTCATGGTTGTCCAATCAATATTTTCATTCGACAGAAATAAGGGTTGAGAACGATGATTCCCCATTGAGAGGGGATTCTAAATAAGGGTGAGATGAAAAAACTTTTGTTTTTCATGATACTATTTATGGAGGTAGGACTTTCTTCTTGTAAGAAGGAGAGTCCTACCCCGTCTTACTTTGCAGGTGTCGCAGCCAAAGGATACTATGATTTGCTGATAGAGGGCAAATGCAAGGAATTTGTAGATGGCTACAACTGTTCCAGTCGCTTACCTGATAGTTATCAGAATCAGATGTTGCTTAATGCACAGATGTTCTTGGAACAACAGCAGGAGGAACACAAAGGCTTGTCAGACGTAAAAGTTCTGAATGCCAAGGCCGATACTGCTCATCACGTTGCAGATGTTTTTTTGCAGGTGATATATGGTGACAGTACCAGAGAACAAATTGTTGTTCCTATGGTGGAAGTTGGAGGAAAATGGAAAATGAGATAGATTTCCTTGGTAGATACAAATAAAAGCTCGTAAGTCTGATGGACTCCGAGCTTTTTCTGTATATGGCGATGTTACTTTTGTTTGTTTTTCTCTTTCTTCATTTCAACTTCCTTGACTTTTCTGAAAAGGTCGGAAGCAAAGACAAGGTCGTTGAGCTTTTCGTTGGTTGAGGAAATGACTTGGTCTTTGTTTCCTTGCCACTCCTTGTGCCCCTTGTAGATGAAACAGATGTTCTCTCCGATGCCCATCACCGAGTTCATGTCGTGTGTGTTGATGATAGTGGTCATATTGTAGTCCTTGGTGATGCCAGACAGTAAATCATCAATGACCAGAGAGGTTCTTGGGTCGAGTCCTGAGTTGGGCTCGTCGCAAAAGAGATATTTAGGATTCATGACGATGGCACGGGCGATGGCAACACGTTTCTGCATGCCGCCGGAGATTTCTCCTGGAAATTTTTTCTGTGCGTCAATCAAGTTGACGCGGTCCAGGCATTCTTGTGCTCGTTTAACACGTTCGTTGTAGTTCATGTTGGAGAACATATCGAGAGGAAACATCACGTTTTCCAGAACGGGAAGGGAGTCAAAAAGAGCGGCACTTTGGAAAATCATGCCCATCTCACGGCGCATCAATACTCTTTCCTTCTTGGACATCTGTACAAAGTCGCGCCCATCATAGAGTACCTCGCCGCTCGTTGGGTCAAGTAGCCCTACGAGGTTTTTCATCAAAACAGTTTTGCCCGAACCGCTTTGTCCGATAATCAAGTTGGTCTTACCAGTTTCGAAAACCATGTTGATATTGTCTAGGACCGTCTTGTCTTCAAAGGACTTCGTTAAGTTTTTAACTTCAATCATAGCTTATGAGAGTAATTGTGTGAGGAATACATCGGAGAAAAGAATAAGGACACTGGAGCATACGACAGCGTCTGTAGAAGCCTTGCCTACTTCTACGGAACCGCCCTCTACTGTATATCCAAAATATGAGGATACGCTCGCGATGATGAATGCGAAAAACAAGCTCTTGATGATGCTCATCCACACAAACCATTGGTTGAAGGCATGTTGTAACCCCAAGGTTAAATCATCTGGTGGGAGAATATGCCCAATATATGCTGTGCCATACGCCCCCACAATACCCATGCCGGAGCTGAATATCACTAGGAAAGGCATGATGGTGACTAAGCCTAGAATCTTGGGAAGTACTAAGTAGCAAGCAGAATTGACTCCCATGATGTCGAGAGCGTCAATTTGTTGGGTGACCCGCATCGTTCCTAGCTCTGATGCGATGTTGGACCCCACTT
The DNA here is from genome assembly GCA_963594995.1 of Bacteroidaceae bacterium. Taxonomy (GTDB): domain Bacteria; phylum Bacteroidota; class Bacteroidia; order Bacteroidales; family Bacteroidaceae; genus Prevotella. The sequence continues at coordinate 7,326 of CAVBGK010000062.1, forward strand.
TTCCTGCAAGAATCAGGCACATGATGCTGGACGAGAATTCCAAGAGCATGATTTCGCGTGTTGTATAGCCGGAAACCCATCTAGGCATCCAAGGACTCTGGATGTTAAGTTTCATCTGGATGCAGATAACAGCACCGATGAAAAATGAAATCAATAGGACGATGCCGATAGAATCGACACCCAGTTGCGACATTTCTTTCACGTATTGTTTGAAGAACATGCGCATCCGTTCTGGGCGCGAAAAAGAACGCCCCATTAGAATGAGATATTTACCGAAGGTGGTAAGCCATTTAGATATTAACATGCTAATAAAACTCTGTTTGATAGTGCAAAAGTAACCAAAATCCTCTAAAAAACTGCTATGTTATGAATAGTTTTTTTATTTTATAAGTGATATTTGCGTGTTTTTTAGTATTTTTGCACCAAAATTGCAATAGACGAATTGTGTCTTTGCTTCAAATTAGCTAATTATGAATGAAAATGTCAATACTCAACTGCAACCTCAGAATGGTGATGGACTGGTCCTGAGAACTGAAGGCTTGGTTAAGCGATATGGAAAGCGAACGGTTGCTAATGGTGTTACGATAGATGTAAAGCAGGGAGAAATTGTGGGGCTGCTTGGACCGAATGGTGCAGGTAAGACCACCTCTTTCTATATGACCACAGGGTTGGTCGTTCCTAATGAAGGGCATGTCTATTTGGGTGAGAAGGATATAACTTCTTATCCAGTATATAAGCGTGCTCGTGCAGGTATCGGCTATTTGCCGCAGGAGGCTAGTGTGTTTCGTAAAATGACGGTTGAGGACAATATTCTGTCTGTGTTGGAGATGACGGGCAAGCCGCGTAGCTACCAGTTGGAGAAATTGGAGAGCTTGATCAGTGAATTTCGTTTGAACAAAGTTCGCAAAAATAAAGGTGACCAATTGTCGGGAGGCGAGCGCCGTCGTACAGAGATAGCCCGATGCTTGGCAATAGACCCGAAATTCATCATGCTTGACGAGCCGTTCGCAGGAGTAGACCCGATAGCAGTGGAGGATATACAGCATATCGTTTGGAGACTGAAATATCGAAATATAGGGATATTGATAACAGACCACAATGTACAAGAGACATTGACGATTACCGACCGTGCCTATTTGCTCTTCGAGGGAAAGATTCTTTTCCAAGGAAAACCTGAGGAACTGGCATCTAATAAAGTGGTTCGTGAGAAATACCTAAGCAATAGTTTTGTGCTAAGAAAGAAAGACTTCCAGTTCATTGATGAACAGAAAAGAGCCAAAGAAGCAGAGGAAGATGGTTAAAAAAACAAATTTTTCTATTATATATTAGGTATATTCATGAAATATGCGTAATTTTGCAAGCCAATTGGGTAGAAAAAACAATTAATAATATAAAAAATAAAACATCAAGATGAAAATTTCATTTGAAAATCCTGACAAGATTAATGGTCTTTTGACCCTCGTTATCGAAGAGGAGGACTACAAGAATGATGTAGAGAAGACTTTGAAGGACTATCGTAAGAAAGCTAATGTTCCTGGTTTCCGTCCAGGTCTTGCTCCTATGGGTATGATTAAGCGTCAGTTTGGTGCATCTGTAAAGATGGACGTTGTCAACAAGTTGGTTGGTCAGCAGATTTACAAGTATGTACAAGACAATAAAATCCAGATGCTCGGTGAGCCTCTTCCATCAGAGAAGCAGGAGCCTGTTGATATCGAGAAGGATGGTCCATACACATTCATGTTTGACATCGCAGTAGCACCGGAAATCAAGGTTGCTCTTTCTGGTCGTGACAAAGTTGACTACTATAACATCACAGTTGACGATAAAATCCTAGACCAGCAGGTTGATATGTATGCGTCTCGTGCCGGCAGTTATGAGAAGGCTGAGGCCTACGAGGAGAATGATATGTTGAAGGGTGACTTGCGTGAACTCGACGAGAATGGTAACACGAAGGAAGGCGGTGTTACGGTTGAGGGTGCCGTGATGATGCCAAGCTACATCAAGGTGGAGGAGCAAAAGAACTTGTTCGCTGGTGTAAAAGTTGGCGATATCGTTACTTTTAATCCAAAGAAGGCTTACCCAGACAATGATACAGAGGTTTCTTCGCTCTTGAAGATTGAGCGTGAGGCTGTGAAGGATCTGGAGTCTGAGTTCAGCTATCAGATTACTGAAATCCAGCGTTTCAAGAAACATGATGTTAACGAGGAGCTTTTCAAGCAAGTTTTTGGTGAGGATTCTGACGTAAAGGACGAAGCTGCTTTCCGAGCAAAGATTGCTGAGGGCTTGCAGGCTCAGCTGGTTAATGACTCTGACTACAAGTTCCTTATCGATGTTCGCGAGCATTGCGAGAAGAAGGTTGGCAAGTTGGAGTACCCTGATGCCTTGCTGAAGCGTATCATGTTGGCCAACAACAAGGACAAGGGCGAGGAGTTCGTAGAGAAGAACTACGAGCAGAGCATCAACGAACTTACTTGGCATTTGATCAAGGAGCAGTTGATTAAGGCCCAGGACATCAAGGTCAATGATGAGGACATCAAGGAGACTGCTAAGGAGACCGCACGTGCTCAGTTTGCTCAGTATGGCATGACTAATGTTCCTGAGGAGTATATTGAGAACTATGCTAATGAAATTCTCAAGAAGGGTGACGCTACAGATGCGCTTGTAGAACGCTCTATCGACCGCAAGTTGTCTGCAACTCTGAAGACTGTAGTTAAGTTGAACGAAAAGGAGATTTCAGTTGAGGATTTCAATAAGATGATGCAAGAATAATATTTTTTTGAAAAAATATCATATTTATTTCGAGGTTATCGACTTTTTTTATTATCTTTGTTCCACGGAATGAGAAATAGAGGTCGATAGCCTCGATTTTCGTATGTATTTTTTGACAAAAATGATTTGAAAATATGAATGATTTTAGAAAGTATGCTACCAAACATCTTGGTATGAACGGTATGATGCTTGATGATGTTATCAAGTCACAAACCCAGTATCTGAACCCATACATCTTGGAAGAACGTCTACTGAATGTGACACAGATGGATGTATTCTCTCGTCTGATGATGGACCGCATCATCTTCTTAGGCACAGAAATCGATGACTACACCGCAAACACTTTACAAGCCCAGTTGCTTTATCTGGACTCTGTGGATAGTGGAAAAGACATTTCCATCTATATCAACAGTCCTGGCGGTAGCGTGACGGCAGGATTGGGAATCTATGATACGATGCAATTTATTTCCAGTGATGTGGCTACTATTTGCACGGGTATGGCGGCATCTATGGGAGCTGTCCTTCTGGTTGCAGGCCAAGAAGGAAAACGTTCTGCCTTGCCTCATAGCCGCGTTATGATACACCAGCCGTTGGGCGGAGTGCAGGGACAGGCTTCCGACATAGAGATTGAAGCAAAGGAAATTCAAAAGTTTAAGAAAGAATTATATACCATCATTTCTAACCATTCCCACACTCCGTACGAGAAGGTTTGGGCCGACAGTGACAGAAACTATTGGATGACAGCTGAGGAAGCAAAAGAGTATGGTATGATAGATTCCGTATTAGTACGTAAATAAAAGGAAGGTATGCCAAAGAAAGTTTGTAGTTTCTGTGGAAGGAATGAGGTGCAAGCGAAGTTGTTGATAACCGGAATCAATGGCTTTATTTGTGAGACCTGTGCTCGTCAGGCATGGGACATAGTGCAATCCGCAGGACTCTTGGATGAGAAAAAAGATGATGCGTCTGGCGAATTTGAGTTGAAGGAAATACCTAAGCCAATAGAAATCAAGAAATATCTTGATGAATATATCATTGGGCAGGATGAAGCGAAACGCTTTCTTTCTGTAGCTGTTTATAACCATTATAAGCGTTTGCAGCAGAAGACGGAAGATGGAGTTGAAATAGAAAAGAGCAATATCATCATGGTAGGTAGTACGGGTACAGGTAAAACCTTGTTGGCACGTACGATTGCCAAGATGCTTGATGTACCTTTTACGATTGTAGATGCGACGGTCTTCACAGAAGCTGGTTATGTAGGTGAGGATGTAGAGAGTATCTTGAGTCGTTTGCTACAGGTGGCCGACTTTAATGTTGCTGCAACGGAGAAAGGTATCGTCTTCATCGACGAGATTGACAAGATTGCCCGTAAAAGTGATAATCCTTCTATCACACGTGATGTGAGTGGGGAAGGTGTGCAGCAGGGGTTGCTCAAACTATTGGAAGGAACGATTGTTAATGTTCCTCCAAAGGGAGGACGCAAGCATCCTGACCAAGATTATATTCATGTGGATACAAGAAACATCTTGTTTATCTGTGGTGGTGCCTTCGATGGGATAGAGCAGAAGATTGCGCAACGCTTGAATACCCATGTGGTTGGGTATAATTCGGTACAAAATGTGAGAAACATTGACAAGAAAGACTTGATGAAGTATATTTTGCCGCAAGACTTGAAGTCTTTTGGCTTGATTCCGGAAATCATCGGTCGCTTGCCAGTGCTGACTTACTTAAATCCTTTGGATCGGGATGCTCTCCGCAAAATTTTGGTGGAGCCCAAGAACTCCATTGTCAAGCAATATGTCAAGTTGCTGGAGATGGATGGTATTGAGCTGAAGTTTGATGACGCAGCTTTGGATTGCATTGTGGATAAGGCCGTGGAGTACAAGTTGGGCGCTCGTGGATTGCGCTCGATAGTGGAAGCTATCATGATGGATACCATGTTTGAAATTCCTTCAAAGGATGTCAAGAGTTTTACCGTGACTTTGGAATATGCCAAGGCACAGTTGGACAAAGCTCATTTGCAAGGTTTGGAGACGGCATGAATAAGTCATTTTGGGGGAATTCCCCAAAATGACCTGTACCATAAAGCATAAACTGAATTTAATTGATTAAGGGGAATATGGCAGAACAAGTAAATCTTACGGAACAACTAAAACACTATTTTGGCTTTGACAAGTTCAAGGGCGAACAGGAGGCTATTATCAAAAATTTGATGGATGGGAATGATACGTTCGTTTTGATGCCGACAGGTGGTGGAAAAAGTTTGTGTTATCAGTTGCCTTCCTTGATAATGGAGGGGACGGCCATCGTGATTTCGCCATTGATAGCGTTGATGAAAAATCAAGTGGATGTTATCAATGGACTAAGCGAGGATGATGGTGTGGCGCATTACTTGAATTCCTCGCTCAACAAGTCGGCTATAGAGAAGGTAAAAGAAGACATCCAGTCTGGTAAAACCAAGTTGCTTTATGTCGCTCCTGAGTCTTTGACGAAGGAGGATAATGTTGAGTTTTTGAAGACCGTGAAGATTTCGTTCTATGCAGTCGATGAGGCGCACTGCATCTCGGAGTGGGGACATGATTTCCGCCCAGAGTACAGACGAATTCGCCCTATTATCAATGAAATCGGTACTGCACCGGTCATAGCACTTACTGCTACAGCTACAGACAAAGTTCGTACTGACATCAAAAAGAGCCTTGGCATTGTCAATGCCAAGGAATTTAAGAGTTCTTTTAACCGTGCCAATCTCTATTATGAAGTTAGGCCTAAGTTGAAGGACATTGATCGGCAGATAATCATGTTCATACGCCAGCATCTAGGGAAGAGTGGTATCATCTATTGTTTGTCTCGCAAGAAAGTGGAAGAGCTGGCCGAGGTCTTGAAGGCCAATGAGATTAAAGCTGCACCTTATCATGCAGGTTTGGATTCTGCAACACGCTCTCAGACCCAGGACGACTTCTTGATGGAGAAAATAGATGTGATTGTGGCAACCATTGCATTTGGTATGGGAATAGACAAGCCAGATGTGCGTTTTGTCATACATTATGACATCCCTAAGAGTCTGGAAGGATATTATCAGGAAACGGGGCGCGCTGGACGAGATGGAGGCGAAGGTATCTGCATCGCTTTCTATGCTCGCAAAGATTTGAGAAAACTGGAAAAGTTCATGGAGAACAAGCCTGTGGCAGAGCAGGATATAGGCAGGCAGCTTTTGCAGGAAACGGCAGCATATGCAGAGTCTTCTGTTTGTCGTCGTAAGATGTTGCTCCATTATTTTGGTGAGGAATACTTCGAGGAAAATTGTCACAATTGCGACAACTGCCAGCATCCAAAGACTAAGGTGGAGGCAAAGGATGCTTTGTGGGTGGTATTGAAGGCGGTTGCAGCTGTCAAGGAAAATTTCCGGCAAGAATACATCATAGATTTTGTCAAGGGAAGAGCCACAGATGACATTGTGTCTCACAAGCATCATGACCTGGAGGAATTTGGTGGCGGGGAAGACATGGATTCCAAACTTTGGAATCCTGTGGTTCGTCAGGCTTTGATTTTTGGTTATTTGAAAAAAGACGTGGAGAATTACGGACTTTTGAAACTGACTGCCGCAGGCAAGAGCTTCATCAAGGAGCCTAAGTCTTTTATGATTGTGGAGGATCGTGAGTTTAGGGAAGACTATGAAGATGATTCGACTCATGAAGACGGCAGTGGAGCATTGGATCCGAAACTGTACTCCATGTTGAAGGAATTGAGAAAGAACTTCGCCAAAAAACACAAATTGCCTCCATACGTAATCTTCCAGGATATGTCGATAGAGCAAATGGCGACTATGTATCCCGTCAATCTGCAAGAATTGCAAAACATTCAGGGGGTCGGCGCAGGAAAGGCAAAGCGGTTTGGCAAGGAATTTTGTGATTTGATAAGTAAATATTGCGAGGAGAACCATATCGAACGGCCAGAAGAACTCAGAGTGAGAACGGTTGCCAAAAAGTCCATGCTCAAGGTTTATATCATACAGAGCATAGACCGTCAGATAGCTTTGGATGATATAGCCGAGGCTAAGGGTTTGGAATTCGAAGAACTCCTCGATGAGATAGACGCTATCGTCTATAGTGGCACTAAACTCAATATCGATTATTTCATAGAAGAGGTAATCGATGATGACCATGTGGACGATATTTATGACTATTTTATGGAGAGTGAGACTGATAGTCTTGAGACTGCGCTGGACGAGCTTGGTGAAGACTATTCCGAGGATGAAATAAGGCTTGTAAGAATCAAGTTCTTGTCGGAACAAGCCAACTGACGCGTTAAATAGCTTTAATAAGGCAAGAAAATCGTAAAAAGCGTGGATTATATGGAATATTATTACTAAATTTGCACGCAATAAATTTTTAAAAGGTTACAATATGTCATCATTTGTTGCAGATAAAATTGTAATGGACGGACTCACTTACGATGATGTCCTTCTAATCCCTGCTTATTCAGAGGTACTACCAAAAGAGGTAGAGTTGAAAACCAGATTTTCTCGTAACATCGACTTGAATGTTCCGTTCGTTACTGCGGCGATGGATACGGTTACGGAGTCTTCCATGGCGATAGCTATCGCTCGTGAAGGTGGTATCGGTGTGATTCATAAGAACATGACTATAGAGGAACAAGCACGCCACGTTGCTATAGTCAAGCGTGCCGAGAATGGTATGATCTATGATCCGGTTACAATACGACGGGGTAGTACTGTGAAGGATGCGCTTGATATGATGCATGACTATCATATCGGTGGTATTCCAGTGGTTGATGATGAAAATCACTTGGTGGGTATTGTTACCAACCGTGACCTTCGTTTTGAGCGCCGATTGGATAAGAAGATAGATGAAGTCATGACGTGTGAGAACCTCGTGACTACTCATCAGCAAACTGATTTGACGGCGGCTGCCCAAATCCTTCAAGAGAATAAAATCGAGAAACTACCTGTGGTTGACAATGCCAATCATTTGGTGGGATTGATTACTTATAAGGACATAACCAAGGCTAAAGACAAACCGATGGCTTGCAAGGACGAAAAAGGTCGTCTTCGTGTCGCTGCTGGAGTCGGCGTGACGGTTGATACGTTGGATCGTGCTCAGGCTTTGGTTGAGGCTGGTGCAGATGCCATTGTTATTGATACGGCTCATGGTCATTCCAAGGGTGTTGTTGACAAGTTGCAACAGGTAAAGGCTGCATTCCCTCATGTTGATGTGGTTGTTGGTAACGTAGCTACAGGTGCGGCAGCCAAGTATTTGGTTGAGCATGGGGCGGATGGTGTAAAAGTGGGTATTGGCCCAGGCTCTATCTGTACAACTCGTGTCGTGGCAGGTGTGGGCGTACCTCAGTTAAGTGCTGTTTATGACGTGTATTCTGCTTTGAAGGGTACGGATGTTCCTTTGATCGCTGATGGAGGACTTCGCTATTCTGGTGATGTGGTCAAGGCATTGGCTGCTGGTGGTAGCTGTGTGATGATTGGCTCGTTGGTGGCAGGAACAGAGGAAAGCCCTGGTGACACCATCATCTTCAATGGCCGTAAGTTTAAGAGTTATCGTGGTATGGGGTCTTTGGAGGCTATGGAACAGAAGAATGGCTCTAAGGACCGTTACTTCCAGAGTGACACGAAGGATGTCAAGAAGCTGGTTCCTGAGGGTATCGCTGGTCGTGTTCCTTACAAGGGAACTGTACAGGAGGTTATCTATCAGTTGATTGGTGGTTTGCGCTCCGGTATGGGATATTGTGGTGCTCCAACCATTCATAGGCTTCACGATGCTAAGTTTGCTCGCATTACCAATGCGGGAGTTTTGGAGAGCCATCCTCACGATATTACTATTACTAGTGAGGCTCCGAACTATAGTCGTCCAGAATAATAATATTAGATATGAAATTTTATGCGCTAGTTGCAGCTATGCTCCTTTCGGGGAGCATAGTTTTTGCTCAAAATAACGATCCTGTTGTCATGACGATTAATGGCCAACCTGTTAGTCGTTCCGAATTTGAGTATTCTTATAATAAAAATAACTCAAATGGAGTTATTGATAAGAAGACCGTGAAGGAGTATGTTGATTTGTTTGTTAATTATAAGTTGAAAGTCTTGGCGGCTTTGGAGGCTAAGATAGATTCTTTACCTTCTTTCAAAAAGGAGTTCGCTACTTATAGAGACCAACAAGTTAGACCTTCTTTTATTACTTCGGCAGATGTTGATGCTGAGGCGCATAAAATATATAAAGAGACCCAAGAACGTGTAGATGGGTCGGGGGGGATGGTAAAGCCCGCTCATATATTGATTCTATTTAAGCAAAAGGCGTCTGCGGACGAACAGGCAAAGGCGAAGGCGAAGGCAGACTCTATTTATGATGTGTTGCGCCATGGTGGTGATTTCGCAGAACTGGCAAAGAAATATTCCGAGGACAAAAGCACTGCTGTTAAAGGTGGAGAATTGCCTTGGCTTTCCAAGGGGCAAACAGTAAAGGCTTTTGAGGATGCTGCTTATTCTATGAAAGTGGGTGAGCTGCGTGCGCCAGTCTTGTCTGAATTTGGTTATCACATCATCAAGTTGAATGGAAAGCAGGCTTTCTTTCCGTATGATTCTTTGAAGAATGATATTTATCGCTTTATTGATGCAAGAGGAATTCGAGAGAAAATTGTTGATGAAAAGTTAGACTCGTTGGTGAAGACTATGCCGGCAGGTATAGATAAAGAGGCGTTGTTGGAACAGAAAGCGGATGAACTTTCAGTAAAAGATTCTGACTTAAAGTACTTGATAAAAGAGTATCATGATGGACTTTTGCTCTATGAGATTAGTAATCGCTTGGTTTGGGACAAGGCTTCGAAGGATGAAAAGGGATTGGCCGAGTATTTCGCCAAGAACAAGAAAAAGTACAGATGGGAACAACCTCGTTTCAAGGGTATTGCTTATCATGTGAAAGATGTTGCCGATATCAAGGCCGTGCAAAATAGTGTCAAGGGAAAGCCTTTCAAGGCATGGGCGGATATCTTGCGCAATACGTTTAATAATGACTCTATTATACGTATCCGTGTAGAGAAGGGAATATTTAAGAAAGGGGACAATGCGTTGGTTGACAAGATGGTGTTCCATAAGGATACGACCGTTCAGGCGATGAAGGATTATCCTCATGATGCTACTTTTGGAAAATTGCTGAAGAAAGCTCCGGAAGACTATACGGATGTCAAGGCCTTGGTAACTGCAGACTATCAAGATCAATTGGAAAAAGAATGGGTAGCTGCTCTTAGAAAGAAATATGCTGTGGTGGTAGATGAGAAGGTCTTGGACACAGTAAATAAACACTAAATTATAATTCATGGAAATTGGAAGAAAAATATGCTTGGCGTTGTTTGCCTTGGCATTTCTGGCTGGAATCACTGCTAATGCCAACAAGGCTATTCGTGGAGCTTCGGTGCGCAATGCTGATACTATAACGGCTCAGGAAAGCCCTAAGATAAATGAAGGGAGTATTGTTGACGAAGTGATATGGGTCGTAGGTGACGAACCCATCTTGAAATCTGAGGTTGAGGCTACTCGCTTGCAAAGTGAAATGGAGGGTATCAAGTATTCGGGCGACCCTGATTGTTCTATACCTGAGCAAATCGCTCTGCAGAAATTGTTCTTGCACCAAGCCGCTATTGATAGTATTGAGGTGTCTGAGTCTGAGGTGATGTCGGGTATTGATGAGCAAATCAACTATTGGATAACACTTGCTGGGTCTCGTGAGAAGTTGGAGGAATATCGTAAGCAGACTGTGACACAAATGCGTCAATCAATGCATGATGATTTCAAAAATCGGCAGTTAATCCAAAAGATGAAGGAGGAATTGGTCAAAGACATTAAGGTGTCACCTGCCCAAGTGCGACAATATTTCAAGAATCTCCCTGCGGATAGCGTGCCTTTTGTTCCCACAGAGGTGGAAGTTGAAATCTTGACGAACCAGCCCAAGATATCTATGGAAGAGACCAATCGTGTGAAGGAACAGTTGCGCGAGTTCACGGATCGTGTAAATAAGGGGGAGACTTCTTTTGCCACACTGGCTCGTCTCTATTCTGAAGACCCAGGGTCTGCTCGTATGGGAGGTGAGATGGACTATGTGGGGCGCGGTATGCTGGATCCAGCTTTTGCAAATGTGGCTTTTAATTTGACCGATCCAAAGAAAATCTCGAAAATTGTGGAGTCTGAATTTGGATACCATATTATACAGTTGATAGACAAGCGTGGCGACAAAATCAAGGTGCGCCATATCTTGTTGAAACCACAGGTGTCTCAGGTTGCCATCGACAAGTCGCTAGCTCGTCTCGACTCTATAGGAACAGACATCCGAAGCAAGAAATTTACCTTCGAGGATGCGGCTACAGTTATTTCTGATGATAAGGATACTCGTTCCAACAAAGGGTTGATGGCCAATACAACTCAGAATGGTACTCGTACTTCTAAGTTTCAAATGAAAGATTTGCCTACCGAGGTGGCTCGTGTTGTCGATACGATGAAGGTGGGGGAAATCTCTGCTCCTTTTACAATGATAAACTCTAAGGGAAAAACGACTTGTGCTATTGTCAAGTTGCTTAATAGGGTAGATGGACACAGGGCAACCATTACCGAGGATTTTCAGGTGATGAAGGATGTTGTCACCGCCAAAGAACGTGAGAAGACATTGCATGATTGGGTAGTCGATAAGATAAAGCGTACTTATGTGCGTATGAACGATCGCTACAAGGATTGTAAGTTTGAATATCAAGGTTGGGTTAAATGACAAGTAATAACTTTCTTAACAATAACAAAAAAGGGCATAGAATCTGGTTTGTCATGGTTCTATGCCTATTTGGGTTTTGTTTGGTACAGGCCATGCAGGCTCCCAAGAAAAAAAACAAGCGTCCACAGGGGGATAGGGTTTATTTGTTGCATGCCGATGTGCTGAAGTATGATATGTATGGTGATAATCCTGATGCTCAGATTGTAAAGGGGAAAGTTTCTTTCTTGCACCAAGGGGCGCATCTCACTTGTGACAGTGCCTACTTCTTTCAGAATTCCAACTCGGTCAAGGCTTTTGGACATGTTCATTTTAAACAGGGAGATACTTTGTCTTTGACTTGTGATCGGGCTGACTATGATGGCATGATGCAGATGATGCATGCCCGTAACAACGTGGTGTTGCATCATCGCCGGCAAACACTCCGCACAGATAGCCTTGACTTCGATAGATTGTATGATGTGGCAAACTTTTTCGAAGGGGGGACTTTGATAGATGGAAAAGATCGCTTGGTGTCTGACTGGGGTGAGTATTACACCAAGACTCGGCAGGCGAAATTTGTTTATAATGTAAAATTGCGTAGTGGCAAGGATGTTGTTACTACTGATACTTTGTATTATGATGTCCATAAATCCATGGCGCACATGGTTGGACCATCTAAAATCGTGTCGGGAGCTAGTGTGGTGGACACCAAGGATGGTTATTATGACACGAAGACTGACAAGGCACGATTGTATGGGCGATCCACAATGGTTGACAAAGACAAGACCATCACTGGGGACAGTTTATACTATGTGAAGGATGGAGAAAGCGAAGGCTATGGGAATGTTGTGTACGTGGATAAGCAAAACAAGAATTCCCTTCTTTGCAATTATTTGCGATATAATGAAAAAACGGGCTATGGCTTTGCCACTCGTAATCCTGTGGCCATTGACTATTCTCAAAAAGATACTTTGTGGATGCATTCTGATACCATGAAGATTTATACATTTAATATCAATACGGATTCGGTGTATCGTAAGGTGCATGCTTTTCGTAAAGTTCGGGCATACCGACAAGATGTACAAGCGGTCTGCGACTCTTTGGTTTTTAATTCGCAGGATTCTTGTATGACCATGTACAAGGACCCCATTGTTTGGAATGTTAATCGGCAACTTTTGGGTGAGGTTATCAAGGCTTATATGAATGATTCCACGATTCGGTTTGCGCATGTCATAGGGCAGGCCCTGTCGATAGACCAAATGCCGGATAGCGTGCATTTCAATCAGGTGTCCTCCAAGGAGATGAAGTCTTATTTTGAAAATGGTCAGGCTCGCATGGGGGAGTCTATTGGTAATGTACAGACGGTTTATTACTTGACCAACGATAAGGATAGCTCTCTTGTCGGGCTCAATTATATGGAAACGGATACGATGCGGATGTTTTTGAGTCCAGAACGCCAGTTGCAGAAAATTTGGGCCAATAAGTCTGTGGGTACTTTTTATCCCATAACCCAGATACCGGCATCTAAAAGTAAACTTCCCAATTTCGCTTGGTTCGATAATATTCGCCCGAAGGACAAGAATGATATTTTTGTTTGGAGAGGAAAAGGACAGCAACATGAATTGAAGGTAATAAGGCGGCATGCCGCTCCGTTGCAGACTTTGGCATCAAAGGAATCTCAACAAGCGGTACAACCGAAAGAACAAGATAATAAAACGAATAAACATGAGTGATATCATCCAGTTGCTGCCGGATTCTGTTGCCAACCAGATTGCGGCGGGAGAAGTTATTCAGCGTCCAGCTTCCGTTGTCAAGGAGTTGGTGGAGAACTCTGTGGACGCTGGTGCCAGTCATATTGACGTGGTTGTCGTGGATGCTGGTAGAACGAGTATTCAGGTGATTGATGATGGTAAAGGTATGTCCGAGACTGATGCCCGATTGGCTTTTGAACGCCATGCTACTTCAAAGATACGGAAGGCTGATGATTTGTTCGACTTGCATACCAATGGATTCCGTGGGGAAGCTCTGCCATCCATTGTGGCTGTGGCGCAGGTTGTTCTGAAGTCGCGACAAGTTGAGGATGAAATCGGAACGCAACTCACCATGTCTGGGTCTCGTTTTGAATCTCAGGAACCTTGCTTGTGTCCTGTTGGCAGTTGTTTCTCAGTTAACAATTTATTTTATAATATACCGGCTCGGCGTAAGTTTCTCAAGTCAAATGCTACGGAGTTGAGCAATATTTTGGCTGCATTTGAACGAATCGTCTTGGTCAATCCGCAAATTAGCTTCACTTTGCACAGTAATAATACTGAATTGTTTTGTTTGAAGGCGGGAAACCAGCGTCAGCGAATTATTGAGGTCTTCGGCAAACGTATCAATCAGGATTTATTGCCTGTCAATGTCGAGACGACGATGTGTAAAATATCTGGTTTTGTGGGAAAGCCTGAGTCGGCGCGCAAGAAAGGGGCACATCAGTTCTTTTTTGTCAATGGTCGCTACATGAAGCATCCTTACTTCAATAAGGCTGTGATGGCGGCTTATGACCGATTGCTGCCACAAGGGGAACAAGTACCGTACTTTTTGTATTTTGATGTTGACCCTCATGACATAGATGTTAATATCCATCCCACCAAGACTGAGATTAAGTTTGAGAACGAGCAGGCTATCTGGCAAATTTTGATGGCGGCTGTGAAGGAGTCTATCGGAATGTTTAATGATGTGCCGGCAATAGATTTTGATACAGAGGACAAGCCTGACATTCCTGTTTATAATCCAGAGGTCTTGCCTATGACTTCTGCTCCAAAAGTGAGCGTCAACCCTCATTACAATCCTTTTAGGCAGAGTAAAGATTATCCTAAGAAGGAAACATCGATGGTGGACGACCAATGGGAGGTCTTGTATGAAGGATTGAATGAGCACAACGAGGCGGAACTAGAACCCGACATTTTTGCGTCGGCGGGCGAAGATGATGCGCATGACGGAATCTTGGCTGAGAAATCTCCTGCTCATTATCAGTATAAGGGTAAGTATGTGATGACGGCGGTCAAGTCTGGACTGATGATTATCGACCAGCATCGTGCTCATGTCAGGGTTTTGTATGAAAAGTATTTGCAGCAACTGCATGAACAAACCTGTCATTCGCAAAAGGTCTTGTTCCCGGAAGTGCTGCAGTTTCCAGTTTCCGACGAGGTGGTATTGGAGAAAGTATTGCCTGAGATGAGTAAGATGGGGTTTGAACTTGACAATTTAGGTGGAGGAAGCTATGCAGTCAATGCCATACCGACTGGGCTTGATGGCATCAATCCCTTGAATTTGGTCCGGGACATGGTGGAGACAGCAAAGGAAAAAGGGGTCTCTGCCTTGGAGGAAGTGCACCGGTCTTTGGCTCTGACCTTGGCTAGAAATGCTGCAATACCACAAGGACAGGTGCTGGGCAATGAGGAGATGGAAGGCTTGGTCAATGACTTGTTTGGGTGCAGCAATGTCAATTACACGCCTGATGGTAAAAATGTGCTTTGCATCCTTAAACAGCAGGAAATAGAACATCTTTTGGGATAAAATGTAAAGAAAATAGGCTTAAAAGCAAGTTTTTTGTGAAATAAATGATTTTTTTTCAGAAAAAAGATGAAATATTAAAAAATAAGTAGTAATTTTGCCCCAAAGAATAAAAGATGATTCGAGTTTTTAAGTAAAAATATATTGATTGTTAAATAATAAAGGTATGAAAAAGTTATTAGCTGTACTGGCTTTTGCTGGTATTTCTATGAGTGGATTTGCTCAAGAGGCAACAACTCAGGATGCAACTCCTACAGAGAAGTATAGTGTTGCTACAAATTCTTTCTGGAGCAATTGGTTTATTCAGGTCGGTGCTGATTGGAATGCTTGGTATAATGCAGCTGAGCATGGACAAGGTCTTGACCATAGTCCTTTTAAGAGTTTCCGTTCTAATGCGGGATTGTCTCTTGCTATTGGCAAGTGGTTTACTCCTGGTGTTGGCTTGCGTACCAAGTTGCAGGGCTTTTGGGGTAAGGAGTCTTATGACCCAATTTTGAAGCAGACTGGCATCGATAACAAATATTGGCTCTTGAACGAGCAGGTAATGTTCAACGTGAGCAACTTGCTTTGTGGCTACAACGAGAATCGCGTTTGGAATGTTATTCCATTCATTGGTGGTGGTGTAGGTCGCTCAATGACACATAACTTGTACTCTATGGACCTCAGTGCTGGTATCCAGTCTTCTTGGAAGGTTTCAAAGCTCCTCAACATTTATCTTGAGGCTGGTTGGAATCGTATCGAGAGTGATATTGATGGCTGTAATGGTGATTCTCGCCGTGGCTGGGATTCTCACGACAATAACCTCTATGCTGAGGTGGGCTTGACATTCAACTTGGGTAAGGCTACTTGGAAGAAGACTCCTGACGTGGATGCCATCAACGCTCTTCACCAGTCTGAACTTGATGCACTCAACGCTAAGTTGAACGATGCTAATGCAGAGAACAATCGCTTGAAGAATTTGCTCGCTAACCAGAAGCCTGCGGAAACTCCTGCTGCTGTTAAGGAGTTTGTAACTACTCCAGTTTCTGTATTCTTCAACATCAACAAGACAAACATTGCTTCTCAGCAGGACTTGGTTAATGTTCAGGCTTTGGCTAAGTATGCTAAGGACAATGGTTCTAAGTTGCTCGTTAATGGTTATGCGGATAGTGCAACTGGTACTCCTGCTATCAACCAGAAACTTTCCGAGGGTCGTGCCCAGGCTGTTGCTGATGAACTTGTTAAGATGGGTATTGAGAAGGATAATATCACTACAAAGGCAAATGGTGGTGTTGATGAGCTTTCTCCAATCTCATTCAACCGCCGTGCAACTGTTCAGATTACAGAATAATCTACGACACATTATTATATATAAAAGGACGTTCAGTGCGAACGTCCTTTTTTCGTATATGTCCGTTGCAGGTCTGATGTGTCTGCAAAGCAATTGAAAATGGGGATTTTTAGCGTATGAAGATCTAGAAAAAGCACTTTTTACAAGTTTTTTCAAGAAAAAATGAAAAAATGTTGGGAAAAAATTTGGTGGAACCGAAAAAAGTTACTACCTTTGCAACCGCTTACGAAAAGTAAGGGCGCTTAGCTCAGCTGGTTTAGAGCATCTGCCTTACAAGCAGAGGGTCGGCGGTTCGAATCCGTCA
>CAVBGK010000063.1:0-11571 GCA_963594995.1 Bacteroidaceae bacterium
GGCTAACGTTTTCTCTTTGTGGACTTGAATGCCTATGCCTCTCTGGCTTTGTGGGGTAAGGGGATTTTGTGTCTTTATCTTGTGAAATACACTCCCTTTGGAGGATTTTGTCCGACTGAGGTGAAGAATGTTGCATCCCAGAGTCTACAATTTTATAGTTGCGGATTTGAGGATAATTAAGATAAACTATATGTACAAGCAAAGTAAAGATGAAATCATAGACTACTATTTGCAAGAAGAAGATAAAACTTATCAAACTCAAACCAACTGTAATTATAAGCATAACTATTTTGGTGTAGAAGGTGATTATCATCTAGGTAAGAAATTAGAATTGTCGGTAGTGGCTAATTATCAGTGGTATCATCGCTATTTGAAAAATGATACGAAGCACTTTGGAAGGACATGGTATCTTGACACACAGTTCCTTTGGAATGTTCCAAATACAAAATTGAGTTTTATGGCTAGCTACTTTCTACGTCACGACAAATTGCCATTATTACAAGGCAAACAGTATGATGAAGAGGAAAAATTATTTGTAGGAACTTCTTGCTCTCTATTGAAAGGTAAATTGCCAATATCTCTGGAGGTAAGCATACCGACTTCTTTGATTTCCAAGAAAACATATACAAAAGTGAGTCTTCCAAATTTTGCTTATCAAACCTATGGCGATAATAGGGTAAATGCTTTTATAGCCCAAATAAGCATTAAATATAGTTTAGGAAAGGGGAAGACAACAAAGCTAAATAATAGTAAGAATTTAGATGTGGAAAAATAAATGAGGAGACGCTCTTTTTCCTGCTTGAGCGCCTTCTTTTCCTTTTCGTTGTCAGCGGGCTTCTCAAAAGCCTGCCTCTGCGTTGGAAAGAAACTCGTCCTTCCATTCAGTAATCTTTTTCGGTGACACGCTGTTGCGTTTTGCAAGCTCGGCTACAGTTTCTTTCTCCTTGATGGCCTCTATGGCCACTTTAGCCTTGAAGGCCGATGTGAATTTTGACATACGTCCCATTTTGGTTTTTTGATGTTTTGTCCACAAAGGTAGGCATATTTATTCTATTGACCAAGTGTGGGTGTCTAAAATCAGGGGAGTATTATACCCTCACAGTCCTCAACGCCATGCGGGCGTTGAGGAAGGGGTAAATATTCGTTCATGCAAAACTAAAGATGATATATGAACGATTTTTTGTATCCGATGAAACATGATTGATAGTTTGTTTATATACTTTTCCGTACCTTTGCACTAAGTTTAGAGATGAAAAATATATAAGGAGGAAGAAAGGATAGCATAAAGATGAAAGAACTCGTACCCAACGGCGGCATTCCGCGAAGCATTCTTTTCGCCATGGCCGTCATCGGCGGGCTGACCGTCGCCAACTTGTATTACAACCAACCGTTGCTCGAAGCCATGCGTCAGACACTGGGCGGCACGGAACTGCAGGCTAATCTCATTACATTCATCACTCAGTTGGGCTACGCCTCGGGATTGATACTTGTCGTGCCCCTCGCCGACAAGGTGTCGCGCCGCAAGATCATAGCCTTCAACATCAGCGTGGCAGTGGTGTGCTGCATAGCCATCGCTATGAGTCAGAACCTATGGCTCGTATGGGCGGCATCTCTTGTGCTGGGGTGCAACAGTGTGGTTCCGCAGATGTTCATTCCCGTGGCAAGCAAGTTCTCCAAGCCGGAGAACAAATCGCGCAATATGGGCTTCGTGCTGGCAGGGCTTCTCAGTGGCGTGCTTGGGGCGAGAGTGCTGAGCGGATATGTGGGCGAATGGCTTGGATGGAGGGCGATGTTCGGTATTGCTGCCGTCATCATGGCGGTGAGCCTTGTGGTTATGTTGCGCACCTTACCGTCAATGCCGTCCACTTTCAATGGGTCATATAGCAAGCTGATGAAGTCTATAGTGCGTATCTACCGTGACACTCCCGCCATACGCATCTATGCCTTACGTGGCGGACTGAGCTTTGGAAGCATGATGGCCATCTGGTCGTGTATGGCGTTCCACCTCACGGGTGCTCCTTTCCATGCCGGAAGTGATGCCGTGGGACTGCTCGGGCTTTGTGGATTGGTGGGTGCTACGGCGGCAAGTGGCATCGGCAAGTATATCCCCCGTTTCGGCATAGAACGTTTCTGTCTCGCAGGTGCCCTCCTTCAGTTTGTGGCGTGGGCGGTAGCCTATTTCTTCGCCGACACTTATTTGGGGCTCATCGTTGCCATCATCCTCGTCGATGTGGGCGCACAGTGTTACCAGTTGAGTAACCAGAGCGGTTGTCTATCGCTCGTTCCAGAGGCAACCAACCGTGCCAATACCATCTTCATGAGCCACCTTTTCGCCGGCGGTAGCCTGGGCACGCTCTGTGCCGGTGTGGCATGGAACGGTGGCGGCTGGGATGCCGTGTGTCTCGTAGGCATCTCCTTCGCCTTGGCAGTGTCGGTGGTGAACCTCTTGTTCCACCTCTCTCGCCGTAGCAAGGGGTAGGCTTTTCATCAATAGCTGTTGATGGCATCCCAGATCATGAATTGTTCTGCCACGTATCCTGTCTTGCCGTTGACTTTCAGCTTGAACCAGTAGCCCTTGTCCTTTTCATAGACATAGCCCAAACAGGGGAATACCTCGGGAATCTCGCCGGGGCGGTAGGCGATGGAACCTATCTTCTTGCTGCCCTCTACAGGACGCTGACGCACGTTCACACGGGTTTTTACCACATCGTCGGCCAATACGAGATAGCCGTTGCCGTTCTCGGCACTGTATTCCTCAATGCGGCCCTCACTCTTTTTCACCAGACCGTAGTCTTGTACATCTACCAAGTAACTGTCGCCGCAGTCGGCGAGGTAGCGGCTCACGTTGCCCTGCTTGTCTATCACCACCTTCGCCTGTTTGCGGTGGACGTAGTAGGCATTGTTCTTGTCCCATTCGGGCGAGGAGATGTAGATGTCGGCGGTGGGGCAGAAGTTGTTGGTGTGCCACGTCACGGTGTCGCCCTCGCATATCTGGGCGAAGACCATAGGCTCGCCATATTCCGAGGTGATGTTATAGAGCAAACCTCTCTCTGGCGATGTCTTGCGGAAGGGGGCTGCGGCGAAGAGAGAGTCGGTGAGACAGAACTCGGTGAGGTCGTCGGCAGTGATATTGAGCGTGAAGTCGTCTATCTGATGATTTGCCCACCGGGTAGCGGGAGTCAGCCAGTAGGGAATCTCGAAACTCTTCCCGATGCTGTAGCTCATGCGATATGTGTAGGTGTGGTGTACGATGTTGAGGCCCTGTTTGAAGGGTGCGTCGAAACAGTAGGCGTAGGCATAGCCGGTCACGCTGTCCAACTCGGCATTGTAGAGAGCGTTCTCGTAGGGCACGAGAGAGTCGGGAGCCTCGCCCATTCCCTTCCATTTTGTCATGTCGAGCGGAGTGAAGTCACCGTCCCCATTCTTGTTTTCGAAAGGGAAATGACCAGCCACCAAGGCGTTCCTGCAGGAGAGCTTCTGACGGTTCATCACCACGCTGAAGTCCTTGATGAAGGGATGGATGCCTTGTTTGTTGATAGGGTCTCCCACATTGTAGGGAGGCTGTGCCTCGAAAGCCATGGTCACAGTCTTGGGCTGTCCGTTGTTCATCAGTTCATAATACACGTCCACCCTCGCCATGCTGTCCTTCCCGATGGAGATGGTGAGGATTTCCTTTGCCACTGAGATGTCGGTCTCCTTGGTAGGCACGAGGAGGCTTCCGCTGGTAAAATACACGCCGTCGTTGGCCCAGAGCGTGCTGACGCCGAGGAGGACGAAAAGGTATGCAATGATGTTTCTCTTCATAATCTGTTCTTTTATTTGAAGGATTTGTACTTGATGATATTTCGGTGGCAAAGATAATCATAAAAAATAATATGGCAATGCGAAAGGACGGTTGATTACGAAAAAATAGTGTTTTTGTTTCTTTCGATGAAAAATATGTTGCGTCTTAACATTCTTGGCAAGTGATGAACGAATATTTATCCGCATAGTCGTGACTTTGCGCTAACTTTGCCACCGAAATCAAGAAACAAAACTAACAATTGACAATTATGGATAAATCAATCAAACTGACACTCGTCCCGGTGATGCTCTGTTTCTTCGCCATGGGATTTGTAGATTTGGTGGGCATCGCCTCCAACTATGTGAAGGAAGACCTCGGATTGAACGACGCTACAGCCAATCTGTTTCCGTCGCTGGTGTTCTTCTGGTTTCTCATCTTCTCCGTGCCTACCGGTATGCTGATGAATAAGATAGGTCGCAAGAAGACGGTACTCCTGTCTTTGATAGTGACGGTAGTCTCCCTTCTCCTTCCGATTTTCGATGAAACCTTCGGGGTGATGCTTGTCTCATTTTCACTCTTGGGCATTGGAAATGCCTTGATGCAGACTTCGCTCAATCCGATGGTATCTGCCGTGACAGAAGGCAGAAACCTAGCATCCACATTGACTTTTGGACAATTTGTCAAGGCTATCGCCTCTTTCTTGGCTCCATACATCGCCATGTGGGGTGCGATGGCGAGCGTCCCGACCTTCGGACTGGGTTGGCGTGTGCTTTTCCCTATCTATATGATAATAGGTGTAGGCGCCACCTTGCTCCTCTTTGCTACTCCTGTCGAGGAGGAGAAACCGCAGGGCAAGGCTTCTGGTTTCATTGATTGTCTCAAGTTGCTAGGAAAGCCCATCGTACTCCTCTCCTTCATCGGTATCATGTGTCATGTGGGCATCGATGTGGGAACGAACACCACGGCTCCCAAAATCTTGATGGAACGGTTGGGATGGAGCTTGAACGAGGCAGCCTTCGCCACGTCGCTTTACTTCATTTTCCGTACTGTCGGATGCTTTACGGGCACAGCCTTCCTTCGCATGATGAAGACCCGTACGTTCTTTATCATCAGTGTGGTGATGATGGCGCTGAGTATGGTGGGAATGTTCTTTGGCGAGAGCAAGTTGGTGCTCTATGCAGCCATCGCCCTCGTGGGTTACGGCAACTCCAACATCTTCTCCATGGTGTTCTCGCAGGCTTTGCTTGCCCTGCCCGAGAAGAAGAACGAAGTGAGCGGTCTGATGATTATGGGTCTCTTCGGCGGCACCGTCTTCCCTCTCATCATGGGATTCGCCAGTGATGCCTTCGGACAGATGGGTGCTGTGGCAGTGATGGCAGTAGGTGTGGTTTATCTCTTCACTTATATCAAAAGGTTGTAAAGACTATATGGGATTTATGTTCCAAACTATTGAACGTAAGTTCGGAACTATTGAATATAAGTTCAAAACTTCTGAACATACGTTCCAAACAACTGAACAGAGATTTTAACTAAGGGACAAATAAAAGAAACATAGTATTATGAATGCAAATAACTTAGACAAGAAATATATTGTAGGTTTGGGTGAGATACTTTTCGACGTTCTCCCCGCTGGTTCTCAACTGGGTGGCGCCCCCGCCAACTTTGCCTATCATGCAGGTCAGCACGGACTTCACTCCGTGGCGGTCAGTGCCATCGGCAACGATGCCCTGGGCGATGAGGCTCTCCATTTGCTCGACGAGAAGAACTTGAAGTATGTGTTGCCTAAGGTGAACTACCCAACGGGCACAGTGCAGGTGTCACTCGATGCAGATGGCGTGCCTACGTACGAGATTAAGACGGGGGTGGCATGGGACAACATTCCATTTACCGATGACATCAAGGAAATTGCCGTGAATGCCGGTGCCGTATGTTGGGGATCCTTGGCGCAGCGCAGTCAGGTAAGCCGGGAGACCATCTATCGTTTTCTCGACCATACCCCTGATGATTGTTTGAAGATATTTGACATCAATCTCCGTCAGAGTTTCTATAACAAAGATATCATCTGTGAGAGCTTGAAGCGATGCAATGTATTGAAGATCAATGATGAAGAACTGGTTGCCATCGGCCGTCTCTTTGGCTATCCCGGTCTTGACATCGAGAACAAGTGTTGGCTGATATTGGGTAAGTACAATCTTGACATGCTCGTACTGACCTGTGGCGTGAACGGCAGTTATGTGTTTGCTCCGGGCTTCTCCTCTTTCCAGGAGACTCCCAAGGTGGAGGTGGCCGACACCGTAGGTGCAGGCGACTCGTTCACCGGTACGTTCTGTGCCAGCATCCTGAAGGGCAAGAGCATCGCCGAGGCCCACAAGCTTGCCGTGGAGGTGAGCGCATATGTCTGCACGCAGAACGGTGCCATGCCAGAGATACCGGCCGAATATGCGAGATAAAGAGAAGCATTGTATATGCATATGTAAGATGCGAAAAGGCGAGGGGTGGCAAATTCTCGTTTGCTGCCCCTCTGACATATGAGTGATAATTATTGTACGATTGCTTTTCTTTTGTGCATTATTGGAATGAAAATGTTCCAAAAGTGTTAAAAAAAGAGGGTTGTTGAAAACTTTTTGTAATATTTCTTTGGAGATACAGAGCAAAATGTTTAATTTTGCAAACGATAAAAGATATTTGTTTTATTTAAGAGAGAGAATTTATGAATAGAAGACTCGCAACGACGTTTGTCGCCCTGTCAAGTTGTGTATTTATGGGGGGGCAAATGTCGGCACAAACAACTACTGTATCAGGATCAGTAGTTTCAAGTGAGGACGGAACCCCGGTGATAGGAGCTTCCGTCAAGGTTGCAGGAACAAAAACTGGTACGGTTACGGATGTTGACGGTAACTTTGCCATATCAGTTCCGGCAGGTTCCAAGTTAGAGATTACCTACATTGGTATGGCTACCAAGAGCGTGAAAGCTGGCAAGAACATGAAGATTGAGTTGATGCCAGACGACCATTCTCTAGAAGATGTTGTAGTCGTAGCTTATGGTGCGGCCAAGAAGAACTCATTGACGGGTTCTGTTGCAACAATCAGTTCTGACGTGCTCGACAAGACTCCCGTCAGTTCTTTTGAAAAGGCATTGCAAGGTGCTACAGCCGGTGTGCAGGTGGAAAGCCAGTCTGGTCAGCCAGGTTCTGTCAGCCAGGTTCGTATCCGTGGTATCGGTTCTATGTCAGCTTCTAGTTCACCATTGTATGTAATTGACGGTGTGGCCATTTCTTCTGCAAGTATTTCAGAGGTGGCTGATGACGGCTATGGTACCAGTGCCAACCCATTGTCAAATTTGAATCCGAGCGACATCGAGTCTATTTCTGTATTGAAAGATGCTTCCGCGGCATCCCTTTATGGTAGCCGTGCTGCCAATGGTGTGGTTATCATCACAACCAAGAAAGGTAAGGCGGGTGAGGCAAAGGTGGATTTCAAGGCACAGTTGAGCTTTTCAAAATTGCCTTCAGGGGGGTACGACCTGATGAATGCGTCCGACCATTACAAACTTTACTATCAAGGCTTTTATAACCAGAACTTAGAGAAGGGTATGGATGCGGCAACTGCCAGCACGGAAGCCAATTCTTCGGTGCAGGCGATGTATGGTGGTTTCAATCCATTCGATGTGGCCAACCCTTATACGGGTGCGGGAACTTTGGCCAATGGTGCCAAGTTGCTTTATGACACCGACTATTTGGACGAGTTGTTCCGTACGGCCAAGACTCAACAGTATGATTTGAGCGTCAGTGGCGGTAACGACAAGACGAATTACTTCCTTTCTTTGGGTTATTTGGATCAGGAAGGTATAGGCGTAGGTTCAGACCTAACCCGCTATTCCGTGCGTGCAAACGTAGATAGCAAGGTGAAGTCTTGGATGACTATGGGTATCAATTCTACCTTGTCGGTGAATGACCAAAACACACCTCCAGGAGGTGGTATGGGCGCCTCTCCGTTGACCAATGCTTTCTTTGTTCCGAGTGCAGTGCCTCTGTATAGCTTGGATGCCAACGGTAACAAGCAGTATGATGCCGAGGGAAATGTGATTTATAACTGGGAAAACCCTGTGTTCAACGACATGAACGGTTTGGCTCTGACCCAGATGGACAAATATAACACCAAGACTTACCGTGCCTTGGTCAATCCATACATCGACTTCAATATTTGTGGTGTGCATTGGAGAACAAGTTTGTCTTACGACTTTACCAACTTGAACGAGATGCGCTGGTATAACCCAGAGCATGGTAATGGTGCAGCATGCCAGGGACGTCTGAGCAAGTATAATATCTATGACATTACCCAGACCTTGACCAGTACGTTGAACTATGCGTTCAGCATCAAGGAGGATCATCATGTGTCGTTGATGGCCGGTTATGAGGCATACAAGAACAAATATTCCTATACCTTGGCCCATGCCACAGGTTTCTCAGACAGTCAGTTGATAGAGTTGAGTATGGCCTCCACACCCTACGAGACCAAATCGAAGACAGACAAGGAACGCATGGTGTCTTATTTCGGTCGTGTGGGATATGATTACCTGGAGAAATATTTCGCATCCTTCAGCATCCGTACCGATGGTTCATCCCGATTTGCACCAGGACATCAGTGGGGTACATTCTGGAGTGCAGGTCTCAACTGGCGTATCAATGAAGAAAAGTTCATGAAGAATGTTTCCTGGGTCAACGACTTGAAACTTCGTGCCAGCTATGGTACTTCGGGCAACAAGCAGTCTGATTACCTCTATGGCTATCAAGGCTTGTATGATTCCGGCAACAACTACAACAACCAGAATGGTATCATCCACAGCCAGTTGCCAAACGACAACTTGACTTGGGAGAAGTCCAAGAACTTCAATATCGGTGTTGACTTTGCGTTGTTCAATCGTCTTTCAGGTAGCATCGAATACTACAACAAGTCATCAGATGCCTTGTTGCTTGAGAAGCCATTGGCCCCATCCACTGGTTTCGAGAATTCCATTTCCAACTTGGGTGGTATGCGCAACAGGGGTGTCGAGATAGATTTGCACTCCACCAATATCGCTACCCAGGGCTTCACATGGACTACAGATTTCAATGTTGCATTCAACAGCAACAAGATTACTTCTTATCCACAAGAAGAAGAGGTGGTAAGCACCAAGATTCGTACCGTGGGCTATAGTATCTACGAGTTCTACTTGAAAGAGTGGGCTGGTGTAGATCCTACCAATGGTGATCCATTGTGGTATATGGATGAGACCGACGAGAATGGAGATGTAACAGGCCGTACCACGACCAACGACTATTCAAAGGCAGACAAGTATAAGTTGGGTTCTGCACTTCCTTCTGCTACAGGTGGCTTGACGAATACCTTCTCTTACAAGGGCTTCAACTTGTCATTCCTTTTCACATATGGTTTCGGCGGCAAAGTGTATGACGCATACGAGGCATACTTGCTCAATGACGGCAACAAGACTGGCTATCAGGCCATCAAGCAGCAGGCAGACTGCTGGACAGAGGACAATCCGAACGCAACCAATCCTAAGTTTGTACCCAACAACTCCAGCAACTCCAACCAAATGTCGAGCCGTTATCTGCATGATGCTGACTATATCAAGTTCAAGAACATCAGCTTGAGTTACAACTTGCCCAAGAACTTGATTCGCAAGGCTTATCTGGAGAATGCACGAGTGTTCGTGAGTGCCGACAACCTGAAGGTATGGAACCTCGACAAGAACTTCAAGGGCTACGACGTAGAGCTTGGCGGTGTGAGTGGAGTGCTTGACGGTGGCGGTACCGTGCCATTGGCAAGAACGTTCACAGTGGGTATTAATTTGACATTCTAATGATTTAAAGGAAGAATATTTATGAAAAAAATATCATATATAATTTCGGCGTTGGCTCTTTCCTTGACTTTGGGAAGTTGTGGAAATGATTTCTTGGAAGTTACACCGTCTGACCAATATTCGGATGCAACTGTGTTTACCTCGGTCGAGGGAGCACAAAAAGTGTTGACGGGTGCTTACGACTTTTTGACCAATGGTCATTACGCCCACTACACTAACCAGTACATTTTCTTCATGCCTGATGTGATGGGCGATGATGCTTTGGTGAATTCAACGGGTAACTACAACCGTTTTGTGGCTGCCTACCAGTACTCTGTAACCTCAAGTAGCAATTATTCGGTTGACCCTTGGATTGGTTGCTATTCAATTATAGACAACTGTAATGCCGTGCTTGACAACATCGGAAGTCTGCCGGAGAGCAATGAACGCAACAGAATCGAGGGCGAGGCCTTGGCCTTGAGAACATACGCTTACCATTTCTTGGTGCGTGCATACGCCAAGCCTGTAAAGAACTATGGTGATACTCCAGGTGTGGTACTGCGCCTCAGTTCGAATATCGATGATGCACCACGTTCAACGGTGAAGGCTTGCTACGACCAGTTCGTCGCAGACATTGAGCGGTCTTGCACTTTGTTGGCTGGCAATTCCAGTGGCAGCAAGTGCTATTTGTCCGAGCAGGGCGCCCATGCCATCGCCGCTCGTCTCTATCTTGACTTGGGTGATTACACCAATGGTGTCAAGCATGCCAAGGATGCTTTGCAAGGACTGACCTTGATGAGCACAGCTGACTACAAGCTCAACATGTGTGAGAACAACTCCGAGACCATCTGGTCGTTCACCTGTACCTCTACCGACAAGCAGAGCTACCTCTCGTTGCCAGCTTTCTGGTGGATATGCGATGACAACCAGACTTACTGGAAGTCGGGTTATAGCTCACTGGGTGTAACCAAGGAATTTATCGATATCTTTGATGACGATGATATTCGCAAGACGTTGTTTGTGAAGGTAAACGGCAACTACTATAAGCGAAACGGCAGCTATGCTACATCCAAGATTTGCAGCCGCCGTAACAACGATAGCGACGGTACGCCAGGTTCTGGTACCGTTAATTTCGCAGAGGGCGAGTTCAATATGATACGCGGTTCGGAGATGTATCTGATCATCGCCGAGTTGGCTGCCGACAACAACCATGAATCTGAGGCTTTGGAGGCATTGAATGCCGTGAAGACAGCCCGTGGCCTGCAGGCTTTCCAGGGAACAGGTGATGTTCTGAAAAACGAGATTCAGAACGAACGCCGTCGCGAGTTGTTTGCCGAAGGTCATCGCTTCTTCGACATCAAGCGTCGTGGCTTGGCTCTTGACCGTTCAAACATTGCCGTGGACTGGAGCCGTGTGGGCAAGATTGAGGCCAATTCTGATAGATTTGAGTTGCCGATACCACAGGATGAGATTGATGCCAATGGTGCATTGAGCGAGGATGACCAGAATCCTCAGTATAAGTAATGTTTCTATTTCCGTTTTTTCGAGTGGAAACAGAAAGTTAATGACTCTTATTTTTTGATAAAAGAATATGCAATGAACGAAGGGGCGGCACTGTGAAGTACTGCCCTTTTTGTATGTTGCTAGCATAAATATTCCAAATAAGAACCGTTGCCAATGCGTATTGGCAACGGTTCTTTGTCAATGTCGTATTGACGGTTTATTCCGTCAGTTTATTTAACTATCTTTACAGAAAAGTCCCGAATGCAAAAACATTCGGGACTTTTCTAATCTAAAACTATATTATTTCTGGCATTCCTTGCAGGGTGCCCATGGCTTCAACTGCTTGAAGAAGTCGTTGCCCTTGTCATCCACGAGGATGAAGGCAGGGAAATCCTCCACGGTAATCTTCCAGATGGCCTCCATGCCGAGCTCTGGGTACTCCACG
>CAVBGK010000064.1:0-34204 GCA_963594995.1 Bacteroidaceae bacterium
AGCCATTTTACTTTTAGATAAAATATTAAAAATGTTTTGTATATTTAAGTCTTGTTTGAACTTTTGTAGTTTGTCGAACTTGGTTGTCTTGCCTTCTGACCGCTCTTCTTAATATAGGAATCCTAATAGCCAGAGCGGTATCTTGTTGTCCTTACCCACCTCCGTGTTGTATCGGGCATAGATGGTGTCGGGGTTGTATCTCACCTTGTTGGTGGCGTGAGCGTCGCAGATTCGGAACTTTGTGGTGCCATCTACCATATAGAAATGGTCCTTCCCCCCTTGGTGTACCTTGTGGTCTTTCCACATAGCGTTGACGAAGAAAGTCTCCATCACCTCCTGCTTGTCTATCTGCAGAGGGAAGATGGCGTACATCAGGTTCGGGTTGTGGAGCATCACCTTGGTCGGCTTCTTGGGAAACTCTTGCTCGTCGGGGTATATCATGTTGATGAGCCGTGCGTCGGCGAGATACTTGATGTAGTTCATCACGGTGGCCCTGCTGGTTTCGATGCACTCGGCTAGCTGGCTGATGTTGGGCGCTTTTGCACCTGCCACAGCTAGCTGGTAGAACAGCAGCTTGATCTTGGTCAAGTATTTCAGTTCTATCTGTTTGATGAGGAGGATATCGACCTCTGTCATCATGTTCATTGTCTTGAGCAGATTCTCCGTGAAGTTGCGTTGCTCCAGGAAGAAAGGGTAGAAGCCATGGTGCAGATAGTCCTGAAAGTATTTCATCGGACTCACCTTGGGCAGGATTTGTTTTACTAGATGCTCATGGTTGTGCAATATCTCGTCAAGGGTGAAGGCTGGGAAGTTGTTGCCTGTCTGGAGGTTGATGAACTCCCTAAAGGAAAAGCCCCGCAGGTTGTAGCTCTTCACGATGCCGTTCAACTCTGGATTCTCTTCCTTGAGGCGCATCACGCTTGAGCCGGTGAAAACAATCTTCAACTCTGGATAGAGGTCATAGCACTTGCGCAGTTCCTTGCTCCAGTCTGGCTGCTTGAACACTTGGTCGATGAGTAGTGTGCGACCGCCTTGACGTACAAAGTCACCGGCGAAGTCTGCGATGCCGCGCCCTTGGAAATAGAAGTTGTTCATGTTCACAAAGAGGCATTTCCGGTCTGTTGCGCCAAAATGCTCCTTGGCATACTGCAACAGGAAAGTCGTCTTTCCGACACCTCTCGTACCTTTGATGCCTATCATGCGGTCGTTCCAATCTATCTCGTCCATGAGACTTCGACGGACTGGCGCATTGGTATGCTCAACGAGGTATGTATGTGTTCTGAAGAAAGCTTCTTCCATGAGTCTTTGTTTGTTCGTTTTATTTTTATGATGCAAAGGTAAGCATTATTTTCTAATTTGCAAACTCTAGATAGCAAAAACTAACTTTTTTTTCATTATTTAGCATTATTCTAAGTAAAATGAGTAATTTGTCGCCCCTCATGCCCCCTTAATTGGAGCCTTTTTCGTACCTTTGCGGCATGAAACTGCATATTTTCAATCCTGAGCACGACTTGGCATTGGCTGCCAATAAGTCCAATTATACCGCTCCTCATGCGGGCAGGCAACTGCGCAACGACCTATCGTTCATACCTGCGTTGTGGGCGGACGATGGTGACTTTGTCCTGGTTGACGATATTGATGATGCCAATGACAAGGTGCGGCATCTGGGTGCCATATATTTAGATAAGGTGGAATTTATCACCAAGGCGCAGCTTGCCGAGGTGTTTCGGAAAACCATGTTGGTGGATAGCATTCATCCTTGGGGATGGGACAAGGCTTTGGTCGCCCAACTCAAGCATCTTGGGTGTCCTGAGATTATGTTGCCAACTTCCGGGAATCTTGATAAGATACGGCATCTGAGCAGTCGCCAGTGGTCTGCCTGCTCTCTGGCCTGCGACGTGGATTACGTTTGCGATGTGGAGTCGTTGCGGGAGGCTGTTGCCTCAAAGGGAAAGATGGCGGTGGTGAAGGCTCCATGGAGCAGCAGTGGGAGGGGCGTGAGGTATGTTTCGCTTGGAGACCAGCCCTTGCTCAACTGGGCCGCCAACATCATCGGGCAGCAAGGAGGTGTCACTGTGGAGCCATTCTATAATAAGGTGAGGGATTTTGGAATGGAGTTTGAGGTAGTGGATGGCAAGGTAATCTACCGGGGATTGTCTATCTTCGAGACGGTTAAGGGGGCTTATACGGGCAATATCCTTGCCTCGGAGGAGGAGAAGGAGGAAATGCTCGCCGAGTATATCGACCTTCGTCAACTGGAAGAAATCCGCGAAAATATCATAGGCAAGATGGAACCTGCCGTCCGTAATATTTATAGCGGACCTCTCGGCATTGACATGATGGTATGTGCTGACGAGGAGGGAAATATATTCATCAATCCGTGTGTGGAGCTTAACTTGCGTCGCACGATGGGGCATGTGGCTCTTGCCTTGGGCGTGCCCGACAAGACGTCCCGGCATTTGATGCGTGTGGATTTTGACGGCAACAGGTATCACTTGCGTGTCTTGCCAGGAAAAGCTTCGGATAAAAATGTACCATGACGAAAATGTTATCACATAATACATAAACTCTTAAAAACAAACAACTTGAAACATGAAATCTAAAGCAGTACTGTTGGCTCTGGCATTGACGGCATCTTCTGGCCTCTCTGCCCAAAAAGCCTTGAAAATGTCGAATGTTGACCTGGCGGACAACTACGTTTCTAAGGTGTGGAATCCAGACCTTGGAAACGGGATGTACAAGAACCCTGTTATCAACGCAGACTACTCTGACCCAGATGTCGTATGCGTGGGTGATGATTATTATTTGACGGCTAGTTCGTTCAACTGCCTTCCTGGCTTGCCAGTACTTCATAGCAAGGACTTGGTCAACTGGGAAATCATCGGCCATGCCGTGACCAAGTTGGAGCCTGAGAGCGACTTCGACAAGCCCTCGCATGGCAATGGCGTGTGGGCTCCTTGCATCAGCTACCACAATGGCGAGTTCTACATCTACTGGGGCGACCCCGACTATGGCGTGTTTATGGTGAAGACTAAGGACCCCGCAGGCAAATGGAGTGACCCTGTGTGCGTGATACCTGGCAAGGGAATGATTGACACCTCCCCACTTTGGGATGAGGATGGAAGGGTTTATCTTGTGAACGGTTGGGCTAACTCACGTAACCGTTTTGCCTCTGTCATTACGGTTCGTGAATTGAATGCCGAGGGAACCAAGGCTATTGGTGACCCAGTCATCGTTTTCGACGGGAACGGTACGGAATATCGTACTTGCGAGGGGCCAAAGTTCTATAAGCGCAACGGTTGGTATTGGGTGATGTTCCCTGCCGGAGGAGTTCCAACTGGTTTCCAGGTGGCGATGCGTTCCAAGTCTCCGTTCGGGCCTTATGAGCACAAGAAGGTAATGGCTCAAGGCAAGAGCGGCATCAATGGCCCTCACCAAGGCGGATGGGTACATACCAAATATGGTGAGGACTGGTTCATGCACTTCCAGGACAAGGAAGCTTACGGACGTGTGGTGCACTTGCAGCCTGTTACATGGAAAGACAACTGGCCTGTGATGGGCAAGGTGCCTGCCAAAGGTTACTGCGGCGAACCATACGAGACTTACAAGATGCCTAAGTCAAGCGTTCATGTCAATGTAAATCCAGTGGAGAGCGATGAGTTCAACACAACTAAACTCGGTATGCAATGGCAGTGGCACGCCAACTACCAACAACAGTTTGGCATGCCTACCACTTGGGGGGTCTATCGCATCTATACCCACAAGAGTGACGAGACCATTTGGCATACGCCTAACCTCCTGCTGCAAAAGACACCGGCAGACAACTTCATGGCTACAGCAAAGTTGGAGTTGACCGCCAAGGACCAGAACCAGATGGGTGGCATCATCATGATGGGCTTGGACTATTCGGCTTTGGTCGTGAAGAGAGTGGGGGATGAATTCCAGTTGCAACAAATCACCTGCCACAAGGCCGACAAGAACGGCAAGGAGGAAGTGAAGGTGCTCGCCACCTTGAAGCCTACCTCGGCAGACAAGATTGACTACCAACCTGCCTTGCACGAGTCCATCTATATGCGTATGGTGGTCAAGGCAGGAAAGGTAAACTTCTGCTACAGCAAGGACGGCAAGAGCTACAAGCTAGTGGGCGAGGAGTTTACGATGCGTGAAGGCAAGTGGATAGGTGCAAAGGTCGGCATGGTGGCAAAGGAGCCGGATGGAAAGACCAACCGCGGTTGGATAGACGTTGACTGGTTCAGAATCACTCCTAACCAGTAATTCCCGCTCCCCACGTAATCGTTTGAGTGGATTTAGGCTATTTTTTCGCTTGGCTTTTTGGTGGTTCGGAAAAAAACTATTATTTTTGCACCGATGTGGGGACGTGTCCCCCTAGGTGTAAAAATATTTAAAAACTACTATACGATTATGAAACAATTTATGGATGAAAATTTCTTGCTCGAAACCAACACCGCGCAAGACCTTTTCCACAATCATGCGGCTAAGATGCCTATCATCGACTATCACTGCCATCTCATCCCTGAGATGGTGGCCAACGACCACAAGTTTAAGAGTATCACGGAGCTTTGGCTCGGCGGCGACCACTATAAGTGGCGTGCCATGCGTACCAACGGCGTGGATGAGCGATACTGCACGGGTACAGATACTTCCGACTGGGAGAAGTTCGAGAAGTGGGCAGAGACCGTACCTTATACATTCCGCAACCCATTGTATCACTGGACTCACCTCGAACTGAAGACAGCCTTCGGCATCGACAAACAGCTCAGCCCTAAGACGGCGCGCGAGATTTTCGACGAGTGCAACGAAAAGTTGCAGTTGCCTGAGTATAGCGCGCGTGGCTTGATGCGCCACTACCATGTGGAGTGCGTTTGCACCACCGACGACCCTATCGATGACCTGCACTTCCATCAGCAAACACGCGAGAGCGGTTTCGAAATCAAGATGATTCCTGCTTGGCGTCCAGACAAGGCGATGAATATTGAGAAGCCAGAGTTTGCCGATTATATGAACAAGCTTGGCGAGGTGGCAGGCATTACACTCACTACCTTCCAGGATATGGTGGATGCACTCCAGAAACGTCATGACTTCTTCACTGAGAACGGTTGCAAGCTCAGCGACCACGGCATCGAGGAATTCTACGACGAGCCTTACACTGACTCCCAGATTGAGACCATCTTCTCCAAGGCTATGCGTGGCCAGCAGCTCTCCAACGTGGAGGTTCGCCAGTACAAGCATGCCTTCCTGAAGGTTTGCGCCGAGATGGACTATGCCGCAGACTGGACTCAGCAGTACCACTATGGTGCCATCCGCGACAACAACACATTGATGTACAATAAACTTGGTGCTGACACAGGCTTCGACTCCATCGGCGAGTTCAACACAGCCAAGGCGATGAGCCACTTCCTCAACGAGCTGAACATGGAGGGCAAGCTGACACGTACCATCCTCTATACACTGAATCCATGTGCCAACGAGGTAATCGCCACAATGCTCGGCAATTTCCAGGACGGTTCTTGCCCAGGCAAGATTCAGTTTGGCTCAGGCTGGTGGTTCAACGACCAGCTCGACGGCATGACTCGCCAGATGAACGCTCTCTCCGTGCTCGGTCTCCTGAGCCGCTTCGTAGGTATGTTGACCGACTCACGCTCGTTCCTCAGCTATCCACGCCACGAGTACTTCCGCCGTCTGCTCTGCAACTTGCTCGGCAACGACGTGGAGAAGGGCTTGCTGCCTAACGACATGGAGAGCCTCTCACGCATGGTGGAGGACATCTCTTACAACAACGCACGCAACTACTTCAAGTTCTATTAATCTTCCTTTCGTGGGAGAGTTTAACTTTCAGAAAGACCTCGGCCTTTCTGAAGGGGATCATGAAAAATGTAAATAAAAACTGCCAAATTTTCTATCGGCGGTGAAGTGTAAAACGAAATCCCTGGGCTAGAGAGACCAACTCCCTGCCCAGGGATTTTTATTTTCCTCCCGATGCAAAAATTTCTACATCGGGAGGAAAAAATTTCTGCATCGGGAGGTAAAAATGAAAGTGGGGTATGGTGTATGAAAAAAGGCTATGAACCCCAATGTCGGAGTACATAGCCTTCTCTTCGTTATGCGTGTAAAGATAAATTACGAGTTCATCGACAGCAGGAACTCCTCGTTGGAGCGAGTATTCTGCATACTGTTGTGGATGGTGTTCATCGCCTCGATGGCGTTCATGTCGGAGATATACTTGCGCAGAATCCACATACGGTCGAGTGTGGTCTTGTCTTGCAGGAGGTCGTCGCGGCGAGTAGAAGAAGCCACCAGGTTGACGGCAGGGAAGATGCGCTTGTTGCTAAGCGAGCGGTCAAGCTGCAACTCCATATTGCCCGTACCCTTGAACTCCTCGAAAATCACCTCGTCCATCTTGCTGCCCGTGTCGATGAGAGCTGTGGCGATGATGGTGAGTGAACCGCCACCCTCGATGTTTCGGGCGGCGCCGAAGAAACGCTTCGGTTTCTGTAGGGCATTGGCATCGACACCACCGGTGAGCACTTTGCCTGAGGCGGGGGCGACCGTGTTGTAGGCGCGGGCCAAACGGGTGATGGAGTCAAGGAAAATCACGACGTCATGGCCGCATTCCACCATGCGCTTCGCCTTCTCCAATACGATGCCGGCTATCTTGACGTGGCGCTCGGCAGGTTCGTCGAATGTGGAGGCGATTACCTCGGCGTTGACGGTTCGTGCCATATCAGTCACTTCCTCTGGGCGCTCGTCGATGAGGAGCATCATCAAGTATGCCTCGGGATGGTTGGCGGCGATGGCGTTGGCAATGTCCTTCATGAGGATGGTCTTACCCGTCTTGGGCTGAGCCACGATGAGCGCACGCTGCCCCTTGCCGATAGGCGAGAACAAATCTACGATGCGTGTGCTGAGGTTTGTGGTGGCATGGTCTCCACAAAGGGAGAACTTCTCGTTAGGGAAGAGGGGGGTGAGGTGCTCGAATGGCACGCGGTCGCGCACTTCCGCTGGATCACGTCCGTTGATTTTGGTGATGGTGGTCAGTGGGAAGTATTTCTCGCCCTCGTGAGGTGGGCGCACGTGGCACTCGATGACATCACCGGTCTTCAGGCCGTGTCGTTTGATGAAGTTGACCGACACATACACATCGTCGGGAGAGGAAAGGTAATTGTAGTCGCTGCTGCGGAGAAAACCATAGCCGTCGGGCATTACTTCCAGCACACCGTTTGAGGTGATAAGGTCGCTGAAGTCGTATGTTGTGCAGGAAGGGGTGCTCGGTGTGGGAGCGGGAGTCTGCGCAACATGATTGACTGGTGTCATCGGACGGTCGAATATGTCGTATGTAGGCATGGCTGCCTGGTCTTCGATGGGGAGGTCGATTACTGGGATGAAGTCAGTGCCATCTCCGGGGTCGCCTTCCCAGATGCCGTTGGCATCGGTGCCGTTTTTCTTGTTTTTTTGTGGTTTTGGGCTTGGTGCGTCCCCATTTTGTGCGTTCATCTTGGCTTGCAATTGCGTCATTAGTTCGTTGCTGTCCTTGTTCTCGCCAGGTTGGTTGCTGAATTGTTCCTCAGGAATGAAACTCTCCTCTGTGGGAGTTTCTGGATTAATGTCTGCTGACTGTGTATCCACGGCAGTCTGGTCGATGGAAGGATTTTCTGTGTAGTTTTCTCCCTGTGCATTCTCGGTCTCTGCCTGGGGTTGTGCTGTCAACTTCTCCTCGTGCTGCTTCTTAAGGGTAGCGGCTTTGGCGGCGGCGATGGCCTCTAGCTCGGCCTTGCTCTTTCTGCCACGGTGCTTGGGGAATGCTTCCAGTGGGAGTGCCTCTGTCTCGGTTGCCGTCTGGTTCACGGCAGATGCTTGCGAAGCCTCATCCGCCTCACTGGCAGGCCTGTTCCCTGTAGGCAAGCCTGGTTGCGCATTTTGCGCCTCGGTATTGTCATCGAGAGGAGGGAGTTCCTTGAACAGGGGGGCTTCGGTCGGAATGCCCGGACCCGTAGCTTGTTTTTTCATTACGTCAAAGTTCTCGCCGTCTTTTCCCTTCACGGAATACACTCTATCTTCTTTCTTGGAGGTGATGCGTGTACGCTTTCTTTTAGTTGGTTGCGGTGTCGGCTGCTCAGCCTGGGTGTCAAGGATGGCATAGACAATGGTCTCCTTGTTGTCGCCCGACTTGATCTTGGCGCCCATCTGCTTGGCAATGTCTTTCAGTTCTGCGACATTCCTTGAAGTTAATTCTTCTTTGCTATACATATCTTATTATTATAGTATGTGATTCTTGATGGAATATAAAGATGTTTCAAGAGGAGAAACATCGGTTGTATTAAAAATCGAGTGCAAAGATAATTAAAATATTCGTTTCTGCCAAATTTTTTTGCTATCTTTGCACAAAAAATATACGAAATGGCAAATCAGACACCCTATTTGGACGTTCAGAACCTAACCAAACGCTTTGGCGCACAGGTTCTTTTTGACAATATCTCCTTCTCCATAGCCGAGGGGCAGAAGGTGGGACTCGTGGCGCGCAACGGCACGGGCAAGTCCACCTTGATGTCGGTGCTCACGGGCAAGGAGGGGCATGAGAGCGGCGACATCATCTATCGGCGCGACTTGAAGGTGGGCTTTCTCGAGCAGTCGCCCAGGTTCGACCCCGAGGAGAGTGTGATCGATGCTTGCTTCAACCATGGGGGAAACCCCGAGAAGGTGCTGAGGGCCAAGCAGATTCTCACCCAACTGCATATCACCAACCTGGAGCAGCCCATGGGACAGCTGAGCGGCGGTCAGCAGAAGCGCGTGGCTCTCGCCAACGTGCTGATAGAGGAACCCGACTTCCTGATGCTCGATGAGCCAACCAACCACCTCGACCTTGAGATGATAGAGTGGCTGGAGGGCTACCTCAACCGGGGCAACAAGACCATCTTCATGGTGACCCACGACCGGTTCTTTCTAGACAAGGTGTGTAACGTGATTCTCGAGTTGGATGACTGGACGGTCTATACCTACCGGGGCAATTACGCCTACTACCTCGAGAAGCGGCAGGAACGCATGGAAAATCTGCGCGCCGAGATACAGCACTCCAAGAACCTCTACCGCAGGGAACTCGACTGGATGCGCCGCCAACCTCAGGCGCGAGGCCACAAGGCACGCTACCGGGAGGAGGCTTTCTATGAGCTTGAGAAGGTGGCCAAGCAGCGCATCGAGGACAGGCAGGTTCGCCTCAAGGCTTCCACTGTCTATATCGGCAGCAAGATTTTCGAGTGCCAGTATGTGTGCAAGGCTTTTGACGACCGGGGCAAGAAGAAGGTGATACTCGACCACTTCTACTACAACTTTGCCCGTTTTGAGAAGATGGGCATCGTAGGCTGCAATGGTACAGGTAAATCCACCTTTGTCAAGATGCTTCTGGGAGAGGTGACTCCCGACGAGGGGAAGTTTGACATCGGCGAAACGGTGCGCTTCGGCTATTTCTCGCAGGAGGGGCTGAGGTTTAGGGATGACCAGAAGGTGATAGACGTAATCACGGAAATCGCCGACTACATCGACCTGGGGGGAGGTCGCCACATGACGGCATCGCAGTTTCTGCAGTTCTTCCTCTTCTCCCCCGAGGAGCAGCACAACTACGTGTATAAGTTGAGCGGAGGTGAGAAACGCAAGCTCTACCTCTGTACGGTGCTGATGAGGAATCCCAATTTTCTGGTGCTCGACGAGCCTACCAACGACCTCGACATCCAGACGCTGCAGGTGCTGGAGGAGTACCTGCAAGACTTTCCTGGGTGCGTCATCGTGGTGAGTCACGACCGCTACTTCATGGACAAGGTGGTGGATCACCTGTTGGTCTTTAATGGGGAGGGGAAGATACAGGACTTCCCGGGCAACTATACGCAGTACCGGGAATGGAGCAGGTTGCAGGACAAGGAGGCGGAGCCTCAGGCGAAGGCTGGTGCCGCCTCTGTTTCCGGTTCTTCCGATGTGGGCACAGGCACCGCCAAGCGTGATGCCAACCATGAGAACAAGCGCAAGATGAGCTACAAGGAGAAACGTGAGTTCGAGCAGCTCTCGCAGGAAATAGAGGAACTGGAGAAAGAGCAAAAACTCTTGGAGGAAGAACTATGCAGTGGCTCGCTGAGCGTGGATGAGTTGACGGAGAAGAGCAAACGCCTGCCTGTGATTAAGGATGAACTTGACGAAAAGAGCATGAGATGGCTCGAACTGTCGGAAATCTTATAAAAAGGGTCAAAAGGAATAAAAGTAAAAAATATAGGTAATAACATTTGGTATGGAAATCAAGAAATCTGAATTCACGATATCCGCCCCTAGGGTGAGCATGTGTCCCAAGGACAACAAGGCTGAGTATGCCTTCATCGGGCGAAGCAACGTGGGAAAGTCTAGTCTCATCAATATGCTGTGCAACCACAAGGGCTTGGCAAAAACTTCAGCCACGCCTGGTAAGACATTGCTCATCAATCACTTCATCATCAACAATGAATGGTATTTGGTCGATTTGCCGGGCTATGGTTTTGCCAAGCGTTCCAAAACCGTGCAGAAGCAGTTGGAGCAGATGATCTCGAGCTATATCCTGCAGCGGCCTCAGTTGGCGAACGTGTTCGTGCTGATCGACGTGCGCCACGACCAACAGAAGATAGACCGTGAGTTCGTTGACTGGCTGGGCGAGAGCAACATTCCTTTCTGTATCGTCTTCACCAAGGCCGACAAGCTGGGACCGGTGAAGGCTCGCATGAATGCGGAGAAATGGATGCATGCCCTGGAGGACAGATGGGAGGAACTGCCGCCATACTTCATCACGAGCAGCGAGAAAAAGATGGGACGCGACGAGGTACTCGACTACATCGACCAAATCAACAAGGAACTTCTTTAACGACAAGGTATGAAAGAAATAAAATGGGGATTCATCGGCTGCGGTGAGGTGACCGAGAAGAAGTCGGGACCGGCGTTCAACGAGGTTGAAGGCTCGCAGGTGGTGGCTGTGATGAGCCGCAGTGAGAACAAGGCACGCAGCTATGCGGAGCGTCATCGCATCCGTAAGTGGTACACCGATGCACAGGAATTGATAGATGACCCAGATGTCAACGCTGTGTATATCGCCACGCCACCCTCTTCGCACGCCCTCTTTGCCATCATGGCGATGAGGGCCGGCAAGCCGGTCTATGTGGAGAAACCGTTGGCGGCAAGTTATGACGACTGCATCCGCATCAACCGGGTGAGCGAGCAAACGGGCGTGCCGTGCTTTGTGGCTTATTACCGACGCTACCTGCCTTACTTCCAAAAAGTGAAGGAGATTATCCGCAACGGTGGCATCGGCGAAGTCATCAATGTACAGGTGAGGCTCTCTGTTCCTCCGCGCGACCTCGACTACAACAGCGGCAAGGAACTGCCGTGGCGGCTTCAGCCCGACATCGCCGGCGGTGGCTATTTCTACGACCTCGCCCCCCATCAGATAGACCTCCTGCAAGACCTCTTCGGCATCATCACCCGCGCACATGGCTATCCTGCCAACCGCGCACACCTCTATGATGCGGAAGATACCGTGTCGGCGTGCTTCTACTTCGAGAGCGGCATACCGGGAAGCGGAAGTTGGTGTTTCGTGGGGCATGAGAGTGCCCGGGAAGACCGCATCGAGGTGATAGGCGACAAGGGGTCGATCTCGTTTTCCGTGTTCAATTACGATCCCATCCAACTGGTCAATTGCGAGGGTAGGCAAACCATCACCGTGCCCAACCCGTCATGCGTGCAGTTGCCTATGATCAAGAATGTGATAGAAGACCTGCAGGGCATCGGCACTTGCTCCTGCACGGCCATCTCTGCGACACCTACCAATTGGGTGCTCGACCGAATACTTTGGAAGAACTGACAGACGATAAAAGAAAATTGTAATCTTGGGAAAAAAGTTGTGTTTGGCTGTCGCATTGCTGGCCTGCTCAGCAGTGCCGTCAGCGGCTTCGGAGAAGGAAGGGTGTGCGGATTCCTCGGGCTTGGCCTTGGGGGATCTGTTCAATAGCTCCATGTTCCGGCACAACGCCACCGACAGCGTGATGCGCGAACGCCACAAGAAGACTTTCTTCCATCGGGTGGGCGGTGTGTTCACCAAGTTTTTCCATGAGTTCAACAATACCGACACTACTTACATCGAACCGCAGCATTACAACTACACCGTGATGCTGCAGAACACGAATACCTACGAGCAATACACGCTTTCGAGCAAGGACGGGCAGCGTATTTCCTTCTCGCCCGACCCGACCTTCCGCCTGGGTCCTTATCTGGGATGGCGATGGGTGTTCCTGGGCTATACGCTCGACTTGAGGCATATCAACGCCAGTTCGAAGCATACCAACAAGAAGGAGTTCGACCTCAGCCTCTACAGCAGTATGTTGGGCATAGACCTTTTCTGGAGGCAGACGGGCAACGATTATCATGTGCAGCGGATGGTCTTGAGCGACGACTTCGATGCATCTGCCATGAAGAAGGCTTCATTCGACGGCTTGAAGTCAAGTATCAAGGGCTTGAACCTTTACTATATATTCAATCATAGAAAGTTCTCTTATCCAGCTGCTTACTCTCAAAGTACCGTGCAGAGGAAAAGCGCAGGATCCATGCTCTTGGGCATCGGCTACACGAGGCATACGCTTGACGTGAACTTTGATAAGTTGAGTGCCTTGGTGGACGAGAAGTTGGGCAAGAAGGAAGACGGCACGTCTAGGATAGACAGCAGCTTGTCGTTTACGAAGGTAAAATACACCGATGTGTCGGTAACGTGTGGATATGCCTACAACTGGGTCTTTGCCAAGAACTGGCTCTTCAATGCCTCCGCATCGCTTGGGGTGGCTTACAATCAGTCAAGCTCGGATACGGAGCACAATGTGCTGGGCATCCGCGATTTTAGTTTCAAGAACTTCAACTTCGATGGTGTGGGACGGTTCGGTGTCGTATGGAACAACACGAAATGGTATGCCGGCGCCAGCACCATCATCCATTCCTACAACTATAAGAAAGAACAGTTCTCCACCAACAACTCGTTTGGCTCGCTCAACATATATGTAGGAGTCAACTTCGGCAGGAAACGCCATCACTAAGAAATTATGCAATGATGAATAAAATTTTGATTGGGCTGACACTTTTATTCGCCTTCCCTTTGGGAATCGGGGCGGTGACATATCAGCGACAGGACAGTTTGAGGATAGTGTCGCTCCTCAAGGAGGCTGCGGCACAGAAGACGAAACCAGCAAGCTGGACACTGTGGTTTGGCAAGAAGTTTGTCGGGGTGCCGTACGTGGGGGGCACACTGGACAGGGCGAAGGAGGAACAACTGGTGGTCAGCACGGCAGAAGTGGACTGTACGACTTTCGTGGAACTGGTGGTGGCATTGGCAAGGTGTGCCGAGCGGGGTGAACAGACGTTTGCTGCCTTTTGTGACCATCTCAGGCACGTGAGGTACATCGGGGGAGAGGTGAGCTATGAGACGCGGCAGCATTATTTCACGGTTTGGATCAACGACAACGTAAGGGAAGGGGTCGTGGAGGACATTCAGGCAAATCCCCCCTTCACGGCAGTGCAGAAGATCAGTGTCAATTGGATGTCCACGCACCAGGAGAATTACAGGATGCTCAAGGGTAATGCTGTTCGGCTGCAGGGTATCAGGAAAATGGAGAATGGCATCAGTGGAAGGAGCTATCGTTATATTCCGAAGGGCACCATTGCCAACAACGCCCTTTTCAGGAAGACTATTCAAGACGGCGATATCATTGTCATCATCACCAGCAAGAAGGGCCTCGACACCACTCACATTGGTTTGGCGTCATGGCATGGCGACGGTCTCCACTTGCTCAATGCCAGCAGCATACACAAGCAAGTGATAGACGAACCGATGACGCTGCGCACCTATATGTCGAAGCATCCCAGCC
Source organism: Bacteroidaceae bacterium (assembly GCA_963594995.1). Lineage (GTDB taxonomy): Bacteria > Bacteroidota > Bacteroidia > Bacteroidales > Bacteroidaceae > Prevotella. Next base: position 13,929 of record CAVBGK010000064.1, read on the forward strand.
AATTGGGTATCCGGGTTTGTAGAGTACGGTGAGTCAACCAATGACTTCGTTGTGTGAAAATATGGGAAAGGCAGGAACCCACAAAAAACACGAGTTTTTTGTGGGTTCCTGCCTTTTTGGCATCCATGTCATCTGCGACGCTTATGGTTGCTAGAGTCGAAATTCGGGTTGAAGCTCTTTTTTTTCTTGTCCTTGAAGAAACCCGACCCTTTGTCTGCCTTCAACTGTGCCTTGACGGTCTTGGCAATCTCTCTGGGGCTGAGCGGTTTGCCATCGTTGAGGTATTTCTCCTCGTCATAGCAGCCTACGTTGCCATAGCCCTTCGGAGCGTAGCCTTTGTATCTTGGTGCGGCGTTGCGGTTCTTGCCTCTCGCCCCTCTTCCGACTCCGGGGTTGTCGTAGGTTGACCCTATCGCCTTGTCATCGTAGTTGGTTAGAGGATGGCGTACCGGTTTGCCGCGCTTGTCGTTGCGAACCTCCTTGCGCCCACAGCCTTTGCCGTAGGTAGGCTTGTCATACAACTTGTCTATCAGGTCGCTTCTTCCAATCCGCCTCAGCTCCGTCTCGATGGCTCGTCTCTCCTCGGGCTTGTACCAGAAGAAGAACATGCGCTGGGCAAGTTTCTCCTTTGGCGTCTTGGCACAGAAGACTGGTTCCAAGGTGTATGGGTCGAACCCCGTGTACCATGTCTCGGTGGAGATGGTCATCGGGGTAGGCGTGAAGTCCTGTACCTGTTCCAGATGGAAGTCTAGGTTCTTGGTGATGACTGCCAGTTCCGCCATGTCCTCCTCGTGGCATCCTGGGTGCGAACTGATGAAGTAGGGGATAATCTGCTGGTTCAGCCCCTCTTCCTTGTTGATCTTGTCGAAGATGCGCTTGAACTCGTAGAACAAGTCGAACGATGGCTTGCGCATGAATTTCAAGACATTGGAACTCGTATGCTCCGGCGCAACTTTAAGGCGTCCGCTCACGTGCTTGGTAATCAACTCCCGGGTGTATTGGCGTGCCGCCTCGTTGACCTTTTCATCTTTGCTCTTGTGGAGCAGGAGGTCGTAGCGCACACCGCTTCCGATGAAGCTCTTCTTGATGCCTGGCAGCGCATCGACTGCATGGTAGATGTCGAGCAGCTTGCTGTGGTCGGTGTTGAGGTTCGGGCAAATCTGTGGGTTCACGCACGAAGGTCGCTTGCAGTGCTCGCACGCCTTCAGATTCTTGCCGTGCATACCATACATATTGGCGGAAGGCCCGCCGAGGTCGCTTAGATAACCCTTGAAATCGGGCATCTGTATGATTTTCTTCACCTCCTTCAGGATGCTCTCCTTGCTGCGACATACCACGAACTTGCCCTGATGGGCGGAGATAGTGCAGAAGGAGCATCCGCCGAAACATCCGCGATGCAGGTTCACGGAGAACTTGATCATCTCGTACGCTGGTATCGTCTTTCCCTTGTACTTGGGATGGGGCAGACGAGTGTAGGGCAGGTCGAAGGCTGCGTCAAGTTCCTCGGTTGTCATCAGGGGGAATGGAGGGTTCACCACGATGTACTTGCCGTCCACCTCCTGTATCATGCGCTGGGCATGCACCTTGTTGGCCTCTTCTTCCAGGTGGCGCACGTTCTCAGCCTGCCCCTTCTTGTTGTGCAGGCACTCCTCGTGGCTGTGCAGGATGATGTCATCGTCCTTGAAACCACCCGGTATCTCCTGTTCTTTGCAGTAGAAGACGGCCTGTGGCATCTTGCGTATCTCCTCGATGGTCTTGCCCTGGGCAAAGGCATCGGCGAGAGCCACGATGGATTTCTCTCCCATTCCGTAGAGGATGAGGTCGGCGCCCGAATCGACGAGGATGCACTTGCGCAACTTGTCCTGCCAGTAGTCGTAGTGGCTGATGCGGCGCAGCGAGGCCTCGATGCCACCCAGTGCTACTGGTACGTCGGGGTACAGTTTCTTGAGTATTTGCGTATAGACGATGGAAGGGTAGTCGGGGCGCATGTCGTGACGGGAGTCGGGACTGAAGGCATCCTCGCTTCTCATGCGGCGGTTGGCCGTATAGCGGTTTACCATCGAGTCCATTGCCCCTGGCGACACTCCGAAGAAAAGGCGCGGTCGCCCCAGCTTCTTGAAGTCTCGGAAGTCGCCATGCCAGTCGGGTTGCGGTACGATGGCTACCTTGTATCCGTGCGATTCCAGTATCCGGCCTAGGATGGCTGCCCCGAAGGATGGATGGTCCACGTAGGCATCGCCCGAGAAGAGGATGACATCGAGTTGGTCCCATCCCCTCAGTTCACATTCCTTCTTGGTGGTGGGGAGGAAGTCTGTTAACTTATATTCCATTCAGATGAGATTAATCGTTGACGCTGTCCTGCTCCGCGCCTTCCTGGACTTCGTTGTCATGATGGTCTTTCCAATCCACGTAGAGCAATGTGAGGTTGTGGAGGCCGAGTGCCTTCATATTGCTGTTGTAGATGATGTCCAGGCAGAGGTCGAGAAGGTTCTTGTCCTGGCAGGATGAAGACTCCAGCAGGGAGCGGACGTTGAACTTCAACTTGTCAAGCACGCCTTCGTCGATGATGCCGTTACTGTCTATGAGGTTGCGGAGAAGTTGGTACTTATCGATGGTCTCTAAATGCAGGTCGCTCACTTCGATGGAGCGTGTGCCTGACTGGTTAGCTTGAATCTTATACATATCGTCTTTGTATTTTATGTTTGTTGTTATTGTTCTCTGTTCTTATTGCCCGGTGAGATAGGTCAGGATGCCGGCCATCACCTGGCTGCGCACTTTTTCGTCCTTGATGCACTCGAATGGGAATCCCATGGTGAACGATCGGTAGTCAGCCCCCTTGTAACCTACTGCGGCGCTGGCTCCATTGGTGTACTGGATGGCGCAGATGGCCTCGCTCGTGGGTTTTAGTATCTCTGGATGCGTAGCGGCGTAGTGTTTGTCATTCAGTGCGTTATGGTAGTCAAGCTGGATTCCTAGTCCGTAGGCGGTCGGGGTAGGCTGGAGACTGTCCGTGGGTGCGTATGTCAACTTGAGCGTGTTTGACAGAAAAAGTTTCTCCTCGTCGGTTTGCATGTCGCTTCCCGTGTAGGAACCGCTTACCAGTATGCGCCCTCCGCCATGCGTATAGGCATCTATCTTGTTCATCATCGTCGTGGTGAACGTCTTGTAGTACTCTGGGGTGTATCCATCGTGTCGCTCCAAGCCGTTAATGAGGTCAACAGCTTGATAGCGGTCCATCTGTACCTTGCCGGAGAGGATGGCCTCGCTTGAGCAACTTGCGATGCTGTATTGGTTGGCATCGGAGATGGCACGGGCATGTTCCACCGTGTAGTTGAAGTCATTGCCTGCGATAAACTTTCCTGCTAGTTCGTTGCCGCAATATCCCAGTCCGTTGGTGCCATCCACGCCCATCTTCTTCTTGTCGAAGATGGTTTGCTTGCCGTTCCATCCAGCCGTCAGCCCATAGCTTACGCCCGGGTCGATGCTCATGTCGAATCCTTGTTCGTATTCGTTGTCAACCACCTGCGGGGAAGCAAGGCGATGGAAATTGTTGACTACCAGTACTGTTTTCTTGGCGGTGGGATTGTAGAGCGCAGTGAGGGTCTCCGACGGGAAACTCTTGCCGCCCTTGTTGAGCGCCGCTACCTTGAAGCTATATAGTTTGCCAGGTTCCAGTTTCATTTGGCAAGCCGTGGTCTTGATGATTTGGCCGTTGTCAAATCCGCCACGTCCTTCAGCCGTGTATAAAACGTAGGATGTTGGTGTGGCGGAAGGCTCGGTCTTGTCGGTCTGTGGACTCCAAGAGAGATGGGCAGTTCCTTGTGCTCCGATCTCTACGGAGAAGTGGTTGGGGGCCAGTGGCTGTATGGTGTATCTCTTTCCGTGGTTGGTGGATACGTATCTTAATATCGTCTTGTAGAGTGAGCGGGCTATCGTAAACTTCACCATCGGGTCTTGTGCCAATTTCATGTCGGGGAAACTTTGGTGGGAAAGTGTCTCTATGATGGCGGAGGGAACCTCGGGCACCCGGGTCTCCGAATAGTTTCTGTCCCAGAGATACCGCTCGGAGAACTTGCCGTACTGCGCTTGCATATCGGCGACAAGGTTCTTGAGCAGGGCCTTGGCGAAGTCCTTGGACGTGAAGCGTGAGATGCCGCTGCTGAGCCGTTCGTCGTTAAACTGGGTCGTACAGATGGCGAGCGGTCCCCATATGCCTTTGCCGTCCTTGCTGTAGCCTGCGTCGCTGTGTACGGCTAGCGACAGCTCAAAGGGGACGTTCTTGCCCTCTATGGTAGGCATATAGATGCTTCCCCCACCTAGCCAGTTGGTCATCATCGACCGCGTGTTGATGTCGTCGGCATAGTCATTGGCTCCCAGCCTGCCTCCATAGACGGAGTAGGGAGCACCAGCCCATTGCGCATAATATCTAGCGCCCTCCAGACACCGGGGCAAGCCGCTGTTGGTGTCTCCTCGCATGATGTTTCCCATGCCGCCTCCGAACCTGACGGCATCGCTCGTGACGATGCCCTTGTCGGAGGCCTGGTTGGTGACGATGACCCGGTTGTCGGTGTTGCATCCACCATCGAAGTCGAAGGTGCCCAGATATACCCAGGTACCGCCACCCATGCGTTGGTTGACGGTAAACTCAGTGGGCTGCCCCTTGTGCCAAACGATGTACTTGGCGTCCCTTACGCTCTTGGGCAGCGACTGGTAGCTCACATATACGGCATATCTGCCCTCCTCGGGGAGTAGTGGTTGGTAGCTGATTTCGCTGTGGTTCTTTCTTTTAGTGGCTTTGGCTTGCCGGATGGTGCCATTCAGGAAAGGATTCTCACCGTCGGCGTAGAGGGCTTTCCGGGCGGCAAAACCTGGACCTATGCCCTTTTTCCATTTTTTGCCGTTTACCTCTTCGCGATAGTAGTTGCCCTTGAAGGGGTCGTCGTTGTCGATGATGACCTCATGCTTCTGCCAGTCTCGCTCACGGGGCGTGAACACGATGGCACCTGCGTTCTGCAGCATTGGAATCAAGTAGGGTACCACGATGGTTTGGGTAAACAGGTCTTCGGTCGTACAGAAAAGGTTGGGGCGTTGCCACTTCCATGTGCGCTTGTCGCTGTCGTAATATCTGCCATGCGAAGCCCAAATGGAAAGATGCCGGTTCTGCAGACCTTCTGTGATAAAGTAAGGATGCGAGGCATTGAAGACCCAAGGGTCATCATCGTATTCGATGGTCCCCCAGGCCCTCGTGTTGCCTTCGAGGTATTGAGCTTCAGCAGTTGTTGTTATAAATATACAACCGCTTAGTAGCCAATACTTAAAATACCTTTGGTTGTTCAATTTCTTCAATCTATGTTTCCTATTGTAAACTTCTCGGGCTTCTTGCCCTTGAAATCCTTGAAATAGAGTTTGATGTCACGCATGGCCTTATCGACGTCGTCCGTGGGGATGATTTGTCTAGTGCATTGGATTAGGCGTCGCTGATAGTCAACGCCATAGAGCAGGATGGGAATGTTAGCCTTCTGTGCAATGAAGTAAAAGCCCTTCTTCCAGTCGGGGTTGAGCGAACGTGTTCCCTCTGGAGTGATGCAGAGCACGAAGCTCTTTCGGGTCTTTGCCTCCCTGGCGAGGTTGTCGGTCATGCTCGTATGCTTGCTCCTCCATACCGGAATGCCTCCCATTTTACGGAATATGGGCCCCAACGGCCAGAAAAACCATTCCTTCTTCATGAGGAAGTTGCTCCTGATGCCCTCGGCATGAGCGTAGAGCTGGCCTAGGAACAGGTCCCAGTTGCTTGTGTGCGGTGCTAGGCAGATGATGTATTTTTCGGGAACATCGACCGTGACTTCCTTTGTCCATCCCAGTCGTTTGTACAGAATCCAATGGCAAATTTGCTGTAACATTATAATATAATAAGGTGAATGACTATGCGAGCCCGGTAATTTGGTCAATCAATTCGCCAGTTTGCTTGTTGAACTGGGTGATGAGGTCTTTGAAGTAAACCTTCTGTGGCATGCCAGGTTCGGGGTGAGAAACACGTTTGATGAAGTCGGAGTCGGTCATGATGATGGCGGAAAGAATGCCATCGACAGCTTCTTGCTCAGGCTTTCCATTGTATAATGAGGCAGCTACGCACTCAGCGAAAAGCTCGCTCGTGATGTAATGGATGGAGCGTTTTAAATCTCGTTTGTTAGCCATAATCTTTTGTTTTAGTCATTTATACTAATAGAATTATTCGTCAAAGATAGCAAAAAACTTTGAAAACCGAGCATAAGTAACGAAAAAAAATACAGATTAACTCAATTTTAGTATTTTTCTTTCCATATTTCAGGGAAAAAAGTTATTTTTGCACTGGTTTTTGAAGTTTCAACATTTAATAATAACTAAAGAAATTATGGAAAAAAGTGCATTGCAAATTGCAAGAGCTGCTTATCAGCCAAAATTGCCTAAGGCTCTCCAGGGCCCTGTAAAGGCTGTGGAGGGTTCAGCTACTCAGTCAGTAGGTAACCAAGATGAAATCAAGGCGTTGTTCCCCAATACATATGGTATGCCTGTCATCACTTTCGAGGCTGGCGAGGCTAAGGAACTTCCTGCTTTCAACGTGGGTGTTATACTTTCTGGTGGACAGGCTCCCGGCGGACACAATGTCATATCTGGTCTCTTCGACGGTGTCAAGTCCTTGAACCCCGCCAACAAGCTCTATGGCTTCATTCTCGGTCCTGGCGGTCTCGTTGACCACAAGTATATGGAGATTACCCCTGAGTTGATGGACGAGTATCGCAACACGGGTGGTTTCGACATCATCGGCTCTGGCCGTACCAAGCTGGAGAAGGAAGATCAGTTTGAGAAGGGTATCGAAATCCTTCGCGAGTTGGGCATCAAGGCCCTCGTCATCATCGGTGGTGATGACTCCAACACAAATGCGTGCGTGCTCGCTGAGTACTATGCAGCCAAGAAGTATGGCGTGCAGGTGATTGGTTGCCCTAAGACCATTGACGGCGACTTGAAAAATGAGCAGATTGAGACTTCCTTTGGTTTCGACACCGCCTGCAAGACTTATTCCGAGTTGATCGGCAACATTGAGCGTGACTGTAACTCTGCGCGCAAATACTGGCACTTCATCAAGTTGATGGGTCGCTCTGCTTCCCACATCGCCTTGGAGTGCGCTCTCCAAACTCAGCCTAACATCTGCTTGATCTCTGAGGAAGTGGAAGCAAAGGAAATGTCCTTGGATGACGTTGTGACATATATAGCTACAGCTGTGGCCAACCGTGCTGCCGATGGCAACAACTTCGGTACAGTGCTTGTTCCAGAGGGCTTGATTGAGTTCGTTCCTGCCATCAAGAAGTTGATTGCTGAGCTGAACGAGGTGCTCACTGACCCATCAACAGGCGAGAGTCGTGAGTTTGCCAGTGCGGAGGAGCAGATTGCGTTCGTCAAGGGGGCAATTGCCAAGGACAACTTGGCTGTGCTGGAGTCTTTGCCTGTGGATGTTGCACGTCAACTTTGCCTTGACCGCGACCCTCACGGAAACGTACAGGTATCTCTCATCGAGACAGAGAAGTTGCTTTCTCGCATGGTAGCCGCTAAGTTGTCAGAGTGGAAGAAGGAAGGCAAGTACAATGGCAAGTTTGCAGCCCAACATCATTTCTTTGGTTACGAGGGACGTTGCGCAGCTCCGTCCAACTATGACGCAGACTACTGCTACTCACTTGGTTTCAACGCATCTCGCTTGATTGCCAACGGCAAGACGGGCTATATGTCAATCATTAAGAACACGACAGCTCCTGCAGCCGAGTGGATCGCTGGTGGTGTGCCAATCACAATGATGATGAACATCGAGCGTCGCAATGGTGCCAACAAGCCTGTTATCCGCAAGGCTCTCGTAGAGTTGGACGGTGCTCCATTCAAGTTCTTCGCTTCTAAGCGTGACGAGTGGGCTAAGCAAACAGCTTACGTATATCCAGGTCCTATCCAGTACTGGGGACCTTCTGAGGTTTGCGACCAGACTACCAAGACTCTCCAGTTGGAGCAGGCTAAGTAATGTGATTTCAATCGCAAAAATTATATCCATATATCTTGTTGGAGTTATCGCCCCGCTTCTTGGGGTGGTAACTCCGGCTATTTCGTCTTTTGATGGCAAGGAGACAAACTAAATCTACAAACAGGAGAAGAAAACGTTCTTCACATTTCTTCTCTCGGTATCCTCGCTGGGCTTGGTGGCTTGGTGGGATAGCGATTGCCGTTTTGTATATTTGGGCTTTTTACTATTTCTTTGTCAGTCCCACAGGTTTCCGTTGGCGCGCCTTGTATGGCGACGAGGAATACCCCGAGGGGTATGAGATACATGGCATTGACATCTCCCACTACCAGGGAAAGATAGACTGGGAACAGTTGAAGAATGCCATGATTAAAGGATGTCCCGTGCGCTTTGTCATTATCAAGAGCACGGAAGGGGCATCGCGTCTGGACGACAACTTTAGGGATAATTTCAACCAGGCTCGCGACTATGGTTTCATACGGGGTGTTTATCACTTTTGGAGCAACAAGTCGTCGGCTCGCGAACAGGCTTATTTCTTCTTGGACAAGGTGCATCTTACTGATGGAGACTTGCCCCCTGTGCTCGACATCGAGCATAAACCAGCGGAAAAGAGTGTCGATGATTTCCAACGGGATGTGTTGACATGGCTTCACATCGTGGAAGACAAGTACCATGCCAAGCCTATCATCTATACCTATTATAAATTTAAGGAGAAATACCTGAGTGCCCCGGTCTTTGACGACTATCCTTACTGGATTGCGCACTACTATGTAGATAAGGTGCAGTATAAGGGGAAATGGAAGTTCTGGCAGCATACTGATGCTGGAAAGTTGCCTGGCATCAAGGGATATGTCGATTTCGACATCTACAACGGCAGCTACTATGATTTGCGCAAGCTTTGTATCGGAGACAAGGGGGAAAGTTTCTTTGATGGAGAAGACGAGGATGAAGAATGAATCCTTTCATCGGCAAGATTTTGCCAAGGGATGAAAGGATTTGTTGTTTTTGTGCTAAGATACTTTCGTGTTCTTAGCACTTGAGCACAAGGCACGTCCAGCGGTTGTCAGTTTTCCTTCCCACTTCTTTCAGCCCTAGCTCGTGTGCTTTGTCCAGCAAGACCGTTACATCTTCCTCGTAGAAGCCGCTGAGGACGAGGCTACTGCCTTCTTGCATGACACTACGGAAGGACTTGATGTCTTCCAGCAGGATGTTGCGGTTGATGTTGGCGACCACGATGTCGAAGACCCCGCTGATGTGGTTGATGACAGAGGCATTGCCGAAATACACCTCCATATTGCCAATTCTGTTCAACTGTGCGTTGTGCTTGGCATTCTCTACGCTCCATTCATCAATGTCGTAGCCGACAACTTCACTTGCGCCCAATTTGGCGGAGACGATGCCCAGGATGCCCGTGCCCGTGCCGCAGTCCAGTACTCGTTTCTTGAAGAGGTTCATGCTCAGCAAGGTGGACACGATCATGCGGGTGGTCTCGTGGTTGCCAGTCCCGAAAGCCAGCTTGGCCTCTATGCCAATCTCGATATGGTCGGGGGAGGTTGTGGGGTGTATGTCTGGGTGTTTGGCGTCAAAGATGATGATTTGGTCATCTATGCAGATCGGAGCGAATCCCTGTTCTTCCCACTCTTGATTCCAGTCTTTGTCCTCTGCGTCCTCTATGTGATAGGTGATGCAGGCTTCCTCTATTGGAAAGTCGGCAATGCCATCCTCTAGAGCTTGCTTGTCGAACATCTCTTTTTGAACGTATGCGTCCAGACCGCTTTTGTTTTCTTCGAACGACTCGAAACCGGTGGAGGCAGCAGTGTCGGCGAGGAGGTCGCGGCAAACTTGCATCAGGTCATCTGATGCCTTGATATGGAATTTTGCTACTAGATATTTCATGCTGATTTGCTTGATTTCTTTTAAATTCGTGTTATAATCTTAAAAATATGCTGCAAAATTATAAAAAATAGGGAAAAACCTACCATTATTTAGGGTTTTTCTTTAAATTTGCAGTGCGATAAGCAATAAATTTGCAGTTAATTGATTATAAAGGTAATGAAAACTTACAAATAAGGAGTAATATAATGAGAAATTTAATCCTTCTTGCAGTCCTCATGGCAGCTATGCCGTTGACATCGATGGCACAGGACGACGACCTCTATTTTAATCCGAAACAGGAGGCCAAGAAAGAAGCTGCCCTTCGTGAGCAGAAGGCCAAGGCTTATGCCCGGCAACGTGCTCGGCAAGACAGTCTTTATGCTCTCTATTGGTCGGGAAGCAACCGCTCTGTGGATGAGTACAATCGCAATGGAAGAATCCTAAGCCAATATCAGTCTCTTGATGGTGACTCTCTGGGAAATGACATCATCTCTTTTCGCTTGGACAATGGGGTGAAGCCTGACTCCATCTATGACGATGCTGCGTTTGCCCAGAAATATATCAATCAAGACGAGGATTTTGAATATACTCGTGGCATGAGCCGTTGGGATGGTTATTACGATCCATGGTTCTATGATTACTATGGGGTAGGACCATACTATTGGCGTAGTGGTTACTGGGGGTGGAGGAATCCTTGGAGATACGGTTATTATAATGGCTGGTACGACCCATGGTTTGACCCATTCTTCGACCCTTGGTATTATGGATATGCTGGATGGTATGGTGGCTGGTATTCCCCTTGGTATTATGGTTGGGGAGGCTACTACGGGCCTTGGCACTGGGGTGGTCCGATGATAGGGCATATAAGCAATGGAGGAGGAAATCCTCGTGGATTTGCAGGCAATCGTAGTTGGGGATTCAACGGCGGTAAGGACGGTGCAAGATATGGAAGTCGCAATGGCAACAATGGCTATACCACGCGCCGCAACAATGACACCAAGAACTTTGGCAATCGCACCACCTACAATAACCCCAATTCGACAACTCGCTCAAATTCCAACTTTGGCGGATTCAATGGCGGTTCTCGCTCAGGTGGATTCAGTGGTGGCAGTTTTGGTGGTGGCCGATCTGGAGGAGGAAGTTTTGGCGGTGGTCGCTCGGGTGGCGGCTTCGGTGGACGTAGATAATAATGATAACTATATATTTCAGTTCGATAATTATGAAAAGTATTAAGCATATATTCTTCGCTAGCGTGCTTCTGTCAAGTATGGCAGCTACAGCGCAGGAAACTTATCAAGACACGAAACTGGCGGAGAACCAACTTACGGGGACAGCCCGCTATGTGGGCATGGGCGGAGCGATGGAGGCTCTTGGCGCAGACATTTCCACGATTTCCACCAACCCTGCCGGTGTCGGTCTTGTCCGTAAAAGTCAGGTCTCTTTCTCTGCCGGCGTCATTGCCCAGGGAGGAGCTCAGAACTATACCTCGTTCGAGAGTAACAGGATAGATTTCAACGGAAAACAGTCGCACCCGACATTCGACCAAATAGGTGTTGTGTGGAGTCCTAAGACCAAGGGAGCCTGTTACATCAATTTAGCATTCAATTATCACAAGAGTGCTGACTTTGGACAGATTCTCAATGCCGCCAACACCCTCAAGACCTATGATGAGAACGGCAAGGAGAGATTTGGCTCTCAAAATAAGTTGTCGGCAGCCAAGTATGCCTGGATTAAGAGCGAGAATCTTAGCCAGAATGCTGCAAATGTCTTGTGGTCTGCCGTGGATGACGGTTATAAGGCGGCGTTTGGGACCAACGAGGATGAAACGCAGATGAATTACCTGAATTCCGACCTTTTCCTCTACGGGCAATACCAGCATGGTTATATCGGTGAATACGACTTCAACATCAGCGGTAGCATCAGCAATAGGGTTTGGCTTGGTTTGACAATAGGTTTGCATGACGTACACTATAACAGCAATTCCATTTATTCTGAAAATCTGGAGAATGGTGCTTTTGCTGACAGCAAGGAGCAGGTGAAGATTGATGGTACCGGATTTGATGTCAAGGCAGGTGTCATATTCCGTCCAGTATCAGATTCTCCTTTCCGCATCGGTGCTTACATCAACTCGCCAGTATATTACGACTTGACTACCCATAATGACAACGACCTGAGTGTCTATACGACCGATGGTAGTTTGAAATATCCTAATGTCAAACCAGCGTCGGCAGACTATGACTTTCGTTTGAACACGGCGTGGAAGGCAGGTCTTAGTCTGGGACATACAGTCGGCAGCAGTTTGGCGTTGGGTGCAACCTATGAATATGCGTGGTACGACCATATAGACAACCGCATTAAAGATGGTGGGTATTATGATGACTGGTACGGCACATACTATGAGACCAGTTCCAGCGACGAGGAGATGAATGCCAATACTCGTAGCACACTGAAAGGTGTGAGCACCTTGAAACTCGGACTGGAATACAAGCCTGTTTCCATGTTGGCTCTGCGTTTGGGCTATAACTATGTGTCGGCGATCTTCGGTGAAGATGGGAAACGTGATGTATCAGTCTGTTCTCCAGGTGTGGCTTATGCTACATCCACGGATTATACCAACTGGAAGGCAACCAACCGATTTACTTGCGGTGTAGGTTTCAATTATCAGAGCTTGTTTATCGACGTGGCTTATCAGTACAGTGCCCAAAAGGGTGACTTCTATCCGTTCATGTCATACATCGATAGCAATTCCAGTGAGTATGACAGTGTGGCGCCAGCTACCCAGGTGAAGAACGACCGCCACCAGCTGATGATGACGGTAGGGTACAAGTTCTAGGTGCAGGTGCAAAAAAGATGCTTTTTCATCTTCGATTTGAAGCCAAATCCGTTTTTTGGCGTTTCTAGTATAAAAAGATGCCTTTTTTTTTGGCTGTTTCGGGGAAAAGCATTATCTTTGCAATCGATAAAATGAATTAGTTATACAATAAAAATATTAGTTTTTTTAGTGGTTAATTTAGTTTTAGTAAGTATGTGGATAGGATTTGTTGCGAAACAGGTCCTATTTTTTGTTTAAAAATGGGTAAACGTATTTTCTATTTTCTCATCTCGGTGACAAGCATCGGGGTGTTGGTGGTACTCAACTTGCTCTTAGGGGCAGTTCATATTCCATGGCAGAATGTTGTTGACATCCTTTTGGGCAATGATGATGCCATGATAGGGGAGTCTGTGCGCTATATAGTCATGGAGTCACGCTTGCCTCAGGCGGTAAGTGCCTTGATGGCTGGGGTGGCTCTGTCGGTGAGTGGACTTTTGCTTCAAACTACTTTTCGCAATCCTTTGGCAGGCCCCGATGTATTCGGCATCAGTAGCGGCGCAAGCTTGGCTGTAGCTTTGGTCATGCTTGGCATGGGAGGCAGTGTCTCATTGGGAGAGTATTCTTTTGGTGGATACCTGGCTGTGTCATTGGCAGCCTTGGTGGGAGCTATGGTTGTGATAGGAATCATCTTGTTGTTTTCTGCTTTTATAAGAAGTCATGTCGTCTTGTTGATTATTGGCATCATGATTGGATATTTGGCAAGCAGTGCCATCTCTCTTCTCAACTTCTTTGCCACGGTAGAAGGTGTCAAGTCTTATATGGTCTGGGGGATGGGCAGCTTTGGCAATGTGACTATGGTTGAGGCGGCTTGGCTCTGTATGGTAGTTTTCGTGGGGGTGACGTTGTCTCTTTTGGTGGCAAAGCCACTTAACGCCTTGCTATTGGGAGGGCAATACGCTCAGAGCCTCGGAGTCGCAGTTCGGAAAGTCCGGCTTTGGATTTTGTTGTTGACTGGTATGTTGACGGCAGTGGTCACAGCTTTTTGTGGGCCAATAGCTTTTGTCGGCCTTGTGACTCCCCATTTGGCACGGATGATATTGGGAACAGACGATCACCGTAGCCTGTTGCCGTTTTCTATGCTTTTGGGGGCTTCCATTTGCCTGTTGTGCAATCTTGTCTGCAATCTGCCGGGAGAGAATGGAGTCCTTCCGCTCAATGCTGTTACTCCGCTCTTTGGCGCACCTTTGATTATTTACATTTTGACAAGGAAGATGTAGATAATCAAACTTGGTTTATTTTTCCTTTATCAAAGTTTCAAAGAAGAATTCGAGGTCTTCGTCCAAATTCTCCATCAAGTCGCCACCGATGATAATTGTATCATCGTCAGCAAGATAGAGCTCTCCAAGATGTTCTTTCTCCTCGTCTTCCAAAACAAAACTATAAGGTTTCAGAATACCGAGATTATCAATAATCTCGCTGTTCTTATGAAGTAAGTCACGCAAGATTTTTGCAACCTCCTCATAAAAAGTCTCGTCCTTGTTTTCTATCCATTGTTCTACTACGCAACGAGTAATCTCCTGGTCATCATCATCAAAAGCCAACAACTCGCCACTGTCTTGTGAAACTCTTACATGAATGTCGGTGAGGACAGTTGTTTCATCGACAGTTGCTATGGGGAACTTTTGCGCTAATTTTTTGATGAAACGCTCAATCTGCTGTGTTGTTTGTTCTGATATTTCCATATTTTATGCCATTAGATTCTTGATGTTTCTCATTGCCTCCCAAGGGAAGGATAAGCGAAGGTGGAAAGGGACGCTCGGTGATGTGATGAAACTCCGAACTTAGCATAAGTTTGAGAGCTCTCCGCCTTTGTAATCCATCGGCTTTGCAGCTAGTCTCTTTGGTATATGAGACTTTAAAATGGCCCGCCATTGGCAAAAGAAGTCTGCTCGGTTTCATAATTTAATTTGAAGAGTAACCCGATCGAACCGACACGCCCCTTATATTTTCAATCCTCGGAACAAAGGAATTCTGACAACCGTCGATCCTCCTATTGTTGTTGCAATGAAGTATAGTGCAAAGGTAGTAATTTCTGTTGACACTGCCAAATATTTTCTAGTCTTTTTTTATAAAATATTTCAAGAACATGGATATATTTTTCAGGTGAACATCTCATTCCAAAGTTGCTCAAAATGTTTTTTGAGCAACTCCTTGTCACTGATAATGTTTCTCAGTTCTCGCAGCGCCTTCTCGTTGGGGGAGTTGGGAATCCATAGCTTGATGTAACCGTTGTTGGAATATTTCTCGTCCATGTGGCTGGCGAAGCGCAGCCATTGTTCTTGCTTAGACTTTTCTGGGTAGTTTTCCTTGCCATACAGGATGGCACGTGCGAATATCTCGTGTATTTCGATGTCGCGGTCTGCTTCTGCCACAATCTTGCCATAGATGCTGCGTGGTTGACGGCTTGACGAAGCTCGGTGGTCTTCCACGGCCTCTTTCATGATCTTGATTTGCTCGGGATTGAACCATCTGCGCAGTCGTGCGTCGGCTTGGAGAATCTTGCCGCTGGTAAGGTGGTGGATGGCACGGGGACCCTCCATGCCAAGGTCATGATAGGCAGCTATAGTATAGACCATGTCAATGTCGGTACCTGTGACGTGAGCCAACTCCAAGGAATTCTTGATGACTCGGTTCACATGGCGTAGCCCATGGCTTGCGCCAAAGGCATTGTATCGAGGGAGTACCTGTTGTTCTACAAACTCCATCAAGTCCAAACTTACTTGTTGTTTCATCGTTCAATTCCTTTGTTAGTTATTTTTTTGCGCCCTGTCCTCTGTGATGTCTCTTAGAAAAACAGTAAGGTTGACAGTAGGGTAATGACCGAAGTGATTCCGAACACCAATATGTTGCGTGCTGTCATTCCAAGTATCTTGTTGAGTTCTTTTCCTTGATTGATACGGGCCATCTCGTGGTAGGATTTGATATGCAAAATGAGATAAATGGAGAATAAAAGACAGATGGGCAATATTGTGCCCGTATCCTGCGAATCCTGGAGTGCGGCGATGCACATCAACAGGATTCCTACTATTCCCAAGTACATGTATAGCCATTTTGAGGCACGGTCGCCAAGACGTACAACTAAGGTTATCTTTCCGCAGCGGCGGTCGTTGTCCCTATCTCTGAAGTTGTTGACCATCATAAGGGTGTCTATCATCAGTCCGGATGCCGTGGATGCAAGAAGTACGTTCCACGTTGGCATTTGATAGGGTGGGGGCATACATACGTAATAGGTACTGCAGACTGGCACGATGCCGAAAAACATCAATACGAGTACATCTCCCAGCCCCAGGTAACTTAACGTGGTGGTGTAGAGGAAGCAGAATACTACGCAAGCTATGCCGACCAACACCATTTCCAATCCCCCATATATGATGAGTGGTATGCCGATGAGGCAACCGAGTAGGGTGGTGATGCCTATGGCCCATCTCATGGCGGCTAGGGTTACCCAACCTTCGGTGCATGCACGTTTGGGACCTAGACGTGTCTTGCTGTTGTCATTCCCATGCTTGAAGTCGAAGTAATCGTTGACCAAGTTGGAGTCTATTTGCATGACCCATGCAAATAGGAGACAAAGCAAGGCTGGTATCCAGTTGAAATGTCCATCGAGAAAAATAGTTTTGCGCAGGGCGAAGCTCACGCCTATCATCACGGGTACAGCGGCGGCAGAGAGAGTCTTGGGGCGTGTGGCCAAGACCCAGGCTTTGGGGGAATTTGTCTTTACTTTTGCATCCATTGTGTCTTTTGCTGTTTTTAATCCGATATGGGCTTTGCGGTTTAGTTGAAGAAATTCCAACTCACACCGAAACGGAATATGCGACCATTGAGAGGGTAATGGGGAGTTAGGAAATAATTCTTGCTTCCCTGTCCTGCATTCACGTGGCTCATCATCACGAAGAAACGGGTGTGCTTGATATGCACATTGGCATAAGCGTTGATGATAGGGTAGTTACCCAACTTGACATTGTTTTCTCCGTTGCCTTGCACTACATATTGCCCCATGTACGGTGAGTAATCGGGAGCTGTGTAGCTTGTGAAGAAGCGGGCATCGGCACCGAGGTCGATGTTGAGCACCTTGGCTATACGGAATTTGATGTAGAGGTTGGTGTAGATGTCAAGGGCAGGAACCGGTATTGCATCTTGGTCGCTGGAGTGCTGATAGGTGAAGATGTTTTCCCAGTTGAGTATGCCTAGGCGGAAGTCCTGTAACAACTGTGCTGTGAGCAAATTGTTTGCGCCCGATTTTTGAACAGGTGTGACGGTGACGCCAGTCCTGGTTCCGCTCTCTGTAACCGTGTAACTCTGAGACAGGTATGCGTAGTCTTTTAACTCATCGACAGCCACTCGCAAGGTGGTGTTGGTCTTGTTGAATTGCAAGACCCCCATGATTCGTGTATGGATGGTCTTGTCGAGTTCGTTTTCCCACCAGAGGTGACGTGCGTGGTAATTTCGGTAGTAGAACGATGGATTCTCGCGATGGAAAAAGGCCTCGCCTCTCACGGTCAAAGTGTCTCCTAGGAAAGGGACGTTGAAATCCACATCGCCGTCAATAGCCAAGGTTCCTGCATCTTCGCCGACCAGACCAATCTCTGCCACGGCGTTGTAATGCAAGATCTTGCCTTGCTGCTTGCGCATTTGTCCGCCCACGCTCAGCGTGTGCTCATTATATTTTTGAAAACCACCTTCCATGTCAGGCAACTCAAAGTGGCGCATATCGTGACTGACGAAAGCTTTGATGCCAGCCTTGGCCCATTTGCTAAAACCTTCCAGCGTGGCGATTGCGAGGGTGTTTTTCAGTTCCCAGTGGCGAGTCTTGTCGTAGATAGAGTCGCCTGCGAATTTGCCAGCGGTATAATACTCGTTGAGGTAATAGTCGGTGGGGGTCTCGTATGCCTCGTAGATGCGTGAATAATTGTCAAATTTCAAGGTATGTATGAAACTTGTCACAGGCACGTACTCGTTCTTGTAGAAGAGGGAGTCCTCGCTTGCTTCCTTTTGTTGGGACACCAAGCTGTCTGCCGCAGCCTTACCGTTCACACTGATGCGGGTGGAGTCGTTCTTTGCGAGTTCTTTGGCAGGTTCATTGCCAACAATTTTGGCTCCATCGGGACGCCCTGAGTAAGTGTTCTTGCTGGCAGCCTTGTCATAAGCGTCCTCATCGAAGGTCTTGCCTTCTTTTTTTGCTTGTCGTTTAGCCTTTTCCTTGGCATCTTTGGCTGCGTTTTCCTTTTCCGACTCCATCGCGAATTTCTTGGCCTTGATTTCCTCCTCTGTCATCTTCACCTTGCGGTTGAACCCGACGCTATAGCGATGGGAGAGGAATATGTGCTGATTGTCGTTTCTGTTCCAGTTGTGCTCCAATACAGTCGGAATCTCGTTTTCCTTGAAGGTTTCCTGGTAACTCTCCGGGTGCTTGATGTAGTCATCCTCTGTGATGCCTCCATTTTCAGTCACCTTCTGGTGGAGGGTGCTCAAAAGGAGGTGGGCCTGATAGCGGTCTCCCAGGTAAGAAGCCCACATGGAGTATTTGAAATGGCTGGTACTCTGCGCATTATAGTACCCACGGCCATACTTGTAGTCAAATTTGAAGCCAGCTCCCAGTCGCTTGTTGGCATTGACTGCAAAAAAGGCACGGAAGTCATCTTCGCCATTGGTGCGGTCTCCACACGAGTTGAGTGTTACGTTGGTAAGCGGAGAGTATGTGTTGGTGAAATGAAAGTCACTTACGGGGGTGTTGATATAGGAGTATGGTTCCGTGAAGATAAAATTTCCTTGCGTGTTGTGCCGGTTGATGAAGATACGCGCTATGCGGGGGGAACCCATGTTGCCCAAGGTGTTGTATTCTCCGTGGAGTCCTTCTGTAAAGGTTGAGTTCATGTACATGTGCTGCATGGTGTCAACCACTGCTTCTTGCCGGTCTCCAAATCGTTCATCTATTGTCCATACTTTGATGCCCTTGGGTATCTCTTGGTTGGACCCAAGGGAATCTGGACTTACTTTGCGGCTTGATGCAGGGCGAAAGTCGCCGTCTTCATTGATGGAGTTAAAATCAGTTTGTGCCGCAACTGAGAGGGTTGCAGCACAAAGCAATAAGGCGGTAAGTATTTTTTTCATTTGTTATTTCCCACTATTTCTTAAATATTCTGATACAAACCTCAACCATCTTGGTGGCTACACCAACAAGGAGTATCATGGTGCTCAATACTTCCCAATCAGTCTGTGTCCACAATATCAGCCCGACAACAGCTAAAATCATGAAGAGGATATTGAGAATGTTGCGTACCTTGAACATCCTGTCCCGTCCACTGTAGTCTATCAGTCTGCGCTGACGATGAAGAGGACGTACTGCATAACTTGTGGGTGTGTCGTTGGGGTTCTTGTCTTCTTTCTGAGCCATATTGTTTTTACTGTAATTTTGCTTATTGGTTTGACATAAGATAAGGTTAGTCGGTTATTGCTTAACCAGGTTGGTGATTTCCGTGAAAATCTGGTCTTTTCGGTCGATGGTGCATTTGCGGAATTTACCAAACAATTTGGCCAAGTCATTCTTTTTCTTGGTCAACGCTATCTTGTCGACAATGACATTCTCGGCGGGTTCCTTGAATCCAGTGTTGCGATCCGCCT
Source organism: Bacteroidaceae bacterium (assembly GCA_963594995.1). Classification (GTDB taxonomy): domain Bacteria; phylum Bacteroidota; class Bacteroidia; order Bacteroidales; family Bacteroidaceae; genus Prevotella. The sequence goes on from CAVBGK010000064.1 coordinate 33,335, forward strand.
CGTAGATATATGCGATTCGGCTAATGGTGAGTTGTAAGGAATTGTCTGCAATTTTTGCAACCAACTGGTATTTGAACTCAGAACGGTCCAGGGAGAGGAAAGAATTGCTGAACACGAGCCATTCGTCCATCGTGTTGGCGATGATTTTCTCTCCATTGTTGACGAGAGCAACACGACTGCCAATATTCTGCTCACCTTGGGTCAACTGAACCATGTAGTCATATACAATGTCATAAATCTGCTGTGCAGACTTGCCGTAGGCATCGGTGTTGAGCACGAATTGCACCTTTCCATTAACGTCAGTCGTGATTGCTCCCTCAAGATATTTGGGGTCCTTCTTCAAGACAGCACCATTCGTTAGCTTTTCAGTTTTCTTGCTTTCCGTTTTTTTCTCTGGGCTGGGAATCGTCCAGCCTTGTTTGGCGGAAGTCACTATTGTGTCTTGCTTGGCAGGATTAGTTTCGTCAGCGGCCTTTTGGGCAGCCTCTAGTGCCTTCTTTGCCTCCTCAAGTTGTTTTTGAGCCTGTTCCAACTTTTGTTGCGGTGTCAGTACATTTTGCGCCGACATCATCAAAGGTAGGAAAGCCAATATGGTGATAAATACATTTTTCATAACAATTTACATTCTTTTACTGCCTATTTTTGCGCAAAGGTATAAAAAAATCTTTAATCAATCGCCCGATTGATGAAAAAATAAAGGTTCTTTGCTTTTCTTAACACTTGCGCTGTTCTGAAGTAACTCGCGAATTCAACAAGCAAGTGCAAAATTACTGAATATTTCTGTAAAAGCACTCTCTTGGCCTTGAAAAATCCAATTTCATGTTCTTGTAAATCTCTTGATAGTTCAGTTATTGTTCTAACTGCAGACCG
>CAVBGK010000065.1:0-17046 GCA_963594995.1 Bacteroidaceae bacterium
CGTTCATCGCCGTCTCGCTCACCACGCCGCAAAACGACATCACGCCCGTGGCGAATATTTTCCCTACCAGTTTCGTGTTACTTGTATTCTGCATTTTCTTTATCGATTTTGTTTGTTCTCCTAAATCGGCTGCAAAGTTACTAACATTCCGTCAGATGGGGAAATATCATTTGAGTTATTTATTGTCAAAATGGAAAGAATACATGGTGATAGGGAATTCTGGTAAATCCTGTCTGCCGAAGCCTATTGCGTTTTCGATTGAACGTTATTTGCTTCCTTTCCGTCGGTTGCATTCCCTGCAGAGCATCTGGCAATTCTCTATCTCTGTTCTGCCACCCTCACGCCAAGGCGTAATGTGGTCGCCTTCCATAAGCTGAATGTCGAATTCCTTGTCGCAAAGCTTGCACTTGTGGTTCTGCTTCTCCCACACGGCAAGTTTTATCTTGCCGGGGAAGGCACGGAGGTCGAGGTAATGCTCGTCGCCAGTCAGCACATATGGGATGATGCCTTGCGGCTTCTGTATTTCATCATCGCCCATCAAGTCTGCGATTTGCTTTTCCATCGCCTTGATGTCAAGCACTTTCTCATGATACTCATCGTAGAACTTCGCCCAATCCAGGCCTTTCATGATTTTCTTGAACGTCTTCATGTTGAAGGTATCTATCGCCCAACGCAGTACGCCCTGGAAATAAGTCCACAGGGGCATGGCGTTCATGTCGTGTTGGTGTTGGCTCATGTACTCAACGGCTGTTTTAGGCTTGCCGTTGCGGGTCTCGTGCTCCGCCATCCATTCCAGTGCTTTCCTGAAAAAGTCCTGACGGATAGGCGAACCGTTCACCAAGTCCTTGCCCAAGCGATAGGCGGCACAGTTGGTCTTGGAGAAATGCTTTTTGGCATCGCTCACAAACGGTCCGGCGTAGATGGCATTCCGTATTTCCTGCTCGTTCAATGGTTTGCCGGCGATGTTGATGGTCTTGAACCATTCCAGCTTCTCCGACTCCTCGCCCTCACATACATATACGGTCAACTTATAGTCGAGTATCTTCTTCTGAATATCGGCTGGCTGATTGAAGAAGTTCTTAAAATCGTATGAGAACTTGCCAGCCACATACTCGCAAAGGGACAGGGTGCGCTGCTGCCCGTCCATCACCTCGTAGGGACATTCCGCATCGTCGCTTCTCCTTACCCAATACATGATGTTGAGGGGATAGTTGTGCAAGACGGTATTGATAACAGCACATTGCTCATCTTCATTATAAATGAACTCACGCTGATAAGGCGGACGAATGTCGAGAAGACCATTATAGCCTCTCACGCCTTGCTCGTCATTATTAATGTAACCCTTGGTAATCTCGCCTACGGTCACTTCTTTCTGTTCTATTTTCAACATGGGACTTGTGGGTGTTTGTTGCGGATTAAAATTCTTTCATACTTGCGGCACAACTTGCCATTTTCCCGTACATAAAAGCGAGGACCGCCATTCAGCTTGCCCAATTCTTTCTTGATGGCACTCATGTCTGCCAACTCCAAACTGTGACCTATAATCTCAAATTGAGCAGGACAATATTTGTCTAAGAAAGTAATAGGCACTCCCATTAATCCTGCATAATCGTAAGGAATATCAGCTGTTTTGCCAACTTCTATTGCGTCATAGTTTACATACTTAGGATATTCTTCGGGAGAATACCTGCAGACTAAATCCATCTCTTCATTACGTTTAGGAATTTCTAAGTTTGTGAACCAATTTACACCTGATACACGAATCATATTTTCTCTATGATCGCCTGCAGATGCAATGTCGTCATACGGAGAAAAGAAATGACCTGCCGCCCCTTTGAAACCATATCCTAACCAAATTTTATTCTGCATAATTAAAGGGAATACCTCTTTATATGTAATGGCGTTTTGGTGACCAACGATAACAAACTTCTTCCCATACTCCATCAGCTGCCCGATATACTCTCGGAACAAAGAGAAGGGAGGATTTGTCACGACAATATCGGCTTCTTTGAGGAGTTCGATGCACTCTTGCGAACGGAAGTCGCCCGTCTTCAATGTCGACAGCACATTCTTGTTGTTCTGCAGGAGATACTTCACATCAGACAAATCAACGGCCCCGTCACCATTCTCGTCCTTCACCTCCGTTATCTCCACCTTGTAGGCTATCTTCTTGGGAGTCTCGTCATCGTAACCCTCGAAATGAAACGCCAGTTCATTGCCCGTCACGGGCGAACCATTATAACAGGTGCAGATGAGCTTCCTCAATCCCAGTTGATTGAAGCGAAGAGCGAAATACTTGAAGAAGTTGCTTTCGTAAGGGTCGTCGCAATTACAGAGCACCACCTTGCCACGGAAGTGCTGCCAATAATGCTGCAATTCCCGTTCTATATCAGAAAGTTGAGTGTAGAACTCGTCCTTCTTAGCCACCTTAGCGGCATTCAGATTCTTGTTTGCCATACTGTGCGATTAATAGTTATATTCCTTGTTACGTTATTTCCAAGAAGTTTCCGAGGCTTTTGGCTGAACGCGAAATAATAGCGAATGCTTTTTGTTTACCAACGATGTCTTGGAGATGGCACAAAGCCAAATCCAGCGGCAAAGGTACAAAAAGAAATCGAAACCTGCGTGCTTTTCAAGCAAAATCTTCTGTTCAATCAAGGTTTCAGCCTTTGCGTATCGCCATTCTGTGTTAGAAAACCTATTTTCTCCATCGGATATTTTGCCATTTCAGCTAAAAAGTATATCTTTGCGGTCAAATATAGATAAATGCTATGGAATGGTTTGAAGAATTACCGGCAAGTTTCCCTCCATCAGACGCATCTGATTGCAAGGGCATATTCTACAGAGTTTCACATGGAAACCCTGCGGAATCCCGTGACTTTTTCTCCCAAAGGTTTCTTGCACCAGACAAGCAATTCAAAGGAGAAGGAATCGATGAGTGTATTGTGAGAGCTGTTTCTGTATTTGCAGAACTAAATGATGCCAAGAACTTGCTCAAACTTCCAAAATTCAAAAATGCGAACATTGCGAGACTGCATTTGCTGGAACAAGACGGCAAGATAAAGAAGACTTTCAAAAAATCCCACCATTCTTGGTGGAGAAGCAAATCATTCAATGTAAACAATGCAAAAATCATAGAATCATGAACAAGAAACAATCCATACTAAAGGTAGATAGCATCTTGGAGTATTACGACAATCCACAATTGCTGACAGCAAGAGATTGTTTCGACACTCTGTACCTATGCTTATTATACGAAGATTTTCCTCAATGTAAATATACGGCCATACGTATCTCCTCCAAGAAACTAAATGATTTTTACAGGGGCAAGAAAGATTTGCGTAGCCTATACCTCGCACCTGAAGGCAACAAAGAATACTTCCGTGTCACTTACGACAACAACACCTTCCTTCTCCATCAAGAAGCATCACACGACCTATCAGAAGACAGACTGCCCGCAGAAGGATATTTCCTTGACAAATCCGAAAAAGAAAGTATCATCGTGAATATCCCGACCAAGGACAAAGGGCTTTTCACTGAACTTGTCAAGAAATTCGGATGGGCGTGTATGTAATAACTAAAATCCTTATGACACGATGAGAATAACCCAAATCGACCATCTGGTCATTACCACAGCCCATCTGGAAAGAAGCCTCGACTTCTATGTCGGGCTTCTCGGCATGGAGCACCGCTCAGACAATGGGCACCACAACCTTTATTTCCCCGGCGGGAAAATCAGTCTGCACACGGTAAAGGGCGAGTTCACGCCCGCTGCCAGCAATCCACAATACGGCTCGCAAGACTTTTGCCTGATAGTGGACGACGACCTTGCCGTGCTCAAGGAGGAGATAGAAGCCAAGGGCTTTGACATCATCGAGGGTATTGTGACCCGACACGGTTCGCAAGGGGCGATGAAGAGCCTCTACCTGCGAGACCCCGACGGCAACCTGGTGGAGCTGAGCAGCTATCGCCCGTGACTGAAAGATGATAATCTCATACAAAATTGCCGGCCGCATACAAAGGATAGACCAAAATGTCCCCATAAGCAGAAAAATTCTCCAAAGAGGTACGGATGCCTTTGTCGAGATTCTTTGCGGCAAGAAAAAGCCGCAGACTCTGCATGGAGCCTTTTGTGCCTGATTTCACTTCTACGGGGAAGATCGTTCCGCCCTTGGCAATGACATAGTCCACCTCTGCATTGGAGTCCTTCTTCTCACGATGCCAACAATACAAGTTGTCATTGCTGTACGGAGAATGCGCCTTCACCATTTCCGTGCCTACAAACGTCTCAGCCAACGCTCCACGATTGATTAATTTCAAATCATCGGAAAGCAATAATTTCTTTCTAAGTACTTCATTTCCAATATCCGTTTATGTTTTCGGGGGCAAAGATAGTTATTTTTTTGCTATTTTCGGTATCTAAAAGCGATTATTTCTTGCTATTTTCGGTATCGAAGATTCACTTTAGGGGAGATTCATAGCTGTTAAGCGACTATAACTTCATCCTCGTCCAAAGCCAACGGGGGATGAGTCGCCAGACCACTTCCATTCCGATGCCCGACGTGGCACCCATCACGATAGCTTTTCTCTCCATAGTTCTTTCTTGCTTAAATCTGTTTCTCTATCCATGCCATCAGTACGGCGACGGCATAGTCTTGTTCCTCCTGGGTCAGTTCCCTCCCCGGCGGGATATGGTGCCACTTGTAGAAGCAGCCACGGCAACAGCAGCCTGTGGCGTGCTGGGCAAGGAACACAGGGTGCCCCCGCATCGGAGTCTGCTTGCCGTCGTTGGGAATGACGGCAGGGGCCAGACGCTTCCTCACGAAGTCGTGGGCATGGCTGCGGATAGTGGCGAGCCCCTTCTCAGAGATATAGTCGCGGTCTTTCTGCGACAGGCGGAAACGACTGCGGAAACCGGACTTGGCGAGGCGATCGAACAGCTCCGTCAAGTCATATTCCTTCCCGTCTTCTTCCAGGGACGGTTGCATTTCCTCCTCGGGGAAGAGGGATTGCTCGATGTTTCTTTTCTGTGCTGGCATAAGCTAATATAATGAGAGTCTTATTCATGTGCAAAGGTAGTATTTTTTCTTGATATAAGGAAATTTAGCACATGTTTCTTCCTTTATAGAGGATTTTCTTGTATTTTTGCAGACGAATTGTAATCGGTAGAACGACACCAATGAAATTTAATTCACAATATTAGAAACAAACAATGAACGAAATCTTATTCTTGGCTGGCTTCATCCTCTTTATAGCCGCCATCTTGGTATTGGACATGCTGGTCATCGACCGCAAGGCTCATGTGGTCTCCATCAAGGAGGCGGGCACATGGACGGGCGTGTGGATAGGCCTTGCCCTCCTCTTCTCCGTCTTCCTGTGGTTCCACGGCGACATGGTGCACGGCATCGAGAACATGCAAGACCTCCAGGCAGTCGCCTCTCGCTATGCGGCGCACCTGAAGCTCAACACCGACGACTTCGAGGCGAGCCTACAGCAATACCGCCACTACATGACCATCTCCTACATCTCGGGCTACCTCATCGAGAAGACCCTCTCGGTGGACAACCTCTTCGTGATGATGATGATATTCACGTCGTTCGGCGTGGGCAAGAACGAGTACCAGCACGTGCTCAACTGGGGTATCCTGGGAGCCATCGTCCTGCGCTTCGTCTTCATCTTCCTCGGCGCCGCCATCATCAGCCGCTTCGACTGGATACTGCTCTTCTTTGGCGCACTCCTGGTGTACAGCGGTGTGAAGATGTATGTGAACCGCAACAAGAAGGAGGAAATCGATGTGGAGCACCATCCCATGGTAAGGTTTCTTTCCAAGACGGGCAGGATGCACCCACAGTTTGAGGGCGACAGGTTCTTCCTCAGGAAGGGAGGCAGATGGCTGGTGACGCCGCTCTTTGTCACGGTGCTGGTCATCGAGTTCAGCGACCTGATCTTCGCCTTCGACAGCATCCCCGCTGTCTTCTCGGTGTCGCTCGACCCCTATGTGGTGTTTTTCTCCAACATCTTCGCCATCCTGGGCCTTCGCGCCATGTTCTTCCTCCTGGCCGCCATCGCCGACAAGTTCCGCTACCTCAAGACGGGTGTCTGCGTGCTGCTGGTGTTCATCGGTGTGAAGATGCTCGTGCACGAGTGGGTGGAGATCGACGCCATCGCCTCTCTGCTCTTCATCGTGGCAGTGCTGGTGGTGAGCATCGGGGCCTCGCTGCTGGTGAAGCAGAAAAAGTAAAAGGGGAACCTTGCTGTTCCACGTTCATCATGTGCAGTTCGGCCACGGGTTCATCGTTGTCGAACTGTGATTCAGAAGATTGCCAAGGAAGAGTCGCTGACCGTGGCCCTAAATATGCCGGGCAGTGCTCTGAAGTATGCCATGGACCACGACATGCTTCCCTATGCCTCCCTCAGGTCTGTTTATGGAGCAGAGCGAGGAAAAGCCTTGTTCCGTGAGAACTATGATTTCTTTGCAAGAGCCACGATGCGGAAAGCCTACCATTAGGTCTTTCCCCATCCTCCTCCATTGTTTATTTCTGTCTCAGCCAAATACCGAAGAATCGGTCGTAAACGATGTAGTTACCTTCGTGTTTATAGACAAACTCTTGCGAGAGAACGGAGGGCACTGACATTCTGTCTTTCACGTCTTATTCATACGATAGCAACCCCTATGTAACAAGCTCTATCTACTTTTGCACCGGATTTAAGAAAAGTAGATAAGACGACTAGAAGTTATGAATAAAAGTAATTGTATGTTGCTGGCATCCTTTTTATATTGTGCCGCAACTTTTGCCCAAAGTCAACCCTTGCAGCGTATGGCCATCATGTCGGATGTGCATCTCATGTCTCCCCAGTTGTTGGTTCATGAAGGAAAGGCTTTTGATGATTACATTTCCAATGACAGAAAGATGCTTGTTCAGAGCCCTGAACTTCTGGATTCTGTGACTGGGCACGTGAAGGAATACCACCCACAAGTGGTTCTTGTTACAGGAGACCTGACCAAGGACGGGGAACGAGTTTCGCACGAACTCTTGGTAAGCCGCTATCTCAAGCCGATGGAGGAGCAGGGGATAAGAGTTTTTGTTATCCCAGGCAACCATGATGTGAACAATCCTCATGCCAGGGTTTATGATGGCGACAAGACGAGGCGCACCACCACCGTTTCTGCTGCCGATTTTGCCAATATATATAAGGAGTATGGTTATGGCGAGGCCATAGCCAGGGATTCTCATTCTCTTTCTTATGTGGTGCAGTTAGACTCCAAAATCAGACTCATTGCCGTGGATGCCTGTGAATATGAAGGCAACGACTATGACAAGGACATCTGTGTGACTGCCGGAAGAATCAAGCCCGAGACGATGGACTTCATCAAGCAGCAGGCAGAACAAGCTCACCGCCTGGGCATGGAGGTATTGATGATGATGCACCATGGCATCGTGAGCCATTTCAATTGGCAGGACAAGGTGATGAAGGAATATCTCGTAGATCACTGGCGCAAGCAAGCCAAGCAGATAGCCAAGATGGGCATCAAGGTGTGCTTTACTGGCCATTTCCATGCACAGGATGTCTCCCAAAAGTATGGTCTCGTCGATATGGAGACTGGTTCCACTGTAAGTTATCCTCACCCTTACCGGCTGATAGAGGTGGATGAGGACAAGGGAACGCTTACCGTAAGGACAGAACGGGTAAAGGAGCTTGCCTCTATGAAGAACTCCGCAGAAACCTTGCAACAGAAGAGCGAGCGTTTCGCCAACTCAGCCCTTAGCAGCGTGATGGAGCAATTGGTTCCGAAGAAAGTGCCTGCCGACGTGAAGCAGGAATGTGGCAAGGTGCTGGGTGAGGCTTACGCCATGCACTTGGCGGGAGATGAGCATCCTTCCGACGACTTCAAGAATCGGCTCAAGACTGCCGCCAAGCATCTGAAGCATTACTCCTGGAAGTGGGCTTTCATCATGAAGAAGATAGGTAAGTATCTCAGTACCGACACAGGCGTGGCAGACAACAATGTCACCATCTTTTACAAAAACCAAAAATGACAGGTAATCAACTAAAGGCAACAATAAAATAAGAGATTGTATGAAGAAGAACGTAATGGCTCTCACCGTGGCAAATCTGTTGGCACAGGGAGCATTCTTTAGTCAGGCGCTGGCAGCCGGTCTGCCCGATGACAATGTAGGTAATGTTACCGTAACCAAGAGCGCCGACAACAACAAGGGCTTGAATGTGGTGATGAAGGAAGACTCGCAGAACCTTGGCGAGGTAATCGTGACCACACAGAAGAAATCGCAGAGTTCACTGGAAGTACCTGTGGCTGTGAGTGCCGTGACGGGCAGCGTGATGGAGAAGCTGAACCTCTATCAGTTGGATGACGTGGCACAGTTTACCCCGGGCGTGCAGATTCAGATGCAAAGTCCCAACAACCCCGGCTACGTAATCCGTGGCGTTACCTCGGACGATGGCGCATCCTATGCCCAGCCCCGTGTATCCGTATTCATGGACGGTGTATCTACCTCCCGAAGCCGCGGGTCTGCCGTGGAGCTTTTCGACTTGGAGCGTCTGGAAGTGGCCAAGGGTCCTCAGGGCACGCTCTTCGGTCGCGGTGCGGAGATCGGCGGCATCAGCATCATCCGTCATAAGCCGGTAAATTACCTGACAGGTGAGTTGGCGGTCAACTATGGTTCCTATAACCAGCGACAGGTTACAGGTTTCATCAATACCCCCATCGTCAAGGACAAGATTGCCAACCGCTTCGCCTTCGACTACGAAGCCCGGGACGGATTTGTCAAGAACGAGGCGGGCGGCAGACTCAACGGAAAGAATGCCCTGGCCTTCAGAAACTCCACCCGATGGTGGGCTGGCGACGACACGTCGCTCTCCCTGGTGCTCGATTATCAGCACGATGACTATCCAGGCACCTCCTTCCACAGTATCAACCCAGCCTACGGTAACGCCGACCCCAACAGTCCTGCCAATCTGGAGGCAGGCAAGGCACTTGGCATCAAGCGCAATGTGGGCGGCGCCATGCTCGACATCGAGCATAACATCAACCAGAAGTGGGCTTTCACATCCATCATCGGTTTCCGCGCCTTCGACAGTGACGAGCACTTCGATGCCGACGGCACCTGCCTGCCCCTGCTCCTCTGCGAGGAAAAGGAGAAGGGTACGCAGCTGAGCCAGGAGTTCCGCTTCAATTACGATGACCACCACCGTTTCTCCGGTTTCGTGGGCGCCAGCTACTTCTACGAGAACTCATCCCAGGATGTGAACGCCAAGGCCAATCTGCAATATCTCTATCCGGTTTATATCCAGAAGAGCATGAAGGCATCCCTCAGCAGTCAGATGGACAATGTGAAGGGATTGCTCAGCCAGATGCTGCCGGCCGCCTATCAGCCGATGGTGGAGACAACCTTGGTACAGCTGATGCAGAAATGGTTCCCCGATACTCCAGCCGTGGATGCCAACGGCAAGCCTGCCCAGCAAACCGCTACCCCCGACATCTATGGCGACCTCAAGGCTAGTTTGGCCCAGCTGGGCATGGACTTAGACCAGGTACTCCTTGGCATGGGCGAGAGTGGCAAGACTATCCAGGCCACCTTGCAAGGCATCTCCAACCAGCCCCTCGATGCCAACTATACCGAGCAGGGCAAGAACTACGGCACCAACCAATCCGCCGAACTATTTGCCGACGGAACCTTCAAGATTACCAGGAACCTGCATTTCACCTTGGGTCTCCGCGGAACTTATGAGCATCAGGAGACGGGTTATTCGTCATCTACCATGCCCAGCCTGTTTGGTGCCGTGCTCTATCATCCTACGGATGGTGGGAATAAGATCACTGCCTCCAGCAGTTATTGGTCGTGGGTAGGCCGTGCCGCCCTCAACTATATGATAGGCAGAAACAACATCTATGTGAGCGTTTCCCGCGGACGTCGCCCCGGCGTGCTCTACTTCAACAACGACCCAGAGGACTTCGAGACCTTAAGCCCAGAGATTATCTATAGCTATGAGGCTGGTGTGAAGGGAAGTGTGTTGGGCGGCAAGCTCAACTATGATTTCTGCACCTATTATTATGACTGGTACAACTACCAGACATCGGTGTTCAACCAGACCACTTCAAAATATGAGTATGACGATGCCGGCCGTGCGCACTCCTTCGGTCTGGAGGCAAGCCTGAGCTATTCTCCCTGCCGCTGTCTGAACATCTTCGGCAACTGGTCGCTCATCGACGGCAAGTTCAACGACACCGACGACAACGGCAACCAGCAAGCCTATGCCGGCAACCGGTTCCGTCTGACCCCCAAGAACAGCTTTGCTGTAGGCCTCGACCTCAGCGTGCCCACGGGCAAGAATGGCAACGTATATTTCCGCCCCACCTATTCCTGGAAATCGAAGGTATTCTTCGAGGAGAGCAACGAGCCGGAATATACACAGGATGCCTACGGACTCCTGAACTTCACGGCAGGTTACCGTTTCCAGCCGGGCAAGGTATATTATGAGATTGGCGCCTTCGGCAAGAACGTGCTCGACGAGAAATACATCGTAGATGCCGGCAACTCGGGTCGCCAGATAGGATTCCCCACGTATGTGGGCGGCAGCCGAAGCGTAGTGGGAGTCATGGTGAAAGTGGGATTCTAAGGCGGTGATGGGCTAAGTTACTGGTCAAAATTAAGATTGCTGTAAGAAAATTTAGCACATATTTCTTCCTTTATAGGGGATTTTCTTGTATTTTTGCAGCCAAATTGTAATATATGATTATGTCTGAAATGAAAGCAGAAAGCAAAAACATCAAGGAAAGTTACCGGCAGCAAGCGGAGAAATATGCCTCGGAGGTGGAAGCCCTGAAGCGCAAGACCAATGGGTTTATCTTCGGCGAACTGTTAGGATTCGCCGGCATCATCGCCTGCGTGGTGTGTTACTTCGCCATCGACGGCGACACGCGTCTCTGGCTGGTGGGGGCGGCGGCGTGCCTCGCCGCCTACCTCGCCGTCCGGCATTTTGATGACATGAGCAAGGAACGGATGGAGCATCTCGCCGCCTTGCTCAAGGTGCATCAAGACGAGCTGAAGGCATGGGAGGGAGACTTCTCACCCTTCGAGACGGGAGAGTCTTACCAAAATCCACAGCATCCCTACGCCTTTGACCTCGACGTCTTCGGCAAGGGGTCGCTCTACAACCGCATCTGCCGCACCATCACCACGGGCGGATCCGATGCCCTCGCCTCCTTACTCAGCCCGACTACTCCTCTGGGCATCGAGGAAATAAAGAGGAGAAGGGAAGTCATCAGAGAACTTGGCGAGGAGGAGGGAAGAAACTGGCGGATGGACTTCCTCGCCCTCGGGGAGAGGAACAAAAACCAAGTGACGAATGCCCCCAAGCCTACTTATTCCCAGTTGAACAATCTGCAAATGAGCATGGCGGCCGAACCTACCCGCCAAATTTTAGGTTACAGGAAGATAGACTCCGCCGCCGTGGCGGATGCCATGGAGAAAGTTTCGGCGATGGGAGTGCCGGGCTGGTTTGGATCGACGTTTTCGCTCCTCGCAGGCTGGCTATTGATAATCGGTGTATGCGGCAGCGTGCTGCTGTCGGCACTGGGTGTCCTTTCCGCCAATGTCCCGCTGTGGTGGGTGGTGGTGCAATATATGGCGGTGTTCTTTGTTTGCAAGCAGACCCTCGACAAGATAGACAGCAACGGCGGAAAGCTCCGCCATCAGCTCATCGCCTACTCGCAGATACTCCGTCTCATCGCACAATGTAATTTCCAAAGTGAGCTGGGCAAGCAGATGAAGGGAAACCTTGCCGATGCCTTGCCCTCCTTCGCCCAGTTGGAAGGGATTCTCAAGGGATATGACCGCCGTGGCAACTTCCTCGGCCTCTTCTTGACCGACGCCTTCATGCTCAGCGACTTCTTCCTCGTGCGCCGCTTCTTGAAATGGAAGAACACCTATATGGTGAGGATGGAGGAATGGATGCGCGTCATCAGCGAGATGGACGCCCTCGTGTCGATGGCCGACTACCGCTACAACCACCCCGAGGCTACCGATGCGGAACTGGTGGAGAGTCCCGAAATCGTATTCGAGGCCAAGAACCTCTATCATCCCTTCCTCGGCGCCAAGGCGGTGAAGAACGACTTTGCCATCCACGACTCCCACTACTACATCATCACGGGAGCCAATATGGCGGGCAAGAGCACCTTCCTCCGTTCGCTCGGCGTGAACTATATCCTGGCGATGGCGGGAATGCCTGTATTCGCCGACAAACTTCGGGTTTCCCGTTTCCGCCTCTTCTCCAGCATGCGCACCACCGACGACCTCACTCACGGCATCTCCTACTTCAATGCCGAGCTGATTCGCCTGGAGGAACTGCTCAAATTCTGTCAGGAGGGCGGCAAGGACGGGAATCCTTCCTCGCAACAAGGGGAACGGCTCCGCACGCTCATCATCCTCGACGAGATACTGAAGGGCACCAACTCGCTCGATAAGTTGAACGGCTCGCGCCGGTTCCTCGAAGCCATCTCCCATCAGCCCGTGAGCGGCATCATCGCCACCCACGACCTGGAGCTGTCGAAGATGGAGAACGATACCTCGGGCCAGTTCCATAACTTCTGTTTCGAGATAGACCTAGGCACGGACGTGACCTACACCTACAAGATACAGTCGGGCGTGGCACGCAACCAGAACGCCACCTTCCTGCTCAACAAGATACTGGAGAAATACCAGTAAAACCTATACAGGCTTATCCTTTCGTCAACTGTTCCGCCATGTTCTGGGCAGCCCTTCTGCCATCGCCCATGGCGAGGATCACGGTGGCGCCGCCACGCACGATGTCGCCACCGGCATAGATGGTCTTCTGCGAACTCTGCATCTGGTCGTTCACCACGATGGTGTTCTTTCTGCCGAGTTCCAGGCCTTCGATGCTTTGGGGAACGAGTGGGTTAGGACTCACGCCTACGGCCACAATCACCTGGTCGCAGTCCAGGGCAACCGTGTCGCCCGTAGCTTCGGGGCGACGGCGTCCGCTGGCATCCGGCTCGCCCAGTTGCATCACGTCGAGAATCACGCTCTTCACCGCTCCCTTCTCGTCTGCCTCGTACTCCTTCGGGTTGTGGAGCGTCATGAAGTGGATGCCTTCTTCCTTGGCATGTTTCACTTCCTCCAACCGGGCAGGCATCTCCGCCTCTGACCGGCGATATACCAAGGTGACGTCTGCCCCAAGTCGCTTGGCGGTGCGGCAACTGTCCATGGCGGTGTTGCCACCACCTACCACCACTACCTTCTTGCCCAGGTTGATTGGGGTGTCGCTGTGAGGATTGGCGGCATCCATGAGGTTGACACGGGTAAGATACTCGTTGGACGACATGATGTTGAGGGCATTCTCGCCCGGAATGTTCATGAAGTTGGGCAGGCCTGCGCCTGATCCCACGAAGATACCTTTGAAACCTTCTTCCTCCAGGTCTTTCACGCTGACGGTCTTGCCCACGATGCAGTCGGTTATAAATTTCACGCCCATCTTCCGCAAGTTCTCAATCTCGACATCCACGATGGCGTTCGGCAAGCGAAACTCGGGAATGCCATATTTCAGCACGCCTCCTATCTCGTGCAGGGCCTCGAAGACGGTCACGTCGAAACCTTTCTTGGCCATGTCGCCGGCGAAACTCAAGCCGGAAGGCCCCGATCCGACGACGGCAACCTTGATGCCGTTGGGGGCTGCGATTTCCGGTAAGGATACGTTGCCGCTCTGTCGCTCGTAGTCGGCGGCAAAACGCTCCAGATAGCCGATGGCAACGGCAGGCTTGTTCATCTTGAGCTGTATGCACTTGCTCTCGCATTGCTTTTCCTGTGGGCAGACACGACCGCAGACGGCCGGTAGGGCAGAGGTGTCCTTCAGAACCTTGGCGGCGGCAAGGAACTGTCCGCGCTCGATGTTCTTGATGAATGAAGGAATGTTGATGTTGACGGGGCACCCCTCCACGCAAGTGGGCTTCGGACAGTCAAGGCAACGCTTGGCTTCTGTCAGCGCCATCTCCTTGGTCAAGCCGATGTTGACCTCCTCGGTGCGGGTGGTGGCACGATAGGCTGGGTCGAGCTCGGGCATCTTGACCCGCTCGATGCTACCCCTGTCCTTTGCTTTCATCGCACTGCGCAACTCCTTGCGCCATTCTGAGTTGCGGTCTGTGAGTTGCGTGATGCTTTCTGTCGTCGGCGCGACATCCATCGTCACCTCGGTAGTCTCTTTTCCCTGTTTGCCTTCCACGCAGGCCAAATGGTCCTCGAAGTGCTCCATCTCCTCACGCTCCGCGTCCTTGAAGGTGCCCATGCGCTTGAACATCTCGTCCCAATCGACCAACGCACCGTCAAACTCGGGACCATCGATGCAGACAAACTTGGTCTTTCCGCCAATGGTCAAGCGGCATGCGCCACACATGCCCGTGCCATCCACCATGATGGTGTTGAGCGACACATCGGTTGGGATGTTGTATTTCTGTGTCAGGAGGCAGGAGAATTTCATCATGACAGGAGGACCGATGGCAAACACTTTGTCTATGTGCTCCTGGTTGATGAACTTCTCGATGCCGACGGTAACCACGCCTTTCTCTCCGTAACTGCCATCGTCGGTCATGATGATAAGTTCGTCGCTGGATTCGCGTACTTCATCCTCCATGATAACCAAGTCTTTGCTGCGGCCTGCGATGACCGACAACACCCGGTTCCCTGCCGCCTTGAGCGCACGGACAATAGGAAGCATGGGAGCTACGCCGACGCCGCCACCGGCACAGATGACCGTACCGTAGTGGTCTATGTGGGTAGGATTTCCCAACGGGCCCACCACATCGTGAATCTCGTCGTTCTCATTGAGGTTGCATAACTTGGTGGAGGACAACCCCACCTTCTGGACTACCAGCGTGATGGTGCCTTTCGCCGTGTCGGCATCGGCGATGGTGAGTGGCATGCGCTCGCTGTTTCCATCCACGCGGATGATGACGAAATTGCCAGCCTTGCGGCTCTTGGCAATCAGTGGCGCTTCCACATCGAAACGATATACTTTCTCTGAGTATTGTATTTTTCTGATAATCTTGTTCATAGGTTGTTCTCCTTCATGTTATGGTTGTTTTTGTATTGTGTAGTAAGCATTCGGGGTGGAAAAAGCAAAAGGGATAACATCAGCTACCCCCACATGAAAATGGGTAGTCGAAGTTATCCCCGTATATAATCTTTACTCGAAGTTCTTGTCGTCGAGCATCTCGAAGCCGCAGTAAGGTACCAATACCTTAGGTACGCGGATGCCCTCTGGAGTCTGGTTGTTCTCCAAGATGGACGCTACGATGCGCGGCAATGCCAAAGCTGAACCGTTCAAGGTGTGGCAAAGCTCTATCTTCTTGTCTTCCGCATGGCGGTAGCGGCAGTGCAGGCGGTTGGCCTGGTAGCTCTCGAAGTTGGAGACGGAGGAAACCTCCAGCCAGCGCTGTTGCGCGGCGCTCCAAGTCTCGAAGTCGTAGCAGATGGAAGAAGTGAAGCTCATGTCGCCGCCGCAGAGGCGAAGGATGTGGTATGGCAACTCCAGTTTCTTGAGCAAGCCCTCCACGTGGTCGAGCATTTCGTTCAGAGACTCATAAGAGTGGCTGGGCTTGTCGATGCGCACGATTTCCACCTTGTCAAACTGGTGCAGGCGGTTCAGGCCACGTACATCCTTGCCATAGCTGCCGGCCTCGCGACGGAAGCAAGCTGAGTAAGCGCAACGCTTGATAGGCAGTTCTTTCTCGTCGAGGATGACATCACGGAAGATGTTGGTGACAGGAACCTCGGCGGTAGGGATGAGGAAGAGGTTGTCGAGGTTGGCATGGTACATCTGGCCCTCCTTGTCGGGCAACTGGCCCGTGCCGCGGCCGGAATCCTCGTTGACAACGTATGGAGGCTGGATTTCCAAGTAGCCGCTCTTGCGGGCCTCATCGAGGAAGAAAGCCTCGAGGGCGCGCTGGAACCGTGCCATCTTGCCGATGTAAACAGGGAATCCCGCGCCTGTAATCTTCACACCGAGGTCGAAATCGACGAGGTTGTACTTCTTCAGGAGATCCCAGTGGCAGAGTGCGCCTGGACCCAGGTCAGGCTTCACGCCACCTTCCTTGACAACCACGTTGTCAGCGGCATCCTTGCCCTCGGGAACCTGGTCGCATGGAATGTTGGGGATTTCGAGCAATACATTGGTCATATCTTGCTGAGCCTTCTCCATGATTTCTTCCAATGCCTTGCCGTCTGCCTTGAGGGCGGCGACCTGGGCCTTGGCGGATTCAGCTTCTTCTTTCTTTCCTTCCTTCATCAAAGCACCAATCTGCTTTGCGAACTGGTTGGCCTGCTGCTTGTTGCTGTCAAGCTTCTGCTGGGCCTCACGACGGATCTTGTCGTATTCCAATACTTTCTCTACGGCCTCACGGGCACCGGGAAAGTGCTTTTTCTCAAGACCTTTGACTACACGTTCAGTCTCTTCGCTGATAAGTTTAAGTGTAAGCATAAGATATTCTTTTTATTTATGATTTACTATATTCAAGGCAAAAGTACAAAAAATATTTGTTATGAAGAAAAAAAGTCTAAGTTTTTTTTCTTTTTTCGGAAAAACTCGCCGTCCTGGGCAAGAGAAGGTTGGGGGAGGGTGGAATGCGAAGAAAGCCTACTCTTGGCAGAGCAGGCTTCTATGTTGTTTGTTTGGAATAAGTTTTTCTAAAACTTTAAAAGTTAAGCGTCAGCTTTCTTGGTCTTCTCAGCGTAAACCTCTGGAGAGAGAACAGAAACTGTGCTCTTGTCCTTGCGACCCTTGTGGAAGTAAACGATACCGTCTGCCAAAGCATACAAAGTGTCGTCCTTGCCCTGGGCTACATTCTCGCCTGGGTAATGCTTGTTACCACGCTGACGAACGATGATGTTACCAGCGATGATAGACTGGCCACCCCAGATTTTAACGCCTAATCTTTGGGCAGCTGATTCACGGCCGTTCTTAGAACTACCAACACCTTTCTTATGTGCCATTTCTAATTCCTCCTAAATTTAAGCG
>CAVBGK010000066.1:0-35430 GCA_963594995.1 Bacteroidaceae bacterium
AAATTAGTTAATAAATAATAAATATTTTCCAATTATTTGGAAAGCAACATAGAAGGAATATGAAGAACGGACTATTGATTTTCAGTGCCCCATCGGGCAGTGGCAAGAGCACTATCGTCAACTGGCTGATGCAGGAGCACCCGGAACTCAAGCTGGCTTTCTCCATCAGTTGTACCTCTCGCGCCCCCCGTGGCACGGAGAAGAATGGCGTGGAGTATTTCTTCCTCTCTCCCGAGGAGTTCAAGGAAAAGATTGATGCCGACGAGTTCCTGGAGTACGAGGAGGTTTACAAAGACCGTTTCTATGGCACATTGAAGTCACAGGTGGAAAACCAGCTGAACGCCGGCGATTCGGTCATCTTTGACGTGGATGTCAAGGGCGGTGTCAACATCAAGAAGTTCTATGGTGACCGTGCTCTCAGTATCTTCGTGCAGCCCCCATCGGTAGAGGAGTTGCGCCGCCGGCTCAACGGTCGTGGCACCGATGCCCCCGAAGTCATCGAGCAACGACTTGCCAAGGCCAGCTATGAGTTGACCTTCGCCCCTCAGTTCGACCATGTCGTTGTAAACGACAACTTGGAGAAGGCGGAACAAGAGGTCTATCGGATCGTCTCCGAGTTTTTGAGCGAAGAACCATGTAAGTGAAAAGTCTGTTATGAACAAGCGTGTCGGGATTTTCGGGGGAAGTTTCAACCCCATCCATACCGGGCATATCGCCCTTGCCAAGACTCTTTGTGAGAAAACTGGGCTAGACGAAGTGTGGTTCATGGTTTCCCCCATGAACCCCTTCAAGCAGACAGCAACCGATTTGCTCAATGACAACTTGCGCCTTCAACTGGTGAAGAAGGCTTTGGAGAACGAGCCGCAGTTGAAAGCCTGCGACTATGAGTTCCATCTGCCAAAGCCGTCCTACACCTGGCATACCCTGCAAGCCATGAGCAAGGATTTTCCCGACATTACCCTCACCCTATTGATCGGAGGCGACAACTGGGCGGCCTTCGATAAGTGGTACCACCATGATGACCTCCTCACCCACTACCCCATCGTGGTCTATCCGCGAGAAGGCGCCACCCCGGGAGAGGTGCCCGAAGGAGTGACCATCGTCGAGACTTCCCTGCTCAACATCAGCAGCACGGAGATTCGCCATTTGATTGCCGAAGGGAAGAGTATCCACGGCTTGGTGCCTGAAACGATAGAAGATTTAGTAACTAGATATTACAAGAAATGAACGGGAAAGAATACATCACGAAGTTTTGCAACCTGGCCTTTGCCCCCATCCGGCGCAATGCCAACTTCTTTGCATTCATGTATATCCTCGGGATACTCACGTCGGCCGTCACACTTCCACCCAAGCATGACCTCTACGACAACCTCTATCTGGAGTTGTTCTTCGACATATACACAGTCTGTATCGTCCTGGCTCTCATCCCCAGGAAAATACGCTTTTGGGTAAGGGGGCTGCTTTACCTCGTGCTGTACACCACGGCCATCGCCGATGTCTATTGCTTCGTCAACTTCGGTGCGACACTCAATCCATCCATGCTGATGCTGGTGGGCGAGACCAACAGCGACGAGGCGAGCAACTTCATTTCCGCCTGTCTCTCCCCCGATGTCATCTTCAGCAGCATCGGATGGGTGCTTCTGCTCATCCTAGTCCAGATATTCACCGCCTTCCGCCGTTTCCGCCATTTCTGTTGGAAGGCGACCGTCTTGTTTACGTCTTTCTGCCACCCTCTTTACCGATGGCTTACAGACCATCTGGGTGCCATCTCACAGGTGACGCCCCCCGTCCTGGGTTTGCTTTGCCTCCTATTATATATATGGAGCGCCTGCACTTCTTGGGAAAACAAGACGCAGATTCACCAACTGATGACTCGAAAGACCATCGGCGAGGTAGAGCACAAACTGACCCAAAAGGACTGCGGGAACCTGTACTTGCCCATCTACCGACTGAACTTCAGCATCTACGCCAACAAACTGGCAGCTCACCAGATTACCCAACTCATCGATGCCGCCAACAGCATCAAGGTGGATAGTTGTTCCTACCGCTCTCCCAACATTGTGCTGATTATCGGTGAGAGCTACGGCAAGTTGCATTCCCAGCAATATGGCTACTTCATGGATACCACCCCACGACAGAAAGCGTTGGAAAAGACCCGCAAGTTGACCAAGTTTACGGATGTCGTGACTTGCTGGAACCTGACCAGCTTTGTCTTCAAGAACGTTTTCTCCACCCATGTCATCGGCGAGAAGGGCGAATGGTGCGACTACCCGCTCTTCCCCGAGCTGTTCCGCAAGGCAGGCTACCACGTCACCTTCATCACCAACGAGTTCCTTCCACAGGCCAAGGAGGCGGTATATGACTTCAGCGGAGGCTTCTTCCTCAACAACCCGAAGCTCAGCGAGTTGCAGTTTGACAGCCGCAACACGGAACTTCACGATTTGGACGAGGGGCTACTGGAAGACTACGACAACAAGTTGAAGTCTGCGGAAGACAGCAGCCAGCATAACCTCACCATCTTCCACCTGATGGGGCAGCACGTCAGCTACAAGCAACGCTATCGCAAGGACCAGGCCAAGTTCTGGGCAAGCAGCTACGAGGACAAGCGCCCCGAATTGTCGGCCAAGCAACGCCAGGTGCTGAGCTACTACGACAACGCCACCCTCTACAACGACTCCATCGTGGCACAAATCGTGAAACGCTACAAAGACAAGAACGCCATCGTCATCTACATACCCGACCATGGCGAGGAATGCTATGAGGGCAACCGCGGATTCATCTGCCGCAACCACTCTTCCGCCATCGACTGGCCTTTGGCACACTATGAGTTCGAGATACCTTTCTGGATATACTGTTCGCAAAAGTACATCCACACCCATCGTGACATCTACCGCCAGATACGAAGGGCAAAGGACAAACGATACATGACCGATGCCCTTCCCCACCTCTTGTTATATTTGGCGGGCATCGAGACTCCGACCTACAACGCCAAGTACAACATCCTCAGCCCCGAGTATGACGAGATGCGCCCTCGCATCCTGAAGAATACCGTCGACTACGACAAGCTGAGGGAGGCTGAGAGGGAGAAAAACAAAAAGTAAACGGTAAGATACCCCATCTAAAAAAATATAAGAACATGAGCAACCCAACATTAAGTCGTTCGGAGTGCAATGTGCTGCGAGGTCTTGCCATTATCGGCATATTCCTCCACAACTATTGCCATTGGCTTGGCCCTGTCGTCAAGGAGAATGAATACCAGTATTTCCAGCATAACGTGGACTGGTTGAACCAAGTAATGGTCAGCCCAGACCTCAACCTGCCTTTCCATCTGATTTCCTTCTTCGGGCACTATGGCGTGCCTGTATTTCTTTTCCTCAGTGCCTACGGGCTCGTACTGAAATACGAGGCCAAGCCTCACCTCGATACTTCCGCCCAGTTTGTCAACATCAATGGAAAGACGTTGTGGAACTGGCGAAATCCCCTGCGTTTCATCCGCTACCATTATCTGAAACTCTTCAAGATGATGATTGTGGGATTCGTGGCATTCACCATGATCGACGCCATCACCCCCGGGGCACACAAATATGCCGTCCTCGACATCGTGGCGACGCTAGGCATGTTCAACAACGTTTTGCCAGAACCAGACCGCATCATCTGGCCAGGCCCGTTCTGGTTCTTCGGACTGATGATGCAGCTCTACATCATCTATCGCCTCCTGCTCTATCGCCGCCACTGGGGATGGACGGTAGGGCTGATGACTATCTGCCTGGCGATTCAGATAGCATTGGGATGGAACGACCCTGAGAGCGAGGTGCTGAACCGCTATCGCTACAACTTCATGGGCGGCATGTTGCCATTCGGACTCGGTTTGCTCTATGCCCGACATGGCGAGAAGATTCTCATGACCTTCCACCACAACGTGACCAATTTCTTCGGCATCATCTTCTGCTGCTCGCTCATCTATAGCCTCAGCGGAAGTATGTTGGGATGGACCTTCGTTCCATTTTTCATCTGCCTCCTGGGGGTATTGGTGGCAAAGCTGCTGTCAGGCGTCAACTGGCTGGCGGAGGTCAACAAGACTTTGGAATGGATGGGAGGCATATCGGCAGCATTGTTCGTCTGCCACCCGATTACGAGGAAAATCTTCATTCCCATCAGCCGGCACGGCGACTTCTATACAGGCCTGCTCCTCTATGTCGTGTCAAGCATCTGCCTCGCCTGGCTGTTCTCTCAACTGATGAAGAAGATTCCAAATCCGAAATATTAGAAGTTAGGAGTTAAATTCTATTTTATGAAAATCAAAGATATAGAACTGGCAAACATCAGCCGCTTCCGCGGTGAGTTGATGGGGGCCGCGATGCTCTTCATCATCCTCTTCCACGTAGCCTTGCCCCGTGAGGACACCTTCTACGGCCTGAGAAGGATGGGCAATGTGGGGGTTGATATGTTCCTCTTCCTCAGTGGCATCGGCCTGTGGTTCTCCTGGGTGAAGAATCCCGATGTCAAGCGCTTCTTCATCCGCCGTTACCTGCGCATCTATCCCACCTGGATCATCATCGCCTGCCTCTTCTATATTCCCCGCTTCCACGGTGGAAGCACCTGGAGCTGGATAAACCTCTTCGGGGAAATCACCATCAACTGGGGGTTCTGGTTGCACGACGAGCTCAACTTCTGGTACATCCCTGCCACCATGATGCTCTACCTCTTCGCCCCGGCCTACATGGAACTCATCAAGCGGCATCCCATCTACAAGTGGCTGCCCGTGGTGATGATCATGTGGTGCATCCTCACGGAATATGTCACCCCCATCCACCAAGCCGTGGGACACTTGGAGATATTCTGGAGTCGCGTGCCCATCTTCTTCATCGGCATCAACATGGGGGATATGGTACGCCGAAAGGACACACTCGACGGCACGAGTATCTGGATGATATGGATTATGTTTCTGATGACCTTGCTGTCCAGCATCTTCCTGGAACAGGTGAAGCACGGGCACTTCCCCTTGTTTCTGGAACGAATGCTCTATATTCCGCTCACCGTGACAAGCATCCTGCTGATCAACCGCATCTTCCGCCGCACCCCGAAGTGGGTGAACCGTTCGTTCCAGTTTGTCGGCGCCTTGAGCCTGGAGGCATACCTCATCCACATCCACTTCGTGCTCGCCTACATCGAGAAATGGCATTGGGGCTATTGGCCTACCTTCCTCACCTGCATCGCCATCACCCTCCCCGCTTCCTGGATTCTGGCGAAAATCGCCGGATGGATTTCAACAGGCCTCGGCAGACTGCTAAACGAGTAAAAAACCAATACCTCGACAACAACCATACAAAAATTATGAAAAAAATAGACAACATAGAAAAGGACAGCAAGGGGTTCGCAGCCCTCATGCGACTGATTCGCCCGAAACAATGGATCAAGAACGGTTTTGTGTTCATACCCCTCTTTTTTGGTGGCGAGCTTTTCCATGCCCAAGCCTTGTTGGCAGGCATCATCGCCTTCTTCGCCTACAGCTTTGCCGCCTCCAGCATCTATTGCTTCAATGACATCTATGACGTGGAGGCCGACCGACGGCATCCCGTGAAGTGCCATCGTCCGATTGCTTCGGGGGCGGTGTCCGTCCGGCAAGCATACGGGATCATGTCCCTGATGTTTGTCCTCGCCATGGGCATCAGCAGCTTACTGGGCACATGGGAGACGGCAGGAATCATCCTCTTCTACTGGTTCCTCAACCTGGGCTACTGCGCCAAGTTCAAGCAATACGCCATCATCGATGTTTGCGTCGTGGCCTTCGGCTTTGTGCTCCGCCTCTTGGCAGGAGGCTCCGCCACGGGAGTCGTGCTGAGCAAGTGGATCGTACTGATGACGTTCCTCATCACCCTCTTCATGAGCTTTGCCAAGCGGCGTGACGACGTGCTGAGGATGGAGAAGACGGGCGAGGCTCCCCGAAAGAACACGAGCCGCTACAACCTCACCTTCATCAACCAGGCCATCACCATCACCGCCTCAGTCACCCTGGTATGCTACATCATGTATACGGTAAGTCCCGAGGTCACCAGCCACTTCCACACCGAGAACCTTTACCTGACCACCGTCTTTGTACTGGTGGGACTGCTCAGATACATCCAGATTGCAGTGGTTGACCAACAGAGTGGCGACCCGACGAAAGTACTTCTTCGCGACCGCATCACCCAGTTGATTGTCTTGGGATGGGGACTCTCTTTCCTATTTATTATATATATTGTATGAAGACACCATTCTTATAGCATCGAGCATAAAAATGAAAAAAGAAAAGATTTATTGTTTCGACTTCGATGGTACGCTGACCAAGAAGGACACACTCATCGAGTTCATCAAATACACCATGGGGATACCCCGTTTCCTCATGGGTTTCCTGCTACATAGCCCCCTGTTGGTACTGATGAAACTTCATCTTTATCCCAACTGGAAGGCAAAGCAAAAGATTTTCAAGCACTTCTTCGGGGGAATGGCGATAGAGGAGTTTGATGACTGCTGCATAAACTTTGCGGCACACAACCTCTACCTCCTTCGCTTCGACGGGATTCACAAAATCCAGGAAGCACAACGCAAGCACGAGAGAGTCTTCGTGGTCAGCGCCAGCATCGACAACTGGGTACGCCCCTTCTTCATGTTCCAAATTTTGGCCAACGTGGAAGTACTTGGCACCCAAATAGAAGTCATCGACGGCAAGGTCACGGGGCGTTTCAAGACCCCCAACTGCTATGGAGAGGAAAAAGTGCGTCGCATCCAAGAGGCTTTGACCTCCATTGCCACAAAAGAAAGAAAAGAATCCTCATACCAGCCATTCGACCGACGCAGATATGAGATCGAGGCCTTTGGCGACAGTCGTGGCGACAAGGAGATGCTCGCCTTCGCAGACCAGGGCCACTACAAACCGTTTCGAAAATAGGGCATGGAGTGACCGGGGCTATTTCTTCTTTTCCCCAGTCATCTCCCTTACTCTTTCGAGGTCAGGCATCACCTTTGCGCCCGCCTCCTCGCCTTTCCGTATCATCTCTGCCACTTTCTTCTCGTTGAAGCTGGCTGCGGAAAAGCCTTTCAAGTCGGGATTGATATAGACATCAATGTGCTTCAGGTTCTCCTGATACTGCGTGAGGTCGGGGCGCTGCTTGACCCAATGCAGAAGTTGCCCGAGATAACTCTTGGCGTTCTCATACTTCTTGCTGCTGCGTTCCCGCTTCCAAGCCTCGCTGTCCTCATGCTTGTTGACGGCAAGGTCTATGGCTATCACGATGTCCGCCCCCATATCGAGCACGACATCCACAGGCAGGTTGTCTATCAGCCCACCGTCGAGGAGTTCCACGCCGTCAATATCCACCGCCTTGAAAGCCCCGGGTATCGCCATGCTGGCACGCATGCTTTTGGCCAGATTCCCACTTTTCAGCACCACCTTCCGGCGATGGACGTAATCGGTCGCCACACAACGGAACGGAATGGGCAAACTGTCGAAGGAGAGACTGTCACGCACGTTCGTCATGGAGTCGAGCATGGCAAGAATCCTGTTGCCCCGAATCATCCCGACCGGCTTGTCCACCAATTCACTCCCCTTTCTCGCAACAGGAAAGCCGAAGAGGTAAGTCACGCCGTTGCGCTTCACCACGGGCTTGCCACTGAAGTCCATGTTGCGGTCGGTGAGCAAAGCCGTCCACTCCTGGGTCCTGAACAAGCTGTCCAACTGTTCACTCCGATAACCGCAGGCATAAAGTCCCCCGACAATGCTGCCGATGCTGGTACCGGCGATATAGTCGATGGGGATCCCCGCCTTCTCAATATATTTCAGCACGCCAACCGTGGCAGCCCCCTTGGCGCCGCCACCCCCCAAGACAAGTCCCACCTTGGGCCGCTCCTTAATCGTCTTGGCTTGAACGTCCTGCCCTCCCATCATGATTGACAGGAAGCAGACTATCATCATCTTTGCTATTGTCTTCATACGCTTAGCATTTCTTGGGTGCAAAATTACGAAAAATCATGAGCCACCCCAAGAATTCAAAGAAGTTTTTTTCCTCAAAGTTTGCCTTGTCTAGCCAGGTCGTCTTTCATGGTAAGGAGATAGCGATTAGTTCCATGCCGTGGAA
Organism: Bacteroidaceae bacterium; assembly: GCA_963594995.1. Lineage (GTDB taxonomy): Bacteria > Bacteroidota > Bacteroidia > Bacteroidales > Bacteroidaceae > Prevotella. The sequence goes on from CAVBGK010000066.1 coordinate 8,115, forward strand.
CCCACAGTTCCATGCCGTGGAACTCACAGTTCCCCGGCGAGGAACTTATCGGCGGATGCAGAGCGTTGATTTTTCCTGATTCCGTGAAGGAGGCCAGCCATCGTAAGTGGCTACATGCCACAGTTACGGGCATCAACAAATCCTATTAAAATAAAAAAGGTTGTGGGGAATGGAAGACCTCTTGGCAAGAGGTGTGACAGAAGTTTTACCTTTCTGAAAATCAAAGGTGAAGAAAAGGTGAATAAAAGATGAAAAAGGTGGAAAAATGAGGGAAAAACAGAAAAAAAATGAGGGCAAAGATGATTTTTTCCGTTTTTTTGAATTGGTTTTCAGAAATTTATCGTAATTTTGCAGCGCAAATAAGATTTAACTACACCTCTTGCCAAGAGGTCTTAGGAGAAAAGCTGTGCCCAACGCAAGGAACCGGGCAACTCTTATATACAATGTAAATTAAATAAGTAAAAGATGATTAAGACTATTTTACGAAATTGGAGTTCCTCAAAGGAACGTCCTTTTACAGGTTATGTGCCAATGCTTATCTTGGCTGTGCTCCTGGGAAATGCAAGCGAGGTTTTCGCACAGAAAATCATGCCCGCTTACAACTGGAGCGGAAATTCCGTTGACAATGTGCTTTACAAGAATGGCAGTAAAGATGCCAGTCGTTCAGAGTCTGACCCTCGCAAGGTGGTTTTTCTCCAGCATGTCGGTACAGGCAAATGGCTGAAACCCGGAGGGGCGTGGGGTACACAACTCGACCTGGGAGACTATGCCACAGAACTTTGGATTTGCAAAGATAAGGTAAATATTTCTGGTATCTGGAATAGAACCTATTATTTTGTCAACACTTCGCTTGGCTCAGAGTCAGGCTCATGGATTGGATATGATGTACAGTCCAAAGACAAGAGCGAGTGGATTTCTTATATGGACAAGGCGAAGGGTGATAACGGCATCTATATTGCATGGAACTTTGTGGACTTGGGCGATGGCAAGTACGCTATCTCTAGCCGTTATCCTAATGGGGCAAACACATTGTCATGGAATGCATCTCCGGACAAATATTATCTTTGTTATGATGAAACGACAAAGTCTATCGTGATGAAGGAGGTGGATAATATCAACTACAAAACAAGTGGAACAGATGGTGACAAGAGAATCGGTGATCCAGACGTAGAAACTCTCAAGAAAGACCCTAACCTCCAGTGGCGGATTGTGTCCATGCAGGACATCTATGACGCCCTTGACAAAACCACATCGGCAAGCATTGACGAGCCTTTCAACTTGACATTCCTTATCAAGGACTCTGGCTTGGACCGTAATTCCTATTATAATAATAAGTGGGATACCAATGTAACTGATGGCAAAGGCAATGGTACTGGACTAAAGCTCGGTGTAGAAAATTGTTACACCAGTGAGGTAACAAACAGTACGGACATTGACCGCTATGGTGGCCCTGGCGAGATAAACAAACATGGAGACGCTTATAAAGCTATCTTGAAGGAATACGGCAAATATTTCTGCGGTGAGGCAAGACAGTCTGACGGACGTTATTTCTCACAAACGATTACCGTGCCCCGCGCAGGTTGGTATCGTGTGTCTTGCCAAGGCTTCAACGACGAGGGCGCCCAAGAGTCTTGTCTCTATGCAACCGTGGGCAACTCTAACTATGCGTATAAGAAGCTTGCATCCATCGACAACTTTGAGGGCGACGGAACAGCACCAACCAACTTGACCGAGGCTGGCAAGATGTTCTACAACAAGCAATACTACAATTGTCTCTACATCCATGCCGACCAAGCAGGTCAGGGCTTGGCTTTGGGCTTGAAGTTCAAGGGAAACGGCTGGACGGCATTCGATGACTTCGAGCTGGCTTACTGCGGCAAGGACAACCCAGAGCTGGTGCTGGACGAGACACAGACAGACCTCGACCACATCAAGAACGCACACAGCGACTACAACGACTTCAAGGGAGCCATCCTCTACTTGCACCGCAAGATGGACGCCAACAAGTGGAACACCTTCGTGGCACCGGTTGACTTGAACATGGGACAGGTACGAGACTTGTTCGGCAACCACACACAAGTGGCAGAGCTGGACTACTACAACGATGGCTACATGCGCTTCAAGCGTGTAGAAAACGACGAGGAGACCGGTGATGCGGCTGTAGTGATGAAAGCCAACAACCCTTACATCGTCATGCCAACCCAGTCGGAAGGCACAGGTGGCTACGACGAAGATGGCAAAGCACAGGACAAGACGGTACAATATAGGTCAGACTCACAGACACAGGCTGAAGGCAACGAACCAGAAATCAAGGTAACTTGCAAGGCTCCATACGCCTCCACTTTCGTTACCACCAAGGTGGACAAGACAAAAATGGAAGATGCCGACAACCTCATGGGAGGTGCCCAGGTTACCTCCAACGACTTGACGTTCCATGGCACTTTGGTCAAGACCTTCGGAACCAATACAGAAACCAGCGAGAAGGAGTACAACCTGAACTTGAGCGGCAGCTACATCATATACGGAGGTAAGCTCTACTACGTAAACCGCCAGTATGGCTTGAACGGACTGAAAGGTTACTTCACCCTGAAGAAGAAAGAAGGCACAACCCAAAACCTTTCCAAAATCCACCTCGACATCGACGGTGTAGAGGATGAGGACGAGGTGACAGGCATCGACCAGATTTTCGGCGGCGACGTACTCGACAAGCAGAACGCCAACGTATATTCGCTCGACGGCCAGTTGGTGAGCACCAACGGCAGCACCGACAACCTGCCCAAAGGTGTCTATATCGTGAACGGAAAGAAACAAGTGGTAAAGTAATCAAAAACAAGACTAAGTTATGAATACAAGATATGTTAAGCCAACTACCGAGGTAGTGACTTTGAACTTGAGAGATGCCGTACTGGATGAAGGTGAAATGAGCGTTTCCGTATATAATCAAGACGGTACAAAATCTGATACACAGATTCCTTCTGGCGGCACCCTGCCAGAAGAGATTCCAGACGGTGCCAAGCACTACAACGCCTGGGAGACATGGGATTAAGAATTTTTTATCTTTTACAAAAGGTTCAATAGCCTTGGAGTGCCGCCAAAGAGGCACTGCCAGTTTGTGAAAATGCAGCAACAAGGCTATTTGCAAAACCTTATACTTATAGGAAAGGCAGCTCGTCGTGATGACCAGCTGCCTTTTTTCACGATGACAAGCCCTGCCGAGATCTGCCGATCTTGTCATCCTCGGTATGCCTTCCTATCTATCTTGCCATTGAAAGTACGCTTGATGCATTCCACTTGATCATACTGCATGGGAACCTTATAAGAATCAAGTTTACCACGGATCGACTGCGCTATCTGTCGCTTGTCAAGAGCGTAGCCTTCATGGAGGACAACCAGGAGTTTGAGCACAGTGCCGAGCACTCGATGCTGGGCTGGAATACAGATGCAATCCTTGATACTAGCCAGTGAAAGGGCGACATTCTCCACCTCCACGGGCGAAACCTTGTAGCCTCCCACATTGATGACATCGCCATCACGTCCTTGCAACCGCAAGCGACCTTGGTCATCTATCAGTCCTAGGTCAGACGTAAAGACTTCCCCCAGCCTCAAGACAGACCGCGTCAGTTCCCCATCCTCCCAATAGCCACTCATGAGTGTCTTGCCCGAGCATACCACCCTCCCCTGCTCTATCCGTAACCGGGAATGCTTCATCGGCTTGCCCAAACAACCCGCCAAACATTCACCATGGTTGAAATCGTAGGTGGCGACGATGCCCGTCTCGGTCGAGGCATACGTGTTGAAAAGGCGGCTCTTAGGCAACACCTCGCAGAGCTGTTCCATATCAGCTTGCGAGATAGGGGCTGCCCCCGTCTCTATCATCTCAATCTTGTCGGCATAACTAGCCAACCGTTCCTTGGCGAAAGCCAAAAGCATACGGATGCTGGCGGGGACCAGGAAGGTGGCGAAAGTCGTTGCCGCCCTTTGTGCAGGAACACTACTGTCGGCGGCATCATCCATGGCAGCAAAGAAAGCGTTCAAGTCCTTCATGCCATCTATGACATGGAGTGTGCCCCCCACCAAGATGACAGGATAAACCTTGGACAGACTGCCGATATGATTGAGTGGACCATTGATGATAAAAGTCAAGTCATGATGATAGCCCTGGGCGTCGATCAAGTTCTCGGCGTCGGCGACTATCGCGGCATGGGAAACCATCACCCCCTTCGACCTGCCGGTAGTACCCGTGGTAAAGAGCACATCCGCCACCCCATCGGGCACAACCGATTGCGCCATCTTAACCTGCCATTCCGCCAACAAGTCATCGGGCATCCCCTTTTCCAAAGGAACCGCCACACAACCAGCCAGATGAATCGCAAAATATTCCACCAGGAAATCCAGTGTCTGGGAAGATCGGAAAGGAACAAACCTTCCCGGAGAGAACGATCGAGAGCGATTCAGCACCCGTTCCCACAACTCACGATAAGTGCAGGTCTCGCCGCCACAGATGACGGCGACCTTGTCAAGACACGACACAGCATCCCGCCTCAAACCATCTTCCAAAGTCATCAACTTCCCCATACGCCCCAACAGTCGAATTATTTCTCTGCCAGTTTCCGATCCACCAAAGCCACGATACTGTCCAGCGTACGGAAGTTCTTCGGAGTCACATCCGAAGACTCCAGCTTCACCCGGTATTCGTCAGAAAGGAGCATCAAGATGGTCGTGATGCCCAACGAGTCCAGTTCATTGAACAGGAAATCCGAATCCAAGTCAACCAAAGGCAGCGCCTCTTCCAAGATTTGTCTAATTTTCTCTTTCATATTTATCTATCTTTATTTTCCAATGCTTATTCATCCAGCTCATCCTCCTCATCATTGCCGGCGAATCTCACGTTATCGACAATTCCCTCCATGCAAAACCTCATCAAGTCGGACAATTCCGGGTCGTGCTCCACGACGACGATATGAACATGAGGATGCAGCAAGGCATACAAGAGCACCCGTTCGCCATACCCGACATCCTCCATGAAAACCAAGCCACAAGTTTTTTCATCTCCCACAACCTCATCCATGTCGTGACGCCATTTCTCATAATCATGGGTACGCCTCAAATTCTTCTTCACCGTGCCAAACACCTCCACCCCCTTGTAGCGATAACGGTCGATCACCAGGTCATGGTAATAGCGCATGACTTCAGCCGACGGTTTCCCTATTATCGTCAACTTGCCTTCCCCAAGTTCGAGGCGATGCGTCAGCTTCAGCCACAACCATCTCAGAGACAGAGGACGCTTGCGATACTCCCCATTCTTCATCACCAAGAACTTGAAGATGAGCGGAGGGAAGACATAAGCCATCAACACCACGGAGAACATTCCGGCGATGGTGACTTCCGCCAAGGATCGGAGAGCCGGGTGACGAGCCACGATCAAGGTTCCGATGCCAATGAACATGATGAGCGCCGAGATGATGATGGAATGCTTGTAGGAAGCCAGCATCTTGCGGCGATAGGCATACTCATACATCGCTCCCTCGGTCATAAAGATGGTATAGTCGTCACCCTGGCCGAATATGAAAGTGGCAAGGATGATGTTGACGATGTTAAACTGCATGCCGCACAAAGCCATGATACCCAGTATCCACAACCAGCTCACCGCCATCGGGACAAACGACAACATCGCCAGCTCGATGCTGCCCATCGAAATCCAGAGGAAGAAGAACACGATGAATCCGCAGGCAAGGCCGATATAGTTGAAGTCGTCGGAGAGGTGGTTGGCGATGGCACTGTCCATGCTTGCCACATCGAAGCTGTAGCAATCCTTGGAGATCGCATCCTCCACCTGCTTGACATCCTTATGCTTGACCGACAACACATTCACGACATTGTATCGTTTGTCCACACTGTCCACGCTGATGTTGCCGGCGAAGACCGTCTGGGTCAACGGGGCGAAATAAGCTATGGGCTGCGGCTGATACCGTCTGTCTATGATGGCATAGAAGTCATCGAATGAACCGGCGGAAAACCCTTCCTTCAGCATCCCCTCCTGGAGCTGAGGCTTCAAGCTGGCGAGGTGCTTCTTCCAAAAAGCATTCCATCGCAGAAGGCGACGTTCCTGCTCGGCCTTCGAGACCACAAACTGGCTGCAAGTATTCACGTCGTACACCTCGCCACGTTCCTTCATCGCCTGCAGCTGGGGCTGGAGACGAAGGCTCTTGTCGAGTGCCCCATCCATCGTGGAGTCTGTGGAGAGGGTGTAAAACTTTTGGTATTCCCCATCTTGCACCATCACATTTTGAAAATATGCAAGGGTGGCTCTCTGGTGATCGGTCATATAGTTGATGTGCGACATATTTGAGTCGAACCTCGTATCGAGGGAGAAGTAGCCGAAGACAATTGTCAGGATGATGATTGCGCCAACGAATACAGGCTTGTTCTCCAACCTTACCTCGCTCAGCTTGTCGAGGAACGTATGGCTCGCTTCCGATGCCAGCATCGGTTGCCTTACCTTGGCCAGATGCGGCAGGTAGATGATGACGAAGAGGATGGTCCCGATGAGGAGGAATGAGCTGAATAGCCCCAGGTCGCGGAGCGCCACGCTCTGCAAGGGCACCAAGGCCAGGAAGCCCCCCACCGTGGTGACATTGCCCACTACCAGCGGCGTCACAATCTCGCGCAGAGCCTTCCGCTTGTCGGGCGTATGCGACAAGTGGGCGATGAAGTGGAGCGGATAGTTGACGGCGATGCCGACGATGACCGATGAGATGCCGATGACGATAATCGACACCCTGTCGTGCATCAAAGCCAATCCGCCCATGGCGAAGAGCCATCCCCAAGCAATGGAGAGAGCTATCAGGAGCAGATTGCGAACATTGCGGAAAGTGAAGAGCAGCAAGGCGAGGATGAGCACCACGGCGATGGACACCGCCAAGATGCTGTCGGTCTTGATTTGTGTGGCATTGGTCACGGCGATGGCGGGGCCTCCCATCAAATCTGCCTTCATCCGTCCATTGCTATGGAGGCCGAGAGACATATCCTGGTTGTGTGCATTCGCCACAGAATCCGCACAGGTCCGCAACATCTTGACAAGCCGGGCATTATTCTCCGTCTCGCTGGACCCATACGGAGAGTCCAGCATCACGATACCCATCACCGAATGCCGCATATCCGGCGAGAAGATATGTCCGTCGTACACCTCATACTTCAGGCTGCTGTCTGAACGCTGCAACCTTTGCACCACGGGGGTAAAGAGGTTGAGCGGGTCGCGCTGGATGTTGTCGGAGAGCAGTCCTCCAGCGGGAAACATCAGCATCTGCTTGTCGGCATCCAACTGGCGGGAAACGTAGTCGGGCTGCGCCATGAGACTGTCCATCCTCGCATAGTCGGCATCAGTCAGGAAATACGGAATGTTGCCATATACAAAATCCGTCATCTCCGTCATCTTCCCGATATCCACCTGCGCCATGAGATTCTTGATTTCATGGGCAGTATCAGCTTGCTCCACGAGGGCGGCAAACTCATCGATACCCGCCACCACCTCGTCTGCACATGACGCTGTCTCTGCCGCCGCAAGCGTATCATTTCCAGAGGTATGAACCTTGCCATGCTCAAAGATGACAAATAGCTTGTTGGCCCCCGAGATGTCCTGATACACCTTCATGGCATTCTCGTGCTGAGGGTCGAGGGGCAGGAAGTCGGCGATGTCCTCCTTGTAGCTGAGACGCAGCACCGAGATCATCAGCACCAGCGTGACAACTACAAGGGAAAGGATGCACATGAGGCGGTGCATCTTGAGATAGCCATATATATTCAGAATTATGTCTGTCATTTGCTGAAATTAAACAGTTAATACCTTCTTTTATCTTTGTCTCCTTTTCATTGTTTATTGGCTACAGGATTGGAATAGATCCCGAGATAGATATCCTTCAATTTCTCTATGTCGCAAGTGTCATAACGATCCAACTTTCCGAGATGTTGCAAAAACTCTTCTTTTTGCTTACTTGTATAGTTTCCCTGATACTTAGTAGTTCCATAACGCAAATCATAGGCTATATAATTGTTGGGATAGAGTCGATAAGCCGCATTGATACGACTGTCCAAGAGTTGCGCCACCGCCTTGTGGTACTCATTGTTGGTCAACCCCTCGAACTTATCCAGCTCCACTTGGTCTATCGGTTCACAAAGTTCTATATGCACCCTGCCCTTCTGTTGGGTAAGTCCTGTGAGAATGCTGTTCAAGTCCTCGCCGGGTTTCTTCGTGTATTTGGCAAACTGGCTCTCATAAAGCTCCAGCGTCTTCAGGATGTCGCACGACTCCCACTCATAAGAGATAGAGACCGGCACTATATGCAATTGGGCGATCGCCTTAATTTTGTCCTCCGGACATGACATACAGAACATTTTGATGATACCTTGGTCGGTAGCGTCGTTTCCATCCTTGGTACGTCCATTACGCTGTGCAATCCATGCAGACTGATGTTTCCCGGTAATGACAAACCGAATATAATCCGACAAATGCCGTGAACTGCGATAAAATTCCTTGATACTCCCCCCCGGGCGATCCACCTTGAACATTTTGTTGCTCTTGCCAATATCAATGACCAACTGGTTCATCATCAAGTTGGCACCAAAGGTAATCTCCGTTGTATCAAAGCCATGATTCACCAAAAAATATTGCAAAAGACTGGAGTCGAGCATGATGTCACGGTGGTTGGACACATAAAGATACTGTTGGGTCGAGTCCAGTTTATCAAGTCCAGAACAAGTAAACTCTGTGATACTATTTTCCACGACACGTTGGTTGACCATACGCATCGTTTCTTCCTGGAATTCTTTGACAGTGCGATACGCAGCGATTCGCTTGCGCACCACATCGAGAGGTTCGTCAGGATACACGTATGCAGACAATATCGGGAAAGAGGAACTTCTCGCTATCCGTTGCATGGCAGCAGGAATCTCTTCTGCATGATATGGCCGGATATCATCAAAATCTTCAATCTTCATATTTCCTTAATCTATTTATCTATTTTATGTTTAAAGCATTAAGCCACTTCAGGAACTCCCTCTTCCATTGCCGGCACTCTTCCGTTCCCTTCTCATCGGAAGCCCCGAAGCCATGACCGCCCGTCTGGTACTGGATATAACGGTGCGGGACGGCATGAGCCGTGAGAGCAGAGTCGAGCAACTCCGAGTTGTGACAGTTCACGACCGGGTCATCCTTGCAATTCACCAGAAACACAGGAGGACAACCCTTCTGCACATGAAGTTCCAAGGAAAGAGAATCTCTCAATGCCTTGTCATTCTTACGGCCGTCCCCCAACAGGGCACGACGGGAACGCTTGTGGACACAAGGGTCGCTCATCGTCACGACCGGATAGATGGGAGCTACGAACGCAAAGCCCGGCTTTCGATCCAAGAGGTCTTCCCCGCCCGACATCACCAAGTGACCGCCGGCAGAGAATCCCATCGCCCCGACACAGCCGGGATCCACCCCATATTCCCGCGCGTGTTCCTTTATATATAGATTCGCCTGGTAAAGGTCGTCCAAGGCATCTGGATAGCAAGTACCCCGAAAGAGATACCGGTAATGCCAGAAGAAAGCCATGAACCCAGCCGTACGGTAATGGAGCACAAAAGCCGAGATACCGTTCCTCTGCAACCATCTGCCCACGGCATGTCCCTCGGACTCCATGCCATGCCAAAGGTAACTTCCCCCCGGGCACACGATGACCGCCTTGTTTCCGGAACCTGGCGCCAAGTAAGGCATCATCTCCACCTTCTTCCTGCAGCCCGTATCTTGCCAGATATTGACCTTCTCCTGTGCCAACGCCTCCACACCCGGGAAAAACAGGCAGAGAACGACACCTATTATATATACAATACTATACATTCGCAAAGCTCTTGGATTCATAACACTTCATACTTCACTCATCACTTAATTTCCCGACGATGTAGTTTCTGCCGAGAATCGCCTCACAAGTGTTGATTGCCGTAAGTGGCACACCGCAAAAGCCATGCAGATTGTTGTTCTGCCCCGTCAAGAGCAAATTGTCCACCTTGGTGACAACAGGCACTTGCGAGAGGGCGATGTTGCGGCAATCCTTGCTATAGCCAGTCAGTGAACCGTCCTTCACCCCATAGTAGTCACGGATGGTCAAGGGCGAAGCAGTCACCACCTTGTCGATACATGAGGCAAAGCCAGGGTACATCTCCTCCATCTTGTCCAAGAGCATTTGCATTTTTTCCTTTTTCCAGTCCTCGTAGTCCTCGCCACGATGCCCCACGGTCGTATTCTCCCACCTCTTCACCTCATCGAAAAGCATAGGGGCAGTCACCAAAACCTTACTGGCAAACTCCCCTTGGTTGTCCTCAGGCGGAGTCATGAAGAGAAAGCCCATCGGCCATTCCTCGCCAGCCTCGCCAAAATTCCAGACATCCTCATACTTCGTCATGTAGTATTCCGAATGATTGATATACGGGAAAGCGTTCGGCTTGAGTTTGATATACACAGAGAAAGCCGAATAGGAATTGGGGATGGCATCGAGCCTTTCACGATATGCCTTCGGCAAAGCCTTCTCCGGCATCAACCTCAAGAGCGTACAAGGATGTACGTCGGAAACATAGTAATCTCCCCGGTACTCATGCCCTCCATGGGTTCTCACAAAATCGACATGCCTTTCGTTCACCTCAATCCATTCCACCTCCTCATGGGCAATCACCTTTCCCCCAGCCTTCTCTATCACCGACACGAGCAAGTTGGCAAAGTGCTGGCTTCCCCCCACAAAACGGCTTGTGCCATTGATGTAGAGCACACTGATGACGGCATGAACATAGGCAGGAGTCTCATCACGCTTGCCACCATAGAGAGGATTCATGTATGCCAGCACACTTCTGAGTTTTGGATTTTTGACATAGTGGGCGATGAAGTCATTGGCCGCCATGAGGAACTCTTCCGAATGCAAAGCCACCACAGAAGAAGAGGGACGAAGATGAAGCAGGTCCAAGCGGTCTGTGATACGATACAGAGCCTCAACATAAGTCTCCAGCCGGGCACGTTCCTCCGGGAAATAACCGGCCAGAGACTGCACAAAGCCCTCTTTTCCTTTCTTGAGATGGTAATGGGCCTGGTCCTCGGCGAAATAAATGCTATCAGTACAGTCATCATCCACCTCCCTGAAGCGTACCTGGTCAAGAATGCCCAGATACCGACAGATACGGCGGATGTTCCCGCCGGGCTGCATACCGGCAATGACGTGCATTCCCGTGTCGAAGCCCACGCCAAAACGCCGGAAGGTTTGCAAACCACCCCCCACCAAGTCATTCTTTTCGAGTACCGTTACCCGAAAGCCTTCCTTGGAGAGGATAGCTCCAGTGAACAGGCCACCCAGTCCTCCACCGACAATCACCACTGTTTTCTTTTCACTCATCTGCACTAGCTATAGGATTTTTCATACTTCACTTCCGTTTATCTGCCCATAAATCGTCTCGGCGCCCACGAACTCAGAGCAAGTCACAATCGTTCCGACAAGCACGCCGAGCATACCATGCGAATTGATGTTCTGGCCTGTCTGATATACATTCGGCACCCTTGTCCTTTGCGGCACCCGACAAGCTGCCCCCATCGTTATGTCCTTGGCGATGCCATACATCGAACCATCTTCCGTTCCCGTATAATCCACATAGGTGATCGGTGTCGAAGTATAATAGTCGGCGATATATTCCCGGACACGAGGGAAGTGTTCCTCCAAGACATCTATCAACCGTTCGGCTTTCCGCCGCTTGAAGTCCTCGTAATCCTCACCTCTCCGTCCGACGTGGGTTCCCCTCCATCGTTCCACCTCCTCCATCCTCATGTAGGAAAGAATCACTCCAGAGGTGGCGAAACGTGGTGCCTTCGACAGGCATTCCGAGGCTTCGTCACCAGGATTCCCTACCGTCCCAGGACAGAAGTGCATATACAGGAATCCCCTGGGCCAGTCTTCCGCCGTATATTTCTCACAATCCCAAGGAGTGCCCTTTTGATAACCATAATAGTTATAGTTCATGTATGGCACAGCGTTCTCCTTGAAGCGGAGATAGACCGAGAAACAACCGACAGTCTGGGGGATGGCATTGATGCGATGGCGGAAAGCCGGGCGAATCAACTTGGTATCGAGCATCTCGAGTGTCCGTTTCGGATGGGCGTCGGAAATCACATAGTCGCAAGGGAAAAACTCCATGTCCGTCACTTCCACCCCGATGGCATGGCTTCCATCGCACACGATCTTCGATACCTTCTTCCGGGTGAGCACCTCACCACCATATCTCCCAATGGTTCCCACCAACGACCGGGCAATGACATCACTGCCCCCCACGATGCGGAAAGCACTCTGGTTATAGAAGTCCATGATAAAGGCATGGGTCGAGAAAGGGGTCTTGTCCTTCTCCGCCGCATAAAGCGGAAGATTGCCCACCAGCACCTTTGCCAAGGTAGAGTCTGTCACCAATTCGCTGATTACCTCATTGACAGACCGCAACTGATATTCCGTATTAACCGCCACATCCGACTCCACATCTTTCAAGGAATGCAAGGAAGAAGCATGGGCGATGCTCTCCACCAAGTCACAATACCTGACAAGCTGATCATGCTGATGAGGGAAGTACTCGGTCATCTGCCGGACGAAAGCCTCCCTCCCCATCGGTATGCGATACGCCCTGCCGTCTATAGAAACCACGTCATACCCCTGTGGGTCGAGAGGGGAAAGGCGCACATCCCGGTCTATCCCCAGATAGTGCATCAAGCGATCCAAGGTCTGTCCCGGGGCAGCACTCCCGATGAAGTGCATGCCCGTCTCAAACTTCACTCCCTTTCGGGTGAAGCACTGCAGGCATCCCCCTACCTGGTGGGATTGCTCCAGCACGGTGACCCGGTAGCCATTCTTGGCCAGTACCACGCCACACGACAGACCACCCAGTCCACTTCCTATGATGACAACGTGTTTCAAATTTCAATTTATCATTAATAATTAACTTTATGGTTCTTGCTCTATCCGGTCGGCAATTTCCTCATATTTCTCCTTGTACCGCCTGCGGAGAGCAGAAGCCTGCTGCCTGAGGTCGCCCATTTGGCGGAGTTGTTCCGGCGACAAAGGCGCATCCACCTCAACATAGAAAATACCCTTGCGCAAATAATAGCTTTTCTTGGGCAATATCTTACCCGGACCATAGATATACATCGGCAGGATTTCCACTCCCAGTTCCTGCGCCAGATAGAAGGCACCCTGATGGAACCGTCCTATGCTGCAATCCTTCGACCGGGTTCCCTCCGGATAAATCGCCACACTGTAGCCCCGGTCCAAGAGAGACTGGATATGCGGCACAAGCGGTCCAAGACCGTCAACCACCGGCAAATACTCCGCATTGCGAATCATCAAGCCATAGAAAGGATTGTTCCATACCCATTGGTTGGTCAAGAAAACTATCTTGGGAGTAAACACCAACTGGCACATCAGGTCGAGATGTGACTGATGGTTGCAAATGATGATGCGAGGCTTGTCGAAATCCACGTCTCCCCTCTCGCCCTTCTTCAGGATGCGCCCTTTTATGTTCATGACAAACCGGGTTCCGGGTATGCCATGGTGAAGCATGACAAATCGGGAGGCAAAATACATCAACTGGTGCAAACGATAGCGTTTCCTTTCCGTCATCGCGCCCAACTTCAGATAGACCCACACGGCAGGCGTAAGCAACACGGACATGAAGAAAAAGAAGAAAAGGAAGGAATACACCGTCCTCACCACCACCATCAGCTTGCGCCACACCCTCAACGGCAATCCATAGACTACCGCCAAAAAGCACAAAACCGTATTGAGCACGCTGATGCGGACAAAGTCCTTGCCCGGTCTGAAATGACTGACCCTTTCCTTGCGAGGGGGATAATAGACATTGACGGATATCGGGACCAGATCCACACCATGCCAAGAGGCAAACACCAAGAGTTCCAGCTCAGCCTCATACCGGGATGTAAGCAGCCCCAATCCCCTCAGTTTATGAAGCGGATAGAGCCGATAGCCCGTCTGTGTGTCAGCGAGTTTCTTGCCCGTCTGTATGTAAAACCAGAAATTGGAGAACTTGTTGGCGAAGCTGCTGCCTTTCGACCGTTCCACCCCTTCCAGTCTCCTGCTACCCACAATCAATGATCCGGGATGCACCAGGTTGGCTTGCAGGAACCATGCGATGTCCTCCGGGAAATGCTGACCGTCGCCATCGAGCGTAATGGCATAGGCGAAGCCCATCTCCCGAGCCTTCCCGAGACCCATTTTCAAGGCATGTCCCTTGCCACGGTTTTGCGGACATGACACGACGGTGATGCCGTCAATGCCGTCCAAAATCTGTGCCGTAACATCCGTACAGCCATCATCCACGACAACGACATCAGCACATTGCACGAGCGTATCCCTCACCACTTTTCCAATGGTCTGCCCATTGTTGTAAGTCGGGATGACAACACAAATGCCCCTTGCCCGCAACCGCCTTTTCTGTTCCTCCATCTGACTATTCATTTACCTTTTGCATATAAAAGAGACCTTGGCTTTCGCCTCCCCATCCGCCATCACGGTGATTTGCGCCTTCATCTCCCCACCGTCACCGGATGTCTCAATGTTCCTGAAGACATAAGTGAGAGAAACCGTCTCCACAGGAGATACCACAGAAAGAAACTTCACGTTCTTCACCTTGGTGATTTCCAAAGAGCAACCCATCAATTCCTCCAGCAATTCCTTGCCGACCTGTACGATACAGACACCAGGGGTAATGGGTTTCCCTGGGAAATGTGCCTGATAGATCACATGGTCGGGATGGAGCCGCAACAGAAAACTTGCTTCTTGTGGCATCTCCTTCTCCCCCACAGCCGACTGGACAGTCTCCATTTCTATGACCGTATAAAGATTATTCTTCAGTTGCATCGTCGTTCTTGATTGTATCGTTTTCCTCCTGTTTGTCCTCCAAGAGGGTAAACTTATAATTGATTTTAAATCGCTCGTCCTTGTATTCACCAGCACCCTTCCGAAGTTGTTCCATCAGTTGCGCCAAGTCTTTTCTAAGCACTCGCTTGACGTACCACTTGTCAAGCATCTTGACGACACTGAGCAACTTTACTTTCCGTCTGTCGGGCCGGTAAGTGAAGTCCATGGCCGAGATGCCAAACTCGTTGAAGAGGCTACCCTTGACCAATCCCCCATCATTGACCAGGATGCAGACACCGCTCATATATCCCTTTTTCATCTCAATGACAGCATTGTACCTCACCTTATCACCCTCCTTGTCGGGAAACCAAGTCTGAGCCTTCACAGGTCTTGCGATCATCAGCATCCACAAAACACACATATAAAGATACTTCTGCATACCTTATTATATATAGGGAGATTTATGATATTTGAAAAACCTTGGCAGGGATTGTTCCATTGGTCTTGACATTCTTCAGCTCGATGACTGTTCGGTCACCTTTCTTCTCGATGAGCTCCACCACGGAAACCGTGGACTTAGCCTTGTTGAAATGGAGAACAATCTTCTGGAACATCTGCTGCATCTGTTTCTGTTTCGGATAGAGCGTGGCGACATATTCAGTCGTCCTACCAGCAATCGATACCTTGAAGTCTTTCTTGTCGTTCAAGCAATTGCCCACCACACTGTTCATCATGATACGGGCAATCTCCTTGAACACCTTGCTCTGGTTCACGTTGATGACATCACTGCGGCTCCCCTTGCAGACAAGTACCTTGCTGCCGTTGAGCACGAATGTATAAGAGTAAGGCGAAGTATATTCCCAACGCAACTTATCGCTCTGCTGGTAATACATCTTGCCGCGGGACACCAGTTTCTCGTTGAGCAACTTGACATATTTGGTCTGCACGAAGTCACACTGCATGGACTTCATGCTCGAAGCGACAGCACCGACCTGTTGCCTCACCTTCGCCTCATCCACCTTCTGCTGTGCGCCGACCGTGGAAGAGAAAAGGCATAAAGCGAAAAGAAAAAACAAAATCCTTTTCATATTTTCTATCTTCTATTTTAAACTTTAATCTAGATTACCCCAGACAACACATATCATTTGGCGACCAGGCAACACCCCAACATGATGAAGCCCACACCGACCCACTTCGTCAGCGACACCTCCTCATGGAAAAAGAATATCGCCGAAAGCATCCCGAAGACATAGCTCAGACTGATCATCGGATAAGCCACGCTCAAGGGATAGTGTCTCACGATATACATCCACAAGAAGGAACCAGCTGTAAAGAAAGCCCCGCAACAGGCAAACTGCCAGTTGAGCAACAGGCTGCCCCAAAAGTCTTTCGTCCACCCGAAAGGATGCATCTTCGCCAAGGCAAACTTCAGAAACACCTGGGCACTTGCCAAGAAGGCACTCTGTATGACCGCCAGCACCACTACTCTCCACATGACAACACCATGGCTAACAAATGTACAGAAGCCGACTTCTCCTGCGGCATCAACTTACTGAAGAAAGGAGTGCTTTCATCGTGGCATCCCACCAGCACCGTCTTGACCGCCCCACTCTTCAGGAGCATCACGGCATCCCGAATCGCCCATTCCAAAGAATGAGCCTCCTGTGTATAGGTCACATTGTAACCATGGCAATGCGTCTTGATGGCAATGTTGCTTCCTATCGTGTTGTGGGTGCTCTGCATGAAACAAGTGGGTTTCAGCATCACCTCTCCCTCATCCTTCAACTGCAGCAGCAATTTCTCACTGTTCTCCAAGCATCCGTATGCCGTAGCTGTGACGATGGCATCCGGGCACCCCACCCCAGCCTTCTCCAAAGCCTCCAACGAGGATAGCAATGAACTTTTCATCAGCTTGCCCATACGGCGAGCCTCCAACGGCTTCACATATTTGCGGATTTCCGACAGGTCGTCTTCCGGCAGGGCATCGACCTTGGAAAGAATCCGTATGCCCTTGTCCCTCAATCCTTGCTCCGAGACATCCATCATGCTATCCATCATCCCCAAGTCCGTGCTCCCATCCGTAGGACGAGCGGAAATCACGAGTGACGAATCATTCCCTCCAAATCCGAAAGAATTGCAGAGCACATGAGACAAGTCAACGTTTGCCACTCCCATAGAAGGCACTATGCCCGTCTCCATCGGATGCTCCCAACCCAAGTTGGCTGGAACAAAACGATGCTGCATCGCCAAGATGCAGATGACGGTTTCGATACTGCCCGAAGCACTGGTGGTATGACCTGTAAACGACTTGGTGCTGGAAATATACGGCATATCCTCACCAAAGATACGCCAGAGGGCGACACTCTCGCTCTGGTCATTGTTCGGAGTACCCGTACCATGGGCATTGACATACTGTATGTCCGCAGGAGAAAGGAGCGCCATCTCCAACGCTTTCTTCATGGCAAGGTAAGCACCCTCGCCGTTCTCGGAAGAAGCCGTCTGATGGAACGCATCGCAGGCATTGCCATACCCCGTGAGATAGGCATGAGGAACACATCCCCGCCCTAAAGCCTTCTCTTCAGGCTCAAGGACCACAAAGGCAGCACCCTCACCCAAGTTCAAGCCAGCCCGGGTTGCATCAAACGGACGACATGGGGCATGGTCAAGAATCATCAAAGAGTTGAACCCATTGAGATGAAAACGGGACAATGCCTCCGTACCGCCGGCGATGACCATATCCGCCATGCCAGCCTTCAGCAGCCGGGCGCCAAGCATGATGGCATTGGCCGCCGAGGAGCAAGCGGTGGAGAGAGTCGTCACATCATCAAAGATACCGAAATAATCCGCCATCTGACGGGTACTATTACCACAGTCGTGATGTTGCAACAACGTCAAATCCTCGGCATCCAGTTCTTCGTCCTGGATCACTTTACCGAAGATACGGTCGAAAGCTAGTTCAGTAACATCCATTCCGCCCACAGTCGTACCCGAAACGAGCAAGACCCTCAAAGGCTTTTCCCCCGCTGCCTTCCGGCAAACAAGATTCTTCCAGTCGATTCCAGCATCATCCAAGGCCTCCCGGACGGCAAGCATTCCCATCAATACGGTACGGCTCACCTTTTCCGTCACGGAGATGCCCAGTTTCTCCTTCATCTGTCCATTGGAGAGTTTCACCTCTCCGACAGGAAGCTCTTGGTGGACAGACTGGAGATACTGCATTTCGCCGATGCCCGACCTCTGTGCGAGCAAGGACTGCAACACCTCCTGCTTACCGCTGCCAACGGCAGAGAGAATGCCCTCACCTGTTATTGCAATATTCATTGGATTAATATGAATTGGCAGGCGTTTACTTTTTTCTGTTCTTGCTCACATAGTCGGCGATAGAGGCGACACTCTTGAAGATTTCCTTGCCAGCGGCAGGATTGGCGAGCTTGATACCATATTTCTTTTCGAGCAAAACGATGAGTTCGAGAGCGTCGATGGAGTCCAAGCCCAGGCCGTCCCCGAAGAGAGTGTCATTCTCGTCAATATCATCAGAAGTCATCTCCTCCAAGTTGAGAGCCTTGATGATTTCCTCCTTCAGTTCCTTTATCAATTCTTCCATTTCTTTTGACTCTTGTATTTCTTTAATTATTTGATGGGCCAGCCGGAAAATCCACGAGATTATCCTACCGCCGCAAAGATGCTGCAAAGGTAAGTTTTTTAGGGCAAATAATGGAAAAAAACGGCGGCAATTAACATTTCTTTTCTTTGATACCCTATCAGCAAGCAAATGACGCTACGAGCCAGCCAGTCTCTTGATATACTCCCACAAATCCTTATAGAACGGATGGCGGGTCATCGTGTCTTTGTTGCCCAGGATGATGAGTTTCATCCTAGCCCGGGTCATCGCCACGTTCATGCGACGCAAATCCCTCAAGAAACCGATTTGCCCCTCATCGTTGGAGCGAACGAGGGAAATGAGGATGACATCCCTCTCTTGTCCTTGAAAACCATCCACTGTATTCACACTAATCAAACGACGGTAGGGCTTGAAAAACTCATACTTCTTCACCAAGCGTTTCAAGTACTGCACTTGAGCACGATAAGGCGAGATAACTCCCACATCGATACCTTCTTCCAACACCCGCCGTTTACCTATTTTCGTGAAATATTCGGCAAGGGTGAGGAGGGTCAGCTCAGCTTCCGCCCTGTTGATTCGCCCAAAGCTCTCGCCAACGAATTGTTCCTTGAAGTCCAAGTCCTCACTTTCCTCAATCGTATCTGTCGGTTCCTTATCCGAGGTGTCTATCCACGTGATAGGATGGTCATAATCCAGGATACTACGATATTTGATCTGGGGTGCGCTCTCCACCTGCCCCTGATAGAACCAGTTGCTGGAGAACCTCATGATTTCATCATTCATGCGATACTGAATCTTGAGCAAGGTCACCACCTCGGGTTTGTTCTCCGCAATGCGCTCCATGAGTGTTTTTCCCAACCCAGCCCTTAACGCAGCCGTGCTCTTGACCGTTGGCGGCAACTGGCAATGGTCACCAGCAAGAATCACCCGGGATGCCCGGCGAATAGGTATCCAGCAAGCAGCCTCCAGGGCTTGTGCTGCCTCGTCGATAAACAAGGTGCCAAACTTCATGCCCTCCAACAAGCGATGGGCTGATCCTACGAGAGTACAGGCTATGACACGAGCCTCGCCAAACAACTCACCGTTGATGCGAATCTCAATCTCGGCAGCCCGGCTCTTCAGCCGATCCAACTTCTGATGGTAGTTCTCGCCGCCACGCTTGCGGTTCTTGCAAAGTTCACGAATCGCCTTACGAATCGCCCAAAGCTGGGGATAATCGGCATGGCTCTCAAAACGGCGCTCGTAGGTGAAACCCAATATCTTGTCGTTGACACGGGTCGGATTTCCGATTCGGAGCACGTTGATGCCTCTATCCACCAACTTTTCCGAAATCCAATCCACCGCCATGTTGCTTTGAGCACAAACCAGCACCTGGCTCTCACGCATCAAGGTCTCGTTGATGGCCTCCACCAAAGTGGTGGTCTTGCCTGTTCCCGGAGGTCCATGGACAATGGCGACATCTTTAGCCCAAAGCACCTCGTTGACGGCACGTTCCTGGGTTGGGTTGAGCCAAGGGAACTTGATGGGGTCGAAGGAGAACCTGGATACCTTCTGATGGGAATAGAACAAATCCCGGAGACAGGCCAGACGATTGTTCTTCGCCTTCATCGTTCTATCGAGAGCCTCGAACATGAGTTTGTAGCTGGTCTCGTCGAAAGAGAGCTGCACACCGACAGATTCCGCCGATTGCTGCAAGTCTAGCAAAGGGGCGGAGTCGGGAACCGTAATCACCATACGGTCACCATCGACATAACTCACGACTCCCGTGAACGGAAAGTACTTGATCGAGGAGTCACTTCTAAAAAACATAACAGGGCGGCCAAACTCAAAATTGTGTTCGACATCTTGGTCTGAGGTACGGAACACCTCGACGGCCATCTGGTTCAGAGAATTATAAAAGCTCTTTCCCACACGAAGCGGGAACCAGGCATCGCCACGTTTCACCTTTCGCTGCATCCCCATCCGTTCGGTCTGCTTACGAAAGGTTTCTTTCTCTGTGTAATATTCAAGTTGAAGCAAAGTGCGCTGTTGCAACAATGCCTGTATCGGTGACGTTTGTTCCATATCAATTTACCTCCTTCTTTTTAGATTTCAGTTGGTCGGCATACTCCTTTGGGTATATGCCAAACTCTTTTTTGAAGCATCTGGAGAAGTACTTCGGAGTGTTGAATCCTACTCTTAGGGAAACATCCCCCACCAAGACACCAGGATTTTCATCAAAGATACGTTTAGCCTCATTCATACGAATGGAAGTGATGAAACCCGTGACGGTCTGCCCTGTGCAAGCCTTCACCTTATTATATAATGTAGATTCTCCCATCGCCATATCCTTGGCGAATGTCTCCCGGTCATAATCAGAGTCGGCGAGGTGCAGCATCACCATCTTTGTTGCCCTCTGCACAAACACCCTGCCTGGATTGCTGAAGTGTCCATCCTCTTTTTTCTCTTGAGATTCATCAGCCGCAACGGAGGTCATGCCCTTAGTGAAAGCCTTCTTCATCTTTCTACGGTTTGCTATCAAGGCATCCATACGAACCTCCAGGTCTTCAAACTTAAATGGCTTGACCATATAAGCATCAGCACCCATAGCATACCCCTCGGTCTCATCTTCTTCCTTGTTCTTGGCAGTCAACAGGATGACTGGCAGTTGCCAATAGTCCTTGTCGTCCTTGATATGCTTGGTCAGTTCGATACCGTCCATGACTGGCATCATGACATCAGAAACCACCAAGTCCAACTCTTCTTTCATGATGGTGTTAAGTGCCTGTTTGCCATTTCTTGCCGTAAACACCTGATACTTTCCGTTGAGCATCTGGTGCATGAGGGCAAGAAGCTCTTCATTATCCTCCACCACCAGAATCTTGCTGGCATCCTTGCGGAGGAGAGCCGAAGGTTGGTGCATCTTTTTCTTCTCCTCGGGCATTTCCGGCAAACTCGCCATCTGTACCGACTGGGCATCAATCGCCCTGCTAGTGTTGCTTGTATCTAACTCATCAGGAGAATATGCCCCCTTCCTCGTAGGTATCGTGACCGTAAAGGTCGTACCATCTCCCTCAACACTCTCGCAAAGGATGTCTCCATGATGGAGTTTCACGAGGTCATGGGTCAAGGAAAGACCGATTCCCGTACCAGGCATATTCCGTTTACGGTAATCACCATCAAAGAAACGCACATAGAGATGCCTCAACTTCTCGGCTGACATACCTATACCATTGTCACGGACTATAATGACAGCCTCCGACTTAGCATATTTCAAAGATACCGTAACCTTTCCATCTTTCCTGTTATATTTGATGGCGTTCGACAAGAGATTATACAAAATCTTGTCGAGTTTGTCGGCATCAAACCACACCATACTTTCCGACTTAGAGATGTCGGTTTCCAAAGCCACTCCATGATGAGCAGCCATCGGACGAATGCCCTCGCAAGCGTTGCCCACAAACTCCGCCAAATTGCCACGACTCACCAACAACTTGAGTTGACCCGCCTGCGACTTTCTCACCTCAAGAATTTGGCGCAACAGACGAGTCGTGCGATTGATATGATTGTCTATCACCACATAGTCTTCCTCGAATTGCGGAGCTAAGCCCTTCAACTTATAGATGGTGGCAGAAATGACAGAGAGCGGAGTGAGCAGCTCATGGGTGATATTGGTCAAGATGACACCCATCTGAAGACGATTCTTAGTCTTCAAGTATTCCTTATACCATCTGGCGGAGGCAAACAGAGTACCGATGAGCATCAAGATATACACCATGCAAGCCAGTCGGGAGGCATACCAAGGAGGAAGCACCTTGACCATAATCGTATAGGGCAATTCCTGCCAATGCCCGTAGCTGTCGGTCGCCTTCACATGCAGTTCGTAAGTACCAGAAGACAAGTTCTGGAAAATCGCCCGGTGCGACTCACCATTGACATAGTGCCAATCCTCATCATAGCCATCCAAGCGATAGGCATAGATGTTCTTCAAGGCATTGCCATACGTGAGCAACGAAAACTCCACTCCAAACTTCTTGACATGAGACGGAATGCGAAGAAGACGGGCATAGGTGGGCATCTCTTCCGATATACCATGTCTTTCCAGTGAGTCTAGTTGCGCAAACGGCACATCATCTATCAACACATCAGTGACGACGAGCTTGCTGATGCGCTTACTGTCCTGCCCGATGGTCGGTGTAGGCACAAAAGAGAAGAAACTCGTCCTATTTCCGAAGAAAAGTTCATCCTTGTACTTGCAAGTGGTGTTGGCAGAAAACAGTATATCCCCCAGCCCATCCTCCTTGGTGAAATAGGTAATGTCCTTGGGCACCGTGGTACGACCTTTCCACACTATATGAATCAGCGCCTTGTCAGTAGTCAACCATAAGTTGCCAAACTTATCTTCCTGTATAGCCAAGGCACAGTCACCCACCAAATGATATTCCCGGTTCTTGGGCTCAAAACAATCTTTCTCCTTATCATATAAGAAGAGGCCACCACTATTGGAGATAGCCCAAAGTCTTCCCAGCTTGTCTTCCAAACAAGAAATAGCATCGTCGATGGCGAAGTTACGGTGCTTGGGATTGTATTGCTTATATTTGAGAGACTTCACTTTCTTGGGATTTCCCGAAATGCGGATGATACCCTCATTGTCCGTAGCAAGCCAGATATTGCCCATCCTGTCCTGTGAAATTCCCCGAATGTCACAAGTGCTGAAATCATCACTACCTTCCTTCATGGCAAGAGCCTCTCCATGGTTACTGGGAGAAAGAAGGCTCAGTCCACTACGCTGACCTATCCAGAGCATTTTGTCCTTCGACTCAAACAGCGTGTTGACAAAGTCTTCCTTAATATAAGGACAGTTCTCCCGGTTCAGAACCATGGCAGGCCGCCCCACGGGTTTCATGATGATGCCATAATTGTTGTTGGCAAACCAAATTTCCCCATTGCTTCTTTGGGTAATACAGGAGATGCTGGTGGCCAAAGTCCTTGCAGAGATGGAGGAGAACCCCGGAATCTCCTGGTTATAAAGGGTGACACCCGTCTTCCGGTTATGGAGGGCTACGCCGTATGGATTCAATCCCAGCCAAAACCACTCACCGTCATTCGTCATCATGGAACAGACATAGTTGACAATCAGTTTCGACTTGCCGGCATCCAGATTCCACGACTTAAAAGGAGCAGGATACGTGTTGACCTGCATGATACCGAAGTTTTGGGTACAAAGCCAGATGTTGCCTGCGCCATCGGTGGCAATGTCGTTATTGAAGTTCAGACTATTATTACCTATTTTATTATAATATTGCCACTCTGCTTTCGGGTTATCCTCGTCCAGAAAGCACACACCTTCCCTGGTACAAGCCCAGAGGGAGTGGGTCACTGGGTCTTCCACTATTTTATAATAGGTGTCGAAATGACTGGTAGTATAGGGATACTGGATAATCGTCGGAGTCTTCACATTGCCAGGATTGTCTATGCGCAACACACCATACCCCCATGTTCCAACCCAAAGGCGATGATACTTGTCGAAGAATAGAGAGTAGGCAGAATTGGTAGCATTCAACTTGGGGTACCTTACAAAGGTATGTCCCCCTACCTTAAATCGCAGCAGCCCTGCCGACCAAGTTCCAATGAGGAGATCGCCATTGGTGTCCTCCACGATAGCCTTCACACTGTAATCCGTCATTCTGAGTTTGTTGCCAAGCTCGTCAAGAAGCCAAGTGTTCTCTTGGTTATAGGTATAAAAAGAATCTTCCTTAGGATTATATCGTGACAATCCCCCATCTGTTCCGACCCAAAGGGTTCCATTTCTTGACGTAAAAAGAGTATAGACGACACGCTGGGACTCCTTAGGCAAAAAATAGGTCTTGAAAACACCTGTTTTCTTGTTCATCCTCACCAAGCCATTGCGAGTACCCAACCAGAGATTGCCGTTCTTGTCTTCCGCTATCGACCGAATGGTATTGTTTGGCAGAATGCCCGGCGAAAAGGCATTAGACCTGAATGTCTTCACCTGATACCCGTCATACGACTTTATCCCGGCATTGGTACCCACCCACATCAACCCCTCTTGGTCAAAGAACATACAGTTCACCTCTTCCGTAGGAGAGATGGCGATAGGTGAAAGATAACGAAATGGAAAACTTTGAGCCTTGCAAACAAGGTTGCAAACAAGAAACAGTATCGTGTACAGAATCTTCATATCTCATTCTATTATGCCTACTGGCGATTAAATTGGTGCAAAAATAATCATAATAATTGAATAAACTACTATTTAAGACCAAGTTTTTAGCGATTTTTTCCCTCATTTTCTTGATTTGTGCTCTTAAAAGGGAATAATTCGCTATAATTTTGCAACCGAAAAATAAAATGGCATAAGCCACATTGTTTCTAACTTAAATATATACATGATGATGCCTACGGGCGCTCACCGTTTCCAAATCTTCTGGCAAACTAACACAAGGTACAAACCTAATCAAAAGACTAAAAAGTATGAAGAAATTAGCTTTACTCTACGCAGCCTTGGTTGCCGCAATCGGTGCATTCGCACAGTCAACAGACAACCAGCCCAAGGAATACCCTGGCTACAAGCTGGTCTTCCACGACGAATTTGACGTGGATGGCCTACCCAACCCAGACTACTGGACTTACGACTTGGGGAAACGCAACCATGAAGACCAGCTCTATACTACAAGCAATGCTTGGGGCAAAGATGGAAATCTTGTCATCGAAGCCCGCAAGGAAGAGATGAAAGACGGCTCCAAGACTTACCACTACACCTCATCCAGCTTAGCTACGAAAGCAGAAACCACTGGCGACCATATCAGCGCATGGACTGGGACAAGAACTTCATCAAACTTTACATGGATGACGAATTGATTAACAGTACCAGTCTGGACAGCACAATCAATCCACGTGCCCAATATTGTTGTTTTGATGACTACAATCCATTCCGTGACCACAAGATGTATCTCTTGCTCAACCTCGCCTTGGGTGGTGACAATGGAGGTTCTTTGGCAAACACTACATTACCCTGCCAATATCTCGTAGATTATGTCCGTATATACCAAAAGGAAGACAATACCAACGTGGACCATCATACGGATAGCGCACGTAATTTGCAAACAAAGTCATTCATGGCAAGGCTTTTTCACGAATAATGTCCATTTTTTACCGTTTTTTTCCTTACTTATGACAAATTGTTACTAAATTTGCAACCGAGAATCAAGATACTAACTTATAACAGCAATTCAATGAATAAATTACTAACATTATTATTGTTGATGAACCTGGCCTGGCTATCTCCTACCCAAGCGCAAGGTCCAATGGATGGCGGTGTGTGGAAAGACAACACTGGCAAGCACATCAACGCCCATGGCGGCAACATCATCAATTACAAAGGTACTTATTATTGGTATGGCGAGAGCCGATCTGAGGATGGGAAACCATACAGCTCGCTCGGCGTAAGCTGCTTCACCTCGAAAGATCTGAAGAACTGGACTAACCATGGTCTTGTGCTCCCTGTCTCAAACGAAGCGGGAAGTGACATCGAGGGGGGAAGCATCATCGAGCGCCCCAAAGTAATCTACAACCCAAAAACCAAGAAGTTCGTGATGTGGTTCCACCTCGAGCTGAAAGGCAAAGGCTATGCGGCCGCCCGTTATGGCATCGCCACCAGCGACACCCCCTTTGGCCCTTTCAAGTTCGTTCGTTCCAGCCGTGCCAACGCAGGCATCTACCCAATAGGATTCTGCCTTCCTGACACCACCGACTTGAAACATCAACTTCTCTTCCCAGAGATGAAGGAATGGTGGACACCGGAATGGCGTACACAGATAGAGCGCGGAATGTTCTTCATGCGGGACTTTGAGAAAGGACAGATGGCCCGTGACATGACCATCTACGTCGATGATGACGGAAAAGCATATCATATTTTTTCCTCAGAGGATAACCTAACGATCCAAATCGCACAACTGACGGATGACTATATGGGGCACAACGGCTCTTTCGTGAGGGTTGCAGCCGGTGGACAGAACGAAGCGCCGACCATCTTCAAACAGGATGGCACTTACTGGATGATCACCAGTGGATGCACAGGTTGGGCACCAAACGCCGCCCGTATGTTTAAGGCAAAAAACATCTATGGTCCTTGGGAACA
This sequence comes from Bacteroidaceae bacterium, assembly GCA_963594995.1. Lineage (GTDB taxonomy): Bacteria > Bacteroidota > Bacteroidia > Bacteroidales > Bacteroidaceae > Prevotella. The sequence continues at coordinate 34,807 of CAVBGK010000066.1, forward strand.
ACTTCCTAACCCCTGCCGTGGCGAGGGATCTGCCAAAACTTTCGGCGGTCAGGGCACCTATATATATAAGGTAGAGACTGCTGCCCAGAAAAAGATGTTCCATGGTGCAGATTATGTCTTCATGGCAGACATCTGGAATCCCAAGCATTTGAGCGACAGCCGTCATCTTTGGATACCAATTTCTTGGGAAAATGGCGCTCCAATATTGAAAAAACAATAAATATACCGGTCGCTCTGCTTGTTTCTAACTAAAATTATATATCTTTGTAGCTGCGTTTTGCTAAACGCACCGCTACATTAGAACATAATAATAACAATTTCACAAACTAACAACTATCTATGAATTATATATTTAAAACTATCACGATGGTCGTTCTCTTGGCATTCATCCCTTTCATGGGAATCAATGCCGCCAAGAAGAAGACACAACAGCAGAGCGACCGTGCTTATTGGTGTGCCTTGGCATACAAGATGGCACAACCCGTCTTGGAAAACATGGCGAAGGGTGAACTTCAGAAAAACATGCAGACCGAATTCAGCCCAAGCTTTGACAACCGCAACAAAAAAGTACTTTACATGGAGTGCTTCGGACGTTTGATGGCAGGTGTGGCTCCTTGGCTTACG
>CAVBGK010000067.1:0-7496 GCA_963594995.1 Bacteroidaceae bacterium
CCACATGGCGTACGTGTCATTGTTTACCTCGTCATTTGGACTAGTGCTGTACTTGTCGAAGTCCTTGATACAAACTTCATCCTTGTCTTTGTCGTAATAAAGATAATAGGTTTCCTTGCTATGATTCTTATTTATTTCAGTAGCAGGATAAAGGGAACGAATGATGTAAGTATGATAACCTTCGGGGTTATATTCAGTGCTCATGTCGTTTTGCAAGTTCCAACCAACATACTTGTATTGGTCGAATTTAGACCAGTTAGCAAAGAGCGTGATATCCTCCTTCTCACAATCCATCCATAAGCCCCAGTCTCTCTCGTCAGTTCTTTGTTTAGTTTTTACCTTTTGACCCAAAAAATTACCCGTATCACTTCCAACATTAGTGGTCAACACATAATATCTATACTGACCAGTTCCCATGTTGTCATAAGAGATATTGAAACGAGTCGCCTTGTTGGCATCGAGGATAGGCTTGGTTCCCCAATAGCCGCCTTGGAAAACAAACTTCTTGGCGCCTACATTATAAAGGAAAAAAGCATGACTCTCATCATCATCAACTTTATCCACAAAACTTTTCTTGGAAGCAGCAACATTATCATAGTCACTTCCTTTCCAATCATAATCCATGGCCATACACAATTGCGTATGTACCAACATGATGAACAGCACCCATATAGAGGCATTCATCCACTTTGGAGACAGGGCTAATTTACCCCCCCCAGAAATAAAAATCTTGCTCATGTTCTTTTACTTATACAAATTACTTATATTTATATGTATTACTTACTTCTTATTAGATATATGAATTCTGTCTCCGCATACTGTCATGATTCCATATTCATGGTCATTTGTCTTATCATCATCTTTTTTTACGTTGCAAATGTAAGACTTTTCCCAGAAACGCAAGCCAAATATTTTTACTTTTATTGCTTTGTTGACTTCTATTAACTAAAAATGCGTGCATTTTAAATCTTCGTAACATTCTTGGCTACTCATTTAAGGCGAACTCTGGCAAGAACCTTATCTCGGAAGGTGCTCGCCAGATAGGCAAGGAAAGACCATCTGCCCTATTTCTGATAAGTGAAATCTTATTTGTGTGAAAAAGTTGCATTTTGTAATATGTATGCTTGCTATCGTTAGCAAAGTGTAATAATAATAAGGGCGAAACGTGATAAAATGTAACTGTGGTGTTAGTGGAAGTTGCTTTTTGTCTTGTAAAACGATGTGTTTCTGATATTCTGCGTATCTTTGCATCCAAAAAGTGTCAGATTGGTAGATTTAGCACGGGATTTCGGAAATTAAGAACTAAAAGAGATAGATTATGGGTATTAACATCAAGGGATTGACAGATAGTAGGGATACGGTAAACAAGTGGATGGAACGCTTTGGCGTTCGATTTGGCGTTTACAAGAAAGGGGTGTTCAAGGAGCAACTCTTTCCTTTTGATTCTGTGCCAAGAATCATATTAAAGGATGACTGGGAATATCTGGAGCGCGGACTGAAGCAGCGTGTGCAGGCTCTCAATATGTTCCTTTGGGACATTTACCACGACAAGAAAATCATCAAGGACGGAATCGTACCCGAGGAGTTCGTCTATTCCTCCAAGGGATACATGCCGCAGTGCGAGGGCATCAGTCCGGAAGGCAAGGTGTATGCCCATATAGCCGGCATCGACCTGGTGGAGGGCAAGGATGGCCATTGGTATGTGCTGGAGGACAACTTGCGCATACCGTCGGGCGCCAGTTACCCGATGATGGCGCGCAAGATTACGCGCAAGGTGTCGCCATCGACCTTCGCCGACAATGCCGTGGCCGACAACCGAGACTATGCCGATCTGTTGCGCGACATGATGGACGACATGAACGGTGATTGGGGCATAGCCGTCATCCTGACACCAGGCAGATACAACTCGGCATTCTTCGAGCACTCTTATCTGGCAGAGAAGACCGGCGCCACGCTGGCATATCCGGGCGACCTCTTCGTGGAGGACGACAAGGTGTATTATGCCGGCATGTACCAGGAGAAAATCCGTGTGGGGTGCATCTATCGCCGTGTGAGCGACGAGTATATGGACCCGATGACGTTCGAACCTTCCTCCCTCTTGGGAATCCCCAACGTGATGCAGGCTTACAAGGCTGGCAACGTGGCTCTCATCAATGCCATCGGAAACGGCGTGGCCGACGACAAGGGCATCTACTATTTCGTGCCGAAGATGGTGAAGTATTACATGGACGAGGAGCCAATCCTGCACAATGCCCCCACCTACCTGCCATATTTCAAGGAAGACTACGACTACGTGCTCTCGCATATCGACCAGCTGGTCATCAAGGACGTGAGCGAGGCAGGTGGCTACGGCGTGGTCTTCGGCTCAGACCTAGACCCAGACAAGCTCGAAGAGCTGAAGCAACTAATCGTCAGGTACCCGAGACGATGGATAGCCCAGGAAGTGATCGACTTCAAGGACTTGGAAATCTTGGAAGACGGAAAGTTGGTTTGGCGCAAGGCCGACCTGCGTGCCTTCGTCGTGAGCGGCAAGGAGACCAAGGTGTGGAAGAGTGGACTCACCCGCTTCTCGCGCAATCCGGATTCCTTCGTGGTCAACTCCTCGCAGGGCGGAGGCTTCAAGGATACGTGGGTGATGACAAAGTGAAGAGTGAGGACCGAAGAGTAAAGAATAGAAGAGGAAAATACAAGTTATATTATGGTAAAAAGTGACATTATATCAGCTGCAAAGGCCAACAGATTGTATTGGTTGGGAAGATATGAGATGAGAGTGTATCTCACGCTGCACCAGATGAACAAGTGCTGCGACGAGATGATAGATGGAAAACCTGCAGACTACCAGGAATTCTGGACGAAGCTCGATGCCATGGGCAATTACAGCACCCATGATGAGTTTACGCTCGGCATGCTCTATGACGAGGACAATCCGGGGTCGGTGATCTCCGCTCAGAAATGTGCGATGGACAATGCCATTCTCCTGCGTGAGGACATCATGTCGGAGACCTTGAGCTATCTGGAGATGAGCGTGGCGCTGATGAGAAAATGTAAGGAGAACTCCGACAAGCAGTTGACTTCCCTGCAGCCTGTCATCGACTGGTCGCTTGCCTTCTGGGGATCTGCCGAGCAGCGCATCCAGAACCATCGTGCCCTCAACATCATGATGATAGGGCGCAATGTGGAGAACCTCGATATGCTGATCAGGTTTGGCTACCCTTACCGCCGCATCTCCCTCGCCTACGAGTCGCTGAAGAGATATTGCGAGGAAAAGGCAGAAATCCTGGACGAGAACATCCACGCCCAACTCGACGAACTCATCTCCGAGCACAACTTCAACCTCGATGACTCGGAATACAAGTTCAAGCTCATCAAGTATATCAACCAACTCGTGCTTGTATGAAGAGATACCTTTACAATTACCAGACGGTCGTCAGGTTCAGCCAGCCAGTAAGGCGTCATGCCGTGCTGCTAAGGCCCTTGCCCATGACCGGGACTTACATGGAGGTGGAAGAGGAACACTTGCTGATATCCCCGAACTTCCACCTCATGCGAGGCACCGACCCATTGGGAAACCGCATCGTATATGGCTGTTGGCATGAGGCACACGACAGTTTGGTGTATGTCAGTACCGGCATGGTGAGTATGGACGGCTATCGGTCGCCGCTCGATGCCGTGCCGCTGATGGCTTACCGTGAATCCACGCCCCTCACATTCCTTTCAGAGGAAGAGCTGGAGAGGACATGGGAGGGCTCCGGGGAGAATTCCCCGCAAACAACTTCCGCTTCCATGCCGGTGCACGACACGGCTCGGGCAATCTGCCATCTGGTAAACGAGAAAATGAACTATGTGCCGGGCGTGACGACCGCCGAGACAACCGCCTCCCAGGTGCTGGCCGCTTGCCGGGGAGTCTGCCAGGACTATGCCCACTTGATGATAGGCCTGTGCCGTGCCAAGGGCATGGTAGCCCGCTATGTGTGCGGCATGATGGAAGGGGAGGGGGAGACCCATGCCTGGGTGGAAGTGTGCGACGGTAATGGTTGGATGGGCTTCGACCCGACCCACGACGTGGAGATCGGGCAGGGGTATCTCAAGATCGCCCATGGCAGGGATGCCGCCGATTGCCCCGTGAGCCGCGGCGTCTATATGGGCAACGCCAACCAGGAGACCGAAGTGCATGTCATGCTGAAAGAGATCTAGCCCCGGCACGGCATCAATGATTCAAGCAATAGAAGATAACAGAGATAAAGGAAATAGAACAATGATAAAGACTATCGTATCTACCGAGTTGCCCGTCAACGAACGGTACTTGATTCGCAAGAACATCATCTCGCATGGCGAAGGCAAGGGAAGGGTATGTATCGTGACGGGCACGCACGGTGATGAGCTGGAGGGACAGATGGTGTGCTATCTGATGGCTCGCCAACTGCAAGGGCAACTGGAACTTTTGGACGGAACGGTGGAAATCTACCCGGCCCTCAATCCTCTCGGCATAGACACCATCCAGAGAGGTATCCCCAACTTCGACCTAGACATGAACCGCATATTCCCGGGCGACAAGAACGGGACGATGGTGGAGCAGGCAGCCCATACCATCATCGAGGATTTGAAGGGAGCCGACCTCGTCATCGACGTCCACTCTAGCAACCTGTATCTGCGCGAGACCCCGCAAGTGCGCATCAATGTGCTTAACGAGAAAGAACTTGTGCCGCTGGCACAACAGCTGGGCGTGGACTTCATCTGGGTGCACGATGCCGCCACGGTTCTGGAGGCAACATTGGCCCATTCGCTCAACTCCACGGGCACCAAGTGTCTGGTGGTGGAGATGGGCGTGGGTGAGCGCATCAACCACGGCATGTGCCTGCGCTTGCGGGAAGGCATTCTCCATCTGATGAGGCAGATGGGCATGTGGAAGGGCGGCGTTGACACCGCCCGGCTCTCCGACTCGAAAGTGTGCAAGGGCGACCGAGTAGCTTTCCTCAATGCCGAGACCTCGGGAGTGTTCATCACCGAACTGCGGACGGGGATGAATGTGGTCATGGACCAGGAGCTGGGCCAAATCGTAGAGCCCTTGACCGGCAAGGTGCTGAGCAGGGTCGTGTCGCCTGTCGATGGGTATCTGTTTACAATACGGGCTTATCCCATCGTATATGAAGGGTCGCTGATGGCGAGAATTTTTTATTAAGTCAGGAGTTTTCCCAGGACTTGTTCCAGATATTGAAAAAACGAGAGATGAACAAAGAAATATTATTCAGCATGAAGTCGCCTTACCGTGACGACTTCGAGATCGTGGGCTACCGTTTCGGCAGCGGTGAGGACACCGTTGCCGTCGTGGGAGCCATGCGAGGTGACGAGATACAACAGCAGTACATAGGCGCCAGGATGGTGGCAGTGCTCAAGGAACTGGAGCGCAAGGGCAGGATTGTCGATGGAAAGAGCATCCTGGTGATACCTTCGTGCAATCCGTTCTCCATGAATGTGAGCAAGCGGTTCTGGGCGATGGACGGTACCGACATCAACCGTATGTTCCCCGGGTATGACAAGGGCGAGACGACGCAGCGCATAGCGGCGGCAGTATTCGGTCATATCAAGTCATTCAGGTACGGCATCCAGTTGGCCAGCTTTTACATGCCGGGAGATTTCGTGCCCCATGTGCGGATGCTCAAGACGGGATATGAGGATGTGGAGACGGCGTGCCATTTCGGTCTGCCGTACGTCACGGTACGCAAGCCGTTGCCCTATGACACCACCTTACTCAACTACAACTGGCAGATATGGGGCAGCAAGGCGTTCTCGCTCTATGCCGGGCAGACCAACTACGTGGAGGACTCCACCAGTATGCAGAGCGTGGAGGCGATGCTGAGGTTTCTCAACAAGGAAGGCATCGTGGACAGCAAGGCGAAGAGCGCCGGCTATGAGTCGGTGGTAATCGACGAGGGCAGCCTGAGCCAGGTCATTGCGCGCCGCGCCGGCATCTTCTACCGCATCAAGGAAGCCGGAGAGACCGTGTCGGAGGGTGAGGTGCTAGCCCAGATACTCGACCCCTACGACAGCAGCGTCCTGGAGGAAGTGAAGTCGCCGGTGAGGGGAACCATCTTTTTCTCCCACAACAGACCCTTGGCGCTGGAGCACGCCATCTTGTATCGAATCATTAGTGAGGAAGAGGAATGAAACGCATCATAAGATTTCTGAAAGACTGGACCTTGCCCGTGTCAATAGCCCTGGGCATCATCATCTATTTCGTGTTTGCGGAGATTCCGGCCCTGCAACCTGTGAGCGACTGGTTTGCCCCCATCAGCAAGCCTATCTTGCCGTCTTTTATGTTCTTGATTCTCTTTACCGTGTTTTGCAAGGTGGATTTCAAGAAGCTGCGACCCGTGAAATGGCAGTTCTGGGTGGCTCTGCAACAGGTGACTTTTATCTTGATATTGGTGGGACTGATACTTGTCTTCCAACTCAAGGGCGAGCCTTTGGTCCTCCTGGAGGCCATTCTGGCATGCGTAATCGGACCGTGTGCGGCAGCCAGTTCCGTGATAACCGCCAAGTTGGGCGGCAGCATGGAGCAGATGACCACCTACACCTTTATCTCCAACTTCATTGCGGCAATCATGATACCGCTTTGTTTCCCATTGATAGAGAAGGGCGATCACCTGACGTTCTTCTCCGCCTTCGTGGGCATACTCTACCAGGTATTCGCCGTGTTGGTCGTGCCGATGGCGCTGGCGTTCATCGTGAAGCATTGCTTCCATCGTTTCCATCGCTGGATCGTAGGCGTCAAGGACTTGAGTTTTTATCTTTGGGGAGGGTCGCTGGTGTTGGTGGCAGGTACCACGATGCGCAACATCATGCACGCCAATACCTCCCTCGTGTTTGTCGGCGTGATAGCCGTACTGGGGTTGATGCTCTGCATCGTGCAGTTTGCCACTGGGCGTTTCATCGGCCATTACTTCGACAGTACCACGGAGTCTGGGCAAGCGTTGGGGCAGAAGAACACGCCTTTCGCCATTTGGGCGGCCTCGGCTTACCTGAACCCCTTATCGACGGTAGGCCCCGGCTGCTATGTGCTTTGGCAGAACCTCATCAACTCCTTTGAGCTTTGGCACTGTCAGAGAAAGAAGAACGGGTAGATTTCCGTCTTGTCGTACATTTCTTTCTTGCTTTTTTTTGCCTATCCCAAATATTTGTCGTATTTTTGCAGACAAATAAACAATAAAGAAAGAACAACGAGACATGAACGAATTTCTCATAATCCAACCATTTCCGTCATAATCCGACCGAAATCCGACGTACATTATTAATCATAGCAATACACACACCAATGGAACCTATATCCCATTTCCATACACTCGAAGAGCTTATCCGGGCTCTTGACCGGGAACGGAAGCTGCTGAGCGGACTTTTTCAGGACCGTAAGCGGCTGTCGTTCCGCTACGACGTGGCTCGGGAGCTGGCTTCGAGGAAGGACGAGAGCCTGGAGTTTCTGCGACGCTTCGGGGTGATAA
>CAVBGK010000068.1:0-20309 GCA_963594995.1 Bacteroidaceae bacterium
CTATGTCGCTATATGGCACACCTCACTAATACTTTTGCACCCAAAACAATCACGGTGTAGTCAGTGACGAAGCCAAATGAACAAATTTAATAATACGCCTATGAGTAAGGTATTTCAAGTAAAGCCAAAACGTATCAAGCGTTCGAATGGCATTGTTCTCACTCCAGAAATGGTAGTGACAGTAACAACCCAGCAGCACACCACCACCCCATTCTATAATGGGGCAAAGGAGGTGCAGGAGGCATACATGCGCATCTATGCCTTCGACTACACGAAGGCACGCTGCAATGCCAATGATTTTGAATTTAAGAAGTTGGACTAAAAAATATAAAGAATATGGGATTGTTTATAAAAGCGGCAAAAGGATTTGCCAAAGAGTATGTTCAAGAAAGAGGAATAGAAGGGACTCTTGTTGATGCTGGTGATTTAATTCAGGGAGCTGCCAAAATGGGTAAAAAAATATTTGGCGGAAGTGATGATGACTACGAAGAATCTTACGAAGATGATGATTATGAAGATTCATCTCAGAATTTCTTTGATGAAGACACATGGAAATCGCTGTGTGAGAAATTGAATGCATCCAAAGATGCTGGTGATTATGATGGTGCTCTCCGAATCCTAAGTGATTATTACAGTCGTTATGACGTTGAACGTGATTATTGGTACCAAAATTGGAAAGCTGATATTATGATAGCAAAATTTCGTGATGTTGGCGATAGACCAGTAAGTAAAGATTTAAAATTGAAGACAGATATTGGCAGTATACTCTTATCTTGCAAAGGCCGGGAGGATGAGTCTAAGGAAGCGACAAAAGAATTGGACGATATGTTTGAAGAAGCAAAGCGTCATGTTTCTTGGCACCGTGATTTTGGTTCTTTCTATGACGAATTAAATGAACTTCGTGATCCAGAGCAGGTGAAGTATGGCTCAAAATTGAAAGATATAGAAAAAGCATTTTCTTTATTGAATAACTTCAAGAGCAAATATCGCGATGAGGTTGAAGTATTCTATTTCAAAGCTTACATTTATAATGCTTTGTTCGCTGCACTTGCAATGAGACCACAAGAGTTGAAATCATTGACAGACAGCCAGCTGACCAGTTATTTTGCAGATGCAGAGGAAAGTGCAAATAAGTCTCTGGAAATGTGTGGCGAGGATGAAGACAAAAGTCAGGAAGAATTTTATCAGAAGAGAATTCCAGAACAGATAAACGAACTTAAGCAATTACGTTTTGGAAAGGTTTCCTCATCTTCTGTAAATTCTCATCTCGAGATTGATGAAAATGAGCAAGAATACCTTGATGAGTTGAAAGCGTGCTTAAAGGACGATGGTGGGATTAGTGCCAGGGAAAGACGTTTGTTGGACCGTTTGCGCAAGTCTTTGGGAATTTCGGAGAAAAGAGCTGCAGCATTAGAAGCGTCATTGAGTAGCTTGAGCGATGAAGAGAAAGAGTATCTTGAAGAACTTCGGGAATGTATGGAAAACGGTAGTATCAGTAACAGCGAGCGACGTCTTCTGGATCGACTCCGCAAGTCACTTGGTATAAGTGAAGCGCGTGCCAAGGAACTTGAAAGCTCATTGTGAATTATTGCTGTCTGTCAAAACTTTTTAAGCATAAAGGATTAGGGCTGGATTACTCGTTTGGGATTCAGTCCTTTTTGTTTACTTTTGTTTTTGAAACATAAGGTGAGAAAACATGGACAAAAGTACACGTTTTCTTGGATAGCCTAAAGTGACAGATACCGTCACGGGAGCAATAGTTCCACTTCGGAGTGCTTTATTGAAAAGATTTCGTAAATTTGCACTTGCTTGTTGAATTCACGTTGGTCTATCATTAATTTTCTTATTAAACTTTGTTATTTGTTGATGGCTGTAATGTGAGAAAACAGCTCCATTTGGCACATACTGCCGTATGAGTCCATTGATGTTCTCTATAGCTCCTTTTTGCCATGATGAATATGGGTCGGCAAAATACACTTGCACCCCCAACGCCTTAGAAATTTTCTCATGTGCTGCAAACTCCAACCCATTGTCAGTTGTTATGCTCTTAAGCTTATCTTTGAAAGGCTTGAGTAACTTGATTACCGTCTCAGCCAACTTGTCGGCATTCTTTCCATATGGAAGTTTCCTCATAAATAGCATATTCGTACTCCTCTCAACCAAAGTGACTATGGCACCATGATTTCCTTTTCCTACAATGGTATCCATCTCAAAATCCCCAAAGCGTGTACCATCCGCTTCCTTTGGTCTGTCGCTGATGCTTATACGATTCTTTATTGTAGCTCGTTTCGCACCACCAACAGGTCTTGCACGATGTTTAAGCCTGTGGCGGCAGTTCTTGTATAAATCACCTCCGTCTTTCTTGTCTTTCCTTATAATACGATAGATAGTCTCTGTAGAAATACTTTTTCCCCCTTTTGCGAGATAGCCCGATATCTACTCTGGAGACCACTGTTCTTCTTTTAAAAGACGTAATGCTTCTTCCCTTACATCTTTGGAAATGCTACGATTGCCAGGCTTCTTGTGTTTTTTCTGCCTTGCATTCACTTCTGCAGTTTTCCAGTTGTAATGGTTACGACTACCACTATTTCGCTTCAATTCACGATAAAGTGTAGATAAATTGACTTTTATTGCCTTGGCAATGTCTTTTTTCTTCATTTCCTTTTGGAGTAACACAAATATTGTGTATCTTTGCTCCGAGGTTAATTATTTGTACTTCACAATGCAAAATTAATTAATCTTTGGGAGACAGCGGTCTCCCTTTTATTTTTTTTGTGCATTGCTTGATGAAAATCACGTATCATGGGGGCTGCGAGCCCCCAAACCCCTCGGTGTTTTCAGGTATAGATTATAAAGCCTGAGCCACCTCAGAATCGTGCACTTCTATTGAGAACTTGCCTACTATAGGATTAGACAGCTGAATAGTTACATTTTATACATGGTTATACCAAGAAAGATAAATTTTACCCAGATGGAGCGGTATGGCTCATATTGTGAGCAGACATATCGCAACAACTTCGACTTGAAAAAGTCGGAGAGCATCAACTGACTCAAATTAAACATCTCGCTCGCCAACCGTTTCTTTGGTGAGTCGGGAAGAAGGGCTATTGCTATCGACCCGAGCTACATCAGCAAGGCTGGCAAGAAGACACCGTATGTTGGTCGGTATGCGCCCAGGTCGTAAAGTATGGACTTGAAATCATGGGTATCGGACTTGTGGACATTGATGCCAATGACAGCATCATGTTGAGAGCTCACCAGACTCTGTGTCCAAAGGCTCTAAACCTCAGGCACAAAACTTTGACTGACCCGTTTTTTTGTTTTCCTGCGTTTTGTCTTGGAAAAAGTGAAGAATGGATAGTCCACACCTTTTATATATAAGGGCAATCCGATGATTTCCGTCCTTTTCTTTTGCTGTTTGAGAATAAATGCTTAACTTTGTCCTAAATTAAAGAAGAAGGAGCAGTGATTATGGTAGCAAAACTCTATCCGGTAGGCATACAGACGTTCGAGAAGGTGATAGGAGGCAACTATCTCTATGTGGACAAGACGGAGTACATTTATCGTGCAGCCCCCACTAAAGGGCTTGGTGCTTCCCTCGACCCCAACATTCGCCTGACCTACCTTATCAAGATGATGCGCAAGTTCAATGTGCGCCCCATGCACGTAGGGAAAATGGAGGCGTTGGCTTCCGCCTTCGACGCTCCCACGGAGAACATGACTGCCATCACGCCCCTCCTGTACCAGAACGGCGATGTGACCGTCGCCCGGATGTCAGTACTCATCCGTCAGGACAATATGGACGGGGCTTTGCAGCTGCTTCAGGATTTCCTCGGCACCGTGCCATACTGCAATGTCATCAACTACGAGGACCACTACCAGCAGATGCTCTTCATCATCTTCTCTCTCCTCACCGACTATTTGGTGGACGTGGAGGTGCATACGCCCAACGGCAGGATGGACATCGTGATGGAGACTGCCACGCAGCTCATCATCGAACTAAAACTCAACAAGAACGCACAGACTACTCTGCAGCAGATCAACCTCAAGAACTATGCCCAGTGCTTCGCCCTCTGCGGAAAACCCATCACCAAGGTGGGCATCAACTTCGACTCCACCAAGGGAAACATCGAGGGCTGGAAGATTGAGGCATGAAGGCTATTCTGACATCTGCAAGAAAATAATTTCAAAACAAAAAATATCAAAAACAGAAAGAAAATATTATGGGATATATACCCCAATAGTTCGTTAAATGGAAGCTGATGAAAAAGCTATTAGTTCTCTTCACACTCATATGGTTGCTCGTTTCGTGTACACAAGACAAGTCCAACTCAACCTTGCGTTCCGCCTACTATTGGAGTACCACTTGGAACATGGACAGCAGCAAGATTAACTTCATTCGAGAACACCACATCAATCGACTCTACGTGAGATATTTCGATGTCGTGAAGAATGAAGGAGGGGAAATCATGCCCAATGCCACTATCCAGTTTGACTCTCCAACAATAGAAGGAGCATCTTCCCCAATCCCTCAAGGCATAGAAATCATCCCTGTCGTCTATATTGTGAACGAATGTTTCAAACTGACATCCACACAAGCTACCTGTCGGCAACTCGTCAATAAACTGGTTACGCGAATTCTCCAAATGAGCGAAGCCAACGACATCGTAAAACCCAAGGAGATTCAGATAGATTGTGATTGGACTGCCTCAACACAAGAGAGCTACTTCGATTTTCTCAAAGAACTGAGGAAGACAGTGCAAGCCAAGGGCATCCAGCTATCTACTACCATTCGATTACATCAACTATCCCTTTCTCCTCCACCTGTAGATAGAGGAGTCCTGATGATGTACAACACAGGCGACGCCAAACAGTTGAAATGCCAAAAGCCGATACTAGACATGAAGGATGTGGCCCCCTATATACAACACCTCACCAACTACCCACTGAAGCTCTCCGCCGCTTACCCCTTGTTCCGCTGGAACATTCTATTCCGAGACGGCAAGTTTGTGGGCATCCTACACAAAGACGATGACCTTCCCATATTGCCGGGCGACAGCATCGTGGTGCGACAGCCAGAAATGACCGACATCATGGAAGCCATCAAGAGCATCAACAGCCAAAACAAAGAAATCAACGACGAGGTCATCCTATTCGACCTCAACAACCAAAATATCAAACGATTCAGTTCAGAAGATTATGAAAAGATTTATCGCCATTAGCCTTATGGCCGTAGCCTTCGCTACCAGTGCCAATGCCTGTATGCCCGAAAGGTCAGACCACAACTACTATATGTTCAGTGTGTTCAACCGCAACCAAGTTTCACCTACCTACCTCTACGATATCAGCAACTATTGGCAGCAATATGCCAATAGACAGGAGACTAACGTCAACTTGGATTTCTACAAGTGGAATCAAGATGATGTCTTGAAAGCAGCCAAAAACAAGAAGGACTTAGAGATGCAGACGTATCTTAAACGTCTGAACACTTACCTCAAAGCATGTGAGACCTTGAATCCCGATGCCTGGAGATACGCCTCCAAGCAGGAACGGTTGCAAACCCAACAGTCGCTCACCCAAATTGGCAATGCCGCCAAGCTCTACAAGGGCAGCAAGCTAAAGAGCCAATATGCCCTGCTCCGTATGCGCATCAACATGGTGAAGAATCTCAACCAGCAGAACATCACCTATTGGAATACCGTCGCCTCCAAGCTCCCACAGTCTATGTGGAAAGAGGCGATGTACAACATCTATGCCCGCTCTCTTTGGAAAACAGGCAAACGCCAGCATGCACTTGACATCTATGCCAAACAAGGTGACATTTTGAGCATCAAAGCCATAGCTCGCAACTACCGCAACCTAGCTGGCATACAGAGCATCTATCTCAACAATCCAAACTCACCGATACTTGCCTACTTGGTACAGGATTTCGTCAACAATCACCAGCAGACGATAGACAGCAACGAGAAAAGCCAACGTAGTAATGGTACTATCCAAATCGACAAAGAATGGATGGATCTCATCGGTGCCAAGATTATCAACAAGAAAGAAGCCTTAGACTTCATCACCTTCGCCAACAAGGTTATCGCCGAAGGCAAGACCCAAAGTCCATGTCTCTGGCGTTCAGCCACTGCCATGCTCCATTATCTCAATGGAGATGCAAGGGAAGCTTGGAAGGAAAGTAACGAAGCCATGACACTCGATGGAACCCAGAGAATGAAGGACAATGCCAGAGCTATCCGTCTCTTGGCTTCTACCCGGAATACACAAGTGAAACTAGTGACAGGAGATTACTCCAACTTTTGGGTTGGCGAGCTCAAATGGCTCGATGAGAAAGCAAAGGAAGAAGCCCATGGAGCCTATTATGGCAATCACTACACCGAGGTACAGGAACACATCGCTTATCGTGCCTTATACCGTCACTTCAAACTCCTCAGCAATTTGATGGGACATACAGAGAAAGTCAATGAATATGCAAACATGGCAACAGCGATGTATGGCATGATGGATGCCTATGAGTGCTCTTTCGGAAAGGATGAGCAAAAGAAACAGCGCATCAGCAAGTATCCCTACTCCTCGGAATATGCCACACAACTCGACATCCTCACTGCCCAGCAACTCGCCGACTACTATTCATTCATCACTGCTCAGCATGAGGATGTCTTCGAGCAATATGTCTGCCAGTCGCTCTATCGCAACGCAGATTTCTTCCATGATATGATTGGCACCAAATATCTTGCCGAGGGCAACTTTGGCGAAGCCTCCAAATGGCTCAAGGATGTATCCCTGCCTTTCACCAATAAGCAAGCCATCAGCTACTATGCCTCCAAGCGCAGTTACGATGTGCCTTTCTGGTTCAACCACCAAAAGGTAAGTGACGATAACATTTGGGGCATAGAAGGAGATTATGCGAATATGAAGGAGAACCCGAAGCTAAAGTTTTGCCAAGAGATGAATCAGCTCATCGGCAAATATAACGTAAGCCGTGAGGGAGTGGACAAGGATGAACTTGCTTACCAGTTAGCCGTGCGTTATTACCAAGCCTCTTGCTATGGCGACTGTTGGTATCTCACACATTACGGTAAGAGCATCAACGACAGTGCCCGAACTAGCGAAGCCGATTTTGCTGCCATTGCCCAAAAGTACTTGAAGATAAGCAAACAAAGCAATAACCTCACCCTTCGCTATCATTCGCTCTATGCCTTGGCATCCATCAGTATCGACCCATGGTATAAGGTCGTTTATGATGCCGACTACAATGAGAGTACCCAACTATGTCCACAATCAGCCCAATATCAGGCGATGATGGAATGGAGCCTGTTCAGCAAGCAGCATCCAGAGATGATAGATAAATACACCACACACTGTGATGTATTGAAACAATTCGAAAAGGCGCAAGGAAGATAAGAAACTTCAAGAAAATGCAGGCATTTAACATCATTTGCCTAAAAATACTTGGAACGTAACGGAATAAAGCGTATCTTTGCGAAGTATAGAGTGAATTAATTACAGTAATAACTTAAAACAAAAACATTATGACTAAGAACAGAGAAATCTATCGTTGCACAGTTTGTGGCAATGTGGTGGAAGTAGTGAACCCAGGAGCCGTGCTCAGTTGTTGCGGTCAGCCGATGAAGCTGATGAAGGAGAACACGACAGACGGAGCCAAGGAGAAGCACGTGCCAGTTATCGAACCTATCGAGGGAGGCTATCGTGTAAAGGTAGGAAGCGTGGAACATCCGATGCTCCCAGAACATTACATCCAGTGGATAGAGTTACTCACCCCAACCGAGGTATTGCGCCATGAGCTAAAGCCAGGTGATAAGCCAGAGGCAATCTTCCTGATAAAAGCTGATGCTAAGGAAGTTGCAGCTCGTGAATATTGCAACCTGCATGGGTTGTGGAAGGGTGAAATCTAAAAGGATAGTAGCTATCCTAGATTAAGACTAATCATATAAGAAAGGTGTCGCAATCTTGATATTTTCATGAGATTGCGACACTTTTTTGCCAAGACACCTTATTACAGTCTGCTCTTCTCTGCATTACCTGCACCAGTACCCTTATACTTGCTATTAGCAGTATTAAATCGATAACTTATCGTCAGCTTAACAGCTTGCGAATCACTGTAATTCCACTTATCGAGCACCATATTTGTACCATAGGTAAACATAGAATTACGAGCCGTACGAAAGACATCTGTTGCTTGCAATTGGAATGTCCACAGTTTCTGTTTCTTGGTGATTCCCAAATTTAACTGATAACTCGGCTTCAAAGTTGCAATCGTATTGTCGCCGTATGTATGCCCAGTAACATCTGCCGTCAAAATATATCCTCCCGAAAAAGAGAAGGAGTTATACCAATTTGTCATCAGTAAAGGATTGCTCAACTTGAGCGTTTCGCCATTGTGAACCATTTCGAAGTCTTGCCCCATCAATACCAAAGACAAGCGAGGCGACCAAAGCCCAATACTTGGTGTCAATGATAAAACAGCCGTATATTGATTCTTGTGAGAACGATTGACATTCGTAAGAATATTGAGCGGTTTTCCTTCGCCAGGTTGCAGGTCTATCTTATTCACGATGAAGTCGTTGATGTGCTGAAAACTGAAGTTCAAATATATCCATTTATATAATCCAGAGAAAGCCAGGTCATGTATTATCTCTGGTTTCAGAAGAGGATTACCCTTTTCATAGGTGAAGGCATCGTCATATTGCATATTACTACTCAGCTCTTGATAAGATGGACGGCGAGTCTTCATCGTATAATCCAAAGAGAACTTGGCTTTACCTAGCGGAAATGACACACTTGCATTTGGAAACAATTTATCATATCGACGACTTTGTCCTTCTATCCATACATCTTTCTCGTAATAATCAGAAACAGTATGCTCGTATCTCAGTCCAGCTTCCATGTCTAGTTTTCCAAGAGAGAGATTATAAGTTAGGAATCCTGCCAACTTACTTTCCTTGATATGGTCGTCGGTAGAGGCGATTATTTGTTCTACATTGCTGTAAGTTTCCTTGCGGTCTGTGTAGATAAATTCACCGCCACCTTCTACCTTTCCTTTTCCCATGGGATGAGATAACACCAATTTGGAAGCAGCCATGATATTATCCGCCTTATTGTTACTGTTTACCTGACTCTCCCCCGAAACACTACTTTGCTCCTTGATGTTCTGTATAGCTTTGCTTTGACTAACAACCAAGTCATTATCGAAAACAACATTCCATTTTCCGAGTTCACCTCTATAATAAGCATTTACAAAATGAGCAGGATCCGCCTTACGATTCCAATTTATATCATAGAATATGGATTCTTGTTCCTCTCCATTCTTCGTAACACTTTGGTGGGTAGGCCATGCAGCAGTACTATTTGGCATGAAATATACATCATAAGTCGCACCGATAGAATGCTTTTCATTGAGAACATAATTGAAACCGAGCTTGGTGGAAATTCGAGCTTTGCTTTTCGGGAATATTCCAATGTCGCTATGCATTTGCCATATATCCCCCTCCTTCATAACAGTCTTGTTGTCTATTTGATGCTGATACCATTGTGATAAATCATAATAAAGACTTCCGAAAATATCCAATCCACCCTTGCGCCAGTTTAAGTTACCTCCTTCCAACAAAGAGATATTGTGTCCTTGACGAGCCGTAGAGGTAAATCCACCACTCAGACCGTCACCTTGCTTCTTATTTGTCTTAATCATGATGACTGCTTTGACCGTAGCATCGTATTTTGCGCCAGGATTATTATTGAGAGTTACGGAAGCAATGTCTTTGGAACTGATTCTTTCCAATTCGCCGTCATCAGTCAGTTTCCTTCCGTTTACATAAATCTGTGCCGCCCCCTTACCATAGACACTATATTTTCCGTCACCACCATAGACACTTGGCACTTGCGCCACCACATCATTGGCAGTACCAGCTTCGCTCAATGGTGTACCTTTCACTTGAGTAACAAGTCCCTCTTTTGTCATTTCAAATGTTTTACGATGTCCTTTCACCACCACTTTATTTAATGTATAGACATCACGGAAGAGGCGGATGCTTCCCATCTTGCCAACGTTTACTCGCTTATAGAATGTTTTGTATCCCACATAAGAGAAGCGAGCGATGACTTGCTTTTGATTCGTAGGAATCACGAAGTCACCTGAAAGATTACTCACTCCACCATTCACATAGCTGGAATCCTTCACGTTTAAGAGGGCGATGTTGACAAACTCCATCGGTTCGCCCTTGTCATCCAACACCCTACCTATCAACTTCTGAGGTTCCTTCTGAATGCACTCCACATAGATTTCATCCTTGTCGAATGTGGCACGGATGGGATAGAAACCTATCATCTGGTTGATAGCCTCGTGGATTTCCTTGTCCTTGAAAGAGGTGCTGACGGTAAAATCCTCCAGCTCATCATAGATAAAGTTTATCTTGTATTGGCTCTGCGCCTTGTCGAGCCAAACCAAAGCCTTGCTAAAAGATGCCTTGTCGAAAGTATGCGAAAGGCGTTGTGCATAGTTGGCGGTAACAGCCATGCACAAGTATATCATGAATATGATTTTCTTCATAGTTATTCTACGATTAATTGCTATCCTAATGATTACACGATTTTAGAAATCACTCCACAACAATAAGTTGCTTTGCCTCATCAAACAACAAATGAACCTTCTCGAAGTGATTGATTTTGTCGATGATGTCTTGCAGAGAATCACCCTGCTCCCATTGTAAATAGAAACGAACATGGGCGGAACTCTCATTGTGGTAGACAATCTTCACGTTTGCTTTATCGGCAATATACTTTAATATCGTAGATAACTCAGCATCCTCAAAAACAACAGGACTTTTCTGGTTAGGCTCCACTTCCAACCAAGTCTTCGAGCTAGCCATTTGCTTCTTAGCAGGTTGAGAGACGGTTACGCTATCCTTTACCGCCACTTGCTCGTCAGTATTCCCTTGCTTGGCAATGTGGTAAGCGGCATAGGAAAGGCCAGAAAGCATCAGCAAGCCCACAAATACAGCTGCTATCTTGAACCATATTCTACTACCTACCTCAGTTTGCTCTTTTCCGAAGTATTTCGTTTCAAATCTTTCCAGTTCAGCCTCAACATCCACTTCTCCCTTTGCCTTCTCATACAAGAGGGCACGTTTCAGCAAGATAGCCTCATCCTCCTCTGGTTGCACCTGAGTGTCAAACCATTCCTCCTTGATATTCTTGTCCATCATAACTCTGAATCTTTAAATTGTTCCTTGATGATTGTCGTGATACGTGATAGATGTTTCCATACCGCCACTCTACTGATGCCCAGTTCCTCACCTATCTCCTCATACTTCATACCAGCTAGATAGCACATCTTGAAGATACGCAACTGTTGGGCAGAGAGTTGGGAACGAGCGATTTGCAACATCTTCTCCATCCTTTGCTCATCCATTTCGGGCGAAACTGCCAGTTGTTGCTCGCTAGCATATTGCATGGCGAGACGTTGCTGGTTCGTCTTTTGGGCGATGCGCTTGATGCAAGAGTTTCGAACACTCGTTAGCAGATAGTGCTCGATGGTATCAGGCAACAGTACGGTGTCAGATGTGAGCAATCGAGCGAAGATATCGCTAACCACATCCTTGCTTTCTTGCTCATCATACAGGATGCTGACAGCCATCCCATACATTCGCCCATAATACTGCCTAAACAGTGTCGCTACTTCTTTCTTTTCCATCACGTTTTTACTAGATATACTCCTGAGGTGGATAAATGCTAACCTAAAGCTCGCACTTTTTTTAATGCAAAGGTACGTTTTTTCCAAGCATAAAAGCTGATTATCTTCAAAAAGTGTCGCAATCTCATATTTTTTGTAACTTTGCGACAGGTTTTAACAAATAAAGACAAATATGACTGAGTAGTTATCTTTCACACCCAAATTAGTTAATTAGTAATAAAGTTCTTACTAAAAAGTTTATTACTAAGAAACCTTTTACTAATTTTGCAGAATCTGAGCAGAGCCTCAGCAAACAATATTCAATCATAGTATAAACATTAAAAAACGACATAACAATGGCAAAGAACAATAAGCAAGAGGCTACCCAAGACGGCAAGAGTGGTAAGACCAAGAAAACCACCAAGAAAAAGAAAACTGTGAAATTATCGCATATAGTGAAGCCAGCGGGAATGACATTGGAGGAATGGCAAATCAAACTGCGCCAACAGGTGACAGATACCGAGCACTTTGGCATCAGCTGTGTGGATGACGAACTTTGCCCAGGTGAATATGTTGTTCGCAATCCAGAAAAGCACAACGAATACAAGGTGGTATATCGAGGAGCCAACAGCGAATGGAATTATTGTTCTTGCATGGATTTCAAGACTTCAAGACTCGGCACTTGCAAGCATATCGAAGCCGTGAAGAAATGGATTACCAGCAAAAGGGGAGTTCACATACATCATGAGGAGCCACCTTATACCTCCGTCTATCTCTCTTACCGCAACGAACGATGCGTGAAGATTCGCATCGGAAGCGAAAACAAGGAAGCCTACGAAAAGCTTGCCAAGGATTATTTCGATGAAAACCATATCTTAAAGGAGGCAGCATACGCCCACATCGGTTCTTTCCTCACACAGGCTCGCCAGATAAGCGACACCTTTAGATGCTATAAAGATGCCATTGACTTTATCATCGACATTCGTGAGAAAGCGACACGAGAGAAGATTGTTGCCACATACGATGACAAGAAATTGGATAGCCTCCTGAAAGTTACCCTCTACCCTTATCAGAAAGAGGGAATCCGCTTTGCTGCCAAAGCTGGCAAGGCTATCATTGCCGACGAGATGGGTCTCGGAAAGACCATTCAGGCTATCGGTACTGCCGAACTTCTCCGAAAGGAAGGACTTATCGGTTCAGTACTTATCCTTTGCCCTACTTCACTCAAATACCAATGGCGAAGTGAAATCAAGAAGTTTACAGATGCCGAGGTATATGTGATTGAAGGCTCGCATCTCAAACGCAAGGAAGCCTACAATCGTCCTGAGCCTTACAAGATTATCTCCTACAACAGTGCCGCCAACGACATCAAGATACTGGGTAGCTTGCAGACCGACATACTCATCATGGACGAGGTGCAACGACTGAAAAACTGGAACACCCAAATCTCTCGTGCCGCAAGAAAGATAGAGTCAGATTATTCCGTGATTCTATCGGGTACGCCTTTGGAGAACAAGCTCGACGAACTCTATTCTATCGTGGAATTTGTCGATAACTTCCGTCTTGCCCCTTACTATCTCTTCAAGGAGAAGCACATCATCCAAGACGAGACAGGCAAAGTGATTGGCTATCAGAACCTCAACGACATCGGTAAGAAACTGAGCGACATCCTCATCCGCCGTCGCAAAAAGGATGTGAAGTTACAGATGCCAAAGCGTTCTGACAAAAACCTCTTCATCCCGATGACCAAGGAGCAGATGGCTATGCACCAAGAATGGAAAAACTCGGTAAGAACCCTTGTCTTGAAATGGAGAAAGATGCACTTCTTATCCGACAAAGACAGAAAACGCTTGCTCTTGTTCCTTTCTCAGATGCGCATGGTTTGCGACAGCAGTTATATCCTCGACCAAAAGACAAGATACGACACCAAGGTAGATGAGTGCGTGAACATCATCAGCGATATTATCAGTGAGGAAGACGAAAAAGTGGTGGTATTCAGCCAATGGGAACGTATGACTCGCCTCATCGCCAAGGAACTGGAGGCAAAAGAGATTGGCTTCGAATATCTCTATGGTGGTGTGCCATCCGAGAAGCGCAAGCACTTGGTGGATAACTTCATGAATGAACCTACGAGCCGAGTTTTCCTATCTACCGATGCTGGTAGTACAGGATTGAACCTACAATCCGCCGCCACCATCATCAATATCGACTTGCCGTGGAATCCTGCCGTATTGGAACAGCGTATCGGTCGCATCTACCGCCTTGGTCAACAGAACAACATCCAAGTCATCAACCTCGTTTCTCCTCATACAATAGAAGAAGGGATGTTGGGCAAGCTCCGTTTCAAGACCTCCATGTTTGAGGGTGTATTGGACAATGGCGAGGACTCCGTATTCATCAGCGATGATAAGTTCAGCAAGATGATGGAAACGGTAAGCGGCATTGTGGAAGAAACAGAAGCAGAAAGGAACGAAGAGGCAAAAGAAGTCAAGGATACAGAGAGCATTGAGGATTTCGAAGAAAAGAAGACCACTGCTGATACAGAGAACAAAGATATTCAGCAAGCAACCTCTTCTGCAACTCATCAGGCAGGTACGCCAATGACAGAAGAAGCCAGCACTACTGCCTCTCACACCCCAGCCCAACCAAAGGACTTGGTAGCCCAAGGCGTCTCTTTCCTCTCAGGCTTAGCCGAGACCTTGAAGTCACCAGAAACTACTGCCCAGTTGGTTGACTCTATCGTGGAGAAAGATGAGCAAACAGGCAAGACTTCCATCAAGATTCCTGTGGAGAGCAAGGAAACAGTCTCTAATCTCCTGAATCTCATTGGAAAGTTGTTTGCAAAATAAAAACATATGGGAAAGAATTCCTTCATCAAAGAGAGACCGTAAAGACGATCATTTTGCTGGCATCAGCAATATGATAAGCCAAAAATATATGATTTATGACAAGAGAAGAAACGATAGGCTTGCGCCTCCATAACCAAATGCTCATTGGCTCTCAATGCGAGAAGCCTGAGGAGATTGTGGAATGGATGGGGATGATGCAAGCACAAGATTATAATTATTTTCGATGGGCTATCGGAATGAGGATGAAAGAACCGAAGATGGAGGCTGTAAAGAAGAGCTTTTCTTCGGGCAAGATAGTACGTCTTCATCTCTTGCGATGCACTGTGCAAGCGGTAAGTGCGCAAGACTATCCTTGGATGATGCAGCTTTGCCGTGAACGAAACTTGAACACCATCAAGTCATGGCCTAGCTATAACCAAACCAACTTCTCTGAGCAATACTATCAAGAGGGCACGGAAGCCCTGAAAGGAATTCTTGCCCATAACCTATCGCTTACCAAAAAGGGCATCGGAGTGGAAATGGAAAAGCTCGGTTTACCTTCCGATACCGCTCACCTCAACCAGATTCTCCTGCGTGGAGAAATGGAGGGGTTGGTATGCTCTGGCGAAATGAAGGGTAAGGACGCAACCTGGGCTTTAGTTGAAGAAAGGCTCAAAGTATTAGGCGTTTCCAAGCCTCAACTTTCCGAAACGGAAGTCCTCGCTCTCTTAGCTCGCAAATACTTTCGTAGCCACTCCCCTGCCAGTTTTGAGGATTTCTGTTGGTGGACAGGTCTTCCTATCTCCCAAAACAGAAAGGCTATCGAACAGATTGCTTCCGAACTAGAAGAAGTTCTTGTAGAAGACTTGCCAAATGGTAACAAGCAAACGATGTTTGTTTATAAAGGACAAGAATATGAAGAATGGATTCGCAAAGAACAAGAGAATAAATCCGTCATCCTCCTCCCTCCTTACGACGAATACCTCATCGGCTACAAGAGCCGTTGGGTTTCACTCGACAAGAAGCACGAGGCGAAAGCCCACAATCGCTTCGGCATCTTCAAGCCTGTCATCCTATACGAGGGAAAGGTCGTGGGGAACTGGAAGGCATCTCTTGACCAAGGAGCCAAGAACATCGAGACCGACATTTTTACGAAGAAGCGAGAAATCGGTGTTAGGAGAGTACAGCAAGCAGAGAAACAACTACGTGATTTCGTTACATCATCAAAAAAATACTAACAGCATCACAACTGACAATATTGACACCAACAAAATGGTACATTGTCTTATCTCTCCTATCCCACGACATTCTTAAGCATCCACTTCTTGAAGAAAGGATCCTCCACCTCGTATTGTTCGTTTCTAAAGATATATCCCTTCTTCATCAAACGCACGATGGCACTGGTCATCGTACTGGTAGGAAGACTCCTGTCTTGCGCAGGATTATTGCCCATGCTGACCTCCACCATCACATATTTGTCTGTTTTGTTGAAGTTCAGCCACAAACGCTCGTAATCCAAGTCGTGAGTAGCGACAATATCATCCACCGACTGGTGCATCACATCTTCTACCTTTCCCAAAGAGAGATTATTCCATACCGCAAAAGCCAGTTCTTGCGTATAATAAGGATGACAACCAGTAAAGGCGAGAATATCATCAGCCAGTTGTTCCGCATTCTCAGATATTGCCCCCAATCTCTCTGCAAGATACACTTTGAAATCATTGTATGGTATCTTATTCAGTCTCATCAACATACCAAAATGATAGAACGGCGACTTGACACTTTCAAAAATATCCGTCATCATAGACTCCTGGCTGCCGAGGAATATATAGTTGATGCCAGATTGCTCCTGCATAATGGCACGCAGTTGCTTATCCAAATGCTTATCAACCTCCAAAATGCTTTGGAATTCATCGAAAACCACAATCAACTTATTGTCTGGTGTTGATACCTTCTGGAGCATCGCCATCACATCCTCGATTGCCGTCATTCCGTTATCTGCCGATGGTTGGAAAGAAACCGTGATTTCATCTGTCATCGGGTTCATATTGACGGATGGCACTACCCGAAAGTTACGGAGATAATACTTTAGCTTCTCAAACTTATATTGATTAAGGAATGCCTTTAGGAGTTTTGCAGCAAAGTCTTCCTTGCTCAATACAGCTTGCATATTGAGCCACAGGTATGGTCGTTTGGTTTGTACGACAGCCTTTCTCACAAGGCTTGACTTGCCAAAGCGTCGTGGAGAGATAAGAATCAAATGATTCTCACTCTTCAAGAACTGGACGATATACTCCAGTTCCTTCACTCTATCTGTAAAGTATGGGGCATCAACCAATGAGCCGAACTTAAAAGGATTTTCCATGTTACGAAATTTTTCGTTACGAAATTTTTCGCAAAGATAATCATTTACTTGCGAGAGAGGGATTGAAAGCCGTAATATTTAGTTTCTTTTAATGTTTTTCTCACTTTCGGGTTTAGTGTGTACAGCCAACCACACGTTTTTGCAGGTGACTCGTTTTTTCATTTGTGATAGAATATTCTTCTTTCTTGTTAATGTTCTTTTTTCTCTAGTTCCTTAGTATTCTTGAAGTTTCTGGCGATGCTCCAAACTCCTACAAGAATAAGTGGGATGCTCAGTATCTGTCCCATGTCCATAGGCAAGCCAGCCTCAAATGCTACTTGAATCTCCTTCGTGTATTCTATGAAGAAGCGGAAGGTGAAGATGAGGGTGAGGCAAAGCCCGAAATACAAGCCTGTTCCTACGCTCTTAGGCCCTTTTTTCTTATAGATGAAGAGGATGAGGAGGAAAAAGCAGAAGTATGCCAAAGCCTCGTAAAGTTGTCCTGGATGGCGAGGGTATTGGTCTTCGCGGACGAAGATGAATGCCCAAGGCACATCAGTTACCTTGCCGATTATCTCAGAGTTCATCAGGTTGCCCAAACGGATGAAAGTGGCAGTGATTCCAGAGCAGATACCCATGTTGTCGAGTACTGTCCATCCACCAACTTTGGTATGGCGGCAATAGAGCCAAATGCCAATAAACATACCAAAGACACCACCGTGGCTTGCCAATCCCTCATATCCTGTCAGTTTCCAGCTACCATCAGGCATATGATGGAATGGGATGAGCATCTCAATGAAGTGATCCCACTGGGTGAGGAAATACTCTGGTTGATAGAAGAGACAATGTCCTAAGCGTCCACCTATCAATACACCGATGAAGATGTAGAGGAAAAGTGGCTCAAACTTCTCTTCGCTCAACTTCTGCTGTTTGTAGAGCTTGTGCATCAAGATATAGCCGAGCAACAAGCCGATGAGCCAGCATGTGGAGTAATAACGGAGGGTGATAGGACCCAGATGCGCCAAGATAGGGCTTGGATTCCATACGATATAGTTAAGCAAGTTTGCCATCATAAATAAATGTCTAAATTAACATTTAACACTTAACATTCAACATTATACATTGAAGCGGAAGTGCATGATGTCACCATCCTGTACCACATACTCCTTGCCCTCGATGCCAAGCTTACCAGCCTCGCGTACAGCGGCCTCAGAACCATACTTGATGTAGTCCTCGTACTTGATGACCTCTGCACGGATGAATCCCTTCTCGAAATCGGTATGAATGACACCGGCGCACTGAGGAGCCTTCCAACCCTTGTGGCAAGTCCAAGCCTTCACTTCCATCTCGCCAGCGGTAATGAAGGTCTCTAGGTTCAAGAGAGCGTATGCCTTCTTGATGAGTCGGTTTACGCCACTCTCCTCCAAACCAAGTTCCTCCAAGAACATCAGCTTGTCCTCGTAGGTTTCGAGCGAAGCGATGTCTTCCTCAGTCTTGGCAGCGATGACCATGCACTCTGCGCCTTCCTCCTTGGCGATTTCCTCTACCTTCTTGCTGTACTCATTGCCTGTCTTGGCGGAACCTTCGTCCACATTGGCTACGTAGAGCACTGGCTTGGTTGTCAAGAGAAACAAGTCGTGAGCCACTTTTTGCTCTTCCTTGCTCTCGAAAGTTACGGAACGGGCATTCTTGCCCTGTTCCAGTACAGCCTTGTAGGCTTCCAGTACCGTTACCATCACCTTGGCGTCCTTGTTGCCGGCCGCTGCGGTTTTCTGCTGCTTGGCGAGCTGGGATTCAATGGCCTCTAAGTCCTTGAGCTGCAGCTCGGTATCGATGATACTCTTATCCTCCAGTGGATCAACGGCTGCGCCGCCTTCACGAACGATGTTGTCATCATCAAAACAACGAATCACGTGAATGATAGCGTCGCACTCACGGATGTTGCCCAAGAACTTGTTGCCAAGGCCCTCGCCTTTGCTGGCACCCTTTACGAGACCGGCAATATCAACAATCTCGCAAGTGGCAGGAACGATGCGTCCCGGGTGGACTATCTCTGCCAATTTGTTGAGTCGCTCATCGGGCACGGTGATGACACCCAAGTTGGGTTCGATTGTACAAAAAGGAAAGTTGGCTGCCTGTGCCTTTGCACTAGACAGACAATTGAACAGGGTAGATTTTCCTACGTTAGGAAGACCTACTATACCACATTTTAATGCCATTTTATCTTTAAACGTTTAAATTTTTGCGTGCAAAGTTACATATTATAAATGAAAGATGCAAAGAAAACGCCTCAAATAAACTTAAAACAAGTGTATAGGATAAGAAAAAGGGCTAGTAGTATGGGCTTTCTCAAAAACTTTTCTTACCTTTGCGGAAAAATCAAGGTTTATGGCAGAGAATCACGACATACGATGGATACAACGGTTGAACAACTATGATAAGGCGGTGGCTCGGTTGCAGAATGCCGCTAAGATTGTTTCTACGGAGAAACAATTTAGCGGTGAGGTGGATGACCTTTTGAAAGAAGGTTTAGTGCAACGCTTTGAATATACTCAGGAGTTGGCTTGGAAGGTGATGAAAGATTACGAGGAATACCAAGGATATACGAATGTGCAAGGTTCGAGGGATGCCATTCGTAAGGCTTTGCAAATGGGCATCATCGAAGACCCTGCTTGGATGAGTACGATTTCCTCTCGCAATCTTACCTCCCATTGTTATGACGCGGATGAGTTTAATATGGTTTTCAACCAGATTATCCACGACTATCTTCCTATTTTCGTGAAGTTTAGTGAGAAGATGAATCTAATCAAGGCTTCTGAGGAGTAGTTTCCTCTTTATCAGTATAATTCTGTATAGAAAAGAATTCCTTAGAAAAGATGGAAAAATCTGGAATAGAAGAAGGGGAATGGGAGAAGGTCTTTTCCGTTTTCTCCCATTTTCCTCATATCAAGAAGGCTATTCTCTTTGGATCAAGAGCCAAGGGAACCAACAAGCCCTTTTCCGATGTAGATATTGCATTGGTAGGCGAAGCCTTGTCTCTTAATGACTTACTTCTTCTCAAGAATGAGATAGACGACCTTCTCCTGCCATACGAGTTTGACTTCTGTATTTATAAGGACCTAAAGAATGCAGAACTCAAAAGTCATATCGCGAGGAGAGGAGTCGAAGTATATGATAGCCCATTAAATGTCTAGTTATTTCTTATTTTGACGCATTTCGTTCCAACCTTTACGATTACAAGTTGTGAGGTTGTTGTAAGGTGGATTCTTGTGGTTGTATTATTTGCTATAGACGATGATAATAGTATTCCATTTGCTGTATATATGTTTATAGTTTTACCTATAATATCACCAGAGATAGTTAAGTCTTGTTTTGTTGTGTGTATTTAGACCCTTATAATCAACCATAACTACTTATGACTAACCATATCTAATATCTTGATTTT
>CAVBGK010000069.1:0-39040 GCA_963594995.1 Bacteroidaceae bacterium
GTTGCCGTGGATGTTAACCACCATACCTACGCCACACGCATCGTGCTCATAGGCTGAACTGTACAATCCTTTTTCCATTTCTTGTTCGTTTTATCGGTTATTCTATTCTAAATGATAAATTATAAATGACAATGAATAAATGGATTCCCGCCACATTCATCACATTTATAATTTATACATTATAATTTATTATTTATTTATACGCTTGCTCATGCACTCCAGCCACGGCGCGCCCGCTGGGGTCGTTCTGGTTCTTGAAGGAGGCATCCCAGGCGAGAGCCTCGGCAGTGGAGCAGGCTACGCTCGGTACGCTGGGCACACTCTTGGCGGCACTGTCGCTGGGGAAGTGCTCGGCAAAGATGGAGCGATAGTAATACTCTTCCTTGTTCTGTGGGGGGTTGATGGGGAAACGCTCTGCTGCGTGCGCCATCTGCTCGTCACTCACGGCGGAGGCGGTGATTTGCTTCAAGGTGTCTATCCAGGAATAGCCCACGCCATCGGAGAATTGTTCCTTCTGTCTCCATGCCACCTCCTCGGGGAGCAGGTCGGCGAACGCCTCGCGCACTACTTTCTTCTCCATGGTCTTGTCGGGGCACATCTTGAGGCGTGGGTCCATGCCCATCGCCACATCGAGGAACTCCTTGTCGAGGAAAGGCACACGACCCTCAATGCCCCATGCAGCCAGACTCTTGTTGGCGCGGAGGCAGTCGTACATATAGAGCTTGCCGAGCTTGCGTACGGTCTCCTCATGGAACTCCTTGGCACCCGGTGCCTTGTGGAAATAGAGATAACCGCCGAACACCTCGTCGGCTCCCTCGCCTGAGAGTACCATCTTGATACCCATACTGCGGATGACGCGAGCAAGGAGATACATCGGAGTAGAGGCACGCACGGTAGTCACATCGTAGGTCTCAATGAAGTAGATGACGTCGCGGATAGCATCCAATCCCTCTTGGATGGTATAGTTAATCTCGTGGTGAACCGTACCGATGTGGTCGGCGACCAATTTAGCCTTTGCCAAGTCGGGCGCACCCTTCAAACCCACGGCGAAGGAGTGCAGGCGTGGCCAGTAAGCCTTGGTCTGCTCGCCATTCTCGATGCGGTACTTGCTGTATTTCTGTGCGATGGCGGAGATGACGGATGAGTCGAGACCACCACTGAGGAGCACGCCGTAGGGTACATCGCTCATCAACTGACGCTTCACGGAAGCCTCCAATGCGTCATGTATTTCGTCCACAGCCGTCTTGCCGCCTGTCTCGGCAGCCTCGGCCGTGTCCTTGGTCTCAGCCCCAGCAAGCTGATCTGCGGCAGACTTCTGGTCATCGATGCTATATTGCTGTCGCATGGTAGCATAGTCGAACCAGTCGCGGGTGTAATAACGCTTCATGCCTGGTGTCTTGCTATAATAATAATGTCCGGGGAGGAAAGGCTCGTAGTGGTCGCACTGACCTTCGAGTGACTTCAACTCAGAGGCAACGAACACCTTGCCGTCCTTGTCGAAACCGATATAAAGTGGAATCACGCCAATGGGGTCACGGGCGATGAGGAACTCGTCGCGCTCAGCGTCGTAGAGGGCAAACGCAAAGATGCCGTTGAGCTGCTCCAGCATCTTGACGATACGGCCGTGTACGGCATCCTCGTCCTTATATACCAACGAGGAGAAGTCGGTGTCCTCACGCATCTCCCGGTAGAGGGAAAGCACCACCTCGCAGTCGGAACCCGTCTGATACTGGTATTTGCCGGCGAAACTAGCACGGATTTTCTGGTGGTTATAGATTTCACCGTTCACGGCAAGTACCTGCTTCTTGTCGGGGGAGAACAATGGCTGGCGACCACTCTCCGGATCTACGATGCTCAGTCGCTCATGGGCCAAGATGGCTGATCCACCACAGTAGATACCACTCCAGTCTGGACCGCGATGACGGATTTTCTGACTCATACGAAGGGCTTGCTGTCGCAATTCAGGAGTCTGGTCCTGAATGTTGAAGATAGAAACTATTCCACACATAATATCTTTTCCTTTCTTTTATCGGTTACTTTTATCTCTACAGAAACGAGCTTTTATAACACATTGCTAAGTTTCCGCTGCAAAATTACAACATTTTGAAAGAACAAAGAAAGAAAAGAATACATTTTGCCTTACATAGTAGTCATTCGTAATACTTCAAAACATTTTTACTATTTTATGTTTTACTTTGTTATTACACATATAATATTTACTTACACTTTAAAAGAACAAGCGTAAATCAAGGCAAAAAAAAGTTTTTCCTAAAAAAAGAAGGCACACCACCATACGTGATATGCCTTCTTGACGTTTTTATAATACGATATACCAATATTTATTTACGGCTGTAAGGTGAAGCCCACCACCAAATAAGCCTTCTCATTGCTTGGATTGGCTGCCACCTGGGCGAAGACAGGGATGCTGAACGAATCCGTCACCTTGATGTCCTTGGTAGCCTTCAGGGAGATGTTTGTCACGGCGAAGCCGTTGGCATCCCCATAGAAGCTAGTGGCGTATGGCACCGCACCGATGGCAGCCTCCCAGTCGAGGGCTCCCAACTTAAACGGAGCAGTCGCCTCCACATAAGAAGAGTATGCGCGCTTGCCATCCTTGTTGAGACCGTCGTTGCCAGCGAAGTTGGTGTACCAGTTCAAGGCTAGCGGACCGAAGTCGTAACCCACGTTGGCCTCATACACATGAGAGGTCTCGTGGGAGGCATACTGGAAATACTTCTCATTGGGCGAGTTAAACCAATAGTCGGTGATGCCAATGTGAAAACCTCCTGTCTCATAGCCCAGAGTCAAGTCGAACTCCTTGGTATCGCTTGGCTCCGAGATGCCCACGCTTCCCCACGCCGTCAACGACAAGCCTTTGTAAGCGATGCCGAGAGTGGGCTGAAGGGAAATGCTTCCCAAGTCTTGACCACGCCAGTAATACTGGCTTACGATGTCTGCCCCGATGGAGCCCTCCACTTTATCCTGTGCCATGGCACTTGTGGCACAAGCCATCATTCCCAATGCCGCTACAGCTAACTTCTTCATGTCAAAATACTTCATAATCTTCTTCGTTTAATGATTAAACTTCCGTTGTTTTTGAAAAGTTTCGGTTGCAAAGTTACAAATTATATGTGAAATCCATAAGTTTGCCAACCAAAACCTTTACGATATACTCTCTCTCGCATTTCCCAACTCTTAGTTATAGCAGCTCTCGCCATGCTCATAGATGTCGAGACCTTCCTCCTCAATGCGCTTGTCAACACGGAGACCAGCCACCTTCTTGATGGTGTAGAAGAGGATGAAACCCGTAGCTGCAGCCCAGATGTCGATTACAAGAATACCGAAGAGCTCTGCCCCGAAGAAACCGAAGCCACCGCCGTAGAAGGCACCGCCGTCGAGGGCGAAGAGACCAGTCATCAAGGTACCGAAGATACCGCAAACACCGTGTACTGAGCTAGCACCCACTGGGTCGTCGATGTGAAGCTTGGCATCGATAAACTCGATAGAGAACACGAGGATGATACCTGCCAAGAGACCGATGATAGCAGCACCGAGAGGACTAACGAGGTCGCAACCAGCAGTGATGGCTACAAGACCTGCCAAGACACCGTTCAATGTCAATGAGAATGAAGGCTTGCCATACTTAATCCAAGAGGTGAACATAGTACCGAGACCACCGCACACAGCAGCCAGGTTAGTTGTCAAGAACACGTGGCTGATAGCTACACGGTTTACTTCACCAGAGGCAGCAAGCTGAGAACCTGGGTTGAATCCGAACCATCCGAACCAGAGGATGAACACACCGAGGGCAGCAGCCATCAAGTTGTGACCAGGGATAGCAACACTCTTGCCGTTGCGATACTTGCCGATACGTGGACCAAGGCAGATAGCACCTACCAAAGCGAGCACACCACCTACAGAGTGAACGATGGCAGAACCTGCGAAATCGTGGAAGGCAGCACCGAAGGTATTCATCATGAACGAACCCTCATCGCCGTTGCAAAGCCAGCCACCACCCCATGTCCAGTGACCTTCTACTGGGTAGATAATCAATGAAATGAAGAATGAATAGACGCAATACATGGAGAACTTGGTACGCTCTGCCATTGCACCTGAAACGATAGTAGCACTAGTGGCGCAGAACACCGTCTCAAACATAAGGAAGCCCTCAGTAGGGAGGTCGCCGTGATAGAAACTGAGGTCGCCAAAGTTAGGCATACCGATAAAACCGGCACCATCACTACCAAACATAAATCCGAAACCTACGAACCAGAAAAGAACGGAACCGACCATGAAGTCGACGAAGTTCTTGAACAAGATGTTCGCTGTGTTTTTACTACGGGTAAAGCCCGCCTCGCAGAGGGCAAATCCCGGTTGCATGAAAAAGACCAACATGGCTGCAAGGAGCATCCATACGGTATCTACTGATAATCCTAAATCCTGTACACTCATAATCTTTATTGTTTAAGTGTTGTTACTATCTGAAAACTATTTACCTCCCTCATCTAGGACCTTGCAGACCTTATCCACAAGACCATACACATTATTTCTCCTGCTCGGCATTATAGAGGGCGATGTCGCCTCTCTCACCCGTACGCACTCTCACTGTGTCCTCCACTGGAATCACAAAGATACGACCATCGCCTATCTCACCCGTGCGGGCTGCCTCCGAAATGGCACTAATAGTTTTCTCCACGTTCTTGTCGCGAACTACCACGTTCAGCAACACTCGCTCGATACTACTGGTGTCATACATCACACCACGGTAGATACGAGCCTGTCTCATCTTGCCTTCTCCTCTTACGTCGTAGTAAGAGAACCACTCAATGTCGGCGGCAAGCAACGCTTCTTTTACATCCTCAAACTTGGTCTTGCGGATGATTGCTTCAATCTTCTTCATGCTAATCTCTCCTATTATTAAAATTACATTTTGCTATCTTTCGAGTGCAAAAGTACAACATTTTGTCAATACAAGACATACATTTACAGACAAAACGTTATTAAAAATAACCACACCTTTCACTTTGTATATCATACAGACAAGAGAAGTATCAAATTGTAAGCGCACACAACATATATACTTACAATCCGACGCAAAGAGATACAAATAAGAAAATCGGAGGCCAGGACAAGCGTCTCAGCCCCCGATTTTTCGGTTCCACCTATTTTATATATATGGCTAGCTCTATCATAGGATAGCAAAAAATCGTTTGTCAACAGGTCTTGTGCGTCATGATGTTCAACACCATGTCATCGGTGGCGCGCATGGCATCTGCCCCAATGGAAGTCAGGTTGTGGATGCACTGGTCTACATCGTCGTCCACAATGCCCTCGGCAGACGTCACGCACTTGCCCTCCATCGAGAGCAGTGCCGAGAGCAGCGCCGTGCTCACCCCCGAGGAAATCTTCAGGGCGCAACTGGGCTTGGCACCGTCGCATATCATGCCCGTGAGGTTAGCCACCATGTTCTTCACCGAGTTGCAGATGCGAGTGTAGTCGCCGCCCATCAAATAGGTGATGCCGCAGCTGCTGCCCGTGGAGGCCACCACGCATCCGCAGAGCGCAGACAGCTTGCCCAGACTCTGCTTGATGTAGATGGCGGTGAGATGGCTTAGGGTCAAGGCGCGTATCAGCTCCTCCTCGGTGTTCTCGTTCTCCCTTGCATACACCGCCACGGGGTTGGTGGCGCAGATGCCCTGGTTGCCGCTGCCGCTGTTGCTCATTACCGGTATCATCGCCCCACCCATGCGGGCGTCGCAAGCCGAGGCGGTGCGCGAGATGATGTGCGAGAAGATGTTGTCGCCGAAGATGCCGTGGCTCAGAGGGCGGTCCATCGTCTTGCCCAGGCAGTGGCCGTAGTTGCCCTTGATGGACAGCTCCGCCGCCTTCATGTTGTACTCCTGCGTCTTCAGGATAAAACGAATCTCGTCAAGAGGGGCAGTCGCGGCGAAATCATACACCGTCTTGAAGTCGAGTTGAATGTCGTCATCTGCCTCACAGCCTGCCCCACGGACGTTGCGCTGGTCAATCAGCGCAACGCCATTGCGGTCAATGTATATAAAATGTGTATGGCTACCCGAGATAATCGCCGTGGCCTTGTCTTCGCCCGACTGGCAGGTCACCTCTATGTACAACTTGTCGATATCGCCCTCCTTCAGCTGGATGTCGATGCAGGCCTCGTCGATGTACCGTTTGCCTTCCTCCAGGGTCTCGGGGGTCAGGTCTTTCAGCACCTCCAGGCGGTACTCGGGCTTGCCGATGATTGCGCCCAGCGAAATGGCGATGGGAAGTCCAATCATCCCCGTACCAGGGATGCCGACGCCCATGGCGTTCTTCAGCATGTTGGGACTGAGCAGCACCTTGATGGACTCGGGCCGCTTGCCGAGGGTCGTCGCCGCCTGGGCGGTACACAAGGCCACCGCCATCGGCTCGGTACAACCGATAGCCGGCACCACTTCCTTCTGGATGAGAGCGACGATGCGCTCCCTTACTTCTTTCTCTTGCATGATATGTGTCTGTAAGTGTGTTAGTCTTCCAACTGGAACAGCGGGTCGTCGGGGGTCAGCAAGGTCGGCTTCTGGTCAAACTCCTTAACTAGCTGGTCAGAGGCATACTTCTTATCGACCACAAGACGGAACATATACTCATTGAACCATTCGTTGGTCATGATAAAGCAACCCGAGAACCCGTTGTCCGCACCCCAGCTGTTCTCCACCTTCCACTTCAGGGGCTTGCCCTGTGCATCGAGGTCCACGGCGGTAAGGGTCATGGCATGGGTCGAGCCGCTGTCAAAAGTGGAGATGCGCTCGGCCTTGTCCATAGGGAACGTGGTGCCGAAGAGCGACCCGTAGTCGAAGTTGTCGAGTGCCAGGTAGCCGCGCTTTCGGTCGAGCTGCTTACCCACGTCATAGCTAGAGTACATCTTGCGACCGTCCTTGAGCGAGGCGATAGCAAGGGCGGCTATCTCCTCCATCGGCAGGTTGAGGTACTTCCAGTTGTGTCCATCGTAGGTATGGCGGTCATACTCCACCTCGTAGGTCTTGTGATAAGGGTGGCGCGGGTCGTTCATCACCATGAGGAACGTGCCGTTCAGACCGTGCCCAACCGTCTCCTCGTAGAAGCTCCTCGGAGTATATCTCCTAGCCTCGCCTACCTGCTTGCCGTCCTTGTCCTTGAAGGCGTAGATGAAATCCTTCACCGGCTCGCCAAGGGTTAGGGATAGCATCCGGTACACCTGGGCGAGCATCTCGGTCTTTCGCTCCTGCACAGCCTGTGCCTTCTTACCCTGAGCCACCATCTTGCGGAGCTCCAGACCATACTCGCGCAGCTTGCTGCTTACCAGCTTACTCATCTTGGAGGTACTGTTGCTGGAATAGGTCTCGGGCTGTACGCTCATCGGCACGAGGCCGTATTTCTCCGCAAGGTCAGCCACACCGCAGAACGTGCCGCCGTCGTTGAGAGGACTCTTGAAGAAGAACTGCACCTGCGAGTCCTCGATCGACTTCTTGCCAGTGTCTATGACGCCCTGGAGCATCAAGTTGGCCTTTTCCAGCTGGTCGTAGAAGAAGAGATAGTCCTGCGAGTATTCCACCACACGCCCGATAGAGTCGTTTTGGGCGAAGTTGGAGCGCAGCACGTTCAGACCGCTGAACATCCAGCAACGTCCCGAGCTTTTCTGATTGTGGATGCTCTGCTTGGGTGTCTCGACACTGAAATGCGTATCCACGTCGGCAGAAAGGGCTGGGTTCTTCACCAGGTCGTCGATGGAGTTGCCAGCGATGGCGTTGAAGAGAGCCTTGTCGGCAGCGCCGGTCTTCTGTGACTTCACGATTTGCTGCAACGCCGACTCACTGATGCCGCCGTTCTTGGTTTGAGCCATCGCTGAGGTTGCCACCGTCAGCATCGCTCCAAAGAGGATTACATTTTTTCTCATTTTATCTTTTTTGTTTTAATAATTACGCATTGAGATACGATTCAGGGTACTTCTTTAATGTTTTTTGGCATTTGACGGCCAATTGTTTGCAAAAATACAAAGATTTTCCCGAAAAATCAAAATTATCTAGCGAAATATAAGGGGAAGTGACAAACTTTCAACTTTTTATTGTACCTTTGCAAAAGTTATTCACGAGTTGAAAATAATGGACATAGAAAAGTTTAACCTTTTAAGCAAGATAAAATACCCCGCCGACTTACGGAGACTGAGTATCGACCAATTGCCGCAAGTCTGCAAAGAACTTAGGGAAGACATCATAGACGAGGTTTCCGTCAACCCCGGCCACTTTGCCTCATCGCTGGGCGTGGTAGAGATTACGGTAGCCCTGCATTACGTATTCGACACCCCTGGCGACCGCATCGTATGGGATGTAGGACACCAGGCTTATGGGCACAAGATTCTGACCGGGCGACACGATAGTTTCTGCACCAATCGGAAACTGCACGGCATACGCCCCTTCCCCTCCCCCCTAGAGAGCGAATACGACACCTTCGCCTGCGGGCACGCCAGCAACTCCATCTCCGCCGCCCTGGGCATGGCCGTGGCAGCCCGGAAGACGGGCAAGACGGACCGCCATGTCGTGGCGGTCATCGGTGACGGAGCCATGAGCGGCGGACTGGCCTTCGAGGGGCTCAACAACGTTTCGAGCACTCCCAACGACATGCTCATCATCCTCAACGACAACGACATGAGCATCGATCGCGCCGTGGGCGGCATGGAGAAGTACCTCCTCAACCTCGACACCAATGAGACCTACAACCGACTGCGCTTCAAGGCCTCCCAATGGCTCCATTCCAAGGGTTACCTCAACGAAGAGCGACGCAAGGGCATCCTCAGGCTCAACAACGCCTTGAAGTCTGCACTCAGCCACCAACAGAACATCTTCGAGGGGATGAACATTCGCTACTTCGGCCCTTTCGACGGACACGACGTGAAGGAGGTGGTCAGGGTGCTTAGGCAGCTGAAGAACATGAGGGGTCCCAAGCTCCTCCATCTGCACACAACCAAAGGCAAGGGCTACGAGCCCGCCGAGAAGAGCGCCACCATCTGGCACGCCCCCGGCAAGTTTGACCCCGAGACGGGTGCACGCATCATCGCTGACACCAGCAACCAACCCCCAAAATTCCAAGACGTGTTCGGGCAGACCCTGCTCGAACTGGCACGCAAGAATCCTCACATCGTGGGGGTCACACCCGCCATGCCCACGGGGTGCTCGATGAACATCATGATGAAGGAGATGCCCGACCGTGTGTTCGACGTGGGCATCGCCGAGGGGCATGCCGTCACCTTCTCGGGAGGCATGGCCAAGGACGGGCTGCAACCGTTCTGCAACATCTACAGCTCGTTTGCCCAGAGAGCCTACGACAATATCATCCACGACATGGCATTGCTCAATCTGCCCGTCGTGCTCTGCCTGGACCGCGCCGGTTTAGTGGGCGAAGACGGCCCGACCCACCACGGCGTGTTCGATCTGGCTGCGCTACGTCCCATCCCCCACCTCACCATCGCCTCCCCGATGGACGAGCATGAGCTTCGCAACCTAATGTATTCGGCCCAGCTCCCCGGCCGGGGCAGTTACGTGATACGCTATCCCCGGGGCAAGGGCACGCTCGTAGATTGGAAGAACGAGATGGAAGAAGTCAAGACAGGCATAGGCAGGAAGCTGAGGGACGGCGAGAATGTAGCAGTGCTGACCCTCGGACCCATCGGCAACGATGCGGAAAAGGTCATCAGGGACATAGAAAGACAGGAGGAAAACAAGGGAAAAGCCCTCGTAGCCCATTACGATATGCGCTTCCTCAAGCCCCTCGACGAACAAATTCTGCAGGAGGTGGTGGAGAAGTTCGACCGCATCGTCACCATCGAGGATGGCGTGAGGAAGGGCGGATTCGGTTCGGCCGTGCTGGAATGGATGAGCGACCACGGTCACCACCCACGGATAACGAGAATGGGCATACCCGATGAGTTTGTGGAGCACGGCTCCGTGGGACAGCTCCGGGAGACCGTAGGACTCGACGAAGAGTCGATCAGGAAGACCATCCTCAGCCAGTTAGAATCTTAAAAAATCAACAACATGAAGATAATCATAGCGGGCGCATACGCCATCGGCACACACTTAGCGCGGCTGCTCTCACGGAGCAACGAGGACATCACGCTCATCGATGACAGCGAGGACAGGCTCTCCGGCATCGGGGCGGACTATGACCTGCTCACCATGGTGGGGCAGCCCACGAGTCTGAAGACCCTACGCAACGCCAATGTCGGCGCCGCCGACCTGTTTATCTCGGTGACCCCCCTGGAGAGCAAGAACATCACGGCCTGCATCCTAGCAAACAGCCTAGGCGCCAAGCGCACCGTCGCCAAGGTAGACAACCCCGAGTACATGGAACCGCAGGCGCAAGAGTTCTTCAAGAACCTGGGCGTCAGCAAGCTCATCTATCCCGAGATGCTCACCGCCGTGGACATCAACAACGGACTAAAGATGAGCTGGGTGCGCCAGCGATGGGATGTACACGACGGTGCTCTGACCATGCTCGGCATCAAGCTGAGGGAGAGTTGCGAGATTCTCAACAAGCCACTCAAGGACATCAGCGGTCCCAGCGACCCTTATCACGTGGTGGCCATCAAGCGAGGCGGAGAGACCATCATCCCGGGCGGCTACGACGAGCTAAAGCTCTACGACCTGGCTTACTTCATGACCACCCGCAACTACATCCCCTACGTGCGCAAGATCGTGGGCAAGGAACACTATGTGGACGTGAAGAACGTCATGATCATGGGCGGCGGAAGGACGGCGGTGAGAGCCGTGAAGAAGATGCCGGAGTACATGGAGAGCAAGATCATCGAGATCGACGAGGGCCGATGCGAATACCTCAACGACATCCTCGACGACCGGAAGGCACTTGTCATCCATGGCGATGGGCGAGACATTCCCCTGCTCAACGAGGAGGGCATCCGCAGCACACAGGCCTTTGTCGCCCTGACCGGCAACACCGAGACCAACATCCTCGCCTGCCTCACCGCCAAGAGGATGGGGGTGCGCAAAACGGTGGCCGCCGTCGAGAACGTCGATTACGTGAGTATGGCGGAGAGCCTCGACATCGGCACCATCATCAACAAAAAGGTAATTGCGGCCAGCTATATCTACCAGATGATGCTCGATGCCGACGTGATGAACGTGCGGTTTCTCATGAACGCCAACGCCGATGTGGCGGAGTTCATCGCCAAGGAGGGGTCGAAAGTCACCAAGAAGCCCGTAAAGGACCTGGGACTTCCCATCGGCGTGACCATCGGCGGACTAGTGAGGAAGGACGAGGGTATGCTCGTCAGCGGCAACACACAAATCGAAGCGGGCGACTCCGTGATGATATTCTGCCACAACGTCAACATGAAGAAGCTGGAGAAATATTTCGTGTAACAAAGACCAAGGATAAACTGTTAGGAATGATAAACCGAAAATTGATATGTAAGGTGCTTGGGCAACTGCTTTTTCTCGAAGCTGTCCTCATGCTCGCATCCCTGGGAGTCTCCCTGATATATCAGGAGGACGATGTCTTCGCCTTTCTTGTCACCATCTTTATCACCATCGGCGCTGGGCTCGGCCTGAAATGGCAAGGCAACAACGCCGACAACTCCATGTCACGTCGCGACGCTTACCTCGTGGTTTCCCTGACCTGGGTCGTATTCAGCTTTTTCGGCACCTTCCCCTTTTTGGTAAGCGGCTACCTGCATAGTTTTACCGACGCTTACTTCGAGACAATGTCGGGATTTACCACCACGGGAGCCACCATCATCGACAATGTGGAGGCCTTGCCGCATGGTCTGCTGTTCTGGCGGTCGCTCACCCAGTGGATAGGCGGCCTGGGCATCGTATTCTTCACCATCGCCCTGCTACCCAACCTTGTGGGAGGACAAACCAAGGTGTTCGCCGCCGAGGCGACGGGGCCGATCAAGACCAAGCTGCACCCCCGCCTCTCCACCAGCGCCAAGTGGATATGGAGCATCTACATCGTGCTTACCCTCGCCTGCATCGCAAGCTACCATATCGGAGGCATGGGCATCTTCGACAGTTTCAACTATGCCATGACCACCACCGCCACCGGTGGTTTCTCCACCCACAATTCGAGTACAGAGTTTTTCCAGTCACCTTCGCTCGAATACATCTGTACCCTGTTCACCTTCCTCTCTGGCATCAACTTCACGGTGCTCTACGCAGCAGTCATCAAGTTGAAGTTCAAGGACTTGCTCAAGAACTCCGAGTTCAGATTCTACATCTTCCTGGTATCCGTATTCACCGCCTTCATCATGGCAGAGCTGATGGCGATGCGCCATTATGATCTGGAGCACGCCTTCCGCAGTGCCCTCTTCCAAGTGGTGTCGTTCATCACCACTACAGGACTGTTCAACGACGATGCAGCCCTATGGCCACACGTCACCTGGGTCGTCCTCGCCCTGTGTATGTTCTTCGGAGCCTGCTCGGGCAGCACCAGCGGCGGCATCAAGTGCATCCGCGGCGTAATGATGTTCAGGATCGTCAAGAATGAGTTCCGGCAGATACTGCATCCAAACGCCGTGCTCCCGCTGAAGATAGACGGGGTGAACGTGTCCAACCAGAAACGCGTCACCCTGTTCGCGTTCATGATAACCTACCTCCTCACGTGCCTCCTCATCTCCTTCACGATGATAGCGATGGGCATCGACAATACCAACGCCGTCACCATCACCCTGAGCTGCGTGGGCAACGTGGGACCAACCTTGGGCGTGGAGATCGGGCCTACCATGTCGTGGAGCCAGCTGCCCGACATCGCCAAATGGTTCTGCTCGCTGATGATGCTCATCGGCCGTTTGGAGATATTCAGCGTGCTAGTCATCTTCACACCAGCATTCTGGAAAGAAAATTAAGCCGAGGAATCTAAGTAAATGATAGAAGAAAAACGTATCTTACAAGACAAGACTTTATGAACATCCAAACACTACAGTTATGAAACCATTAAAATTTCAACCACTATTAAAATCCACCATCTGGGGTGGCAACAAGATCATTACTTTCAAACACCTCAACATCCACCAGGACAATATCGGGGAGAGTTGGGAGGTATCAGGAGTGCCCGGCAGCGAGAGCGTCGTAGCCGAAGGGGAGATGGCTGGCAAAAGTCTCAACGAGGTGGTAGCCGAGCTGAAGGGGGCGTTCCTGGGCGTGGAGAACTACCGACACTTCGGTAACGAGTTCCCCCTACTCGTCAAGTTCATAGATGCTAACCGAGACCTCTCCATACAGGTTCACCCCAACGACGAGATTGCGCACCGAC
This sequence comes from Bacteroidaceae bacterium, assembly GCA_963594995.1. Lineage (GTDB taxonomy): Bacteria > Bacteroidota > Bacteroidia > Bacteroidales > Bacteroidaceae > Prevotella. The sequence continues at coordinate 13,303 of CAVBGK010000069.1, forward strand.
AGGGCAAGGAGCATGGCAAGACCGAGATGTGGTACGCCCTGCCATGCGAAGTCGGTGCCAAACTATACAATGGACTGAAGATGCAAATCACTCCCCACCAGTACAAAGAGATGGTGGAGAACGACACCATCACCGATGCACTAGCACAATATTCCGTTGAGGAAGGCGACTGCTTCTTCATCCCCGCCGGCCGCATCCATGCCATCGGACCGGGGTGCTTCGTGGCAGAAATTCAGCAGACCAGCGACGTCACCTACCGCATCTATGACTTCAAACGCAAAGACAAGGAGGGTAACTATCGACAACTACACACCCGGGAGGCCGCCGAGTGCATCGACTATACCGTACTCGACAACTACCGACAAGCCTACACACCCGCCAAAAACCAAGGCGTAAACCTAGTGGAATGCCCTTTCTTCAACACCGCCGTCTATGACCTCGACGAACCGATGACCCTCGACTACTCGGAACTGGACAGCTTCGTCATCCTCGTCGGCCTGAAGGGCAAGGCTAAGTTGACCGACAACGAGGGCTATGCTATATCCCTGCAAGAGGGCGAGAGCATCGTGGTACCAGCCTCCACCCAAACCTTGCAGGTAGAAGGCGCGCTGAAGTTTCTGGAAACATACGTGTGAATGACCCAAGAATGAAAAATATAATAAAAAATGAAAGCCGAAAGAAAAATCTCGACTTTATTTTTGCCACTTTGGTTTATTTTACTTAACTTTGCAACCGATTTTAAAAATTAACATCAAACAATATGGACGACTATCACGCGGACAATAACTATTTTTAGGCGTGGAGATTCAGCAAGAGGACTCATAATATAATAAGGTGAAACCCTAGGCTAGTCTCCATACCCTTTACTATTTTTGTGGAGATTAGCAACAATGAAGACATTCTGGAACATCGAGAACAACCTGAAGGCAATCAACGAATGGCAGCCCAACTGCTGGATACAAGTAACCTGTCCAACCGATGAAGACCAGCGGTTGCTGGAAGACGAATTCAAGATACCCGACTATTTCCTCTCGGACATCAGCGACACCGATGAGCGTGCTCGCTACGAATACGACGACGGTTGGATGCTCATCATCCTCCGCATCCCCTACGTTAAGGAGATACGTAGCCGCACCCCCTACACCACTGTGCCCCTCGGCATCATCCACAAGCGTGACGTCACCATCACCGTATGCTACTACGAGACCAATATGATGATAGACTTCGTGAGCTTCCAGCAGAAGCGCGGCGAGGGATTCACCGACTACGTAGATATGATATTCCGGCTCTTCCTCTCCTCTGCCGTGTGGTACCTGAAACGACTTAAGCAGATCAACTCCCTCATCGAGAAGGCAAAGCGCAACCTCGACCATGGAGTCAACAACGAGAGCTTGATCGGCCTATCGCGCCTGCAAGACTCGCTCACCTACTTCAACACCTCCATCCGCGGCAACGAGAACCTCTTGTCGAAACTGAAGTTCAAGCTGCAGGTGGACGAGCTGGACGCCGACCTCATCGAGGATGTTAACATCGAGATGACCCAGGCCCGGGAGACGACCAGCATCTACTCCGACATCCTGGAATCGACGATGGACACGTACTCCAGCATAATCAACAACAACATGAATACCACGATGCGTACGCTGACCTCCATCAGCATCGTCATGATGTTGCCCACGCTCATCTCCTCGTTCTTCGGAATGAACCTCATCAACGGCATGGAGAACAACACGTGGGGATTTGCCGTCGCCATCCTGATTTCAGTGGTGGTCTCCACCCTCTCGTGGGGTTTCTTGCGCTACAAGCGACTCTTGTAACCCCAGCAAGGAGGCATATTATGCAAAAAAGATTAAAAAAGTAAAGATTATAGTAAAAAATACAAGACAAATTAGGTTTATTCACATTTTTTACCTAAGTTTGCAAAATTATTGTGTATATGTGGTCGACTTGCCCCACAAAGGGGGCGGCGATCAGGAAATCGAATCATCAAAACTAAATACAGTGACATGATGGACTCTCAAGAAAATGCCCTTGTACAGGGAACCCAGGAAGAACCTGCAAAGAAGGTATATGCCAGCAAGCAGGAAGTGCTCGAAAGAGTGAAAGAAATTGCCCACAGCGAAGAAGCTCCCTCCAGGGAAGAGCTTGATCACTTGAAGACTACTTTCTACAAGATTCACCTCGCCGAGCGTGATGCCCAGAGCAAAGAATATCTGGAGAATGGCGGCGACCCGGAAAAATACGTACTCTTGCCTGACGATACGGAGGAGGCCTTCAAGGCGGAAATGCAAATCATCAAGGAGAAGCGCGCCAAAATCTTACTGGAGCAAGAGATGGAGAAGCAGATTAACCTACAAAAGAAACTTGAGATTATCGAGAAAATAAAGTCCATGGCCACCTCACCCGAGGAAGCCAACAACTCTTACAATGATTTCAAGGTGCTACAGCAGGAATGGAAGGACATCAAGGTCGTTCCAGCAGACAAGGCCAACGAGCTTTGGCGCAACTACCAGCTCCACGTGGAGCAGTTCTACGACTTGCTCAAACTGAACAGTGAGGCGCGCGAGTATGACTTCAAGAAGAACTTGGAAGCCAAGACCGCCATCTGCGAGGCAGCCGAGAACTTGGGCAAGGAGGAGGACGTCATCTCCGCCTTCCACCAGTTGCAGGACTTGCACCAACAGTACCGCGAGATAGGCCCCGTCACCAAGGAACTGCGTGAGAAAATATGGGCTCGCTTCAAGGCCGCTAGCACGGTCATCAACAAGAAGCACCAGCAGCACTACGAGGCTATCCGCGCCCAGGAGGAGAAGAACCTGGAGATGAAGACCGCCATCTGCGAAAAGCTGGAAGCCATCAACATCGATGCCATCAAGACGGCGGCACAATGGGAAAACACAGCGAAAGACGTGATTGCCTTGCAACAGGAATGGAGAGCCATCGGTTTTGCCCCCCAGAAGATGAACGTAAAGATATTCGAGCGTTTCCGCTCGATTAACGATGTCTTTTTCTGCAAGAAGGCAGAGTTTTTCAAGGGTCTCAAGTCACAGTACGCAAAGAACTTGGAAAAGAAGGAAGCCCTCGTGAAGGAGGCGCAAGAATTGGCTGACAGCACGGAATGGAAGAAAACGGGCGACCGCATCATTGAAATGCAGAAGGAATGGAAGGAAGTAGGAACGGTGCCACGCAAGCAAGGCGACCTGCTCTGGAAGGGCTTCATCGACGCCTGCAACAAGTTCTTTGATGCCCGCAACAAGGCCAACGCCAGCACTCGCAATGCCGAGCACGCCAACCTGGACAAGAAGCGCAAGGTGGTAGCAAAGCTGAAAGACTTGCTAGAAACCCCGGGAGAGAACGTGCAACAAGCGCTACAGAAGCTAACAGAGGAGTACAACGCCATCGGACACGTGCCCTTCAAGGAGAAAGACAACATCTATGCGGAATACCGTGAGGTCATCGACAAGCTGTACAAGAACTTGCACATCAGCAATGCCAAGCGTCGCCTCGACAGTTTCAAGACCAACCTGAAAAATGTGGCCGAGAAGGGTGCAGACGCCCTGGGCAACGAGCGTGGCAGATTGCTCAGACGCTATGACCAGTTGCGTGGCGAGATTACCACCTACGAGAACAACCTGGGATTCCTCAACGCCGCCAGCAAGAAGGGCAACAGCTTGATTGAGGAAATGAACCGCAAGGTTCAGAAACTCAAGGATGACTTGGAGCTGGTAAAACAGAAAATCAAGGCTATCGACGCAGAAAACAAGTAAACAGAACATAAGGGCCTTGTCACAGATGCCCATCTACCTCAAAAAAATCCCCTGCAAGGCAAAAACCTTGCAGGGGATTTTCCATATCCCATCATTTCACTTTCCATTTTTCTTTCTTTCCATACCCCCATATAATAAAAAGCATCTTTCAAAAGAAAGATGCTCAAACCTTGTTGGGATACCCGGATTCGAACCAGGAATGACAGGACCAGAATCTGTAGTGTTACCATTACACCATATCCCAAAGTTTCTTAGCAAGTGATTAACTTTGTTTCTCAATTGCGAGTGCAAAGGTACTACTTTTTTTTGAATCACCAAAATTTTTCCCAACTTTTTTCTAAAAAATCTCAATTTTTATCGATTTTCGGCGTTTTTCCACGTATTTAGCGTATCTTTGCATATATAATTAATAGAAAATCATAAATGAACACGACAAAGCAATTAGTAGAAACTATCACAGAAGGAATACAAGAGAAAAAAGGTAGCAAAATCGTGATTGCCGACCTGAGTCACATCGACGGCACCATCGCCAAGTACTTCATCATCTGCCAGGGTAACTCTCCCTCGCAGGTGGAAGCCATAGCCGAGTCGGTGGGCGAGTTCTGCCGCAAGAAACTAGGCGAGAAGCCGACCAACGTAGCAGGATTGGGCAACGACCAATGGGTGGCCATCGACTTCGTGGACGTGCTGGTCCACATCTTCCAGCCGGAAGTACGTCAGTTCTACGATCTGGAGCACCTATGGGCGGACGCCAAGCTGACGGAAGTGCCAGATATCGACTGACATACCTTATTGTTATATAATAGAACATTGTCATACTTCATTATATAGAACAAGATGGAACAAAACAACAATTTGAATAACCTAGGGCCACAGCCCCCCAAGATGCCCAAGTTCAACATGAACTGGCTCTATGCCATCATCCTCATCAGTCTGATTGCCATCTTCCTTTCCGGCGGCGGAGACATACTAGGAGGAAGTGCAGCCAAGCAGGCCAGTTACACGGAATTCAAGGAATATGTTGACAAAGGCTATGTGTTGAGCATAGTGGCCAACAAGACCGAGGGGAAGGTGAAGTTGTACATCAACCCCAAATACATAAGGGATGTATATAAGACCAGCGCCAAGAACGTGGGGCCATCACCCTACGTAGAGGTGCAGTACGGCTCCATTGACGAGCTGGACAAATATCTCGACAGCATGGTCAAGGCAAAGAAGATACACTCATACACGTATGACAACCAGAAGAGCAACGACTTCCTCAGCCTCCTGATCAACATCGCCCCCATCCTCTTCTTTTTCATCTTTATCTGGTGGATGTCGGGAAGGATGGGAAGCGGAATCAGCGGCGGCATGGGCGGCGGCATCTTCAATGTCGGCAAGAGCAAGGCACGCATGTATGAGAAGGGCAACACTCTGGGCATTACCTTCAAGGACGTGGCAGGCCAGGAAGGAGCCAAGCAGGAAGTGCAGGAAATCGTGGAATTCCTCAAGAATCCTCAGAAATACACCGATTTAGGAGGCAAGATTCCAAAGGGAGCACTCCTTGTGGGTCCTCCGGGAACAGGCAAGACCCTGCTTGCCAAGGCCGTGGCAGGCGAGGCAGGCGTACCATTCTTCTCGATGAGCGGTTCCGACTTCGTGGAGATGTTTGTCGGAGTCGGCGCATCCCGTGTACGCGACCTGTTTCGCCAAGCCAAGGAGAAGGCCCCCTGCATCATCTTCATCGACGAGATTGACGCCGTAGGACGCGCCCGCAGCAAGAACCCGAGCATGGGTGGCAACGACGAGCGCGAGAACACCCTGAACGCCCTCCTCACCGAGATGGACGGCTTCGGTACCAATAGCGGTGTCATCATCCTGGCGGCAACCAACCGCGTGGACATGCTTGACAGTGCTCTGTTACGCGCCGGACGTTTCGACCGTGAGATTCACGTCGATTTGCCGGGACTCAACGAGCGCAAAGCCATCTTCCAGGTACATCTAAAACCTATCAAAGTGGACGACACGGTAGATATAGACCTATTAGCACGCCAGACACCAGGCTTCTCGGGCGCCGACATAGCCAATGTATGCAACGAGGCGGCATTGATAGCAGCCCGCCACGACAAAAAGGCGGTTTGCAAGCAAGACTTCCTCGATGCCGTGGACCGCATCGTGGGAGGACTGGAGAAGAAGACCAAGGTGATGACAGCCGACGAGAAGCGCAGCATCGCCCTCCACGAGGCAGGTCATGCCACCATCTCCTGGTTCTGCCAATACGCCAACCCTCTGATTAAGGTCACCATCGTGCCCCGCGGACAAGCACTCGGCGCAGCATGGTACCTGCCCGAAGAGCGACAGATAACCACCAAGGAGCAGATGCTCGATGAGATGTGCTCGCTGATGGGCGGCCGCGCCGCCGAGGAACTGTTTACCGGGCATATCTCCTCCGGAGCCATGAACGACCTGGAGCGTGCCACCAAGAGTGCCTACGGTATGGTGGCTTACCTCGGCATGAGCGAAAGCCTGCCTAACATCTGCTATTACAACCAAAACGAATACTCCTTCCAACGCCCATACTCCGAGTCAACAGCCCGAGAGATAGACCAGGAGGTTCTCAAGATGGTGAACGAGCAGTACGCCCGCGCCAAGAAGATTCTACAGGATCACAAGGAAGGTCACAACGCCCTTGCCGATGTGCTCATCCAAAAGGAAGTCATCATGGCAGAAGACGTGGAGAAAATCTTCGGCAAGCGTCCTTGGCTGAGCCGTTCGCAGGAAATCATGGAGGACGAGCAACCCAAAATCGACGACACCGTCAAGGACCTGCCAGAGGTACAGGCTGCCATCAAGGAGCATGAGGAGCAGAGCAACAAGGAATCCAAGGAGAACAACGAAGCCCCCAAAAACGAGAAGTCATGACAGATAAACAAAAGAACCTCATCACAAGGACCATCACCGGCGTATTGTTCGTCGGGTGCATGGTGTCCTGTTTTCTGCAACCAAGGGCAATGGTGTTCCTATTTGCCCTCATCACAGGTCTGAGCATCTGGGAGTACTGCGGACTGGTCAACAACGAGCTGGACGATGTCTGCGTGAACCGTTTCATCGCTACGGTGGCAGGAGTCTATTTCTTCCTTGCCGTAGCAGGATTCCGCACGGGCTTCACGGGCTATAACTTCGTAGTCTTCATCCCATACATCCTCACCATCTTGTACCTCTTCATATACGAATTATATACAGGCAACAAGAATGCCATCAACGACTGGGCCTACACGATGCTCTCGCAGATGTACATCGCCCTCCCCTTCTCGATGATCAACGTTCTGGCCTTCGAGTATTCGCCCATAGACGGCCAGATGCATTACGACATGCTCTTGCCTTTGAGCATCTTCATCTTTCTCTGGACCAATGACACGGGCGCCTACTGCAGCGGGTCGCTCCTAGGCAAGCACAAGCTCTTCCCCCGCATCAGTCCGGGCAAGAGTTGGGAAGGCAGTATCGGCGGTGGCATCCTCGTACTGATTGTTGCCAGCATCATCGGCTATATCGCCAACACCGAAGGTACGGTTCATACCCTCAGCGTTCCCGGATGGATAGGTTTGGGATTCGTCGTGGTGTTCTTCGGCACCTGGGGCGACTTGGTGGAGAGTCTCTTCAAGCGCACACTGGGTGTGAAAGACAGCGGCAACATCCTGCCCGGCCATGGCGGTATGCTCGACCGCTTTGACTCTTCACTCATGGCTATACCAGCGGCAGTGATCTATCTCTACACCATCCAGCTGTTCTAGCCAAACATCCCATACGCCAAGAGGGTGTGCCATCGGTAATATTTACCTGTGGCACACCCTCTTTTTCACAACCTGTAATCCAAAGCGAGTTCTTTCATCAGCCATCCCATTCTCACCTTCCATGACCCTAACCGTTCGGCAGTTTGTCGGTTTCTATCCACCAGTTCCTGGTATTCCTCGATATTCTCCAGCACCTGCCTAATCAATTCCTCCGCCGAGACATCCTGCCGCAACTCTATGACTGGATTGTAACCGATGAAGTCGATAAGTTCCTGTGGAGCATGACCGACCATCACCATGCGAGAGAACATACATTCCCAGTAACGCTGCGTCAAGGTCTCGACACCATCGGCAACCTCAGGCTGCGTCATACTGCGAGGCAAGGCTATCGTCACCTTGGCATTGCCCATCGCCTGATAAAGTTGTTCGTTGGTATAGATGAACTTGCCATGCTGCTTGGTGCAGACATGACGAAACGCACTTCCACGGATGGTCGATTCCTCCAAAGATTTCACCTGGATGACCTCTTCATTGGAACGCCCAAACTCCAAAAGGTCTATTTCCCGGTCTTTCAACAGCCTACCCTTCTGATAGACACAGTCATCCACTGCCTCCGGGCACCATATCACTCTAAGCGTTTGCCGACCGTCGGCATCCGTGAAGCTAGCCTGCACACGTTCCGCAGTCTGCCGAGAAGAAAAAACGGCAGAACGCACCCGGTAACGCCTCAACCACTCGCACGTTTTCTCGAAAAAACGAGGCCAACAATCCCAAAACATCGGCACAACCTCGTAACCAACATAGTCGGGAAACGTATCGAACGGCAAAGAGACAGGCTCAACGAAACGCAACCTAGCCTCTCCCTTGCTTATCCAAAAAGCCGGTAATGCCCAGCGAAAGACAACCCCATGCAAGAACCGCCAAGGGTAATGCCCCTTGGCAACCTTTCCACCATTGCCTTTCCAAGCCTCGAAGGGAGCCATCTTGAAATTAAGGAAACCAGGATGACTGTATGGCACAACCGCCTTCAAAATCTTCTTCATATCAAATCTTTTCGAACAAATTCTTACTCTCCCCGATGGCATTAAGCAAACTGTCCATAGGAGTTCTCACCACGACAATCCCCCAGGGCCACGCCTCCAGCACTACCATAGGGAAACCTTCATAGCATGTGCACTGGCAATAGATTAACAGCCAAAACATTTCCGGAACATCAACTATTTTCCTTATCCATGCCCCCGTCAGCTACCGCATCTTGCCCAGCATTCAACCCAGCGCTCTCGGCAGCCGCCCTAGCCTCAGCCTCGGCACGTTCCCACGCTAAACGAACCATCTCCTCCCGATGCTTCCGTATCAAATCGTACATGACGACCGCCGCATTGTCGGGAGCCACCTGATTGCCCAAACGCTCACGCACCTCTCGATACCCAGCCAACATAGCCTCGCGCCCAAGCTTCCCCGGCAATATCCGATAAACCTCGTCTGCGATGCCATCCACGGTGAAACGGTCGGCAAACATCTCCTCCACAACCTCTCTGTCTGCCACTAGGTTGACCAAAGAAATATACTTTACCTTTAGTATATGGTTGAAAGCCCAACGAATCAATTTTGGCACGGGGGTCTCGTAACATACCACCTGTGGCACACCGAAGAGAGCCGTCTCTAAGGTAGCCGTGCCGCTCGTCACAAGAGCCACCTTGCTATGCGCCAGCAACGGATAGGTCTTGTCTTTCACCATCTTGACAGGAGTATCGGCAATAAATTTCCGATAGTACTCATCATCTATGGAAGGAGCACCCGCCAATACCATCTGGAAATCCTCAAAGCGTTCCGCCACCTCAATCATGGTTGGCAGATTATCCTTGATTTCCTGCAACCTGCTACCCGCCAGCAAGGCGACGATTGGTTTACGGCTGTCAAGATTATTTTCCATACAGAAATCAGCAAATTCCTGCCGATACCCATCCTGGAACTCATAGACCTCCTGTGCCGTCGGATTGCCGACATAGTGGATGGGGTACTTATGTTTCTTCTCGTAGAAACCGACCTCAAAAGGCAGAATTGAGAACATCTCCGAAATGTCACGCTTGATGCTACGGATACGCCACTCCTTCCACGCCCATATCTTGGGCGATATATAATAGTATGCGGGTATCAATGTATTCTTTTTCAAAAACTTAGCGATATTAAGATTAAATCCAGGGTAATCGACCAAGATGACCACATCGGGCTTCCATTTCACAATATCCCGTTTGCACATTTTCATATTGGCGAATATGGTATTCAGGTGCAAGAGCACGGGGACAAAGCCCATATATGCCAGTTCTTTGTAATGCTTGACACAAGTTCCCCCTTCGGCAGTCATCAAATCACCGCCAAAGAACCGAAACTCAGCCAATTCGTCCACTTTTTTCAACGAGCGCATTAACCTACTGGCATGTAAATCGCCGCTCGCCTCGCCTACTATCAAATAATACTTCATGCAAGTGATGAGTTAGGAGCATAAGTGGGCTTGTCCTGCCCCCATGCCCGAGTTGCCTTTCAAATCTTAAAACTATTCAAGAGCCCATAGTCCGTGACATCAATCTTGGTAGGGGTTATCGAGATGTAGCCATGGTTGAGGGCCCACTGATCGGTATCAGTAGCCTCCGGCTCGTCATTGCGATACTCCCCCACTATCCAGTAATAGTCATACCCCCGTGGGTGACGCGCTTTCACCACCTCGCTGACCCAAGCCCCATACGTCATACGGCACATCTTGAAACCGAGAAAAGGAGGATTGGCGGGAAAGTTGACATTGAGGCACGTCCCTTGCGGAAGTCCCTCCGTCAGCACCTTCCTCACCACCGCCACGACACCCTCCCCCAAGGGAGACAAGTCGGCGTTCTCATCATAGTTGCAACTACTGAAAGCCACAGAAGGAATGTATTTCATGCAACCCTCCTTAGCAACCCCCATCGTACCCGAATAATGGTTGTTGACACTGGAGTTGTCACCATGGTTGATTCCACTGAGAACCAGATTGGGAGTACGTCCGGACAGAAGTTGGTCGAGCGCAATCTTAACACAATCGACAGGCGTGCCACTACAAGACCACACCTCGACATTCCCCATGTTGTGTCGGCGTTTCAAGCGCAACGGCTCAGTGGCAGAGAAGGCACAGGCGAAGCCCGACCGGGCGCTTTCGGGTGCCACAACAAGCACCTCGCACCAGTCTTTAAGGAAACTGACAAGCGTCTTGATTCCATTGGCATGATAGCCATCATCATTAGAAATGAGCACTAAAGGTTTCTTATTTTCCATAAAAAATTCTTTCTTTTTGCTGCAAAAGTAATAAAAAAACTATAAAGTCACGTATTTCTCGCATAAAATATGTATCTTTGCACTGTTTTTTACTATTATAAGTTCAAAGAAATGGGAAAAATCATCGCATTAGCTAATCAAAAGGGCGGTGTCGGCAAGACCACCACCACCATCAACCTGGCTGCATCGCTGGCCACATTGGAGAAGACAGTGCTCGTAGTAGATGCCGACCCACAAGCCAACGCGTCCAGCGGCTTGGGAGTCGATATCAAGGAGGTGGACTGCTCCCTCTATGAGTGCATCATTGACCATGCCGACATACGAGATGCGATTTACACGACCGACATCGATGGCCTTGACATCGTGCCGAGCCACATCGACCTGGTGGGTGCCGAGATAGAAATGCTCAACTTGCAGAACCGCGAGAAAGTCATTAAGACGCTCCTAGAGCCGGTACGCGAGGACTACGACTACATCCTCATCGACTGCTCTCCGTCCCTAGGGCTCATCACCGTGAACTCCCTGACTGCCGCCGACAGCGTCGTCATCCCCGTGCAATGTGAATATTTTGCCCTTGAAGGCATCAGCAAACTACTGAACACCATCAAGATCATCAAGAGCAAGCTGAACCCAAAGCTCGAGATCGAAGGTTTCCTGCTCACCATGTACGACAGCCGGCTCCGCCTGGCAAACCAAATCTACGACGAGGTGAAGCGGCATTTCCAAGAACTCGTTTTCAAGACCGTCATCCAGCGCAACGTCAAGTTGAGCGAAAGCCCTAGCCACGGGCTTCCCGTCATCCTCTATGACGCAGAGAGCAACGGTGCCAAAAACCACTTGGCGCTTGCCAAGGAAATCATCAACAAGAACAGTTAGAAAAATGGCAGTACACAAGAAATATAACAACGGAACCAAAAGCAACGCACTGGGACGCGGACTGGACGCCCTCATCTCCACCGAGGGCGTACGCACACAAGGCAGCAGCACCATCAATGAGATAGCACTCGACCAAATCGAAGCAAACCCCAACCAACCCCGCCGTGAATTCGACGACGAGACCCTGCACGAGCTTGCCGAGAGCATCAAGGCGATAGGCATCATCCAACCAATCACCCTGAGACAAGTGTCAGAGAACAGATTCCAGATTATCGCCGGCGAACGCCGTTGGCGTGCTTCACAGCTAGCAGGCCTTTTGGCCATCCCAGCCTATATCCGCACCATCAGCGACGAGAATGTGATGGAGATGGCCCTGGTGGAAAACATCCAGCGCCAAGACCTCAACGCCATCGAAATCGCCCTTGCCTACGAGCATCTCCTGGAAAGCGAAGGCATGACCCAGGAGAAAATATCCGAACGTGTGGGCAAGAGCCGCGCAGCCATCGCCAATTACCTGAGACTGCTGAAACTTCCCGCCCAGGTGCAGATGGCGCTCCAGAAGAAAGAGATTGACATGGGACACTGCCGTGCCCTGCTAGCCCTCGACAGTCCCTCGCTCCAGATCAAGCTCTTCAAGGAAATACAGAAGAACGGCTATTCCGTTCGCAAGGTGGAAGAGATGGTGCAGCAACTGAAAAACGGCGAGGACATCGGGAGCGGCAAGAAGACCATCGCCTCCAAGGCGCAGGTACCCGAAGAGTTTACCATGCTCAAAGACCGTCTGTCCAAATTTCTCAACACCAAGGTACAGTTCACATGTTCCCCAAAAGGCAAGGGAAAAATAAGCATTCCATTTGCCAACGAGGAAGAGCTGGAGCGCATCATGAGCATCTTTGACCAAATGAACCAGAACCAAGGATAAACCAAAAACAAAAAGTGAACTTGAAGTTATCACATCTCTGTATATTAGCCTTACTGTGGCTCACCTCATCGACGGCCATGGCGCAACAGAACTCCCTGCAGACAGACACCCTGGAAAGTATCCGCCTGGAAGATTCCGTCACTATCGATAGCGTGTCGCTCAGCAAGGCTCTTGCCCCCAAGGCATTGCGCAAGAAGCGCAACTGGAGCACATGGAAGCCGAACACCAAACGGGCCATGTGGCTGGCACTGGTACTGCCTGGAGCAGGACAGATATACAACCGCAAATACTGGAAACTGCCTATCATATATGGTGGATTCGTGGGGTGTGCTTATGCCATGACCTGGAACAACCAGATGTACCACGACTATTCGCAGGCGTACATGGACATCATGGATGATGACCCCAACACGCAGAGTTACAATCAGTTCTTGCATCTAGGAGCCAAGATAGACGCCAGCAATCTGGAGCGTTACAAGGAGATATTCCGCAAGCGCAAAGACCGCTATCGCAGATGGAGAGACATGAGTATGTTTGTGCTTATAGGAATCTACGCATTCTCCGTCATCGATGCATACGTAGATGCTTCCCTTTCCGAATTCGACATTTCCGACGACTTGTCGCTGAGAATAGAACCAACCATGCTCAACAACCAAAGGGAACGCAACCCGTTCCACTCCTCATCCCTGGGGCTGCAATGCTCACTAACTTTTTAAGAGAAGGGCAAAGGGCAGAAGAAAGGAAACTTTCCGACACCTTAATTATATATAAGAAGAAAAAACAAAGACTAAAATATAAAGACTATCACAATAGTAATGAAGAAAGTATTGACATTAGCAGCCATGTTGCTCGCATTCTCAACGGGAATACAAGCTCAGACTGAAGACAAGAATGATGAAGATATTATCACCGTCACCGACAAAGACGGTCAATCGGAAGAAATCGAAGTGCCTGTAGGACTGGAAGACAACCTCGACAGTCTTCTGCACCTCTACAATGCGCAGACCTACCTCATGCAGGACACCTCATGCAACTACCGTGACGTGAACCCAGTATTCGAGAAAGAGATTTATATTGACCGGCTCAAGCGTCTGCCTACCATTATCGAGATGCCATACAATGACGTAGTACAGAAGTTCATCGACCGCTACAGCGGCAAGTTGCGCCGCTCGGTCAGCTTCATGCTCGGAGCAAGCAACTTCTATATGCCCATCTTCGAAGAAGCACTGGAGGCATACAACCTACCTTTGGAATTGAAGTACCTGCCTGTCATCGAGTCTGCGCTCAACCCCAAGGCCGTGTCAAGAGTAGGGGCCACAGGCTTGTGGCAGTTCATGCTGGCCACAGGCAAGCGATACGGTCTGGAGGTCAACTCATTGGTGGACGAACGCCGTGATCCCGTGAAGGCATCATGGGCAGCAGCCCACTACCTAAGCGACCTCTACAAGATATTCGATGACTGGAGCCTGGTTATCGCAGCCTACAACTGCGGTCCCAGCAAGGTAAACCAAGCTATTCACCGTGCGAAGGGCTCCGCCGACTACTGGAACATCTATCCATATCTTCCCAAAGAGACCCGCGGATATGTACCAGCATTCATCGCTGCCAACTATATCATGAACTATTACTGCGACCACAACATCTGCCCGATGGTCACAGAGTTGCCCATCAAGACCGACACCGTTGTGGTCAACAAGGACGTACACTTGGAGCAGATTGCTCAGGTGCTCAACATCGACATCGAGCACCTTCGCAACCTCAACCCACAATACCGCCGCGACATCGTCAATGGCCTGAACAAGCCTATGGCAATACGTTTACCGGCATCACTCATTGGTTCGTTCATCGACCAGGAAGACTCCATCTACAACTACAAGACCGACGAGCTGCTGCTGAAACGTTCGGTCGTGGATGTCAACCAGGATGCAACAACCGTAAGCCGAAGCAGCTACAGTAGCCGCTCCACAATTCGCAGCAAGAGCAGCAGCCGCAACAAGCGAGGCAAGACAAAGAAGAAAGGCAACAAGAGCGTCACCATCAAGAACGGCGACACCCTGTCAGAGATAGCGGCACGCAACCACACCACGGTAGCCAAGCTCCGCAAACTGAACAAGATTTCAGGCAGCAGCATCCGTGCCGGAAAGAAGATCAAGGTGAAGTAATCCACCTTGGTCTCACGAACTTATATCACTTCATTATTCACCTAAAATTTTCAGGAGGGTAATCATGGACGAACAGAATCTGAAAGATTTGGAGAGAGAGCAAGCCGACAATAAGCTCATCAATGACGCATTCCAGCACTTGCTGGACACCTATCTGGCATCACGCCACCGCAAGAAAGTAGATCTTGTAACGAAGGCTTTCAATTTCGCGCGCCAAGCACACAAAGGCGTCAGACGCCTCTCGGGAGAACCTTATATCATGCACCCTATCGCCGTGGCGCAAATCGCCTGCGAAGAGATGGGGCTTGGATCCACGAGCATCAGCGCCGCCCTCCTGCATGATGTCGTAGAGGACACCGACTACACAGTGGAAGACATCACTAACATCTTTGGCGCAAAAGTGGCGCAAATCGTCGATGGGCTGACCAAGATCAGTGGCGGCATCTTCGGAGACAAAGCTTCCGCACAAGCAGAAAACTTCAAGAAATTGCTGCTCACCATGAGCGACGACATCCGGGTTATACTCATCAAAATCTGCGACCGCCTGCACAACATGCGCACCCTCGCCTCACAACCAGCCAACAAACAATACAAGATTGCCGGCGAGACCCTCTACATCTATGCTCCACTAGCCAACCGACTGGGTCTCAACAAGATCAAGACAGAACTCGAAAACCTCAGTTTCAAGTACGACCATCCGCAAGAGTATGCCAACATCGAGCACAAGCTTGCCGACACAGAGGCACAACGTGACGAACTCTTCGCCCAATTCACTTCCCCCATCAAGGAAGAGCTCGACAAACTCGGCGTGGAATACAAAATCAAGGCACGTGTGAAGAGCCCTTATTCCATTTGGAACAAGATGCAAAACAAGCATGTCTCATTCGACGAAATCTACGATTTGCTCGCCGTCCGCATTATCTTCACCCCGAAGGCAAGAGAAAACGAGGTAAACGAATGCTTCAACATATACGTAGCCATCAGCAAGATATACAAGAGCCACCCAGACCGTCTGCGCGACTGGCTCAGCCACCCCAAAGCAAATGGCTACCAAGCACTCCACGTCACCCTGATGAGCAAGCAAGGCAGATGGATAGAGGTACAGATACGATCAGACCGCATGGACGAGGTGGCGGAAAAGGGATTTGCCGCCCACTGGAAATACAAGGAAGGCGGCGAATACACCGAGGATGAGAACGAGCTCAACGACTGGCTGGGCACCATCAAGGAAATCCTGGATGACCCTCAGCCCGACGCCATGGACTTCCTCGATGCCATCAAGCTCAACCTCTTTGCCTCAGAGATATTCGTCTTCACCCCAAAGGGAGAAATCAAGACTATGCCTGCCGACTGTACCGCCCTGGACTTCGCTTTCCAGATACACACCTTCTTGGGCAGCCACTGTATCGGCGCCAAGGTAAATCACAAACTTGTTCCGCTGAGCCACAAGTTGCAGAGCGGCGACCAGGTGGAAATACTGACCAGCAAGAGCCAACATGTACAGCCTGCATGGATTAATTTCGTGAGCACAGCCAAGGCAAAGAGCAAGATACAAGCCATCTTACGCCGCGACAACAGGGAAATCCAAAAGAAAGGAGAAGAGATACTCAACGAGTGGCTCAAGAAGAACACAACGGAAATGACCAATTCCGCCATAGACAAGCTCTGCGACTTCCACAACATACAGAAGCACGAAAACTTCTTCCTGGCACTCGGAAACCATACCATTCTCCTAGGAGAAAAAGACCTTGACGAACTGCAAGGCAAGAACAAGAAAGAGAACCAGACAAGCAGCTGGCGCAGTTACATCCCATTCCTAGGCAACAAGAACAAGAACAAAAACAAGGAGAAGGCGGAGAAAGGAACAGCCAAGCCTCAAGAACTCTTTATCGTTGGCAAGGACTTCAACAAGAAGAAACCGCTCATCATCACAGAGGAGAACATCAACCAGTTCATCTTCACAGACTGTTGCCACGCCATCCCTGGCGATGACATCATGGGATACATAGACAACAAGAACCGCATAGAGATACACAAACGCGCCTGCAAGGTAGCAGCCAAGTTGAAGTCAAGCTACGGCAATCGTATCGTGGACGCAAAGTGGGACATGCACAAGCAAATGCTCTTTGACGCCACTATCGAGATTCAGGGCATCGACCGCAAGGGTATGTTGCTTGACGTCAGCAAGGTCATCAGCGACCAGTTGGGCATTAACATCCACAAGGTCACCATCAGCAGTGACAACGGCATCTTCGACGGTGCCATCGAGCTTCGCATCCATGACCGTGACGAGGTGAAGACCATCATGGACCAGCTCCGTAAGATAGATGACCTGCAAGATGTACAGAGAATCCTTTAATTAAAGGAGAAATAAAAAAAATGAGAATTTAAGAGTTAGAAGTCAATATAGCTTCTAACTCTTAATATATAATCCTAAAGCTACAACAAGACAATAAAAAACAAACACGAACCAACAAAAACAGCTACAAAAAATGAAGAAATTATTCCTAGCAATGATGCTATTCTTAACGACATTTCCTGTGCTTGCCGCCAACAAGTATGACAACCCCGACACGCTGGTTGTTTCCCGTGACGGCACAGGAGAGTTCCGCACCATCGACGAAGCCATAGAGGTGTGCCGCGCCTTCATGGACTACACCAAGGTAATCTATGTCAAGAAAGGATTGTACAAGGAAAAACTCATCATCCCCTCATGGCTCACCCACATCACCATCTGCGGCGAAGATCGCGACAACACCATCATTACATGGGATGACCACGCCAACATCAAGATGCCGGTGGGAGGCCTTGACTCAGAAACTGCGTCAAAGGGCAAGAACATGGGGACCTTCCGTACTTACACCTTGAAAGTACAAGGAAGCTACGTCACCCTGAAAGACATCACCATCGAAAACAACGCAGCCAAACTAGGGCAGGCCGTGACCCTTCACACGGAAGGCGATCATATCCTGGTGCAAAACTGCCGTTTGCTCGGCAACCAAGATACTGTATATACAGGTGTCGGTGGCACCCGCGTCGCTTTCTATGACAGCTATATCGAAGGAACGACTGACTTCATCTTCGGTCCCAGTATGGCATGGTTTGAAAACTGCGAGATACATAGCAAACAGAACAGTTATATCACAGCCGCCTCTACCCCAGCAGGCCAGAAATACGGATATGTATTCAACAAGTGCAAGTTGACAGCCGACGAAGGAGTCGATAAGGTCTATCTGGGCCGTCCTTGGAGACCATACGCAGCCACCATCTTCATGAATTGCGAAATGGGAAAGCACATACGTCCCGAGGGTTGGCACAACTGGAACAACCCCAGGAACGAGGAAACCGCCCGCTATAGCGAATACAACAACTATGGAGAGGGAACCAACAACAAAGGAAGAGTGGCTTGGAGCAAGCAACTCAGCAAGAAAGAAGCCGGGAAGATTACAATATCAGAAGTTTTCAGGGAGGATTGTTGGTAAATCCCCCAACGACATAAAAGAAACTAAACCAAGGTATCCAGCTGCTTCTTCAAGTCCTTCAACTCGTCCCTTACCCGAATCAAGGTGCCAAGCACATCGGAAGATTTGTCAGCGGCGGTCCTATTCTGCTGCAAGTACTTTCTTGCGGCTGCAATCTTGAAGCCCTTCACTTTGATGAGCGAGTAAATCACCTTGATTTGTTCTATATCCTTCTCAACATATTGACGCACATTATTCCCCCCCACCCTAGGCTTGAGAAAGGGAAACTCTTTCTCCCAATAGCGCAAGGTGGACTCGTTGACCCCCACCATTTCAGCCACTTCCTTGATGGAGTAGTACAATTTTACGTTTTTATCTGTATTCAAAGCCATATTTTCCCTACTTTACTTTTAAAAATGATTATTTTGTTTGCAAAATTAAACAATTCTTGGTATCTTTGCAAAGTTTTTAAGGAGAAAATGCCCCAAAGGGCAAAATTTATAGGAATAAGGAAATTAAAGCATAAAATAAAAGCAATATGATGACAGCTAATGAAGTGCGCGAATCCTTCAAGAAATTCTTCGAGGGAAAAGGCCACAAGATTGTTCCGTCAGCTCCCATGGTCATCAAGGATGACCCCACGCTGATGTTTACAAACGCTGGTATGAACCAGTGGAAAGACATCATCCTCGGCACCAAGGACCCAGGCAAGGATGTCACCCGTGTAGATACCCAGAAATGCCTCCGTGTGAGCGGCAAGCACAACGACCTCGAAGAGGTGGGGCACGACACTTACCACCACACCATGTTCGAGATGCTCGGCAACTGGAGCTTCGGCGACTATTTCAAGGAGGGTGCCATCGACATGGCTTGGGAATATCTGACAGAGGTCTTGAAGCTGAACCCCGCCGACCTGTACGTTACCGTCTTCGAGGGTAGCAAGGAGGAAGGCCTGGACCGCGACGACGAGGCTGCCGGTTACTGGGCCAAGCACGTGCCCGCCGACCACATCATCAACGGCAACAAGCATGACAACTTCTGGGAGATGGGTGACACGGGCCCTTGTGGTCCTTGCTCCGAGATTCACGTGGACTCACGTACTCCCGAGGAGAAGGCAAAGGTGCCAGGGCGCGAGTTGGTCAACAAGGACGACCCACAGGTCATCGAGATTTGGAACATCGTGTTCATGCAGTTCAACCGCAAGGCCGACGGATCGTTGGAGCCTCTGTCCATGAACGTCATCGATACAGGTATGGGCTTCGAACGTCTGGTTCGCATGCTCCAGGACAAGCACTCCAACTACGACACCGACATTTTCCAGCCTATCATCAAAGAGATAGAGACTCTCTCTGGAAAGAAATATGGCTTTACCACTCCTACCGGTACCAACGGCGAGGGCAAGGACGAGCAGGAGAAGATAGACATCGCCATGCGTGTCTGCGCCGACCACCTGCGTGCCGTGGCATTCTCCATCGCCGACGGACAGTTGCCTAGCAACGCCAAGGCCGGCTACGTAATCCGTCGCATCCTGCGCCGTGCCGTGCGTTACGCCTACACGTTCCTCGACCAAAAGCAAGCGTTCATGTACAAGCTCGTCAACATATTAGTGGAGCAGATGGGCGCAGCCTTCACCGAGTTGCCTGCCCAGCAGGAGCTTATCACCCGGGTGATGAAGGAAGAGGAGGATTCTTTCCTACGAACACTGGAGAAAGGCATCAACCTCCTCAACGGCGACATGGACGAGCTGAAGGCTCATGGAAAGACCGAGCTGGACGGTGTGAGTGCATTCCGCCTCTTCGACACCTATGGTTTCCCTCTCGACCTGACCGAGTTGATCTGCCGTGAGAACGGCTACACCGTAGATGAGAAGCAGTTCGACGAGGAGATGGAGAAACAGAAGGCCCGTGCCCGCAACGCAGCCGCAGTGGAGAACGGCGACTGGGAAATACTCAAGGAGGGCGACCAGCAGTTCGTAGGCTACGACTATACAGAATATGAGTGCCACATTCTGCGCTACCGCAAGGTGACACAGAAGAAGAGCAGCTTCTACGAGTTGGTGCTCGACCATACCCCTTTCTATGGCGAGATGGGTGGTCAGGTAGGCGACAAGGGTGTGCTCGTGAGCGAAAGCGAGACCATTCAGATTACCGACACCAAGCGCGAGAACAACCAGAGCATCCACATCGTGAAGGAATTGCCTAAGGACCTCACTGCCGACTTCATGGCTTGCGTAGATATCGAGAGCCGTGAGGGAAGTGCAGCCAACCATACAGCCACCCACCTCCTCGACTACTGCCTGAAGCAGGTACTCGGCGACCACGTGGAGCAGAAGGGTTCTTACGTTGACAAGGACTCTCTACGCTTCGACTTCTCCCACTTCCAGAAGGTTACCGACGAGGAACTTCGTCAGGTAGAGCGCATGGTAAACGAGATGATCCGTGCCGACTATCCGCTCGACGAGCACCGCGACACACCTATCGAGGAGGCCAAGCAGCTGGGTGCCATCGCCCTCTTCGGCGAGAAGTATGGAGACAAGGTACGCGTGGTTCGCTTCGGTCCGTCAGCAGAGTTCTGCGGCGGTATCCACGCCAAGAGCACGGGCAAGATAGGTTTCTTCAAGATTGTCTCTGAGAGCAGCGTGGCTGCGGGTATCCGCCGCATCGAGGCTTTGACAGGCAAGGCCTGTGAGGAGGCTCTCTACAATCTGCAGGACACCATCGTGGCACTGAAGGGTCTCTTCAACAATGCCAAGGACCTCGAAGGAGCCATCAAGAAATACATCGACGAACACGACAGTCTGAAGAAAGACTTGGAGAAGTTCCAGGCACAAGCCGTGGAGCGCACCAAGGAGAAACTGGTGGCCAACGCCAAGGACGTAAACGGCACGAAAGTAATCAACGCCGTACTGCCTATGGACCCAGCCTCTGCCAAGGACGTAGTGTTTAAGGTACGCGAGGCCTTACCCGAGAATCTGGTTTGCGTGCTCGGCACCATCCACAACGACAAGCCAATGCTCAGCGTAATGTTCAGCGATGACATGGTGAAAGACCACGGTCTGAACGCTGGCAAGATGATCCGCGAGGCAGCCAAATTGATCCAGGGCGGCGGTGGCGGTCAGCCTCACTACGCACAGGCTGGCGGCAAGAACAAGGACGGCTTGATCGCAGCCGTTGACAAGGTCATCGAGCTGGCTCAGTTGTAAATGACAATTCATAGCACCCGCTTTTTGTGGGTACTATACATAAAATAAGGTATAAAAGGGGCAGCAATCTTTCTCCATTTTGAGAAGATTGCTGCCCTTTTTAACTTATCCGATAGCGACCGTATAAAAAAATGGACTGAAATTCAAGTTCCAACTTTCCCTTTTCAAGACAAGTCTTCCTCCCCATTCAGGCATTCGCCCGTCTCATAGCTTTTCGTCATGTCCTTCAACATCCCGATCATTTCCTGTCGAAGGCTCTCCGGTTTCAGTACGATGAGGTTTCTGCCATGCCAAAGCAACTCTTGCAGGAAATCACGGCTAGGGCGAACAGTCAGCGCATATTCCCGATACATCCCATCCCTCGACTCCTTCACCTTCTGCTGGCTCTCATGCAGCGGCACTTCCTCGATATAGTTATATTCCGGATAAAATGCACGAATGCGAATCTGTTCTACAGGCACATCCTCCATACGATAGATACCATAGCAATTCTCATAATATTCTTCAGGAGTCAATAACTTCTTCATCTTCTTGGACAGCGGATGTGCCTCACAAATCAACTTCAAGAAACTGATGCGGTCGAAAGGAAGACAGCGAACTTGATTCTCTTCCTTCACTCCAATCACATACCACCGCTGCTTGAAATATCTCACGAAGGCAGGCTGCAACACGATGTCGCTCTCCACTCCAAAAGCCGACACATACTTAAATTTCAGGAGATATTGTTTGTCAATCGCCCTTAGTATGTCATCAAGATACTCCGAGTTGTAAGGCGGCGTATCCAGCATCACCTTATTATGAAATTTCAACAAATCACCGAGCGAGGCAAGCCGCATGGAGCTCAGCATCCACTCCGTCACATCGTCATTCTCCACGGGGTCACGCTTCACATAATAGCGATATCCATCACTCTTGTCACACAGCACACTGACTCCAAACTGCGACTCAATTGTTTCACGGTAGCGATGAAAAGTGCGCAACTGCAATTCATCCCCAAAGGGATTGGCAGAAGCATCACGCCACTCATTTGCAATCTCCTCAAAGGTAAGACGCTTACGATCCAAGATGGCGATAAGCCAACTATAAAATTTCACCCGATTGTCCATATTCTTCAAATATATCAAATATAGAGAAGCATCTTCGCAGTTTCCTGCAGAAAGATTTTCCGCCCATATATCTATCTTAAAAAATTTTGTATCACCCGATGCCAATAATCCCAAGAATAACCTACGGACGGATGATTCACCGCCATGACCTTCACTTTGTGGCCATTGCGCAAGGAGTATGAGCCGGTGGAGGTGACATAGCCATCGACCATGACGTCCTCACCATCCTGCCATTGCTCACTCGGCAAATTATTCCAAAGCCGCTTGCCCCAAACGATGACATACTCCGGCTGGAACTTGTCCAACATCTCGAAGAAAGCAAGTCCTGCCCGACAGTACTGCTCCGTCGTGCCAGCCTCCCGAGGCCCACCCATTGCCACTTGCAGATAGTTGTAAAAGAGGACGGAGTTCCAAATCTTCTCCGTTTCCTCCCAGTCAGTCTCATGTCCTACGAGCGAGCGTTCGAACTTCAGGAAGGTTTTCATCCAGTTCTCATGTTCACCGTCTTTGTCGAGATAGGTATGCACGACATTCTGCGTAACCCCCATGCACTCCCGGTGCCTACTGCAATTTCCGCAGTCCACACACCCCTCATCACAATAATGGCTCTCGCCCAATACCATGATGCGCTTGCCGAAGATGCTTCCGTTGGCATAATCCTTGCCGACGAAAGGCTGAAAGAAAATATTGCTGTTCATATTTAACTCCTCATCACTTCCTCCAAAAATGAATATGCTAAAAAAAGTAGGAAGAATCCCATTTTGGTATTCGTACTCCCACACTTCGGACATTTCATATCATTGGACAATCTATTATTGGGCAAAGGTAGAAAAAATCTACGAACCGTGCAAGTCCACAATGGTTCATTGGCGGAAAAAAGAAAGGTGCGAATCCCATCTCCCGCATGAACATTTTTATATGCACCAACAAAAATACCAATCGAATATTTGGAAGTTTGACGGTTTTTGCTTAACTTTGTCCCAAAAAGGAGAATGAGCAATGATGCACATCAACAAGAGGAAATTGCCAGCAGGCATCCAGTCGTTCAAAAAAATTAGAGAAGAGGGCTATCTCTATGTCGATAAGAGCGACATCGTTTGGAACTTAGCTAATTGTGGAATTCAGTACAATTACCTGAGCCGCCCCCGACGTTTCGGCAAGTCGATACTTGTCGATACGCTGCAGATGTACCTGGAAGGGAGAAAGGAACTCTTCGAGGGGCTGAAGATTATGCAGCTGGAGAAAGACTGGAAGCAACACCCAGTCGTCCGTCTCGATCTGAGCCGTGGTGGGGCAAACGCCAGAACCCTGCGTTCCTATCTTGACATTTGCTTTGAGTCATATGAAAAGAAGTATGGCATCAATCCCAAACCCACCGCACAGCTCGCCGACCGTTTCCATGCCATCATCACTACCGCCTACGAGCAGACTGGTCTGAAGGTTGCCATTCTGATTGACGAATATGACTCACCTTTACAGCACTCTTGGAAGACTCCCGAGCATGAGAAATGCACGGAAGTGTATCGTGAGGTGTTTGCCATCTTGAAGGCTGATGACGAGTACGAGCGATTGGTGTTCATCACAGGAATCACGAAGTTCACCCAAATATCCCTGTTCTCCGTACTCAACAATCTGACCAATATCAGTTTCCTGCCAGAGTACGCTGCCATCTGCGGCATTACGGAAAAGGAAATCGAGGAGAACTTCCAGCCTGAGTTGGAGAAAATGGCAGAAGTAAACGAATGGACCTTGCCGCAAACCCACAATCAGCTCAAAGACTATTATGACGGTTATCACTTCAGTCGTCGCAACAGGGTTGACGTCTATAATCCATTTAGCCTCATCAATGCACTCGACACGCAAGAACTTGGTAATTTCTGGGCTGCTTCGGGTGCTACATCTTTGCTCCCCAAGTTCGTTGATGACCTTGATGTATCCTTGGAACATTTCGACCACTGCTATATTGACAGCACCACATTGGAATCTTGTGATGTCAGTGATGGCGGAGCGGAACTGTTTTTGTATCAGTCTGGCTATCTTACCATTAAGGAATACGAGGATGGAGTATATACCTTAGGATTCCCCAATGAGGAGGTAAAGAAAGCTCTCTATAAGTTAGTTGTGCCTGCCTTGACGCTTCGTACGAAATCACAAGTCATCTCTACCCAAAGCCTGTTGCTCAAGATGATTCAAATCGGCAACGTCGAAGAGTCGATGAAGGCATTGAAGGCTCTCATCGCCGACGTTCCCTATAGCAACAAGAAACTCGCCTCGATGGATATGGAGGAGCGTTATCGCCTCATCGTCAGCACCATCTTCAATGCCATCGGTCTGAAGGTCGAAATGGAGAAGATGATTGCCACGGGCAGAATCGACATGATTGTGCAGACCTCCCGCTATATCTACGTCATCGAACTCAAGTTGAGAAACAATGGCGGCAAGGATGCCGCATCGCAGCAAATCCTCGACCGCCAGTACATGGAGCCCTTCAAGACCGACAAGCGCCAGGTCATAGGTTTGGGGATAGAGCTCGACGAAGAGGGCAAAGGTCTCTTGGATTGGAAGAGAGTGGAATAAACGTGTATTCATGCTATACCTACTAAATCCTCAAATCCGACAGCATTTTTTATATTTCGGATTTGAGGATTATCACATCGGCATTTTATAACAATAAAACTATCCAATTATAGACCATTATCCAAAGACAGACATTGCCAATGTAACCACCATGCAAATTAACCCACAAAGCACTACGATAAGTACTGCCGTTGTGACCGCCTTTTTGTGAACCTCGCTAATAATTTTTTTGTCATCCTCTATATATCCTGTAATCAATCTCAGATTAGCAAGACAAGAACGCTTAAAGAAATCAAAAATATTCCCCAAAAAAGGTATGGCACCCACTAAAATATCCGTCAAGATGTTATAGATGACAGCCAATGTCAACGGAATCGACTTGACCTTGCAAAGGCTGAAATAGATAAATGGAACGGCAGCAAAACTCGACAGTATATCGCCAATACCTCCTGGAATGAAACTAAGAATAGGATCAAGGTAATACTTGTCCATATACTTAGCCGTTGTCACCATATAACGATATGTTGACATATCCATCATTTCCTGACGCTTCGCCTCCTTCTTGTCCACTCTCGCCTGTTCCTTGGCG
>CAVBGK010000070.1:0-16100 GCA_963594995.1 Bacteroidaceae bacterium
TAGTTAATAAATAATAAATATTTTCCAATTATTTGGAAAGCAACATAGAAGATATATGATTGCTGGTGCTGTTTTGACAACTTCCGATTGACTTATTTGGGAGAAGATTTGCAGACAGGCATCTCCAATCTTACGGAGAAAGACCAGGAGTCTTATTGCAATGTATATTCTACAGCAGGGATATTAGTGAAAGAACATGTAAAAACGGCTAACGCCTTGAAAGGATTGCCTTCGGGACTATATATTGTCAACGGAAAGCCTTGCCTTAAAAAATAAGACTTTCCGACGGCAAATGATAGACTACCTGGAAGTTTTCTTCACCTTCTTTACTTGATAACATAAATATCCTTCACAATATTGGTTAATGTGTTAATACCCAGTTGCTTCTGGTGAATGAAACGGAAGAGGAAACTTTTCCGCCTCCTTTCCACCCCCATATCTTTGATGAAATCTAGCATCATGGCAAAGGGAGGGTATATTGGAATCATATTGGGTGATAGATGTCTGGTAGTGAAGGTAAAGGAAAGTCATTCGTGGCATTTTGAGCCTAGTTGAAAGCCTTTTTGACTGGTGTCGAAAACCTTTTTGACTACCGTCAAAAGGTTTTCATGCCACAACGGCCATCTTCCTTCTGGTGCTCCAATATGCAAGGCAATCCTTCACCATAACTATATGATTATCAGTTGACAGGGTGGTATGGTGAATTATTTGTACTCTTTTCCTATCTTTTGTTTGATTTTAGACATTTTGTTCCTTCTGTCGATGGAGAAGGTGTCTCCATGACTCTCCACATAGTCGAAGAGCATGAACGCCTTGTCGAGCAGCTCGTCTCTCAGTGGCTGCCCCACGGTGTCGGCCTCATGATAGTAGAGTTCGGCTAGCACGTCCATCTTGGAGAGTCGCTTTTCCTCGTCATCGATGCCCGCCATTGCCTTCATCACGTCATCGATGGTGGCGGTGGAGTAGAAGGCGTATGGTCCCACGTATTGGTCGTAGAGTTCCTTGATTTTCTCGCGGCGTGTGGTAATTTCCTTCTTTTCGAGCATTCTTTCGAGTGCCGCCATGAATTCTCTAATCAGTCG
Source organism: Bacteroidaceae bacterium (assembly GCA_963594995.1). Classification (GTDB taxonomy): domain Bacteria; phylum Bacteroidota; class Bacteroidia; order Bacteroidales; family Bacteroidaceae; genus Prevotella. The sequence goes on from CAVBGK010000070.1 coordinate 1,083, forward strand.
TTGTATATAGTCTCTTTGAAGCATAATGGTTTTGTGTTGTTTATTGTCTCCTCTTTACCAAGTGCAATTCTGCCTCGAAATGGAGCTCGTCCTCATAGTCTATCCAACCAAAGAGGGCGCTGTCTGTCTGAGTATCAAGAAACGATGTCCTTAGGATGGCATTCATCTGTTCCTCGTTTTTGTTGGGGAGGATATAGAATGAGGTCTCCCCATGATATCCGTTTCTGATGGCAATCTCGCCGGTCACGATGTTGGGTAGTGTATAGACGAATACAGAAGGACTGGGGAAGTAGTTGTCTTTGTCGGCGATGGACTCTGAGTATTTTCTGTCAGATGCGATAGAGGAAGAGTGGTTGAAGAGGATGATGGCACGTCCTTTTGCTCCTTGGCTATCATTTGTCTCTCTCAGACATCCTTTTTCTGCTTGCAATAGAAGTTCTGAGGCAACGAACCCCAGTCGGCTCAGGCCGTCCATCTTGTAATACTTTGGATAGTTGCCGATATACTGTTTGTATAGGGATGTTAGCAACGTATTTTCTTGATGGTTGTTTGGACACTCGTCGTTGATATCCAACATCTTTGCATCTATGGAGACGCTTTCTGGGGTAATCTTTATGGTGTGGAGGCTTTGTAATGCGACGCTTTGCTCCTCTTGGTTCTTTCTGGTGTATTCCAAGACTTTTGGTATACTGTTGAAAGAGGAGTCTTTTATCGCCAGAAGAGTAGCGTTGCATCCACCAAACCCAGACAGCATCTTGATGAAGCTCCGTTTGTTGGTCGGTTGGTTTTCTGCCGATATGTTGACCTTGCCGGAAACGCCCAGTTCTTCGAAGCCCTTTGTCCCCAATATGGTATGGTCATCCAATGCCTTCATGCTGATGATGGTCTCCAAGATGCCCGCAGCCCCGAGGGTATGTCCGAAATAGCCTTTCAAGGCATTGGCCGGAATGTCTGACAGCTCTGCTCGCTTGATGGCTACGGATTCCATCTGGTCGTTGAAGAGTGTCGCCGTGCCATGGGCGTTGATGAAGGCAAGGTCTTCTTTGTTGTGAGAAGCGAGGGTAGAGGTTAGGGTTGAGTATAGTCCTTCCGCCGTCTTGGAAGGTGTGCTGATGTGGAAGGCGTCATTCTTAACGAAGCCATTCCCTATTTGCCAAGTGTTTTTTTCTCTCCCCAAGACTATGGTTGAGGCGGCTTCACCAAGGTTGAGACCGAAGCGTTCCATGTCGAATGGACGGCATGGGGTGGTGGAAAGTGCCTTTAGCGACTGAAAGCCCGAGATGATGAACTTGGAGGGAGTGTCGCATCCACAAACTATGGCATGGTCGTATTTTCCATGTTCTATCAAGCGAGAGGCAAGTATCAATGCCGACAAGCCTGAAATGCAAGCATTGCAAACCACGATTGGTTGGGTCTTGATGCCCAGTCTTGTGGCAATCTGCGTTGCGGATTCACTCAAGGCGACGTGACTTTCGATAGATCCTTTGGTTGAGCTTAGGATAAACACGGTCTTGTCTGGAGCGATGTCTGTCAGCGTTGATGCCAGGGCTTTTCGGGCTGACTCGTATGCCAGTTCTTCAAAATCGGCAAACAGGAGTGATGCTGTAAAGCCTTCGGGAACTCCCAATGTCCCCGGGGCATAGGTACGGATGCCTGACTTGCCAGCTTTTACCGACAAGTAATTTTCCTCGGATGTGTCGCCAAGAGGCGATATGATGTTGTCTGCTAAAACGTATGCCATGGAATCCTACGCTCTTCATTCTTCACTTAAATTCCTTTCTTTCCACTCTCGGTAGAAGGGGGGATTGTCCCACACTAGTTGGTAGTTCAAGTCCATGAATACCTGTACGGAATGCCCGGTTGCTATCAAACTTTCGTCCGTGGGATCATGGATTTCATAGTCGAAGACAATCTTGGCAGCCTCTGTCGGACGGTAGATGATGTCGATGCGAGGTGTCATGCCGTACTTGATGGGTTTCTTGTAATGAAAAGTGAGTTCGACAAGGGGTGCAAAATAACCGTGGTCGAAGAAGCTCATGTATTCCAGTCCATATTTCTTGCCGAATGCCTCACGTGCATCCTCGAAGTAAAGTGGATAGGAACCATGCCACACGACGTTCATGGAATCCACCTCGCTGAACCGCACCTCGAATATCTTGGATTCTCTTAATTCTTTCATTTATACCTCCTAACCTTCTTTTACGGCAATTTTCATTTCCGTGGTGACAATCGTTTTGCCCTGGCATTTGATGTAGGCTTCTGCCAAGGTCATGCCAAAGACTTCTTCTTTTACTTCTACATGGGTGGTGATGACCTCGCCGACCTTCGGGAGTTTCACGATTTCAAAGTTGCGGACAGCCCCAATGAATCCGAGTTGAATGCCCTTCTTCAAGATGTACTTGTTGACATATCCGATACGGGCGGCACAAGTCTGGGCGATGTTTTCCATCAAGCCCGATGCTGAGAAAAAACCGTTCTCCACAAAGATGTTGTCGGTTTTGACGGTGGTTTCCGTCACGGTGAGGAATCGGTCGAAATGTACGAGGGTATCTATCATCACGAAAGGCTCCTGTTGGGGGAGCAGTTCGTGGATGTCTATCTGCCGAAGTTCTTGCTCTGTTGGGGTTTCTGCGTCGAGTTCTTTCATTGTTTCCAAAAGTCATAAAAGTTAAACCACTGTTCTGGGTATTCCTTGATGCGGCTCTCCAATTCGCGGGCATAGCTGTCAGCCAGCTGCTGCATCTGTACTTTGCGGGGGGATTGCTTGTCGTATGGCAAGGGGGTGATATATACGGCGTAACTCTTCGCTGATGTCTTCAATACGTTGATTGCCAATACTTCAAGACCTCGCATCGTTGCTACGGAGAATGGACCCAATGGAAATTTAGCATCAATACCCATGAAGTTGGCTGTCAAGGTTTTGGTCGATCCCACCGATCGGTCGGCTGGCATACTGACTATCTCGTGGTTTGCCAAAGCCTCGTTGACAAGAAACAAGTGGCTCATGTCGGGAAGGATGGGAATCATGCGGATATGGTTGCTCTCGAACTGCCGTTCTCGTCCTTCCATCACGGTAGCTTTCTCGCCACCAAAGACGAGGGCGTTGAGTCGTTTGGCCTTCGACATGAGGGTATAGCCGATTATCTCATAGCATCCGATGTGCGAACTAAACAGCATAAAACCTTCTTCCCCGTCGGCAAGTTTTTGAAATTCATCATAACCATTGATTGTCAATTGGTATTTCTTGCCGGCAAACGTGGCGAAGCGGTCGATTACTACTTCTGCAAAGCGGCAATGGTTGACGTAAGTCATCCAAGCTGAACGGAGCTTTCCGAAGCCTTGTATCCGGTGGAAATAGCGATAAGCCGTCGTTCGGCTATGGTTGGTGTTAAGCAGCAGGCACATTGGCATGACGAAAAGGGATGTAAAGACATAAATGCCCCTTACATCCACATATCGCAAGAAACGTATCAGGCTGCGAAGCATCCAACCCGAGCCAAAAGTCGTGTTCGCCTTCACTCTACTTCACCTTGCTCTCGATGTAGTCGCAGAACTGGTTGAGGGTCACGACACCCTGCATCTCTTCTGGCTTAATCTTGAAGCCGAAGTTTTTCTCCACGATGACCACGATGTCAACGAAGTCAAGGCTGTCGATGCCGAGGTCATCCTTCAACTTGGCCTCGGGGGCAATCTTGTCCTCGTCGATTTCCAAATCCTCAATGAGGAAGTTTCTTACTTTCTCTTCTATTTCTTTTCTTTCCATTTTTTATTTAATTATTTTATTTTTACTTCCAATATTGTATGTCCTTGCCCAATACCATCATGGACTGCCACGATTTTCAAACCTGCTCGTTCAATTTGCTTAATCATGTCATCAGAATGATACATCTTGCTGTTGCCGTTGGCCATCACCGTGAAATAGACGCTCGTCATGGTCAGGCAGAGGGAGGCTGGCTCGTATTTCTGGCGGTCCCAGAAGGTTTCCATAATATATAATGTGGTGTCCTTGCTCATCACTTGAGCTGCTCGGGAGAGGATGCTGTAGATTTCTTCCTCGGAGAAGCAGTCCAGGAACTGGCTCATCCAGATGGCATCCCAGTTCTCTTGTGGAAAATGGTTGGCCTGTTCCAGGATGTTGGTGGGATACCCTGAAATGCGTCCAGCCCCTTCTTGGTCCTTGATGTTTTCTTTCATCATGCCGATTTGTCCTGGCAAATCGACGATGGTAACTTGTACATCAGGGTTGTAACCAACGCATCGGAGGGCGAAACGTCCTGTGTTTCCACCAACATCCATCAGCTTCTTGGGATGTTTTCCGAAAACGATTTCCAATGCCTTGTCGAAGGAATGGTCGCTATAGAAATGGTCGAAACCAAACCAACTTTTCTGTACCTGTGGGGCGAGTTGTGACAATCCCTCATAAATGGTAGGCCAGTTGCCCAAGGTCTTCAAGCCGGCAGGCTTCCCTTCCTTGAGAGCCTCTTCCAGGTAGAACATACCTTGATAGTTGATATCGTGGTTGAAGTCGATGTTGATCCGAGTCGCCGGGTCATTGAGGAGAAACCATCCTGTCTTCGAGATGGAAAACTTGTCGGTCTCCTTGTCAATCAATACCGTCCCGGCACTGAGCGATGCTTCCAAGAGTATCTTGAGGGCATACTCAGACAGATGGGTCTTCTCCTGCAGCTCGCCAATGGTCAAGCCATCCGTACAGTCACGTAGTTCGCCCAATATCCCGAACTTCACCATGAGTCGGGATATTTGGAAGATAATCGGGCCCCAAGCGATAAACTCAGCCTGGCGTTGGGCTTCCCGCGCAGATAATTGTTCCTCGGTATAGCGGTCGCTTTCGGATTTGAATAAGTTCATATAGTATAAAAATCAATGTCGATTGCTTTTTATTTCTTGCCTAGGAAGTTCCATCCTACCGTCATAAAGAAGGAACTGACGTTTCCCTCATGGGTATCAAAGTCACTTCTCAACCCCACGTCCATTCCCATGTTGACATAGAACTGCTTGACATTGAATCCGCAACCCAGGCGCACACCATAGTCAACCTCGTCATCCTGCAGACCGAAGGACACGAAAGGTCCTATGAAAGGTTGGAACGACATTTTTGGGTTGATGTAAGCATGATATGAGAACAGGGCAGGAATGAGGACGGAATAGTTGTTTTCCGTCCATGTACCGGAAGGTTCATAATAACCATGGTATCTGTCCACATTGTATTTCTGACCTCTATTCATATAATAGGCACCCGTCTCTATATAGAACGGGAGTTTGGCAATCTTTGTGTCAAAAGCCACCCCCAACACTGGACCCACCAAGTCCTTGGAACCATAATCCCCATCCCAATCATCAGCGAGGGTGTTGGTGTCGGAAATTCCTGCACGAATACCAAGGTGAACCTGAGGCGCATCGATCCAATTTTGTGCGTTTACAGTCTGTACACCTCCCAAGAAGAGAGCTAGAACAGCTAAATTCATAAACTTCTTTTTCATACTTGCGTTTATTTAGTTACATAAAGACTCCGATAAAGTTATATTACTCTTTGAATTTCCTGATGACCAATGCCGAGTTGGTACCTCCGAAGCCGAAGCTATTGCTCAATACGGTATTGATTTCCGTGTCAACGGTCTTGGCTGCGATGTTGAGCTTCTCAGAATATTCGTCGGGATTCTCGAAGTTGACGTTAGGAGCCACGAAATTGTTCTGCATCATCAAGGTACTATACACGATTTCCGAAGCACCTGCCATCCAACATTCATGTCCCGTCATACCCTTGGTAGAAGAGATGAGCGTATGCTTTCCTTCAAACATACGGTTCAAGGCTATCGCCTCATACATATCGCCTTGATGCGTGCTGGTGGCATGGGCGTTGATATAGTCGATGTCATCGGCTGTGACATCTGCTGACTTCAGGGCACGAGACATGGCGATGACACTTCCCTCATCAGATGGCTGACTGATGCCGCCTCCGTTGCTGGAGAATCCGTAGCCCACGACTTCGGCAAGGATATTCGCGCTACGAGCCTTGGCATGTTCGTAATCTTCGAGCACAAGAGCAGCCGCACCACCACTAGGAATCAAACCGTCACGGTCACGGTCGAATGGGCGGCTTGCCTTGGTAGGCTCATCCATACGGATGGAGAATGCGCTCAGGGCATCGAAGGAAGCCATTGAATAGTAATTGGTTTCTTGAGCACCACCGCAAAGCACCATATTCTGCAAACCTTGCTTGATCATCATGAAGCCCAAACCGATGGAGTGGCTACCGCTGGCACATGCCGAAGAAACAGTGAAATTGATACCACGCAGATGGAATATGGTGCTAAGGTTCATGTTGACCGTCGAATTCATCGACTGGAAGATGATGCCGTAACCCAGCATTGCCGAGTCGTGCTTCTCGTCCATGATCTTGGAAGCCTCGATAACCGGTTTTGCCGACGAGTCGTTGCCGAAGATACACCCCACCTCGTTCTCGCGAAGATATTCGTCAGAAATATCGGCTTGTTTGAATGCCTGCAAACTGGCCATGTAGGCGTATTTCGCCTCTTCCGACATACCGGCTCGGGTATGTCGGTCGAGCATTTGCTTGGTGATGACAGGCTCTTCGACAATACCCGTCAATGCCGAGCGATAGCCATATTCTAATCGCTCGGGCTGGATGCCGATGCCCGACTTGCCATGAAATAGTGAATCCTTGACGGTCTCAAGGTCAGTGCCGAGGCACGACCAGATGCCCATGCCAGTGATAACAACTCTTCTTTCCATTTAGTATCTATACCTCATTATATATAATATGTGTGTATTTTCAGCGAAATGCCTTATGTGTAAAGTCCGCCATTCACGCTGATGACTTCTCCCGTGATATAACCTGCCTCATCAGAAGTCAAGAAATCAACCAGAGCTGCCACTTCCTCGGGTTTGCCGAATCTGCCGACTGGCACCATTTTCTTCAGTTCGTCCTGTGGTAGGTCTTTGGTCATGTCTGTCTCAATGAAACCTGGGGCAACCGCATTGACTGTAATCTTGCGGGGAGCCACCTCCTGGGCAAGAGCCTTGGTGGCACCGATGAGCGCAGCCTTCGCTGTACTGTAGTTTACCTGCCCTGGCATACCCTTGATGCCCGAGAGCGAAGCCATGTTGATGATTCTGCCCCCATGCTTGCGAGGCATCATGTGCTTCAAGAGACGGCGAGTGATATAGAAGAAACCATTGAGATTGGTATCCAGCACCTTGTGCCAGTCCTCGTCTCCCATCATAAACATCACGTTGTCACGGCGAATACCCGCATTGTTGACCAACACGGAAATCCACTCTTCGGGATGGTCTCCTTCCCAACGGTCGATGGCTTGTTCGATCTGTTTTGGGTCGGATGTGTCAAAAGGCAGGAGCTCTGCACTTCCACCTTTGCTTTCGATTTCCTCCTTGACAGCCTGTGCGCAGTCTTGGTTGCTCAAGTAATTGATGACCACGGAATATCCCTTGTCCGCCAATCGTAAGGCTATCGCCTTTCCGATGCCTCGGGATGCTCCTGTGACTAATGCATATTTCATTGCTCTATTTTTTATCTTTTGATGATAGGCGTACTTCTACCTTGAAGGCTGCCTGTTAGATTGTCTGCAAAGGTAAGAAAAAAAACTCAACGAATGCTATAAATGGCCGCTTTTTCATGTTTTAAATAATTTTTTCTGTTATAAATCACTTTTTATGACCAAAAAGCCCTGCCAATTATTGCAACTGGCAGGGCTAATCTTTCTAACCTAAACAGAAAACTATTTTAGAAGCGGTAAACAGCGAAACTGTTTGCCTTCATCTTTACGTTGAGTATGTTGCCGTTTGCCTGTGCGTCTGATGTCATAGGAACAACTGCGTTCTTGTTGTCAATCTTGTTCTCTGCCTGGATGTCATCGGCATGGAGAATGGTTACCTTGCCGGCATTCAATTTCTTCAAACCATTGAAGGTGACGGTAATTTCTTTCTCCTCGTTCGAGGTGTTGGCTATCTTGACGATGTAGCTCTTGGTGTTCTTGTCGTAGCAAGCGGTGGCATAGAGACCATTTGCACCTTCTACAGCCTTGCCGTTCTCGGTGAGTGAGAGTACGTTCGTACCCTTGTTCAAGCCATAAAGCTGCTGAACATAGTAGTTGGCTGAACGCACACTCGTCAAGTTGTCGAACCAGATGAGGTCTGGGCGCCACTGCCAGCCATCCACATGGGCAAAGAGAGGAGCATAGGTAGCCTGGTAAACCACATCGGCATTGCGCTCCAAACCAGTCATGAACGCAGCCTCAGAGAGGGCTGCCTCCCAAGAGTTAGGGTCGTGCTTGGCATGAGCAGCGTATTCGCCGGCAAACACCTTAGGACCCTTGCGGTCGTAACCATCATAGCGTCCTGCATTGCTACGGAACCACTCTGGGCTCTTGTAGTAGTGCTCGTCCACGAGGTCGGTGTTCAACTTGCGCATCTGCTCCCAACCATAGTCAAAGTCTTTACCATCGGAAGAAGGACCGGATGAACCACATATCTTCATCTTTGGATACTTGGCACGAATCTGTTTCATAAACTCCTGGAGTCGCTCTGGATAGAGAGGTCCCCACTGCTCGTTACCAATACCGATCTGCTTGAGATTGAATGGAGCTGGGTGTCCCATGTCGGCACGCAGTTTACCCCACTTAGAGGTAACAGGACCATTGGCAAACTCTATCAAGTCGAGCGCATCGTCGATGTAGCTCTGCAAATCCTTTACAGCCACATGCGCATTAGGATCATTGTCACTATTCTGATACTGGCAAGCCAAACCTACAGAAAGGATAGGCAATGGTTCTGCACCAATCTTCTCCGAAAGGAGGAAGTACTCATAGAAGCCCAGACCCAACGACTGATAGTAGTTAGGGAAAAGACGATGTGTGAAGGTGTCTCTCCAGCGGTTCTCATTCAGCGGACGGTTCTCTGGAGCACCCACGCTGTTCTTCCACTCATAACGGGTGTCGAGGTCGGTACCCTCCACGATGCATCCACCGGGGAAACGGAAGATGCCTGGCTTCAAGTCGGCGAGGTCCTGCACGAGGTCGGCACGCAGACCGTTCCAGTTGTCCTCAGGGAAGAGAGATACGTGGTCGAGGTCTATGCTCTCCGAACCTTTCTCCAGATACACGCGCAAGAAACCCTTGGCATCGGTCTCAGGAGAAGTGAGTGTAGCGGTCAGTTTCTGCCACTTGTTATTAGTGAATTCTATAGTCTGCTTGGCAATGACGGCATTCTTGGAGTTGATGAACTCCACACGAATCTTTCCCTTCTTTCCGTCGATGAGGTGAAGACGACCATACACGGAGAAGTCATACTTCATATCCTTCTTCAGACCCATGCCAAAGAAGCCATGGTTCTCAATACCCGTCTGCTTCTCACGAGCACCTGCCGATTCGAGTGTCACATAGTGAGGATTGCGCTCAAAGGCAGGCTTTACGTCGTTGACGGTCACATTACCAAAGGTGTTCCATCCCATCAATCGCTGGGGGAACTCAAAGGAACGGTTCTCCACCATCTCGGCATAAAGACCTCCGTCGGCACCGAAGTTGATGTCCTCAAAGAAGATGCCATACATGGTAGGTTGGATCTCTACGCCAGGCTTATTGGCTTGCACGGTAAACTGATGCTGTGCTGAAGCACTGAGCGAAGTCATGGCTGCCACTAACAAGGCAGCGAAGAATTTTGTTTTTCTCATGTTTATGTTATTTGTTGCTTTTAGGTTTGTATGATGAGTTACTTGATTGGGGGCACTCTATTGCCTTTTCACTGCAAAGATACGAATAATCCACCTCATAAGGGGTGGATTATTCGTTAAAATATATTGGACATTCTCCAATATTGGGTATTTTCCTAAATATCGGAGGGAAAATTACTCACTCTTATTGTAAGAACCTTACTTTTTGAGAGGGATGATGTTGAATGTAAATGTCTTGTTGCCATAGTGGATGCGATACTTCTCCAGAGGCCATGCGCCCCAAGAATTCTCGCCGCCCACGCCCATGTGCTCTCCGTCGAGGAAGAGGTTGGTGTATTTAGACTTCTTCAACTCATAGCTGTGGCGCTGTTCCTTGTCGTCACCGTCATCCAGTTCCTCTGTGTCGAAGTGGATGGCACTTGCATAGAAAGGCTGGCAGTTCTTCACCATGAATCCGAAGCCTGTGGAGTCGGTTTGTTTCCACCAGCGCATGTCGCTCTTGGTGCCACTTTCCTGTGGGCGGATGTATGGGAAGTATTGCTCGTCTGCCTCCTGGCCGAAGGCTATCAAAGGCACGCTTTCCTTGCGGTCAGAATAGTTTTCTATAGGACCGCGACCGTAATACTCGCTCCATTCCATGTTGTATGGCAATTGCATCAGCATACCGAAGCGGAACATATCGCTTACTTCTGCACCTTCAGTGGCAAAGAATTGCTCTGTCACGTTCACGACTCCTGTGTTGGCATATACCTTGTAGGTCAGTTTCAACTCACCCTTTACGTCTGGCATGTCGTATGAAGAAGTGATGGTATAGATGTTCTGCTTCTTGTCTTTCTCCACTTCTACACCCTTGATGTCCATCTTAGGATTCTTCCATGCCTTGAACTTATGGTGCAGTTGGGCGCCCATATCGTTGTCGGTAGGGGCGCGCCAGAAGTTGGGTTTCAAGGTGCCGCCTTCGCCAAGGAATGACTTGCCCTGGTAGGTGTATTCTGAGATGAGACCTGTCGTGCGGTTCACTTTCAAGGTGAGGGCTGGGGTTGAGACAGTGATGTCTTGGCCTCCCTTCTTGTCAGTGAGCTTGGTCTTCACGTTCTTGCCGTTCTTTTCCGCAGCCATCTTTTCTGAGCAATGCCCACAGCATTTCTTTTCCTTGACAACCAACTGGGCGTATGCCATGGTCTGGCCTTCCTTGATCAATGGCTCGGCTTCCTTGGTGGTAAATTCGATGTTTACGAAAATTTCCTTGCCCGTAGCTTTTGACAAGTCGTAAGGGAGGGTGATGACCTTGGTCTGCTGTGGCTTGACGTCAAGGTTGTCGATGACTCCTCTCTGGGTGCGCTTTCCGTCTTCGAGCAAACTCCACTCCAACTTATAGCCGCTGAGGTCGCGGAAGAAGTTCTCGTTGTAAACATTCACCTCACCCTTGGTGGCATCCTTCATGGTTGTCCAGATGTTTTGGTATTGGTAAGCCAGTTCGTAAGCGTGTGGGTTGAGCTGGCGGTCTGGACCGATGATACCATTGCAGTTGAAGTTGTTGTCGCTAGGGTCGTATGTGTTGTAGTCACCACCATACGTGTATTCTATCTGGCGGAGTTCCTCATTGTTCATCAACTCTGGGTCGATGCTCATGGGCTTCTGTATCTTGCGGTGCAAACCTTGGTCAACGAAATCCCAGTCGAAACCGCCTTGGAAGATGGGGTATTTGCGAACCAGGTCCCAATAGTCCTTCAGGTTTCCGCCGGAGTTACCCATGGTGTGGTTGTACTCGCATTGGATGAGCGGCATCTTGCTGTCCGGGTTCTTGCAGTAGGCTTCGCAGTTCTTGACAGGGTAGTACATCGGGCAGAAGATGTCCGTGCCTTCTCCCTGGCGTGCTTGTTCATATTGTACAGGGCGGCTCTGGTCTTGGCTCTTGACCCACTTGTAAGCCTGGAGGAAGTTGTCGCCCATCACAGTCTCGTTGCCCAAGCTCCATGTTACGATGGAAGGGTGGTTGAAGAAGTTGGAAACATTGTGCTGGTTGCGCTCCAATATCTGCTTGGCAAACATCGGTTTCTTGGCGGCGGCATCCTCCTTGTATCCGAATCCGTGGCTTTCTTGGTTAGCCTCTGCCACCACATAGAGTCCATACTCATCGCAAAGGTCGTACCAACGAGGGTCATCTGGATAGTGGCAGGTGCGAACGGCATTGATGTTCAGGCGTTTCATGATTTTGATGTCCTGGATCATTCGCTCTACACTTACTACGTATCCGCCGTCAGGATCTATCTCGTGGCGGTCAGCACCCTTGATGAGTACAGGTTGGCCATTCACCAGGAATTGCTTGTTCTTGATTTCTACTTTGCGGAATCCAACCTTTATAGGGGTAACGCTGACACCTTTGATGCTTTTGGTTCGCTTGTCAGTAGTGCCCAGTATGGTTTGGAGCGTATAGAGGTTAGGGGTCTCTGCTGTCCATTTCTTGGGATTTGCCAACTCCAAGGTGCAATCTGCCTTTCCATTTACCGCCTTGACGATTTTCTGGAGTACAACCTTGCCTGTGGCATTGTCGTGCAACTGATATACAACGGTTGGGTTTCCCTTGACCTTGGTCGAGATGGTGAGCACTCCATCCTGGTAGTTGTTGGTCAAGTCGGGGGTTATGCGGATGTCTTCCAATTGCATCTTGGCATCACGGGCATAGAGGTAACTCTCACGGGCGACACCGCTCAAACGCCAGAAGTCCTGGTCTTCAGACCATGATCCGTCGCACCAACGGAAGGTCTGGAAGGCGATGAGGTTCTTGCCTTTCTGGAGATAAGGGGTGAGGTCGAACTCGGCGGCTACCTTGCTGTCCTCGGCATAACCTACGAACTTTCCATTTACATACAGGTAGATGTTGGAGGTGACGCTTCCGAAATGGGCGATGATTTGCTTTCCGTTCCAATCTGCAGGTATGTCGATTGTGCGGCGATAAGATCCTACGTGGTTGTCTTTCGTTGGCACGGCTGGAGGCTGCTGGTCGAAATGTCCACGCCAGGCAAAACCTGAGTTGACATATTCTGGTTGGCCGTATCCGTTCATCTCCCAGTTGCCGGGCATGACGATGGTTCCCCATTTGGAGTCATCCAGATCTGTCTTGTAGAAGTCGGTAGGACGTTGGTCGGCGTTCTCCACCCAGTTGAACTTCCATGTGCCATCCAGTGATAGGAAGTTCTCGCTCTTGGTCTTGTCTGCGTCACCTTTGGCAGAGACTTCTCCAGGTGCAAAGGTAAAGAAACTCGTGTGCAGTGGAAAGCGGTTGAGGGCGTTCACCTGAAGGTCATGCCACTCTGTGTAGGTGGGCTGTAAAAGGGTGGAACCCTTCAACGACTTAATGGTAGCCTTCGGTTTTTGTGCACCGAAAGCCACCATTGCCAGTCCTGCCATACCTAATGTTATGAACAGTCTTTGTTTCATACTTCTGTTATTTAGATTAATAATTGTTTGTGCGATTGTTTGCCTGTTGTCTTTATTTTTGGTCATTCGCTAAGTACTTGTCATATTCGCAGGCAGTGAGCAAGAAGGCACCTACTCCGAAGTTGGCTTGCGAGTTGGCATCTACGGTCTGTCCCGGGATGGCACGTTCACCGATAGGTTGTACATATCCCACCTTGCCGTCTTCCTGTAGGGCAGTCTCTGTCAGGTAAGTCCAAGCTCGTTCGATGGTCTTCTTGTAGTCTTTCTTGTTCAAGTAACCATTGTTCACGCCCCAAAGCATACCATAGGTGAAGAAGGCTGTGCCACTGGTCTCTGGCCCGGGCGCATGGTCTGGGTCCATCATCGAACGGGTCCAGTAGCCTTCTGGCTGCTGTATCTTGGCAACTGCCTCAGCTAACTTCTGGAACTTATCAGCGAAGAACGCATAGTGTTGGTAATCCTTGGGCATGTCCTGGAGAACCTTGGCCAATCCTGCGAGCACCCATCCGTCGCCACGTGCCCAGAAATCCTTCTTGCCATTGGCACTTGTGTGCTTGGGATAGATGTACTTGCCGTCACGGAAGTAGAGGTTGGTCTCCTTGTCAAACATAATCTCGTCGGTCGTCAAGAGGTTGGCGTAGAGTTTGTCGAGGTATTTGACATCGCCAGTCAACTTGTACATCTTGGTCATCACCGGCATCACCATGTAGAGGGCATCGCTCCACCACCAATAGTCCGTGGGCTCAGAGTAAGCTTCGTAGTGCATCACCTCCTTGGCACGTTTTATCATAAACTCGGAAGCCTCGGCATTGCCTTTCTCCTTTTCTATATTGTAAAGGTCGATGTAGGTCTGGAAACAAATCTGCCAGTCTCCGAAGAGCACCCAGTCCTTGCCCTCGCCGTATGGCTTGTACTTCCACTTGGCAGGATTGGCTTGTGTGGCGCCGCTCCAGTTGTTGAAGTCTGCCCAAGCTAAGGTATAGTCGAGCATTTTAGGGTCTTTGAGGAGATTATATACTTCCATGTTGCCGGTATGATAAGCGGCATTGTCCCAGAAAGAGCGAACTTCAGCTTTGTTGTTGGTTTGCCAATAGTTGTTGACCTTGGTAATCATCTCTACGATTTGGTCATGGCTCCAGGTCTTGGTTGCCTTTGCTTCCTTCTTTGCCTTTTTAGCCTTTGCGACTTTAGTTGTCGATTGTGCGGCAGAGATTGGCAAAGCCAAGGCTCCGGCAACCATCAACGTCAATATCTTTTTCATGATGAATGATAAATTATATTAATTATTCATGATAAATTAGTCCCATTACCATTTGTCTTTGGTGACAATCTCGTCCTTCCACTGGTGATCCTTGGGGAATTGTTGGTCGCTCCATGCTTTCACCTGAGTCCAGGGTTGTGCTGCGTCTGTCCAAAAGGGATGGTCGGCAGGCAAGCCGAGCGGCATGAAGGCGAGGGTTGTCATGTAGAGCGAACCGTTGTTGGTGTACCAGTCGGCAACGTTCTTCTGGCTCGATCCACAGAAACCGATGGAGAGATATCCCTTCTCATTGAAGTTGTTCTCCTGGTCGAACATACGGTGCAACACTTTGGTCAAGGCAGCCCGAACCTGTCCGTTGCTGAGGTCGGATGGCAGTTTCTGGTACCATGCCATAAGTGCCAACGGCTGCATGGTGGCCATGCGGTAAGGAATGCTCCTGCCGAAAACGGGGAAGGTTCCCTCTGGAGAGATGAATCTTTCTAGGACAATACTATACTTTTGACAACGTCTCAACTCACGGTCGTAGTACTTTTGGTAATCGAGACGAGTGTTTGCCTTGGCATCAATCATAGCCTGCAAGGTCTCCAAG
>CAVBGK010000071.1:0-73399 GCA_963594995.1 Bacteroidaceae bacterium
TAGTTGCAAGCCAACTTGTAGAACGCCTGCTTGATGTCGGAAACGCTCATCTTGTCGGTGCCGATATAGTTGAGGTAGTCGGCGGCATAGCTATAGCGAGTGTCGTCCCCATCGCCAAACTCATAGCGGAACACGAGGTTGAACAAGCCGTCCTGGGTGTTCTGCTTGTAGATTAAAGGCAACTTCTTGCTGGTCTTGGTCACGGTGAGGTCTTTCTTGAAGTCTACGAATTGTGGCTCGATGGGGGGCACCTGTGAATTCTTGATTTCCTTCACGAAGTCGCTCTCATACTCACGGTTGGCTGGGATAGGGGTGATGATGGGCTTCTCTATCTTCTTGAGGGTGGTGTCCTCGCCCGTGCGCTTGTAAACGCATGCGTAGTTGTCTGCACGCAAGTACTTGTTGGCGAAATCCACGATATCTTTCTTGGTGAGCTTGCTCTGGCGGTCGAGCTGCAGTGCCACATCGCTCCAGTCTTGGTCGTTGATGAAGGCGTCACCCATGAGAGTGGCACGGTTGTCATTGCTGTCGAGGTTCTTGTAGAAATTGAGCTTCTTGTTGGCGATGACGGCTGGCAGCAGGTCGTCGGAGAATTCTCCACGGCGCAACTTCTCCATCTCTTCCAAGAGGAGGGCACGCACGTCTTCCAACTTCTGGTCTTTGTTGGGCAGACCTTGGATGATGAAGGCGGTATAGTCGTGCAGGTTGTCGTTATCGGCACCCGCTTGGCTCAGCTTCATCTTCTGCTCCAGGTCTACCTCGAAGAGGCCAGCCTTTCCGTTTGCCAACATATCGCAGATGACATCGAGCACATCGTTGCTCTGCACATCGTCGGTACCCTTGAATCGCCAGGCCATCATCACGTTCTCAGCTTCCTTGCCTACCACGGAGGTGTCCTTTACGGCGGTGAGGTCAGCCTGTGGGGCGAACTCTGGACGGGAGAGCGAGTCGCTCTTCTTCCAAGAACCGAAGTACTTGTCGATGAGGGCGATGGTCTCGTCGGGATTGAAGTCGCCCGCCAATACGATGGCCACGTTGTTGGGCACATAGTACTGGTGGAAGTAGTTCTGTATGTTGACGATGCTGGGGTTCTTCAGATGCTCCTGCTCGCCGATAGTGGTCTGTGTGCCGTAAGGGTGAGTAGGGGTGAGGAGTTTCCAGAGGGCTGTATATTCCTTGTCGCCGTCGCTCGCCATATCAATGTTCTTCTCCTCGTACACGGCCTCCAACTCGGTGTGAAAACCGCGGATTACCATGTTCTGGAAGCGGTCGCTCTGCACCTTCGCCCAGTTTTCTATCTCGTTGTTGGGTATGTTCTCCACATAGCAGGTCACGTCGTTGGAGGTGTAGGCATTGGTGCCCTCGCTTCCGATGCTCGCCATCAGCTTGTCGTACTCATTTGGAATGTTGTACTTGGCGGCAAGCTGTGATACGGAGTCTATCTCATGGTAAGCCTGCTTGCGCTGGGCTGGGTCGGTAAGTTTGCGATAGCTCTCGTATCGGCGGGTAATCTCGTCGAGGTAGGGCTTTTCCTTCTCGGCATCTGTGGTGCCAAACTTCTTGGTGCCCTTGAACATCAGGTGCTCCAGATAGTGGGCGAGACCTGTAGTCTCGGCAGGGTCGTTACGCGAACCCGTCTTTACGACAACGTTGGCCTGCAGGCGAGGCTTCTCTTTGTTAACCGACATGTACACCTTCAGACCATTGTCGAGGGTGTAGATACGTGTCTTCATTGCATCGCCGGGAACGGTGGTGTAATGATACTCCTTGGCGGTGGCGTTCATGGCTGTCATGAGGACAGCCGCCATCATTACATGTTTTAGATTCATAACTACTTTTATGTGTTATCCACAAATGTCGTGGACAGTGGATAACTGGTTTAACTTATTGATAATCAATTGTGGGTTGCTAGTAACCAATATGCGATGTAAGTTGAAGTCTTACCCTTCGGTACTCAATATTCAACTTTCAAAGTTTCCCTCTTGGTCGAGGTTGTCCACGAAGTTTCGGAACACGTCTTCCTCCACGTCACCCATGGCAAACTCCTTCTCGGCATCCTTCCTGATTTCAGCAATCCAGGAACGCCGTGCCTTGATATAATCCTCGTGGATGCGGTTGGCATCTTCTAGCGTGATTTCCTGAATGTGGTAATAGTCGCAGATCATCCTGTAGGTCCACGCCCACTGGTACTCGCGGTAGGCGTCGTCGATGTCCTCGAAACGTTGCAGGAGCGAGAGAATGTCGCCGATGGTGCCGTCCTTGATGTCCTCGATGATGCGCTGTTCCTCCGATTGCGGCAGCAGCAGACCCGAGAGGTCGTCCCAGTCGCCTGTGCCCGTCATCGTGGAGGGTGGGGTGATGGCAGGGTCACGCCTGAGCACTCTCTTGAGCACAGCCCCCATGTAGATGCGTAGGGCGATGTCGTAGTATTTAATGCCCTTGTGCAGGGAGGAGGCGGGGATGATGTACTCGTGGTAGAGGTATTGCGACACATTGTCGCCGGTCACCTCCCTAAGCCTCTCGAGTATCTTCTTGCCCTTGAGTACCTCGCCCACGGAGTAGGGGGAGAGCCAGTCAAAGTTGACGATGCTCTTGCGGTTCTCGGGGGCTCGGAGGTCTCGCTTGGGCCATTTCTTGATGTCGCGGTACAGGCCCACGGTGGTGATGTTTCTTCCCGGTATGAGGAACATCTTGTCGCCGTCGGCTATCAAGTAGGCGAACGGCAGGTTGCGGGTGTCGGGGTGGTGCATCAGCTTGCCGAAGCAGACGGAGAACGAGCCCAAAGTGGCGGGCATCAGCAGGTAGGCGCCGCTGGCGGTCTTAGACCCACGCTCCAGAATGCCCCAGTGTATGGGTCCCATCTTGTAGGCGTGGTTGGAGAAGTTGGTGGCGGAGCCTGCATTGTAGAACGAGAACATTCCGCCGATAAGGAGCGAACTCTTGTGGTGGGAGGCGGTAAAGGGACCGCAGAAGGCGGCGCAGGCCTCGCCATTGCTCATGTACGAGTTGGCGAAGAAGACGGATGCCGAGGCGGTGAAGCCGTTGCTCAGTTGGCACGCCTCGCCCACGAAGCAGTCTTGTATCTTGACGCTGTTGATGACGCTCGCCCCCTCTGAGATGATGGTGTTCTCGGCGATGACCCCCGTGCCGACGTACACGTTGCCATGGATGGACCCCAGCAGGGTACAGTCGCTCAGCCTGGATGCTCCGTTTACCTCGCAGAAGTCGTTGATGACGCAGTTGGTAATCTCCTTGGTGTTGATGATCTTCACGTTGTTGCCGATGCGTCCCCGGTCGGGCATCTTGTTGTCGATGTCGGCCTTGATGAGCAGACGTATCCTCTCCTTCAGTTCCTTGTCGGCGAAGTGCTTCACCATGAAGGCGGCCAGCTGGCTGTTGAGGTCGCTGAAGAGGATGACATTTCCCTCGCCCACCTCGTTAAGTACGCTGATGAGGTTTCCCTCGCCGTAGGTGGCTCCCTCGGTGGTCTCCAGGGTGGAGACGTTGGAGATGTAGCAGTCATCGCCGATGGTGTAGTTGTTGATGTAGTTGCCGATGTTCTCGATGAGGCAGTCGTCGCCCACGGTCACGTTGCGCAGGGTGGCATTGTTGATGCCGGAGTGTTTCACGAACCCCTGGCTCACCTCGACGTTCTTGTCGAATCCGCCGATGTTCACCTCTCCGTAGAGCATTACGCGGTGCATATAGTTGGGCTTGAAGCTCTCGCCCACGTTCACGGACGTCCAGTCTTCCGCCCAACAACTGTTTTGCTTGAGCACCTCGATTTCCTCCGAGGTCAATGGTCTATAGTCGTTCATAAGTCTTCAATATTTCCATCTTTCAATATTTCCATCTTACTCATAGTCTTGGTAGAGGAAGTCGTTGTAGGGATATTTCTGTACGTGCAGTTCCCGTACCTTGCGGTAGAGTGTGTCGCGGAACTCGTCGATGTTGTCCTTGTTCTTAGCAGAGATGAAGAGACAGTCGCCTGCCATCTTTGCCATCCACGTCTTTTTCAGGTCTTCCAGGGGGATGTTCTCCTTCAGCATGGGTGTGAGGTCATCTTCCTCTTTCTCTATCCATGAGTAGTTGTCTATCTTGTTGAACACGATCATCGATGGCTTGTCGGCGCAGCCCAGTTCCTTGAGAGTGTTCTCGACAACCTGTATCTGCTCCTCGAAGTCGGGGTGGGAGATGTCCACCACGTGTAGCAGCAGGTCGGCCTCGCGTGTTTCGTCGAGGGTGCTCTTGAAGGAATCGACCAGGTCGGTGGGGAGTTTGCGGATGAAGCCCACGGTGTCGGCGAGTAGGAAGGGCAAGTTCTCCACCACCACCTTGCGCACGGTGGTGTCGAGGGTGGCGAAGAGCTTGTTCTCGGCGAACACCTCACTCTTGGCGAGCAGGTTCATGATGGTACTCTTGCCCACGTTGGTATATCCCACGAGCGCCACACGGATGAGTCTGCCGCGATTCTTGCGCTGGGTGATCTTCTGTTTGTCTATCTCGGCGAGCCGCTCCTTCAGCAGGCTCATGCGGCCGAGGATGATACGCCTGTCCATCTCCAGCTGGGTCTCACCCGGTCCGCGGAGTCCCACGGATCCTTTTCCTCCGCCCGACCCTGAACCGCCTCCCTGGCGTTCCAAATGCGTCCAGAGCCTCTGCAGGCGTGGCAGCATATAGCGATATTGCGCCAGCTCCACCTGCGTCTTGGCGGCGGCGGTCTGTGCACGCATGGCGAAGATGTCGAGGATGAGCGAGGTGCGGTCGAGGATTTTCACCTGCAGTTCCTGCTCGATGTTGCGTATCTGCTTGGCAGAGAGTTCATCGTCGAAGATGACCATACCGATTTCCCTCTCGTCTTCCTCCTCGTCCTTGATGTATTGCTTGATTTCCTCCAGTTTGCCCTTGCCCACGTAGGTAGTTTGGTTGGGGGCTGCCACTTTCTGGGTGAACCGCTTTACGGTGACGGCTCCGGCGGTATCGGCGAGGAACTCCAGCTCGTCGAGGTATTCCTTAGTCTTGTTCTCATCCTGGTCCTTGGTCACGAGGCCTACGAGGATGGCGGTCTCTGCCTTGACTTCTGATATTACAAATTCTTTCATTGATGTATTCTTCTGTGGAAGTATGTTGTTTCGGGGCGTGCGGCTATTCGGACCATCAGGCTCGTGCGCACATATTATATAATAGGTGCAAAAGTAATAAAAAATCTTCTCATCCGACAGAAAAAATGAATAATTTATAGTTTTTTATTGTAGGACACAAAACCCACAGTGCTTTTTCGGCGCACATTTTGCACAGAAAAGCCGTCTTTCAGTGGCAAATCTCGCAAACGTTTGCGTGGGTTTTTGCGTAAAAAGACAGATTTTCTTTGATTTATATCAAGAATTGTATTACTTTTGTAACCGTAAAACAAACTGATTTTCAAAACAAGATCATAACTACATAAAACACAAACTGCTGAAACATTCAAAAACTTGGAAAAAGCCCCGACGTGATGTCGGGGCTTTTTCTATTTTCGTGCATTCTTGTTGTGTATTCAATGGATAAATGTAAAATTAACACTTCTTCGCTTGTCTTTTTCCGATAATTTGCTATCTTTGCACCGAAAACCTAACGATTAAAAAGATATATCATGCAAAAAAGTATTCTTACTAGTATTTTGTTGCTTGGCGTAGCCTGTGCGCAAGCCGGCAATTACACAGTGACTTCGCCGGGCGGCAAGTTGAAAGTGAACGTGGCGTGCGAGGGGGACAAGGCCTCCTATGCCGTGGAGCTCGAAGGCAAACAGATGCTGCTGCCGTCGGCACTTGGGCTGGTGGCCAACTACGGTAACTTCTCGCAAGGTCTCACCATGGGCGCGTGCAAGGGTGGGGTGAGGCATCTCGCCTACGACATGACGCGCACCAAGAAGGCACACGTAGAGAAGGATGTTTATGAGGCGACCATCGGCTTCCTCAACGCAGCCAAGGATTCCATGACCCTCCACCTGCACATCTCCGACAACGATTTCGCCTACAAGTACGAGATGACACGCCCCAAGAAGGACAACCCCAAGGCAGTTGTCATCTACAACGAGGTGAGTGGATTCAACTTCCCCGAGCAGACAACCACCTTCCTCTGCCCACAAATCACCCCGATGACGGGCTGGGAGCGTACCAAACCCTCCTACGAGGAGGAATACACATCCAATGCCCCGATGAGTGTGAAATCGAAGTATGGGGTGGGCTACACCTTCCCTTGTCTCTTCCGTGTGGGGCAGGATGGCTGGGTGTTGGTGAGCGAGACCGGCGTGTCGAGCGCATACCCTGGGAGTCGTCTCTCCGACTATGAACCGGGCAAGGGCTACACCATAGCCTTCCCACAGAAGGGCGAGAACAACGGCGTCGGCTCCGAGTACGCCGGCATCCCCCTGCCGGGCGAGACCCCCTGGCGCACTATCACTGTGGGCTCATCGCTCGCCCCTATCGTGGAGACCACCATCCCATTCGATGTGGTTGAGCCTTTGTACGAGGCCTCCAAGGCCTACAAGCCTGCGCGCTACACCTGGAGCTGGCTCATCTGGCAGGACAACTCAATCAACTACGATGACCAGGTGAAGATGGTAGATGTGGCTGCAGCACAGGGCTATGAGGCGATACTCGTGGACAACTGGTGGGACGAACGCATCGGTAGGAATCGCATCGAACAGCTTGCCCAGTACGCCAAGCAGAAGGGTGTGAGCCTGATGCTTTGGTACAACTCCAATGGCTTCGAGAACGATGCTCCACAAACCCCGCGCCAGGTGATGAACAACTCGATAGCCCGCAAGAAGGATATGGCGTGGATGAAAAAAATAGGCGTTGTGGGCATCAAGGTGGATTTCTTTGGAGGAGACAAGCAGGAGACGATGCGCCTCTATGAGGACATCCTCAGCGATGCCAACGACTATGGAATAGAGGTTATCTTCCACGGCTGCACCCTGCCCCGAGGCTGGGAGCGCATGTACCCCAACTATGTATCGAGCGAGGCGGCACTGGCCTCGGAGAACGTCTATTTCACCGACCACCATGCCAAGCAGGAAGCTTTCGAGATGACGATGCACCCATTCTCTCGCAACGCCGTGGCGAGCTTCGACTGGGGCGGCGTGATGATGAACAAGTACTTCGACCGTGACAACAAGAGCCGCCACCAGCGATATACGAGCGACGTGTTCGAGATGGCGACCGCCATCACCAACCAAAGCAGCGTGAACTGCGTGTGCCTTTACCCCAACAATCTGGAGGATGTGCCCCAGTGGGAACTTGACTGGCTCAAGCAGGTACCCACGGAATGGGATGACGTGAAGTTCCTCGCCGGCTATCCCACTCACTATGCCGTCATTGCGCGCAAGGCTTCCGCCTCTAACGCCGGAACGGCTGCCGTGAACAACGGCAAGTGGATGGTGGGTGGTCTGAACGCCACCGACAAGCCTCTCTCGCTCACCCTCGACCTCCCAATGTTCGCTGGGCAGACGGTGGAGTATCTTACTGACCAGCCTAAGAAGAAAGGCGAGAAGTTCTTCACCTCTGTACGAAAGACATTGAAAGTAGGCAAGGACGGCAAGGCGAAGGTTGTAATTCAGCCCAAGGGTGGAATCATCATCGACTAAGTTTGTTTTTTCAGGTAGATTGTGCCACGTAAATCTCACTGACAGTATGAGACGTGCCGTCAGTGAGGCCCAAATGAAGTATAGTACATCACCAAACAGTTAAGGGAGTTGATATGCTGTGAATTGCAGCATATCAACTCCCTTAACTGTTTGTATTACTGATTTTTGAATACTAGCCCGTCTGCCTCGGTGTGGTCGATGGTGATAGGCTTCTCGCGGCTTACCTGTTCGGAGAGTATCTGCCTGCTCAGGTCGTTGAGCACGTAGTCCTGGATGGCACGCTTCACGGGGCGCGCTCCAAAGTCGGGGTCGTAGCCCACCTCGGACAGGTAGGCGATGGCAGCGGACGTCCAGCATAGGTCGAAGCCCTGAGGGTCCAGCATCTTCTTCACTCTATTCATCTGCAGCTCCACCACGCTGGCTATCTGCTCCTTGGAGAGAGGCTGGAAGGTGATGATGTCGTCAATGCGGTTGAGAAACTCGGGGCGGAACGTCGTGCGCAGCATCTCGCGGCTGGCGTTGGAGGTCATGATGATGATGGTGTTCTTGAAGTTCACCACACGGCCTTTGTTGTCTGTCAGACGGCCATCGTCCAATACCTGCAGGAGCGTGTTGAACACGTCGGGATGCGCTTTCTCTATCTCGTCGAAGAGCACCACGCTGTAGGGCTTTCTACGTACTGCCTCGGTCAGCTGTCCGCCCTCGTCATAGCCCACATATCCCGGAGGCGCACCGATGAGCCGGGTGACGCTGAACTTCTCCTGGTACTCGCTCATGTCGATGCGAGTCATCATTGACTCGTCATTGAAGAGATACTCCGCCAAAGCCTTCGCCAGCTCCGTCTTGCCCACGCCCGTGGTGCCGAGGAAAATGAACGAGGCGATGGGGCGCTTCGGGTCTTGCAGACCGGCACGGCTTCGGCGCACGGCGTCGCTCACGGCGGTGATAGCCTCGTCCTGACCGATGACACGTTTGTGTAGCTCTTCCTCCAGGTGGAGGAGTTTCTCCCTCTCGCTCTGCATCATTCGGGTGACGGGGATGCCCGTCCAGCGGCTCACCACCTCGGCAATGTCGTCGGAGGTCACTTCCTCCCTCACCATGGCGGCACCGCCCTGCGTGCTCTTCAACTGGTCCTGGATGCGCTTGATGTCATCCTCCAAAGCCTTCAGTTTCGAGTATCTGATCTCAGCCACACGCTCGTAGTTACCCTCGCGCTCCATGCGCTCCGCCTCGAACTTGAGGTTCTCCATCTCCTGCTTGTCCTGTTGTATCTTGTTCACAAGGGTCTTCTCGCCCTCCCACTTAGCACGGTAGTCGTGCTCTTGGTCCTTCAGCTCGGCGATTTCCTTGTCGAGCTGCTCTATCTTGGGCAGGTCGTTCTCACGCTTGATGGCCTCGCGCTCTATCTCTAGTTGCTTCAGACGGCGGGTAATCTCGTCCAGTTCCTCGGGTACGGAGTCACGCTCCATGCGGAGCTTTGCCGCCGCCTCATCCATGAGGTCGATGGCCTTGTCAGGGAGGAATCGATCGGATATGTAACGCTCCGAGAGCTTGACGGCAGCGATGCAGGCATCGTCCTGGATACGCACCTTGTGGTGGTTCTCGTAACGCTCCTTGATGCCTCGCAGAATGCTGATGGCGTCCACCTCGTCGGGTTCGTTCACTATGACTGTCTGGAAGCGCCGCTCAAGGGCCTTGTCCTTCTCGAAGTACTTCTGGTACTCGTTGAGCGTGGTGGCGCCGATGGCTCTCAGTTCGCCACGGGCGAGTGCAGGCTTCAGGATATTGGCGGCATCCATTGCTCCCTCTCCGCCTCCTGCGCCCACGAGGGTGTGTATCTCGTCGATGAAGAGGATGATGTTGCCCTCGGCGTTGGTCACCTCCTTGATTACGCTCTTCAGGCGCTCCTCGAACTCGCCCTTGTATTTGGCGCCTGCCACCAGCGCGCCCATGTCGAGCGAATAGAGCTGCTTGTCCTTCAGGTTCTCAGGCACGTCACCACGGACAATGCGCTCCGCAAGTCCCTCTACGATAGCGGTCTTACCTGTTCCTGGTTCACCGATGAGGATAGGGTTGTTCTTGGTCCTGCGAGACAATATCTGTAGCACTCTTCTTATTTCATCATCTCGTCCAATCACGGGGTCGAGCTTGCCACTTCTGGCCTGCTCTACGAGGTTCTTGGCATACTTCTCCAGGCTCTGGTAGTTGTCATCGGCGCTCTGCGATTTCACGTTCTGCCCCTGGCGCAGAACCTGTATGGCGGCGGTCATATCCTTCTCGTTGGCGCCAGCGTCCTTGAGGATGCGCGAGGCGGTGGAGCCCGACTTGAGGATGGCGAGCAGGATAGGCTCCACGCTCACGAACTCGTCGCCCATCTTCTTCGCCGTATCCTCGGCGTTGATGAGAATTTGGTTGGTGTCGTTTGACAGGTATGGTTGTGCTGCACCCTGCACTCGGGGCAGGTGCTGCATCTCCTGCCGCAGGAGCAGGCCAATCTGTTGCGCATTCATGCCGAGCTTCTGGAAGAGGAAGTTGGTCACG
The DNA here is from genome assembly GCA_963594995.1 of Bacteroidaceae bacterium. GTDB lineage: Bacteria > Bacteroidota > Bacteroidia > Bacteroidales > Bacteroidaceae > Prevotella. The sequence continues at coordinate 10,169 of CAVBGK010000071.1, forward strand.
TCGGGGGCCTTCTCGATGATGCCGCCCAAGAGGTGCACCGGCTCGATGGTCTGCTGCCCGTTGCGCTGCGCGATGTTGATGGCGGCCTGCACCGCCTCCTGTGCCTTAATGGTAAACTTGTCGAATGTCATGTTCCGTTCTCCTTTCTTTTATTTATTAATTGTTGTTTTTATTCTGTTTTGAATTGTTTGCCGATGCCTTTGCGAATAGCGTGCCGAGAGGAAGCGTGGTGACAATATGGCGGAAAACGATAATGAAATTGGTGTAAGTGTGACGAAATGACATGTAGTCTAGTCTTCTTTGAATGTGTGGTTGGATTGCTGTTGTTGGCCACCTGTAGTTTTCGGTTGCAAAGATAGCAAAATATCCCTAATCCCCTTCCACAAAGGGGGCAAGGAGAAAGCTTATATCATTAATATAAAAATATTAATTAATCTCTTACCTCATGGTGAAAGAGGGTGACGGGAAAAAGACTATCGGTGCCAACGTCAGAAACCCATGCGCTTGACTTATCGCAAATAACGCTTAAAAAAGCTAATTTACGCACGCTGAAATTTGGTGGTTTCAAATATATTTCGTAATTTTGCGGCATATTTGGGAAGCCGTGCGGAAACGGCCCTTTAAGTAGAACTCAATAGCAGGTAAAACTCTATTCAAATATTCAATAGTCAATGGCTGAAACAAAGAAAATCAAGACAGCGCTGGTGTCTGTCTTCCACAAGGATGGCTTGGACGAGCTGCTCGCCAAGTTGAACGAAGAGGGAGTCAAGTTCCTGAGCACAGGTGGTACTCAGAAGTTCATCGAGTCTCTCGGTTATGAATGTCAGAAAGTCGAGGACGTCACCACGTACCCCTCAATCCTCGGTGGGCGCGTGAAGACCCTCCATCCCAAAATATTCGGAGGAATCCTGGCCCGTCGCGACAACGAGGGCGATCAGGCGCAGATGAAGGAGTACGAGATACCGGGCATCGACCTCGTCATCGTTGACCTCTACCCGTTTGAGCAGACCGTGGCAAGCGGCGCAGGCGAGGCCGACATTATCGAGAAGATAGACATCGGTGGCATCTCCCTGATTCGCGCTGGCGCAAAGAACTTCAAGGACGTGGTCATCGTGCCCAGCAAAGCCGAGTACGGTGTGTTGCTCGACATCCTCAAGAAGAAAGGCGCCGAGACCGACATCGAAGACCGTAAGATGTTTGCTGGGCGTGCCTTTGGTGTAAGCTCCCACTACGACACCGCCATCAACGAGTGGTTCACGAAATAAAAAGGTAAAAGTGTATAAGGGTAAAAAGCGTATGCTAGTCCTTTCCCCCCCCCAAAAAAAAAAGGAATGGGGAAGACTTTGGCTGGCTTGCCCCTTGGCCTACCTTCTGATAAAATACAAACTTCAAAGACAAGGAAATGGGATTTTTTTCATTCATACAAGAAATAGCAATGGACTTGGGCACCGCCAACACCATCATCATCAGCGATGACAAGATCGTGGTGGATGAGCCTTCGGTCGTAGCCCTCGACCGCCGCACCGACAAGATGATCGCCGTGGGTGAGAAGGCGAAAATGATGTACGAGAAGACGCACGACAACATCCGTACCATCCGCCCGTTACGCGACGGTGTGATTGCCGACTTCACCGCCTGTGAGCAGATGATGCGCGGCCTTATCAAGATGGTGCACACGGGCAGCCGTCTGTTCTCCCCTTCGCTCCGCATGGTGATTGGAGTGCCATCGGGTAGTACCGAGGTGGAGCTACGCGCTGTGCGCGACTCAGCCGAGCACGCCGACGGACGTGACGTCTATCTGATTTTCGAACCAATGGCAGCCGCCATTGGCATCGGCATCGACGTGGAGGCACCGGAGGGCAACATGATTGTCGATATCGGCGGCGGAAGCACCGAGATTGCAGTCATCTCACTCGGAGGCATCGTGTCGAACAACTCCATCCGCACCGCCGGTGACGACCTCACCGCCGACATTCAGGAATATATGAGCCGCCAGCACAACGTGAAGGTCAGCGAGCGTATGGCCGAGCGAATCAAGATACACGTGGGCTCTGCCCTCACCGACCTGGGCGACCAGGCTCCGGAGGACTTTGTCGTGCACGGACCAAACCGCATCACCGCTCTCCCGATGGAGGTGCCCGTGTGCTACCAGGAGATAGCCCACTGCCTCGACAAGACCGTAGCTAAAATAGAGAACGCTGTGCTATCGGCACTGGAGAACACACCGCCAGAGCTTTACGCCGACATCGTTAAAAACGGCATCTGGCTATCGGGTGGAGGCGCTTTGCTCCGCGGACTCGACAAGCGTCTGCAGGACAAGATCAACATTCCTTTCCACATCGCCGAGGATCCGCTCCACAGCGTGGCCAAGGGCGCAGGCATCGCCCTGAAGAATGTCGATCGCTTCTCATTCCTCATGAGATAATATTTTCTATTCACGATAAGGTAGATTCCGCAAATGAGAGGAACTTTCTGGAGTAATTTCTATGAAATCCTTGTCATTTGCGGAATTTTAATCATGTGGTCTCCCTGGACGTGGAAACCATATACACAGAGATATTAAGTATGCACAACCTTTTGGAGTTCTTGAGGAAATACAACCACTGGATGGTCTTCGTGCTACTCGAAGTGGTGAGCATGGTGCTCCTTTTTCAGTTCAACAGCTACCAGGGCAGCGTGTGGTTCTCCTCCGCCAACGCCGTGACGGGCAAGCTCTATGAGTGGGATGCCAGCGTGGAGAGCTTCTTCGCACTCACCAAGGTGAACCAGGAACTTACCCAGCGCAACGCCTATCTGGAGCAGCAGGTTCAGTTGCTCTCCGATAGGCTGACCGACGCCACCAAGGACAGCACCTTTGCCCAAAGCTGCCAGATGAACTTGCTGCGCAATTATCGTCTGGTACCCGCCAAGGTGGTGAGCAATAGCGTGGACAAGCCCGGCAATCTTGTCACCATCGACAAGGGGCGCGCCGACGGCGTGCGCAAGGACATGGGGGTGGTCTGCGGCACGGGTATCGTGGGCATCGTCTATATGGTGTCGGAACATTACTCCGTGATCATTCCTGTGCTCAACACAAGGTCCAACATCAGTTGCATGATACAAAACCGCGGCTACTTCGGCTACCTCCGTTGGAAGGGCGGAGTCTCGGAGTACGCCTATCTTGAGGACGTGCCGCGCCATGCCCACTTCAAGTTGGGCGACCACGTGGTGACGAGCGGATACAGCGCCGTCTTCCCTCCGGGTGTGTTGGTAGGCAAGGTGATTCATGTGTTCAACTCCACCGACGGCCTGTCATACCGGGTGCAGCTCAGGCTCTCCACCGATTTCTCCAGACTTCGCGACGTATGCGTCATCGACGATGCCGCCATGCGCGAGCGACTTGACATTATGAGGGCGGCGCAGGACTCCATCAAGCCGTAGGCGAATAGCTTTTGCAAATCATACATTATACATTGTGCATTATAACTTGTACATTGTAAATTATAAATTAAATTTATGAGTATAGATCAAGTAAAACGCATCGCTCTCTTCGTGGCATTGTTGCTGGTACAGGGGCTTGTGCTCAACCATATCCACCTCTTCGACTGCGCCACGCCGATGCTCTGCATCATTCTGGTGCTCCACTTCCGCAGAAACCAGCCGAGATGGTCGGCCCTGTTGTGGAGTTTCGCCCTGGGGCTTTGCGTGGATGTATTCGCCAACACTCCGGGCGTGGCGGCAGCGTCGATGACGGCGATAGGGCTTGTGCAGCCTTACCTCTTCGAGATTTTCGTGCCACGCGACAGTGCAGACGACTTATGCCCCTCGCCACGCACCATCGGCGTGACCGCCTATTGCTGGTACGCCTTCATCATGGTGTTCGCCTACTGCTTGGTGTTCTTTACCCTGGAGACGTTCAACTTTTTCAACTGGCTGCAGTGGCTGGAGTGCATCGGAGGCAGTATCGTGATCACCTATGCCCTGGTGATGGTGCTGGAGAACTTCCGGAAATAGGGCGGTACGTGAGAAAAGAAACCCAGTAAAAGAAAGATTCAAGAAATGGCAGATTATAATCTTGAAAAGCGTAGGTATGTGATAGGTGGGGTAGCGACGGCGATCGTCGTCATCTACATGATACGACTCTTTACGCTCCAGATTATGAGCGATGACTACAAGAAGAACGCCGACTCCAACGCCTTCTTCAAGCAGGTCACATACCCCTCGCGAGGCGCCATCTACGACCGTAACGGCAAGCTGATGGTGTATAACCAGCCTTCCTACGACATCATGGTGGTGATGAGCGAGGCGAAGGGGCGCATCGACACCACAGACTTCTGCAACTCGCTCGGCATCACCAAGGAGTTTTTCACCAAGCGCATGGAAGACATCAAGGACCGGGGAAAGAACCCGGGCTACTCCAGGTATACCCAACAGCTCTTCATGACCCAACTATCGGACAAGGATTTCAGCGTGTTCCAGGAGAAGATTTTCCGCTTCCCCGGCTTCTACGTGCAGAAGCGTAGTATCCGCGAATACTCCTACCCTTATGCCGCCCATGTGCTCGGCGACGTGGGTGAGGTGTCAGAAGGCGACATCGAGGACGATGACTACTACCAGCCGGGTGACTACATTGGCAAGCTCGGTCTCGAGAAAGCCTATGAGAAGGAACTGCGAGGGCAGAAGGGCGTGAAAATCATGCTCCGTGACGCCCGGGGGCGCATACAGGGAAGTTACCAGAATGGCAAGCTCGATCAACGGCCTATCGCAGGCAAGGACCTCACGCTCGGCATCGACGTGAACCTACAGGCCCTCGGCGAGCGGTTGCTCCAGGGCAAGATAGGGAGCATCGTGGCCATCGACCCGAGCACGGGTGAGGTGCTGGCGATGGTCTCCTCCCCGACATACGACCCTCGGCGGCTGGTGGGCAAGCAGAGGGGAATGATGCACAAGTGGCTTTCCCAGAACCCTTGGAAGCCGCTCTTGAACCGTAGCATCATGGGGCAGTACCCGCCCGGCTCCACTTTCAAGACCACGCAGGCGCTGACCTACCTCTCCGAGGGAATTATCACGCCGGGCACTGCCTTCCCCTGCCACCATGGCTTTAGCTACCGTGGACTCCATGTGGGGTGCCACGGACACGCCTCGCCCATCGCTCTGGTGGATGCCATCAGCACTTCGTGCAACGGATACTTCTGCTGGGGGCTTTACTATATGTTTGGCAACAAGCGCAGGTATGGCTCGGTGCAGAATGCGATGACCACCTGGAAGGACTACATGGTGAGTATGGGCTTCGGCTACAAGTTGGGCATTGACTTGCCGGGCGAGAAACGCGGACTCATACCCAACGCTCCCTACTATGACAAGGCTTACAAGGGTTCGTGGAACGGACTAACCGTCATCAGCATCTCCATCGGACAAGGTGAGGTCAACCTCACGCCTCTACAGATAGCCAATCTGGGTGCCACTATCGCCAACCGCGGCTACTACTATGTGCCCCACGTGGTGCGCAAGGTGCAGGGCGAGCCTCTCGACACTCTCTATGCACGCCGTCATGTGACGAAGGCCACCAAGAGGGCGTACGAATACGTGGTGGCAGGTATGAGGAGCTCCGCCCTGAAGGGTACCTGCAAGATGCTCGCCAAGTACGATTTTGAGGCTTGCGGCAAGACGGGCACGGCGCAGAATCGGGGGCACGACCACTCTGTGTTCATGGGCTTCGCTCCGATGAACGATCCCAAGATAGCCGTCGCCGTGTATGTGGAGAATGGTGGATGGGGAGCCGACTACGGTGTGCCAATCGGTGGTTTGATGATGGAGCAGTACTTGCACGGCAAACTGTCGCCAGCATCCCAGAAGCAGGCCAATGAGTTCCAGCACCGCCGCATCGCCTATGGTTCTTCAAGTCGATAATGTATAATAAAAATGAGAAATTAGAAATTTAAAATGACTCAAACGGATAATAGGCAACCTAGCGTGCTTCGTTCGCTCGACTGGTGGACGATAGGCATTTACTTGGCATTGCTCGCCTTCGGGTGGATCAGTGTCTGCGGTGCCTCATACACGTATGGCGACAATGACATCTTCAGCCTGGGAGCTCGGTCGGGTATGCAGATTGTGTGGATAGGCACGTCGGTGGCTCTCGGATTTGTCATCCTGATGCTTGATGACAGGTTCTATGACACGTTCTCCTACGTCATCTATGCCGTGCTGATACTCCTGCTCTTCGCCACGATATTCAATCCGCACAGTATCAAGGGTTCCCATTCGTGGCTTGTGCTCGGACCGTTGCGGTTGCAGCCTGCCGAGTTCGGCAAGTTTGCCACGGCGCTGGCGGTCGCTAAGTTCATGTCGAGCTACGGCTTCAACATCCACAAGCCCAAGCATCTCATGTCTGCGGTGGGCATCATCGTCCTGCCGATGCTCTGCATCGTGGGGCAGCGCGAGACGGGCTCGGCGCTCGTATATTCCGCTTTCTTTCTCATGCTCTACCGTGAGGGGATGCCGGGGGCGGTGCTCTTCACGGGGGTGTCGATGGTGGCATACTTCGTGGTGGGTGTGAAGTACGAGAACGTGATGATGTGGGATACTTACACCTCGGTGGGCAAGTTTGTGGTCTTGTTGCTAGTGCAGGTATTCACAGCAGGCATGGTCGGCAGCTATACGGGCAATAAGAAACACTCCTTCGCCATATTGGGGTATGGCGTGGGCATCACCCTCCTTGTGCTGCTTTTCTCCACCTATGTCATACCGTTCGACATCGTGTGGGTGCAGCTGGCCTTGTGTGCGGCGATGGTTGGATTCCTGATATATCAGGGGCTGGCCACGCGCCTTCGCAATTATTATTTTATAGCGGTGTTTGCCCTGAGTTCCATAGCCTTCTTCTACTCCGCCGACTATGTGCTCAACCATGTCATGGAGCCTCATCAGCGGGTGCGCATCAACGTGCTCCTCGGGCTAGACGAGGACTTGGCGGGTGCTGGTTACAATGTGCACCAAAGCGAGATAGCTATCGGTTCGGGCGGTCTGCAAGGCAAGGGATTCCTCAATGGCACGCAGACCAAGCTCAAGTTTGTGCCCGAGCAGGACACCGACTTCATCTTTTGCACGGTGGGCGAGGAGGAGGGATTTCTCGGCTCGGCTAGTGTACTGCTCCTTTTTCTGATGCTGATATTGAGGTTGATACATCTGGCGGAGCGACAACCCTACAAGTTTGGGCGGGTATATGGCTATTGCACACTATCGGTTTTCCTCTTCCACTTGTTCATCAATGTGGGCATGGTGTTGGGCCTCACGCCTGTCATCGGTATCCCTCTGCCGTTCTTCAGTTACGGCGGCTCCTCTCTTTGGGGCTTCACCATCCTCCTCTTCATCTTCCTGCGAATAGATGCGGGCAGGAATTTGGTGAGGAGCTGATTCGTCCGTTTATGTCGCATTCTGCAGTGTGGAGAGCTGTCGCTGACAGTCCGAAATTCCGAAGGGTATATAACGAAAGTAACCCATCTGATATGGCGTTTTGCCATGTCAGATGGGTTGACTATTTTTGTAAAATCTGCATCTATCACCAAATGAAAGAGGAGTCTTTTTTGAAGCTTTTATTCTGTCATCCTGCTTAACTTCAGCCCGATGTCGCTGATGCCGGGGAGAATCTCACGCTTCATGTCGTGGCGCACGGTGACGTGGATGGAGTCTTTCTCGCTCAGGCGATATATATTGATAGGGAAATCATATTGGTAATAGCTAATTCCTTGCCCCTTGGTGATACCGTTGTCGTCGATGAGGTCGCACTGGATGGTGTCAGTTTTCTCCCATTCCTTCTCCTTGTCAGGATAGATGGTCTGCTCCACGATGAGCGTCAGCCCCATGAAGGGGTAGGCTCCTGTGATGCGTAGGCCTAGCTGTGCTTGGTAGCGGCCGCTCGCAGCCAGAGGGGGAATCTCGAACGAGAGCGTGTCGTTTTTCTCCCATCCTGCTATGGGAGTGTGTGCGTACTTGTCATATACCAACCTCTCTTGGCAGGATGAGAGGAGGGATGCCACGAGGGCTATCCCTAATATTAATAAAGTATAGAATGGTTTTCTCATACTTGGATTACCTTTCTATTGTCTTTTGCTGTATCTAACTTCTTATTCTTGATTGCCGGATGGCTGATGTTTCTCTTGTGGAGAATTTCGGGCGGCGTTCTGTTGGGCGTTGCCCTGAGGACTTTTCTCCTGTTGGCGTTCGCCTTGCAGCTTACGGTCTTTAGGAGGAAGGTTGTTGCCTCTTGGAGGTCGGTTGTCACTTTTCTTCTGTTCGCCCTTCCTCTTCTGCTCGCCTTGTTGTTGCCGTGGACGTTCTCCCTGTTGCTTTTCTCCCTGTGGACGTTTACTCTGTTGGCGTTGGTCGCGGTCAGCTTTCTCGCCGTTCGGACGGTTGTTTCGGTTCTTGTTGTTCTTCTTCTTTCTTTTCGCCTTGTCGAAACGGCTGAGGTCGGCTTCGGCGAGGAGATCCACAGACTTGGGCTTCTCCTTCATTTTGCCGTCTTCCAAGAGGCTCAGAGGTTTCTCGCCATGGCGGTTCATCTCGATGATTGCCTTGGCGCGCTCGGCGGTGATGGTCTCCAGGTTGGAAGCCAGGTTCTTGTCAGAAGAGTAGGTAATGAGACCGGCGAGGATATCGATTTTGAATTGGTGGAAGTCGCCGTCCACTGTCTGCAAGACGATGTCACGGGCAGGAATTTTCTTGCCAGCCTCCACATAGTTGTCCACCTCGTAATTGAGGCAGCATTTCAGCTTGGCACACATGCCTGCCAGTTTCTGAGGGTTCAAGGAAATGTCTTGGAAGCGGGCGGCGTTGGTGCTCACGCTCACGAAGTTCTTCATCCATGTGGCGCAGCAAAGCTCACGGCCGCAAGGTCCCGTTCCGCCGATGCGTCCGGCCTCCTGTCTGGCACCAATCTGTTTCATCTCAATGCGAACATGGAAGGTGTCGGCCAAGACCTTAATGAGCTGGCGGAAATCGACGCGCTCGTCAGCGATATAATAGAAGATAGCCTTGTTGCCGTCTCCCTGGTACTCCACGTCGCCTATTTTCATCTTCAGACCGAGGTCCTTGGCTATCTGGCGGCTCTGTATCATCGTGGCGTGCTCACGGCTTTTTGCCTCCTTGCACTTCTCGATATCTAGGGGCTTGGCGATGCGGTAGATGCGCTTGATCTCGTCGGGCGACTTGAGGTTGGCTTTCTTGATCTGTAGCTTCACCAGTCGACCGGTCAGTGTGACCACGCCGATGTCATGGCCTGGGCTTGCCTCCACGGCCACCACGTCGCCCTTCTTGAGGTCTAGGTTGTTGACGTTGTGGTAATACCCTTTGCGGGTGTTCTTGAATTGCACTTCCACGAGGTCGGTGCTCTCGGCGTTGCCTGGTACGTCGGCAAGCCAATCGTAGGTATTCAGTTGGCGGTCTTGACGACCCGCCGCTTTGCAGCATAGGCCACGGTCGCAACCATGCCACATTCTGAATTTCATATTCTTGTAGTCCACGATAATCTTTATGTTTAATGTTTAATGTTTTATGTTGGGGGAGCCCCCAGCTCTATTGTATATCTCAAGTATTGTTTTCTATAGTTCTAAGTTGTTTAAGTTCATGTGTCGCAAGATTAGGGGGCGAATGCCTGGCTAAACTTTGAGCACTAGACTTTAACATGATAGAAGCTATTTCCTGATGAGCAGCACGATTATCTTTAATGCCAGGTCGAAGAAGACGATTTTGGCGTTGGCGTTCTGTGCGACGAACCGCTTGCACTCGTTGAAGAGGTTGAAGATGTCAATGATGTTCGCCTCGTTGATGAACCGGGCGAAATTCTTGGCGAAGTTCTCTTCGTCCTCGGTCATGTAGCTCAAGTCGGGATGTCGGAAGTTGTACATGAAACTCTCCCGAATCATATGGGTGAAGTAGTCGAGCATCCGCTTCTGCTTCTCTCGTCCGAACGTGCTTGCCACCTCGCTCCACTTCTTCAGGTCGTGGATGTTGCGCATATAGGCTAGCCGCATGAGCATGATGAACATATCGAGGTGTTGGTGATTCTCGTTGCTGGCGTCGAGTTCTTCAAGAGCGGCGTTCCAGTTGCCGTGTGCGATGCGTGCGATGCGGTGTGCGGTGTCTGCGTCCAGTCCTCTTTGGAGCAGGAGGGCCTGCTCTACACTCTTGTCGTCTATCTTCTTGAAGTCGATGCGCTGGGTGCGGCTTCGGATGGTCTCCAGCAGGTGCTCGGGTTCTTCGCTCACCATGATGAAGTAGGTCTTCGAGGGCGGTTCCTCCAGAAGTTTCAGTATCTTGTTGGCGCTCGTGAGGTTCATTCGCTCTGGAAGCCAGATGAGACTCACCTTGTTGCCGCCGAGTACTGACTTGAAGTTGAGCTTGTGGGCGAGGTCGTCGGTTTCCTCCGCCGTGATGATTGCCTGCTTGTTGAAGTCGGCATCCGTCTTCCCCATCTTCCTCATCCATTCATCGATTTGGAAGTAAGGCCCTTTGGCAAGCAGCTCTCTCCAGGAGCGTGCGAAGTCATCGCTGATGGGCTTGTGGTCGCTCGCCATATCGGATGTCTTGATGGTGGGGTAGGTGAAGTGAAGGTCGGGGTGCTCCCATTTCTTGAGCATGGCGGTGGCGCGCCTTCGGGCATCGTCTACATGGTTACCGGGGGACTCCTCTTCCCTCTCGCCCATCAGATAGCTGGCGAAAGCCAGGGCGACCGCCATCTTGCCGCAGCCCTTGGGACCGCAGAAGAGTATGGCATGGGGGATGCGGTCTTCCTCCACCATCTGCATGAGCCGTGCCCAGACATCTTTCTGTCCTATAACTTCGCGGAATTTCATCTCTTAAAACAGTATCTTTGCTATTTGCTTCACGCTATCCACTGCCGATACGGTGAAGAAATGTACATTGTTGAACCCATGGGCGAAGAGGTCTCTCACCTGGGCGGTTGTCCACTCGATGCCTAGAGCTTTGGCATCTTCGTCGGTCTTGCACTTCAGTACCTCCTGCGCGAGTTCCTCGGGTATGTCGCAATGGAAGGTCTTGGGAACCACGGTGAGCTGGCTAAGCTTGGCGAACGGCTTGATGGCTGGGATGATAGGCATGGTGATACCCATCTGGCGTGCCTTCTCCATGAAGTCGTAGAACTTCTGGTTGTCGTAGAAGAGCTGGGTCACGGCATAGGAGGCTCCGAGCCGCTGCTTCTTCAGGAGGTGCTGCATGTCTTGCTCCATGTTGGGGGCTTCCTCATGCTTCTCAGGATAGCAAGCCACACCATAGCAGAACTTTTCGCCCGGGTGCTTGATGGGCGTGCCGTCGGCGAAGAACCCCTCGTTGAACTGCGCCACTTGCTTCAGCAGGTCGGTAGCATGGGCATGGCCGTTTGCGGTAGGCGTGAACTGGCGGTCTTCTTTCGCCTTGTCTCCACGGAGCAAAAGCACGTTGGAGATGCCCAGGAACTGGAGGTCGAGTAATTCGTACTCGATGTCTTCACGGGAAGCTCCACTGCAGATAATGTGAGGGATGACAGGGATGTCGTACTTGTTCTGGATGGCACCGGCGATGGCTATCGTTCCTGGGCGGCGGCGCACACGTTGGCGTGTGAGCAGACCGTTCTCCACTTCCTTGTACACATACTCGCTATGGTGAGTTGTAATGTTGATGAAGCGTGGGGTGAACTCCTTCAAGCTGTCGATGGTACGGAAGAGGCTCTCAGTACCATTGCCTTTCAATGGAGGAAGAACCTCGAACGAGAAACCCTTCTTCTGTCTTTCCTTATCTAGAAAATCTGCTATGTTCATGTTGTGAAAATTCTAATTGGTTGCAAAAATACAAAAAAAAGAGGGGAAAAACGAAGAATGTGCGTATTATTTGGTAAGAAACCATGCAATAATGGGTTTCAAAAGCTGTTTTTATGTATAAAACTGCTTTTGAAAACAAGAAAAAATCAAAACCGAATAAATTTATGGAACAAAACTCCAACACCATCCGTGGTGTGGCCGTGGCCATCGCCGTTCTTCTCTGAAAAGCAGATAAAACAAGGGAGGCACAATCATCATCCCGATGGTTGCGCCTCTACGTTTTCAATGAGTTTTAATTATTTAAGAGAGTATTAACTTCATATATTTGTAAGTTGTTGTATATCTTTTGTTCAAATGAGTCTTCTCTAGAGATTGTACTTCAAGGAAATCACGTATGGTACGGAACCATAGCTGCTGGACTGTGTCTTGAGAGCATCAGACTTCATCTGGTCGCTGACATAGATGGCACCAGGGGTCAAGTACATCAAGAAAATTTTTTTTGTGGTTGTTCCTGTAGTCTGTGAGGCGTAACCTGCGAGTGAATAGTTTGTGTAACCAGCGTAGAACAAGAACTTTACGCTCTTCCCCTCTGCGTCCTTGAACTCAATGTTCTGGGTTACGGAACCAAACACCGGGCTGGTTGCCGTTCCACCGGGATAAGCCAAAAGCTTTCCGTTCAAATTCTGGTTGGGGAGCGCAGCGACAAGTTTGCTCAGACTCTCATCCTTGATGTATTTGGCGAGGTTCTTTACCGGGAAGTCGGAGATGACGAACGAACTGTCTTTGGCGGTGATACGCAGCACAGCCTCTACGCTGTCTTTTGCTATCTTGTCGCTTTCGTTGGTGGCATTGTTCCCAGGGAAGAGGATGCCGCATGGATGGTAGCCTGCTACCGTATTGAGCATGGCTTGTGCTTCTTCTTGGGTAGGAAGGCTCGTGGAATTGTCACTATCCGAATTGCAGGAAGTGAAAGCCAATGCTGCGAACATGACAGCCAAAATAGAGAATAATGTAATTTTCTTCATTTTCTTTTATGTTTATTGATTGATTTCCTTTCCATATGTTTGCTTGCCGGGTCGGTTAGCTCTTTACTATGGGAATCGGTTTGCAAAACTACTCATTAAATTGGGAAAAAACAAAATCTTGCATCTAAATAGGGTTAAACTCTGTTAATATTAACGTCTTTATTTATTTCTTTGGAGTTGTTGATATTTTATTCTCTATCTTTGTGGTGATTTTAACCATACAGTCTAAAAAGTGCAGTTGCCTTTTTTTGTACCACGGGGTGGCAGACTGGATAACTAAATGCAAATTAAAATATGATGAGGATTGTTAGAAATTTAGCCTTTCTGCTTGCCTTCCTGCTGGTGGTGGGATGCAATGGGAGTAAGGCGGAAAGCAAGGATTTGTTAAGGAAGCTCGCAGCCGAGGGCTATTCTGCCTTGGATGATCAGGAAAGTAATGCGACGTGGAATGGAAGCCTGCCTGAGGGCGAGCAGGCTGATGGCTTGGAAATCCCCCTCTATACCAAAGGAACCTTGTCGGAGACCATCAAGAAACGCTATTCCTATACCTTGTCTTATAACCACGACACGAAGACCCCCAACTGGGTGGCGTGGACGATAACTTCCAAACATGCCTCGGGCAGTGTGCAACGCATGGATTTTCACGACGATGAAGATATGCCTGCCCCCAAGGGTTATCTCTCCGATTATTACAACAGTGGTTATGACCGAGGGCATATGTGTCCTGCCGGTGACAACAAGTGGAGTGAGAAGGCGATGGAAGATTGCTTCCTCATCACCAATATGTGTCCGCAGAACAACAGTCTGAACCGTGGTGCGTGGAACTCCATCGAACAGCAATGCCGCTCATGGGCAAAGAAATATGGCAAGGTATATGTCGTTTGCGGTCCTATCTATCTCAACCAACAGCATCGCAAGATAGGCAAGAACAAGGTCGTAGTTCCGGAAGCCTTCTTCAAGGTAGTGCTTCGTATGGGGAAAAATCCTCAAGCCATCGGCTTCATCTGTCGTAATCAGTCGCAGAAGGGAAAGAAGAAAACCGACTTTGTCAATTCTGTGGATGAGGTGGAGCGTATCACAGGCTATGATTTCTTCTCGAAGTTGCCTGATGATATAGAAGATAAAGTCGAGGCTCGTGCTGACATCAATGAATGGTAGTGCTTTACTTTAATCGTTAAACCACAATGAGAAGTGTTTTCTACTAGGAAGAAAAGTCTTTGTTTCTAGATAAAAGTTATGTTCAATAGTTTTGAATGTACGTTCAAAACTATTGAATGTGTGTTCAAAACTTTTGAACATACGTTCCGTACTATTGAACGGAGATTTTATGGGGAATTATAAACTTCTTGATATGGTTCTTGATTAAATAGTTTGTGGCTTCGGGGTAAATTACTTGTTGTAATAATAGGATATCTATAAAGTAAAAGAAAGTGTGTGTGTCATGACTTATGACACACCCTCTCTTGATATTTGATGTTTTTTTTATGTGCTATTTCTTGGGAGTCAATATCATTTGAGTTGGAAGATACTATGATAGAGTTCTTTTGCCAGCTAACGTCAATGCTCATTCTAAATATGTACTTCTACTCTTTGTAGAATTGTTGTAAATTTAGTAATAATTGTTTGATTGACCAAGGATTTGTCTGTCTTTCTTCTAATATATGTTGAGATTTAACATTTCAGTTTGATTTTTCTCAGTTTGTTGATAATCATTTAAATCTCTCATAATGATAGGATGTTCACCATTGCTAAGAGTCTTAGACTTGTAGCAAATTACTTTGATTGTTTCTTTCATTTGATGCTTGGTTTACAGGAATTTTGTAAACAGACTAGTGTAAACGAAAAAAGCAGCTATCTTGTTATAGATAACTGCTCGGTTTCTAAGTGACTCGCATGGGGCTCGAACCCATGACCCCAACATTAAAAGTGTTGTGCTCTACCTGCTGAGCTAGCGAGTCAATCTCCAACTTTATGTTTCAAAAGCGAGTGCAAAGGTACGACATTTTTCTGATTCCACCAAATAAAATGCTATATTTTTGTGGAAAACATGCTTTTTTCTGTAATTTCGAGCCGATTTCTTCGGTAAAGTTATTCTTTCTCGCTCGCTTTGGCACTCGTTCGCAATTCTTCGGCTATCTCTTCGGCACTATGGGTAAGGTCGTATTGCGGCTTCTCTTTCGTGACATATCTCTGCCAATAAGCAATGAGAAGTGTGGTGAGAGGGAGGGCTACTATCAAGCCGATGAAGCCTAGCAAGGCACCCCAAATGGAAAGGCTCAAGAGAAGAATGGCTGGATTCAATCCCATTGCCTTGCCCATAATCTTAGGCGTTACCACCATGTCGGTGATGACCTGAACCACACAGAATACCAAGAAGGCTAGTCCGAAAACAAGCCAGAAGTTCTGTCCTGTATCTGCCGCCTTGAGCATGGCGAGGAAAGCCGTCGGGATGAGGGCAAAAGTATGGAGATAAGGCACTAGGTCCATGATGCCAATCAGAATACCCAGGCCAATCGCCATGGGGAATCCGATGATGGTGAATCCGATGCAGAACATGATGCCCATGCACAGGGCCACCATGCCTTGTCCGCGGATGTAATTGTTCAGCTCGCGCTCCACGTCCTTCATCAGCTCATGCCAGAAGGGGCGGTTCTTCTTGGGGAAGATGCGTACCCAGTTGGCGGTCAGCGTCTCATAGTCGAGGAGGATGAAGAACATATATAATAAAGTAATCATGGAGGCTATGATGCTCAGAATAACGTTGGCGGTTTGTCCAACCACGGAGAATACCTTGGGCATGGCATCTTTCAGGGCATCCGAGAAATCCTTGCTCTTCAGAAACTTTTCCACTTGAGTTTGGTTGGCTTGCAGCCATTCCTTGAGCATGGCCGTCAAGTCGTTGGTGTGCGTAGTTTGGTGGAGCCAGCGGGTCATCACTTCGCCCAACTTATCGAACTGGTCAATCATTGGAGGAATGATGAGCCAGATGACACCGCTTATCACGATGATGGCGAGCAGTATGGCGATGATGATGGACAAAGCTCTCACCTTGACGTTCAACCTGTTCTCGATGAATTTGACCACAGGGTAGAGCAAGTAGGCGAAAAACCATGCGACAAAGAACGGCAGGAGCACACTGCTCAGATAGTTGACCGTGTAAAGGACGGCAA
Source organism: Bacteroidaceae bacterium (assembly GCA_963594995.1). Classification (GTDB taxonomy): domain Bacteria; phylum Bacteroidota; class Bacteroidia; order Bacteroidales; family Bacteroidaceae; genus Prevotella. The sequence goes on from CAVBGK010000071.1 coordinate 26,156, forward strand.
GCACGATGAGCGAAATGCCCGCCCATCGGATGAATTTGTCAAATGTAATCTCTTTGCTCATCACGCTTATGCTTTTATATGTTATATTGAGTGAGAAACGCTCCTCTTGCAGGTGTATTTTCACTCTTCATTCTTTTTTCTTCACTTAATACTGCCTTCTGGTAACAGTCGCGGCAGAGTGGCTCGTATTCGTCTTTCTCCCCTAGGAGAACCCTGCGTTCGTTGGCCACCAAGCGATGGCTCACGTATGCCAGTGCACCGCATCTCACGCAGATGGCATGGACCTTGGTTACCTCGTCGGCGATAGCGCATAGGGCGGGTATCGGACCGAAAGGGATGCCCTTGAAGTCCATGTCAAGCCCTGCCACGATGACACGCACGCCCCGGTTGGCCAACTCATTGCAAACCTCGACGAGACCACTGTCGAAAAACTGAGCCTCGTCAATTCCGACCACGTCGATATCGGAAGCCAACAACAACAAAGCTCCGGAAGATTCAATCGGAGTTGAACGGATGGAGTTTTGGTCATGGCTCACGACATCTTCTTCTGAGTAGCGAGTGTCGATGGAAGGTTTGAAGATTTCCACCTTCTGCTTAGCGAATTTTGCTCGCTTCATTCTTCGGATAAGTTCCTCCGTTTTTCCGGAGAACATAGAACCGCACACCACTTCAATTCTGCCGGGACGGTGTGTCTCCCCAATTAGTTTTTCTGTCATTTCGGGCACAAAATTAGCAATAAGGTTTTAAAAAATGCAAAGAAAATCGTTTTTTTTTTGATTAGAAAGATTAATTAACTACATTTGTACGCTGTATGGGCATATTGTATATAGTACCGACTCCTGTGGGTAACATGGAGGACATGACAATGCGGGCCGTTAGGGTTCTGAAAGAAGCCGACCTGGTGCTCGCCGAGGACACTCGAACATCGAGTGTCCTGTTGAAGCATTTCGACATCAAAAATCGTTTGATGGCGCATCATAAGTTTAATGAGCATGGCACGGCAGCCTCGATCATCGAACGTCTGAAGGCTGGGGAAACCATCGCCCTTATCAGTGACGCGGGTACGCCAGGTATCAGCGACCCGGGGTTCTTCTTGACGCGTGAGGCCGCCAAGGCCGGCATCACAGTGCAGACATTGCCGGGGGCTACCGCCTGCATCCCAGCCATTGTCTCGTCGGGCTTGCCTTGTGATCGTTTTTGCTTTGAGGGATTCATTCCTCAGAAGAAGGGACGGCAGACTTACCTGGAATCTCTCCAGAACGAGACGCGCACGATGATATTCTACGAGTCACCTTACCGGGTGGTGAAGACGCTCCAGCAGTTTGCCGAGAATTTCGGCAAGGACCGACAGGTGAGTTGCTGTCGTGAAATCTCCAAAATCCACGAAGAGAGCGTGCGCGGCACGTTGGTGGAGGTGATAGCCCACTTTGAGGAAACTGAGCCTAGGGGAGAATTCGTCATCGTGCTCGCTGGCAAAGACCCGAAGCAACTCAAGGTAGAAATGAAGGAAAAGCGACGTGAAGAACGTAAAAGGAATAACAAACAAAATTAATTAAGGAGAGAATGATTATGAAAAAACTCTTTTTTATTGCCTGTTGTGCAGCCTTGTTGGTAACAGGCTGCAAGGATGGAAAGAATACAGCTGATTTGGCTAGTATTCACCAAGCGGATTCGTTGAACGACATCATTGCTCAGAAAGATAGTGAGATCAATGACTTGATGGGCACGTTCAACGAAGTGCAGGAAGGTCTTCGGCAGATTAGTGAGGCCGAGAATCGTGTGGCCTTGGCAAAGAGCGGGGAGGGAACCAACAACAAGCAGAGACTGAAGGAGGACATCCAGTTTATCGCCAGTCAGATGAAGAAAAACAAGGAACTGATAGCCCAACTCCAAAAGAAACTTGAAGGAAGTTCCTTGGCGGCTACCCAACTGAAGAAGACTATCGACGAACTCAATGCGCAGTTGGCTGAAAAGGAAAAGCAGCTTCAGTCACTTCGCGAGGAGTTGGACAACAAGGATATCCATATTGCAGCTTTGGACGAGACGGTCAACAACTTGAATACAAATGTCAGCAACTTGACAACGGAGAGCAAGCAAAAGTCGGAGACCATCAGCGCACAAGACAAGCAATTGAACACGGCATGGTATGTGTTTGGTACCAAGAAAGAACTGAAGACCCAGCACATCATGGAGGATGGCAAGGTGATGAATGGCAGCTTCAACAAGAACTACTTCACCAAGATAGACATCCGCAACACAACTGAGGTCAAGTTGTACTCCAAATCTGTGAAGGTGTTGACTGCTCATCCTTCAAGCAGCTACCAGTTGGTTCGTGATGCCAACAAGCAATATACTTTGCGCATCACCAATCCGCAGATATTCTGGAGCACCAGCAAGTACTTGGTAGTCTTGGTTAAGTAAAAAGGCTTTTTTTGATACAAAACCTCCCGATGTCCTTTTAGGTGCATTGGGAGGTTTTGTCTTATCGCCTGTTTTGAAAGAATTTTTGCATGAGTGCCTTGCATTCTTCTTCCAGTACCCCCGACGTGACGGTTGTTCTGGGATGTAGTGCTTCGGGTGCGTATTTTCTGAACCCTCTTTTCTCGTCGGACGCTCCATATACAACACGGGATATTTGTGCCCAACCGATGGCACCGGCGCACATGACGCATGGCTCTACGGTGGCATAGAGGGTGCAGTCCTTGAGGTATTTTCCCCCGAGCATATTAGCTCCGGAAGTGATTGCCTGCATCTCTGCGTGGGCGGTTACGTCGGTCAGCATCTCCGTCAGGTTGTGTGCACGTGATACAATCTTGTCGCAGCATACGATGACGGCACCTATGGGAATTTCGTCCTCGTCGAAGGCAAGTCGGGCCTCAGCCAGTGCCTTGCGCATGAATTCTTCGTCTTTCTTGTTTTGTTCTTCCATACATTTCAAGTTTTGAATGCAAAAGTACTTAAAAAAGTTTGAAGTTAGAAGGAAAAATGTTACTTTTGCAAAGAGTTTAGTATTAAAAATACAAAATATGGCAGAGCATAATGATTTGGGCAAATGGGGCGAGGATGAGGCCGCCAACTTCTTGGAACGGAAAGGATATGAGGTTTTGGAACGGGATTGGAAAATGGGCAAACGGGATCTGGACATCATCGCTGTGACCGAGAACCGGGACACTTTGGTTTTCGTGGAGGTAAAAACCAGACGGAGAGCTGAACTGCAGGAACCCGAGGAGGCGGTGGATAAGATAAAAATGCGTAATTTGGCGGTTGCAGCCAATGCTTACGTGAAGCTGCACGGCGTGCGGCAGGAGCTTAGGTTTGACATCGTCTCCGTCGTTGGCAGAAAATCCAAAGTGGAGCAAATCGAACATATTGAGAATGCTTTCAATCCTTTGCTTGTCTGATGCTTGGACAGTAGGTAGTATATATATAATCAGGTAGAAATGGAAACAAAAATCATCAAGTTGTCTGAGACCGACTCGACGAATCGTTATCTACGAGAATATCGGGAATCAGAAGAAGATGGGCTGGTCGTGGTAGTGACTGACTTCCAGACGGAAGGAAAGGGTCAGGGGACGCATACTTGGGAAAGTGAGCCTGGCAAGAACCTGCTTTTCAGCATGAAAGTGCATCCTCGTTGGGTGCCTGTGCGCCGTCAGTTTGTGTTGGCCATGGCAGAGGCTTTGGCTTTGAAGGACGCTCTGGACTCATACGTGGAGGGCATCACGCTCAAGTGGCCCAACGATGTGTATTGGAATGACAAGAAGATTTGCGGTACATTGATTGAGACCACGATTGATTCCAAAGGACTCAAGACTTGCATCTTCGGCACAGGTATCAATGTCAACCAGTTGGAGTTTCTCAGTGATGCTCCCAACCCAGTCTCGTTGGCACAAATCTTGGGGCACGAGGTCGATAGGAATGAGGTGTTGACGAAAGTCATAGATGCCTTTACTAAGTATTATGAGTTGCTTCGGCGTGCAGACTATCAGGACGTGTCGGGCATTTACCATCTCTCGCTTTATCACCGGAAGGGTTATCACAGATACCGGGATGCAGATGGAGTGTTCGAGGGAGCTTTTGTGGAAGTAGAGGACGATGGACATTTGATTCTCCATGACAAGCAGGGCCGAATCAGAAACTATGCCTTTGGAGAGCTCAGTTTTTTAAGAGAAGAGTGAGGAGTCCAAAGACATATATGAGCGCAAACTTATAATAATACATTGCAAATTATTCATTATTAAATTAATAAAAATGGCTAAGTTTAAGAGAATACTCTTGAAATTGAGTGGTGAAAGTTTAATGGGAAAGCAGAGCTTTGGTATAGACCCGGTGCGTCTAAGTGATTATGCTAGGCAAATCAAGGAAGTCCACGAGATGGGTGTGCAAATAGGCATCGTTATCGGTGGTGGCAATATCTTCCGTGGGTTGAGTGGAAGCCAGAAAGGTTTCGATCGTGTGAAAGGTGACCAAATGGGAATGTGCGCCACGGTCATCAACTCGCTTGCTCTGAGCAGTGCACTAGGGGCTTTGGAAGTGAAGAACAAGGTGCTTACAGCTATTCGTATGGAACCCATTGGTGAGTTTTATACCAAGTGGAAGGCTATTGAGGCGATGGAGCAGGGATATATCTGCATCTTCTCCGCAGGTACGGGAAGTCCGTATTTTACAACCGATACAGGTTCTTCTCTTCGTGGTATCGAAATCGAGGCCGACGTGATGTTGAAGGGAACCCGTGTGGACGGCATCTATACGGCAGACCCAGAGAAAGACCCGACGGCAACCAAGTTTAAGGACATTACCTACGATGAAATTTACACCAAGGGGCTCAAGGTGATGGATTTGACCGCCACGACGATGTGCAAGGAAAACAACCTCCCTATCTATGTGTTCAATATGGATGTGGTAGGCAATTTGAAGAAAGTGATGGACGGAGAGGAAATCGGAACATTGGTGCATAACTGATTCTTTATACACTCAAAATGAAATAAACAACGGTAGCTTTTCTCACGAAAAACTACCGTTTGACTTAACTAAAAACCTATATTTAATAAACTAATCAAAAAATTATTATGTTATTTCTTTTTGAGGTATAATGCCAAAGAGATAAAAAGGTAAAGCGAGATTATCAACCACCATGATTCAAACAACCCTAGCAAGCCGTCTTCAGTCATAAAGAGAGCCATCGATAGGATGGCGATGCATACGAAGACATATTTGACTTCGTTTCCCCTGAATGACCATTGCTTGAATTTCAAGGCAAACATTGGAAGTTCGCAAACCAATAGGAGGCTGGTGATGACAACCAATGCTAAGATTACCAGCCATGACCAACTGTAACCTTCCAACCAAAATGGATTGAATACGATGAGTGAACCCCAGAACAAGGCGTTGGCTGGTGTCGGCATTCCGATGAATGAGGTGGTTTGCCGCTCGTCGAGATTGAATTTCGCCAATCTCAACGCAGAGAATGCGGCAATGAGAAAGGCGAGGTAGGGGATGTATTCACAGAAAGGTTGCAAGAACTCGGGGTATTCCAATACCGCTAGCTCAGAGAACACAATGGTAGCTGGAGCCACACCAAAAGTTACGTCATCAGCAAGTGAGTCAAGTTCCTTGCCGATAGGTGAAGAAACATGGAGCAGACGCGCACTCATGCCATCGAAAAAGTCAAACACGGCGCCTATGATAATCCAAAGAAGGGCCATCTTGGGAGAGCCTCCTAAGGCATACGATATCGCTATACAGCCTGACATCAGGTTGCAGCAAGTAATCGTATTAGGGATATGTTTTTTGATGTTCATGACAATCATTTGATATATGGTCTGTTTTATTTCAGTTTGGCGATGATGGTTTGGTCGCCAGTGGTTGACTGCCCCATCTTGACGCAAACCTCGGTGCCCACAGGTAGATAGACATCCACGCGTGATCCCAATTTGATGAATCCCAGATGCTCGTCGATGTAGCACTCCTCGCCATCTTTGGCGTAAGTGACAATGCGACGTGCCACGGCACCGGCTATCTGGCGGCACAGTACGTCAACTCCATCCGGGGTAGTAATCATGACATCGGCATGCTCGTTCTCCTCGCTCGCCTTGGGTAGCCAAGCCTTGTGGTAGTTGCCATTGACGTGCTTCACGAACTTCACCTTACCATCCACCGGAAACCAGTTTGCGTGTACGTTCCAGAGGCTCATGAAGATGGAAATCATCAGTCGTCTGTCATTGAAGTAGGGTGCGTGGTCGACTTCTTCTATAACAACAACCTTGCCATCGGCAGGTGCAACTACCAACTTGGAGGTGTCTTCCACATTCAAGTATCTTATCGGGCAACGGTAAAAATTGAGTACGATACAATAAGCTACGCCAAAGACAATGGCAAAGCACCAAAAAGGGATTTTATTGTCAAAAGCATTCCATAATATCGCCGCGATAGCCACCAAGGCAATGAGTCCATAAACGAGTTGGTCGGTGCCCTCACGGTGCAGTCTTATCTTTTTCAGTTTTTTTATTTTTTGTCCCATTACAGAGAGATTAAGTTTTTATTAGGTGCAAAGGTACACCATTTTTATCAGTTTTGCAAATTTTTCGCCGTTTTCTTTTGGTTATGTCAACTTTTAGCAGTAACTTTGAAGTCAAATTTGGATTTTTAGCATAAAAATGGAAGATTTCATACATTTACACGTCCATACACAGTACTCTATCCTCGATGGCCAGTCGAAGATTCCGCATCTTGTAGATAAGGCCATCAAGGACGGTATGAAGGGTATGGCGGTCACCGACCATGGTGTCATGTTTGGCATCAAGGAACTGACTGACTATTGTTCAAAAGTCAACAAAGACAGGAAAAAGGCGGGGTTGGAACCTTTCAAGCCTATCATTGGCTGCGAGATGTATGTGGCTCACCGTCGCAAGGAAGACCGTGAGAAGGATAAGGGCGATATGAGTGGCTATCACTTGATAGTCTTGGCTAAAAACTACAATGGCTACAAAAACTTGATTAAGTTGGTAAGCAATTCGTGGGTAGATGGTTATTACATGCGCCCTCGTACAGACCGTGCCGACTTGGAAAAATATCATGAGGACTTGATTGTCTGCTCGGCTTGTATCGCTGGCGAGGTGCCCAGGAAAATCCTGCAGGATGATATTGAGGGTGCACGTGAGGCTTGTGAGTGGTATCACCGAGTCTTTGGTGATGACTACTATCTGGAACTGCAGCGCCATGAGGTGACCGATCCGGCCATCCTGGCCAACCGTGAGGCGTTCCCCCTTCAGCAGAAGGCGAACAAGGTGCTCATCGAAATGTCCAAGGAATACGGCATCAAACTAATCTGTACCAATGATTGCCACTTCGAGGACAAGGAGACGGCCGAAGCCCACGACCACTTGCTCTGTATTGCGACGGGCAAGGATTTGGATGATCCTAATCGTATGCGCTATTCTAAACAAGAGTGGTTTAAGACCCGTGAGGAGATGAATGCCATCTTTTCTGATGTGCCCGAGGCGTTGTCTAATACCTTGGAGATATACAATAAGGTGGAAATCTACAATATCGACCATGGACCGATTATGCCTTTCTTTCCGATTCCAGAGGAATTTGGCACGGAGGAGCAACTGCGCCAGAAGGTGTCGGAGGATGACCTTTTTAAGGAATTCACTTCCGACGAGAACGGCAAAAACCAGTTGCCGCCTGAAGAGGGACAGAAAGTCATTGACCGTCTGGGTGGATATGACAAGATATACCGCATTAAGTTTGAGGCGGAATATTTGAAGCACCTTGCGTATGAAGGTGCCAAAGAAAGGTACGGAGACCCTTTGCCGGAGAATGTTGATGAGCATGTCAATTTTGAGTTGCACGTCATGAAGACGATGGGCTTCCCTGGTTACTTCCTCATTGTGTCCGACTTCATCCGCGCTGCCCGTGAGGAACTTGGCGTAGTGGTCGGCCCGGGACGTGGGTCTGCCGCAGGTTCTGTAGTGGCGTATTGCCTGGGTATCACCAAGATAGACCCCTTGAAATACGACTTGCTGTTTGAACGTTTCTTGAATCCTGACCGCGTTAACCTCCCAGATATAGATACTGACTTTGATGACGATGGACGTGGCAAGGTGCTTCGGTGGGTGATGGACAAGTATGGACACGAGAACTGTGCCCATATCATCACGTATGGATCGATGGCCACCAAGAACTCCATCAAGGATGTCGCTCGTGTAGAAAAGTTATCCTTGGACAAGGCGAATGCTCTCTGCAAGGCAATCCCCGACAGATTGCCAGATGGAGCCAAGATGAACCTTACCAATGCCATCAAATATACCCCCGAGTTGAAGGAGGCGGAGTATTCCACTGATCCCCGGGAGAGCAATACCATCAAGTATGCCAAGATGCTGGAGGGAACCATTCGGGGTACGGGTATCCATGCCTGCGGATTTATCATCTGCCGTGACCCCATCAGTAATTGGGTGCCGGTGTCTACCGCAGATGACCCAGATTTCCCAGGTCTGAAGACAGCTGTGACCCAATACGACGGCCATGTCATCGAGTCTACTGGTCTGATTAAGATGGACTTCTTGGGCTTGAAGACCTTGTCGGAGTTGAAGGAGGCATGCAAGGTGGTGAAGCAGACCACTGGTGTCGAGATTGATCTTGACCATATTCCTCTTGATGATACTTTGACGTACGAGTTGTATCAACGTGGGCAGACCATCGGTACGTTCCAGTTTGAGTCGCCGGGTATGCAGAAGTACTTGCGTGAGTTGAAGCCTACCGTGTTCGAGGACTTGATAGCCATGAACGCCCTTTACCGTCCAGGTCCAATGGACTATATACCTTCGTTCATTGCCCGTAAGAATGGCCAGGAACCTATCGAGTACGATATTCCTTGCATGGAAAAGTACTTGAAGGACACCTATGGCATCACGGTGTACCAAGAGCAAGTGATGCTTCTTTCCCGTCAGCTAGCCAATTTTACCCGTGGTGAGTCTGATGCCTTGCGTAAGGCGATGGGTAAGAAAAAGAAGGACATTGTGGATGCGATGAAACCTAAGTTCATCAAGCAGGGGCAGGAAAACGGTCACGACCCGAATGTGTTGGAAAAGATTTGGGGCGATTGGGAAAAGTTTGCTTCCTATGCGTTCAATAAGTCTCATGCCACATGCTATTCCTGGGTGGCTTACCAGACAGCCTATATGAAGGCGCATTATCCAGCCGAATATATGGCTGCGTTGATGACACGCCGTTTTGCCCAAATAACCGAGATTACCAAACTGATGGAGGAGTGCCAGTCGATGAACATCAAGACGTTGGGCCCTGATGTTAACGAGAGTTATCGTGCCTTTGGCGTGAACGAGCATGGTGAGATTCGTTTTGGTCTTTCGGCCATCAAGGGTATGGGGACACCTGCTGCGGACGCCATCGTGGCGGAACGAGAGAAGAACGGACCTTACAAGGACATCTTCGACTTTGCGCAACGTGTAGATTTCTCCAATGTCAACCGGAAGGCTTTCGAGAGTCTTGCCCTCAGTGGTGGTTTCGATAGTTTTGGCATACCTCGTGAGGATTTCTTCGCTTCTGACAACAAGGGCAATGTGTTCCTTGATACCTTGGTGAAGTACGGACAGCTCTACCAACGTGAGCAACAGGAGGCGGTTACCTCTCTCTTCGGTGGGGAAGAAGCGGTAGAGATTGCTACACCGCCAATCCCCAAGGGGGAAACTTGGAGCACTATAGAACGACTCAACAGGGAACGGGAACTTGTAGGTATCTATCTTTCGGCCCATCCGTTGGACGATTATAGCATCATTCTCCATTCCTTGTGCAATACCCATTGTTCGGAATTGGGTGACAAGGATGCCTTGGCAAAGAAAGCTGACGTTTTTTTTGGAGGAATAGTTACTGCTGTGAAGTCCAAGTTTACCAAGACGGGAAAACCTTGTGGTTTCGTGACCTTGGAGGACTTCGAGGGTTCTGGCGAGTTGGCTCTCTTTGGTGAGGACTGGGGACAATGGCGCGGTATGTTGACGGAAGGTTGTACTGTGTATGTTGCCGCCAAATGTGCGTCCAGGTATGCTAACAGCAACTATATGGAGCTCAAGGTGTCTAGCATAGATTATATGCAGACTGTCAAGGAAAACCGCATAGAGAGGCTAACTATCACCATTGACAGTGACATCATCGATGAAACGGTGGTCAATGACTTCAATACGATGATGCAGGAAGACCTGGCGGGTAAGACCCAACTGTATTTTCAGATTCATGATGTAGAATCCAATCAGTTCATTATGCTTCGTGCACAGGAAAAGACCGTTAATGTAGGTAAGGAACTGATACATTATATAGATAGTAATCCAAAGATGACATATCACATTAATTAATAAATGTATTAAACAATGGAAGTAACAATTACAAAAGACAATTTCGAGAGCTACAAGAATGGTGAGCTCCCTTTGGTAGTAGATTTGTGGGCTACATGGTGCGGCCCTTGCCGTGCCTTGGCACCAGTAATATCAGAACTTGCTGGGGAATATGATGGCAAGTTGGTTGTGGGCAAGTGCGACATCGAGGAGAACGAAGACATCCCGATGGAGTACGGCGTGCGCAACATCCCAACCATCCTGTTCTTTAAGGGCGGTGAGTTGGTAGACAAGTTTGTTGGCGCAGCTTCCAAGGCCAAGCTTCAGGAGAAGTTCGATGCCCTCTTGTAAGCTGAAAAACTCAAGGACATAACTTGTTTATGCCCAGCAAGTGTAAAAGCATATTACATATATGCTTTTACACTTGCTGGGCATTTTTGTTCTTTTCTTGCCTAGAATAATTAGAACTCAACGCATCTTGTGCCATCTTTTTCTGTCAGGATGCTCACCTTGGTCACATTCTCTGGCAGGAGGTCTTCTATCAATTCTGGCCATTCGAGAAAACAGAGGTTTCCGCCATAGAAGTAGTCTTCGTATCCCATGTCATATACTTCGTCAATTTTTTTGATGCGATAGAAGTCGAAGTGGTAGATGGGGTCTCTGTTGCCGGCGGTATATTCGTTGACGATGGCGAAGGTAGGTGAGGTGATGACATCATCTACACCTAGCACTTCGCAAATCGCTTTGATGAACGTGGTCTTTCCTGTTCCCATCTTGCCATAAAAGGCAAAGACTTTGCTATTGCCCATGTTGGCGATGAATTTCTTCGCTGCCACATGGATGTTTTCTAATGAATCAATCTTGATTTTCATTGTTTTTATATTTAAAATACTTATCTTTTCCGGGGTGTCAAGGTAATGAGAGGGATGAGCATTTCCTCCATGGAGATGCCGCCATGTTGGAAGGTGTCTTTGTAGTATGATACATAATAATTGTAGTTGTTCGGATAGGCAAAGAATGCATCTCCATAGGCAAATACGTATGATGTGCTCAGATTGGGCGCCGGTAACTGCGCCTTGTGGGGTTCTTTGATAACAAACACTTCCTTGGCATTGTAGGCGAGGTTCTTGCCCAATTTGTAGCGCAGGTTGGTATTCGTATTCCGGTCGCCGATAATCTTGACAGGCTTTGAGGCACGGATACTTCCGTGGTCGGTGGTGATGATGACCTTATAGTCGCTCTGCGCCAAACGTTTGAACAGGTCGGCGAGCACAGAGTGCCGAAGCCAGCTCTGCGTGATGCTGCGATAGGCAGATTCATTGTTGGCAAGCTCACGTACCATTTTTGACTCAGTACGTGCGTGTGACAGCATATCGATGAAATTGACTACAAGAATGTTGAGGTCATTTCCGTCTATCTCGTTGTATTTGTTGAGGAATTTGTCTGCTCCCACCGAATCGTTGACCTTGTTGTAGCTGAAGGTGTTGTGCCGTCTAAACCTGTTTAACTGGGTTTGGATGAGTGGTCCTTCGTTTAGGTTTTTTCCTTCCTCCTCATCCTCGTCAACCCAAAGATTAGGAAACATTTCTGCAATTTTGTTGGGCATCAGACCGCTGAAGATGGCATTGCGAGCATATTGGGTGGCAGTAGGCAAGATGCTCATGTATATGTCTTCGTCGATGTCGAAAAGTTCGGCGATGTCGTTTTCCAGCATTTTCCATTGGTCGTAACGGAAATTGTCGATGACGATGAGGAATATTTTTTCTCCCTTGTCGAGAAGAGGGAATATCTTGCTTTTGAAAATGTCGGGGCTCATCATTGGCTTTTCTTCCATAGGGTGTGGACTCTTCTGTGGAGTCACCCAGTCGAGATAGTGCTTGGAAATGTATTTGGCAAAACCTGTGTTCGCCTCTTCCTTTTGCATATTCAGCATTTCGGTCATGCTGCTATCCGTGTTGCTCAGTTTCAACTCCCATTTTACCAGTCGCTTATACACTTCCATCCAGTCCTTGTAGTTGTGGCAGTCCATCATCTGCATGGCAATCTGCTGATATTCTTGTTGGTAGCCGCTCTGGGTTACTTCGGTGACGATTTGCCTTTGGTGGATATTTTTTTTGAGCGAAAGCAGAATCTGGCTTGGGTTGACAGGTTTGATGAGGTAGTCGGCAATCTTGGAGCCAATGGCTTGGTCCATGATGTTCTCTTCCTCGCTCTTGGTACACATGACTATGGGCGTGGTAGGCTGTATGTCCTTGATTTGCTGTAGTGTTTCGAGTCCGCTAAGTCCTGGCATCATTTCGTCGAGAAGGATGAGGTCAAATGTTTGCCGACGACATTGGTCGATGGCATCGGGACCGTTACTTACCGTGGTGACCTCATATCCTTTCTTTTCTAGGAAAATGATGTGCGCCTTGAGAAGTTCTACTTCATCATCTACCCAAAGTATTAAACCATTGCTCATATTATTGTTGTTCTGAAGTTCGTGATTATAAGTTGACTTGTATAAAGGGCTTGAAGTCCTTTTGCTGTTGACGAGTTTATTTTAGAACCCATCCAGTTCGAAGTATTCGTCTTCTAGGTCGTAAGAGTCGTCTTTTTTCTCTTCTGTCGATGCTGGAGAGGTGGAAGGAGTTTCATCATCGTAGAAGATGATAGTGTTGCCGTTTTCCTCAGGAAGTTCTTGCTTCTGAGGCTGTTTGCCATTTTCCTGTTCTTTTTTCTCCTCTGTCTTTTCCTGTGGTTCTGTCTGTGTCTCTTTGATAACCGTCTCTTGTTTTGCAGGGGTTGCTGGATTTTCAATGATGATTTCTTGATCTTGCTTGGGAACTATTATAGCATCGTTCTTGATTTCCTGGGTATTGTCGACCTCTGTGTATTCTTTCTCTATCTCCTCGTCCTCCTCAGGTGTCTGTTTCCTCTTCTTCTCGGTGACGATTTCTGTAGGCTCGGACAGTAAGTTGGACTTGTTGACTTTTAGGGCAGTGAAGTGTTGATTGTAATATTCCTCGTAATCATTGTAGGTGTAACGGCTACCGACCAATTCCAGATTGTACTCACTGATGAGTACAAGACGTGCCAGTCTTGCCAATCGGCTGATGTTTGTTTGGTGAGTTAGGGTATGTGTGTATTGCCAGGCTTCATCGTAGTTCCTGAATCCTGCGACCATCATGTGGCGAAGGCCATTTTGTTCATTGATGTTGATGTCGAAGTTGCGAACTAGATAGTTGGTGAAGTTGAACTTCGCCAATTCAAACAAGAGTTGGTTTTCATTGATAGAGTCGGGTTGGTAGACGAACATGAGCATGAAATTTGAATACCGGTCATCGGAGAAACCCTTGTTTTTGATGGAGTCACTATCGTTGAGAACGATGCTTCTGCGGTTCCACACATCCTCTAGGTCAAACTTGCCACCGTGCAGTCGTTTACCAGCCTGGACACCGTTGAGAATCATGCCAGCCATTTCGCTGATTCGGTTATTGGGATATTTCTTTACCACAGTCTTCATGTCTTCCAGACACCCTTTGGCATCTCCATTGTTCAATTTGCCGAGACCTCCGATGAAAAGGAACTTGTCGCGATTAGCTCCTTCTGGGAATCGATTGGCGGAAATTTGTACGTTGCCCTTGACCTCGGCATATCGGTTTGACTTGAACGCTTCGTAGGTGGCGGAATACAGGGAGTCTTCTATCAGGATGCCGAACTGGGCATTCTCATGATAGTATGGGTCGGTGAGTAGGGCTGTCCACTGGCTTTTCGGGAAATATTTCTTTAGTTTTGCAATGTAGTTATCTGCCTCTGTGGGCATGCCCTTTCTGGAATAAATCAAGTACAGATGGTAAAACACGTCATCCATGTGGTCGAAGTCACGATAGTCGTTTTCCAGTCGGCAAAGGGCTTTCTCGCCCAACCGGAGGTTGTCTAGCTTGTCCTTGAAGATGATGCCAGAATGGTAAAGGCCCTCTTCCAACAGTTTGTTGCTGGCCTCTACTTGTTCGGGTGTAAAAGGAATCTGTGCAAGATAGTACTCTCGTTTGTGAGGGTCGTTCTGCGCACTGTCGGCTATCTGTTTGAGCGAATCTTCTTGCTCTGCAACCTGCGCGAGGGAGTCGCGCAACTCGTCGGTCATCTCTTCGGCACCTTGGGGTGCCGCTACTACCGTCTTGTTGATGCGTTGCCAGTTGTCCACGTTCTCACGCTTTCCCCAAATGCGTTGGAATTGCGTTTTTCCTTGGCTCACAGCGATGGGATTGTAGAAATACCATGCACCCTTTTGGGTACTACTGGTTGCTTTGTTGGTGTTCGCTATTGCATTATTGTTTCTGCCATTCTGTGTTTGTTGGTGCGAACTTTCTTGTTCGGCGAGTTTGTTTTTTTCCTCCTTTTCTTTTTTCTTGAGTGCCGTGATGACACGGTCGATGGCGGCATTCCTGTCCTTCTCGCTTATCTTGGCAAGAGACTGAAGGGAGTCCTGTAGGTGGACGGCATCTGTGTAAGGTACCAGTTCGTCGAGAATCTTGGAACGGTCGGACAGTTGCTTGTAGTCCTTGCGGTCTTTGTCTAGCAGACCGAGGGCCTCGCCGTAACAACGATGGGCTTCGCTGAATTTCTCCATGTTCCAGTACAAGTCGCCGAGGTGGAGCAGGAGCACGCCTTTCTCGATGCCGCTGCGGGTAGCCTTGCTGTTGCCCTTTTCGTAGGCGATGACAGCCCGTGCGGTATCTTTCTCGTTGAGGTAGATGTTGCCCATGGCATAATATACCTGATCGAGGTATTCCTTGTTCTTGTCAGATGCGGCCATACGTTTGAGGCGACTTACCATCTGCTTGGCATTGCCCTTGGCCATCACTTCCGTCATGGCGATGCGGGCATTGAATTCCATTTCGTAAGGTGGGTTCAGACGGATGACACGCTTGAAGGCCTGGTAGGCTTCCTGTCTATTTCCAATGGCGGCATGTAGTTGCCCCATGAGATACCACTCACGTGCTTTCTGTTTGCGGCGCATCTCATGCTTGATGACTTTACGCAGATAGGAAATTGCCTGCTGGAAGTTGCCAGTGTGGATATAATAGTCGGCGTAGGTGTAGTCCCATTCTTTTTGGGCACGCCAGTGGATACTGTCTCTCTGCATATTGCGGATGACATCCTCGGCATCATACAGCCATCCCTCTTCGACATAGCACTTGGCAAGCCAAGCGCGTGCCCTCCCGTAGATGGCTGGTTGAGTGGCATAGGTCCGGCTCATATAAGAAAATGTAGCGGCTGCACTCTCAAAGTCTCCCTTGTAGAATTGTGAACGTCCCATAAGAAGCCATGCTTTCCATAGGAAGGGATTGTATTCCTTGCGCCCCAACCATTCGATGTCTCGTTCTGTCTTGCGGCGGCTCTTGTTCCATTCCGGTCTTTTCTTGATGCTGTGTTGGTGAATTGCTTTCTCACATTTGGTTATCGCTTTCTCATAGTTGCTTTTCCCCAATTCGCGACTGTCCTTGTTGCTTACCGTGTAGAGCGGAATCATCTCTGTAAAGTTGTCCTTGTTGCCATTCTCTTTTTCCAGGGAACCGTCGATGTATGCCAAGGTTCCATTGTAATAGGTGTTGTAGCGAGCGTTGAATGAATGCCACCATCTGTTCTTCGCAGTGTTCTTCTGCGTAGAGCAGCTCACGATGCTGGTCAATATGGAGATTGCCAATAGTGGGAGAATATGTTGGAGATGGTTCTGTCTCATATATCTTATATAAAATCAAGATAGTATTGTTTTTGTGGCCTTGCAGACCATGAAAACGATGATACTGGTAAAGATGATGGTGGCTCCTGACGGAACATTGAGCAAATAGCTGGCGGAAAGCCCTAGCAAGCAGTCGAACCACCCCAACAAGATGCTCAGTCCAATTATCTTTTTATAGTTATAGGAAAACAAGTTGGCAGTCATTTGTGGTATCGTTAGTAAACTGATTGCTAGAACAATTCCTATCATCTTGAGTGATGCCACGATGGTCATGGCTATCAGTGCCATCATCAAGTATTCTATTTGAGTGACTGGTTGGTGCTGAGACCGAGCGAAAGTCGGGTCGAACGCAATGCTCTGAATAGTATGGAACAATCCTAGAAATAGTAATGTTACTGCAGCAGTGAGTATGCCTAGTAACCATAGGTCAGAACTTTCTATGGTGAGTATGCTGCCAAATAGGAAGGAGGGAAGGTCGGGCATGAATCCAGGGGTGAGGAAACAACAGATGATGCCGATGCTCATGCCTAGAGTCCAGAACATGGCGATGGCAGAATCCTTTCTGACTTCTTTCTTTCTGGACAACCATTGCACGCCAAAGGCACTCAAGATGGCGAATGCCATGGCAGAGAGGATAGGGTTGATGCCGGCGAATACACCGATACCAATGCCACCAAACGATGCGTGGGTAATGCCACCGCTGATGAAAACCAGTCGGCGGGTAACGATGTAAGTGCCAATAAAACCACAAAGGATGCTTGCTAGAAACGCACCTAATAGGGCATTCTGAAAGAATGTATATTGTAGTATCTCCATTTTGTCTTATTATTCGTTCTTCATTCTTTACTCTTCCGTTCTTCACTTAGGAATCCGATAACTTCATCTTTCAGAGGGTCGGGGAGATGGATTCCTCTCAAAATCAAGCTTCTGTTCCATCCTGCCACTTCTTCGGGCTTCATCGTGTACAGCACTTCCGAAAATATTTCGACTTCTTCGTAGTTGTAACTGTTGGAGGCCCTTCCCTTGAATACGTCCAGCTCCTCGTCATCATAGTACTCGATGTCCTTGGTGGCAGCTTCCAGTATGCATTCTTGCTCGCATTTTGTGTTCTCTCCGTTACAAGTGGCGCAAGACACCCCTTTCGTCAACGGCTCGTCTTCTTCTCCTTTAAGATGGGAGTTGAGACCGAACAGGGCTGAAACGATGCCCAATGCCACTAATGCAATGATTAAGTATGCCATATTTGAAAAACATTGGATTCTTTACTCTTCACTTTCGGTAATCTCAAATCCTACGGCTTTTAAGTCAGCCCAGAAATGGGGATAGGACTTGGAAACGACCTCTGGGTGGTTGATATCCAGTGATGGCAACTTGAATGCTATGGGCGCAAAAGCCATTGCCATGCGGTGATCCTCGTAAGTGTCGATAGGCTCGAATGTCGGTTCGCAACGCTCACCGTTCCAGGTCAGTGTGTTGCCGTTTTCGTCTTTGATGACATATCCCACTTTCCTCAATTCTTTCTTGAGAGCTTCGATGCGATCGGTTTCTTTAATCTTAAGGCTGGCAAGTCCTGTAAACTTGAACTTGACCCCCATGAGACAGCAGCACACGACAAATGTTTGGGCCAGATCGGGAGATCCCGTGAAGTCATAGTCCAGTCGAGGCAGCATACAGCGATGTGACCGTAAGGTTACAGTAGTAGGCTTATTGTCCTTGTCGTTTGCCGTATTGGCAAATTCAGTCTTGACTCCTAGCAGGCTGAATATGTATTTCACCACAGAGTCTCCTTGTTTGGAGCCGTCCATCAGCCCCTCCAGTTTGATTTCAGAGTCGATGTCCGCGTTGATAGCCATCATTTCGTACCAGTACGAGGAAGCGCTCCAGTCGTTTTCTATCAGGTACTCACGCTCCTTGTAAGGCTGAGGTTTAACAACGATGGTGTCAACATCTGTCCATTCTGCATCAGCCCCAAACTCTTGCATCGTCCAAAGGGTCAAGTCTATGTAAGGGTGTGAGGCTATTTCTCCCGTAAGTTTCAGCTCAAGGCCGTTTTTGAGAATCGGGCCGATGAGCAAAAGGGCTGAGATATATTGTGAACTGATGTTTCCCACCACTTCCAGATGACCTCCGTCAAGGGGATGGCCTTTGATGTGGAGTGGGGGATAGCCTTCTTTTTCCAGGTACTCGATGTCGGCACCTAGGTATCGCAGGGCATCGACCAGTACGCCGATGGGACGATTTTTCATTCTTTTAGTCCCCGTGATGGTATGTTCCCCTTGGGTTGCGCTGAGCAAGGCGGTCATAAATCTCATGGCCGTACCCGCAGCCTTGATGTCGATGGTGTCGGGCATGTTCAGGAGCGCCTTGATAATGACTTCCGTATCATCACAGTCGCTGAGGTTGGACGGTTGGATATTGCCGCCAGCCATGGCGTGGATGATTAAGGCACGGTTGCTGATACTTTTACTGGAGGGCAAGTTGATGGTTGCCTTGAGTTGCTTGGGAGCTTTTATTGTATATTTCATTTTGTTCTGTTGTTTGCATTTTGGGGAGTGTTGATGGGAATTTTGTCTATTGCCAGACGGATAGGAAGGTCGATGGTCTCTTCATTTTCTAAGCCTCTGGTCTGAGTCAAGGCATCCCTGTTCTTTTTCGGACCGGGCATAAGTGGACTGTAATATAACACTTGTCTTATCCTGTTTTTTTGTTCGGGGGTGAAACGATAGCTCAGGCAGATGGAGTAGTCCATGAAATTGTCGGAATCCCATTCCTCCCCTTCATCATTGGAACGCTTGATGAGGTCTTTCATGTCCATGCTATTTTCTGCCCGATGCTCTTCGATATAGTTTTTCAGCCATGTGTCATATGCAGGCTTGTTGTAACTTTTGGTGTCGCTGCAATAGTCGGTGTCATCACAACTTTCAGCAGGTTCGGTACCGTCATTAGATCTCTTTTCGGCAAATACGTGGTATAGTCCTAAAAAATGTCCCAGCTCATGTGCCAAAGTTACGTTTACGTCAGCCGAACTGTAAGTGTATCCTTCTTGCCCATGTTTGCCGTCCGTATATCGCGTCGATTCCGAGTAGGCGTAGAGACTATTGAGAGATACACAGTATTCGAATGACAGACTGTTCTTGTTGGGTGTAGTCTTGGTGCTGATGGTTTCCAGACCTTCAATCTGCGGATAGCCGTTCGCCTGGTACGGCATATTGCTGATGCCGAGCGTGACGCTAGTGTCATCATCTTTTTGTTTGAAATTATAGACCATCACGTTGATGTATTCGTTCGGGTCCCAGATGATTTTGTCCTTTCCCTTCTTTTGTGTCATAAACTGGTTGCAGTCGATAGGGTAGTCACCAGAGTATTTGATGTACTCTACCCCTGGAGTGGCTAGTTTCTTGCCGTTCTCGTCATATTGGGCAAGTTCAAACTGAATGTGGATATTCTCACTAGGAAAGTCCTTGTCTTTGCCGAAGTTGTAGAGCTCACCGGCATAGAGGTCATTGACATTGCCCAGTATAGCCTTCAGTCGGGCATAGCTAATGTATTGTGTCTTGTTGTTGCTTTTGTCTGTAGCATTGGCATCTTGATAAAGTACATGGAAGATAATCGGGAGATGATAAATATAGTCATCTCCTGTAATCTCGTCATCGTCGCGGTCTTGCTCGTTGTCAGAGTAAAACGGTTCTGAGGAGTCTTTGCACGATGCGAACGTCATGCAGAAAAATATGGTAATTATCCAAATATATTTTCTCATTATGCGTACCTTATTTATAATTAGATGCAAAAGTACAAAAATATTTGTAGAAATCATCAAGTTGGTTGTTAAAAGTACCAATAACTTAGTGAAAATACTTGAAAATGATGACAGATGGCAGTAAAAATGTGGGTAATGCAAAACAAATATGAGTTTTCTTACCTATTTGGGCGGCTTTCTGTAATGTGGTATGTTTTATTTACAAAAAATAATCTAATGTCTAGAGTGTATATATAATTTGTATAACTATGGTGTGACAAAATGTAAACTGGTGTAGGTGTTTCGGCTTTGGTTATGGGTATCGTAATTGCAAAATGTCAGTAAATGTGGAGAAAACTTACGATTTTTTATTTTGAAGGGCGGAATTGATTTAAATCAAAAGTTGGTGAAAAAATATAATAAAATTGCGTTAACGCTTGATACAACTTATGGAAAAAATATCTATCTTTGCATCAGAAAAAAGAAAGTAAAACCTAAAAACGTAAAGATATGAAACGAGTTATATTACTATCATTGATGACTTTGATGGTCATCGCTAGTTTTGGACGTAAGCACGTTGAAAACGCTACTGTTGTTGCTGATACTATTTTCTATGCTGAGAATATGAGCAATGTCGCCAGTGCCGACCAGGCAAGTTACTACAGACTTTTGATGACTGTAGGAACAGGTCTTAATAAACAAGATGTTTTCATGGACTATTATATGAATGGTAACTTGAGAGCTGAGGGTGGATACAACTTTATCGACTTGGGTAATGACCGCAATACCATATTTAATGGCGAGGTTACCACCTACTACAAAAACGGCAAGGAGAAGTGGCACGGTAAGTACGTGAACGGAAAGCGTGAGGGATATTTCACATTGCAACTCCGTGAAGGCGGTGTGGCTGTTGTGCAGTTCAAGAACGGGAAGTCTGTTCACGACTTCTTCACAGTCACTTACAAGGATGGGACCATGGAAAAGAAGTCTCTTTCCGAGATTCGTGCATATATGTAAAAGATACGATAAAATCTCTCTTATATAAGTTAAAATTTTATGTTGATATGACCAAGATAAGGGCTGCTATCCGTGAGGAAGGCAACCCTTTGCTTGTCAAAGACAGACGCTAGATATTCAAGTCAACTTCCACGGGGCAGTGATCGCTTCCCAGGATGTCTGTATGGATTTCGGCCTTTTCTACCTGCTCTTTGATTCTGTCGGAAACAAGGAAGTAGTCAATTCTCCATCCGGCGTTCTTTTCGCGAGCCTTGAACCGATATGACCACCAGGAGTATTTCACTTCCTCGGGGTGCTTGTAGCGGAATGTGTCTGTAAAGCCGTTGCCTAGAAGCTCGGTCATCTTTCCTCTCTCCTCATCGGTAAAACCCGCGTTGTGGCGGTTCGACTTTGGGTTTTTGATGTCGATTTCCTTATGCGCTACGTTCATGTCTCCACATACGATGACAGGCTTCTTCTCGTCCAATGCTTTGAGGAACTGACGGAAATCTATTTCCCAGTTCATGCGGTAGTCGAGTCTCTTCAACTCCGATTGTGAATTGGGTGTATAGACGGTGACCAGATAGAAGTTGTCGTATTCCAGAGTGATGATGCGACCTTCGTGATCGTGTTCCTCTATCCCCATGCCGTAACAGACGGAAAGAGGCTTGTGCTTGGTGTAGATAGCGGTGCCGGAATAACCTTTTTTCTCTGCAGAGTTCCAGTAGCTTTCGTAACCTTCAAAGACCAGATCAAGCTGGCCTTCTTGCATCTTGGTCTCTTGCAGGCAGAAAAAATCTGCATCAAGAGACTTAAAGTCTTGCTCAAAGTTTTTGCTCACGCAGGCTCTGAGTCCATTTACGTTCCAGGAAATAAATTTCATATTGTTTATGGGGTTAAAATTAAATTCTTTATGATTCGACGTGGAGTAGGTTCATAAATTCCTGGCGTGTGTTGAAAGAGTTGAATACACCGCTATAGTCGCTGGTGGTCGTGATGGAATTTTGTTTCTCTACGCCTCTCATCTGCATACACATGTGCTTGGCCTCAATGACCACCATTACACCTTGTGGCTTGAGCGTTTCCTGGATGCAGTCCTTGATTTGTTGGGTCAAACGTTCTTGTACTTGGAGGCGGTGGCTGTATATGTCAACAACACGGGCTATCTTGCTGAGCCCTGTGATTTTACCGTTGGGAATGTATGCAACGTGTACTTTGCCATAGAAGGGGAGGATGTGGTGCTCGCACATGGAGAAAAAGTCGATGTCCTTGACAATGACCATCTGATTGTATTTCTCCTCGAAGAGGGCGTCGTTCAGCACCTTGTGAGGGTCTTGGGTATAGCCGCGAGTCAGTATCTGCATCGCCTTGGCGACACGCATGGGAGTCTTGGTCAATCCCTCTCGTTCCGTATCTTCCCCTAGGAGATGGAGTATTTTTTTGTAGTGTGCTGCGAGTTCGTCCAATCCCTCGCGAAAATCAGTTTCTGGATTCATATTTTAGTTTTGAACAGTTATTTTTCCTTTCACCAGACAGGCTTGCTTGTAGCCCATGGCACGAACCTTTGCCAGCATCTTTTGTGCCTCGCCAAGACTGCGGAAGTTGCCGATGCGGCATATCCAGCGTGGGGAGTAGAAATGTACATATACGGGCTGGTCGGGGTATTTCATTTTGATGGCGTTTCCGATTTGCTCCGCTTTCAGACGGTCATTGCGTGAGTTTCCGCCTGCGTAAGCTTGCACCCTATATCCTGTAACCTTGTAGCTGCTGCGCATCACCTTTTTGCGCAAATCTATGGTCGGTGTCTCGTTTTCTTCTTGCTGATTATCGGACGTAGCCTCATGGTGCTCGGACTTCTTCACGGAGTCGGGTGTCTGTTTCCGTTGAGGCTCGGAAACTTTCGTGTTATTTGTTGGAGTGGTAGAAGGGGTAATCTTGGTCTTGTTATCTTTTGGTGTTGGTGTGTTCTTCTCTTTGTTGCCTTGCGGAACCGCCTTCCCATTGACTAATTCGTCGATAGCCTTGCTTTGGCTCACGGTCACAGAACCAAGTCCGGGAGTCTTCTGCTGCAAGTGCTCTAGATAGGTCTGGGCATTGCCCGAAACGGTCATGCCAAGCAATGTGGCAAAAAGTAAGACGAATTGTTTCATAACATTCTTTTGTGGATTGTTATATTGTAATAGTTGTCTGAAAAACGGAGGAACCATGCCTGCTCCTGTATTGGGAGAAGACATGGCTCCGAATATTGTCGAATTTTACTTCTTCCAAGCATCGATGATGCCTTTGAAGTCAGCTACCTTCAAAGAAGCACCACCAATCAAGCCACCGTCGATGTTTGGCTTGGCGAAAAGCTCTGGGGCATTGCTTGCCTTGCAGCTGCCACCGTAAAGGATGGTGGTGTCCTCGGCGACCTCATTGCCATATTTCTCGGCAACGATAGAGCGGATGTATGCCAACATTTCCTCTGCCTGGTCGGATGTGGCAGTCTTGCCTGTACCGATGGCCCAGATTGGTTCATAAGCAAGGATGATATTCTTCCATGCATCTGCGCTCAAGTGGAAAACTGAACCATCCAACTCAGCCTTGACAACCTCGTTCTGCTTCTCTGCCTCACGCTCCTCAAGAGTCTCACCGCAGCAGAAGATAACCTTCAAACCGTTGGCCAAAGCCAACTCTACCTTTTCCTTCAGAATCTCTGCAGTCTCGCCATAGTACTGGCGGCGTTCTGAGTGACCGAGGATGACATACTGGGCACCTGTGCTCTTAACCATCTCGGCAGAAACCTCACCGGTATAAGCACCCTTGGCCTTGTCGGCGCAGTTCTCTGCGCCAAGACCTACCACCTCTGCATCAAGCGTCTGGGCTACAGAGGCTAAGTGAATGAAAGGAGTGCAGATGATAACGCCACAGTTTGGCTTGTCTGCTACCAAAGCCTCGTTGATTTCCTTAGCGAGAGCTACGCCGTCTTGCAGGTTCATGTTCATTTTCCAGTTGCCTGCTACAATTTTCTTTCTCATTTTTTTTTCTTTTTAAAGTTGATATTATCTTATTAGTATTCTCTTTTTTCTTAATCCAATTCGACCAAGCCCAAAGACGATCGGCAATGGTGAGTAATATCAGCGGTAAGAGGAACCATAGTATTACTTGTATGATTTTTCGGGTTGTGCCGTCTGCGGTCATTTTCCCCATGTCACTTTTTTCCAAAGGTTGTGAAAAAGCCTCTTCGGTAGGCAAGTCGTTGTGACTCCATTTGTGAATGATAGTTCCATCGTGCAGTAATACCAGTCCGGGGTTGCTTCTGATGATGGTTTTCAGCGTGGTGGCATCAGTCGTGTAGAACGGATATTCCGCTCCAGTCATGTCTTGCCACTTGGCGATGTCCTTGTCACTGCTTGCCGTTAGGCAGATGAACCGGTAGCCTTGATCTTGTGCGTACTCATATATCTGGTCGATGGTGCCAAAGTTGGAGTCATCGGCGTTTGCTAAGCTGGGGGATATGAGAAGGAAGGTATAGCCTTTGTCTTGTAATACCTCTTGGGTGATGTCCTCTCCCGTTTTTCGGTCTTCAATGCTGAAGTCGTGGATAGGAGGTACATATCCCTCTTCGGTCTGGGTGGTCTTGGAGTCGATAAACTTCCAGGTTGAGTCTGGATAGTTGTCGATTGAAAATTCCTTCTGCTGTCCGTTTTTCTCCAGTATAAATGTGGTTTCAAACTGGGGTTGCTTGGCATCCTTGGGGATTTCCATGTCTTTCTTGATGTTGGCTCCTATGTGGTAAGGGCGGAAGTCGAATAGGGGAAGATGCCAAAGACTCCATAAACTTGAAGCCACAGCGAACAGAACAGTATAGTTGATGACAATCCACTGGGTAGGTTTGGATATGAACCTTACCATACTTTGCGGTTTTCTCCACAGGCCGATGGCGATAGCTAGAAGAATGATGTTCTTGCCAAGTGTCTGTGTGTTGGTCAACTTGATTACATCTCCAAAGCATCCGCAGTCTTTTACGGGATTGGCAAAGGCAATCCATAAGGTAATCAGCGTCATAAAGACCATCACCAGCAGGAGAATCTTGGAAATGAGTCGTCTTCTGATGGCGAAGAGCAGGAAGATTCCGATGGAAAACTCCAAAGTGGATAAGGCAATTGAGGTGACAAGCGTCATCCAATCAGGTATGACACTACCTAGACCGAAGACTTGCAGGTAGTCGGTTATCTTGTATTGGGTTCCCAATGGATCGATTGCCTTTACATATCCAGAGAATATGAATGTCGTAGCCAACAGCAATCTGCCCACATTGACTGCCATCTTGGTTATCGTATTGCCTATATTCACTTAAGTCTTACTTTTTATCCCTGTTGTTTTTGTCTTTTTCCATTAGTTTGATGGCTCCAAACACAGCGTAGTTGATGATGTCCATATAGTTGGCGTCAATGCCTTCTGAAACCATGGTAGCTCCTTGGAGATCTTCAATTTCCTTGACTCGTTGTATCTTAGTGAGAATAAAGTCAGTGTAGCTACTTACCCTCATGCTGCGCCATGCTTCATCATAGTCGTGGTTCTTTTTCAGCATCAGTTCTAGCGCCTCTTGAGCATGACGGTCATAGGAAACTATGGCTTCGTTGGCAGTCATGTCAACTTCATCGACGAAACCTTTCTCCAACTGGATGAGGCCCACAATACCATAGTTGATGAGTGCGATGAACTCAGGACGAATGCCTTCCCCCACCCAAGATTCTTTTTTGATTTCCAGCGAGCGGATACGCTTTGCCTTGATGTATAACTGGTCTGTAAGTGAAGAAGGACGCAAGATTCTCCATGAAGCTCCATAGTCATGCAACTTCTTTTGGAAAAGGGTGCGACATTCTCCCATTACATCTTTAAACTGCTGTTCTGTATTTGATAAATTTGCCATAATACTTTTGAAAACCGCTGCAAAATTACGCATTTATTGTGAAATAGCCAAATATTTATTTTGTTATTCACTATTTTTGCAGTAACTTTGCACCCCGAAATAAAAATAATATGAGAAAATTATCCAACGCTGAATTGGCAAAGATACTTGATAAAGATATATTCCATAAGATTTCCGACGCAGCGGACTCGTTGCATCTGGAATGTTATGTGGTGGGTGGTTATGTGAGAGACTTGTTCTTGGAACGCTCTTCCAATGATATTGATGTGGTCGTGGTGGGCAGTGGAATACACGTGGCATCGGAACTGAAAAAAAAAATAGGGAAGAATGCGCACTTGTCGGTCTTCCGCAACTTCGGCACGGCACAGGTAAAATACAAGGATACGGAGGTGGAGTTCGTGGGAGCGCGCAAGGAAAGTTACCAGCGCGACTCTCGCAAGCCAGTTGTAGAGGACGGTACGCTGGAGGATGACCAAAATCGGCGTGACTTCACCATCAATGCCATGGCAGTCTGTCTGAACAAGGAGCGTTTCGGTGAACTCGTCGATCCTTTTGACGGTGTGTATGACTTGGAGGACGGTATCATTGCTACTCCTCTTGACCCCGATGTCACGTTTTCTGACGATCCTCTCCGTATGATGCGCTGTGTACGGTTTGCTACACAACTTAATTTTCAGATAGAGCCTGAAACCTACGAGGCTCTGTCTCGCAATGCCGACCGACTAAGGATTATCAGTGGTGAGCGTATTGCAGACGAAATGAACAAAATTATGCAATCCAAGCACCCTAGCAGTGGTTTCTATTATTTGAAGGATACAGGCTTGCTGGACTTGATTATGCCAGAACTTTGTGCCTTGGACAAGGTGGAAACTCGCAACGGACGTGCCCATAAGAACAATTACGACCATACGATGGAAGTGTTGGAGAATGTATGTAGGCACTCCGACAACTTGTGGCTTCGCTGGGCGGCCTTACTCCATGACATTGGTAAACCTAAGAGCAAGCGGTGGGACAACAACATAGGTTGGACATTCCACAACCATAATGACATCGGTGCCAAGATGGTTCCGTCGATGTTCCGTCGCATGAAGTTGCCGATGGATGGCAAGATGAAGTATGTGCAGAAGCTGGTGGAACTCCACATGCGGCCTATTGCCATTGCCGATGAAGAAGTGACTGACAGTGCGGTCCGTCGTCTGATGAACGATGCAGGGGATGACATTGAAGACTTGATGACTCTTTGTGAGGCGGATATCACGAGCAAGAATCATCAGCGTAAGCAGAAATTCTTGGATAATTTCCGCATCGTTCGGGAAAAATTGGTAGATTTGGAAGAACGTGATTACAAACGGTTGCTGCAACCGTGTATCGATGGTAATGAAATCATGGAAATGTTTCATCTGAAACCCTGTCGCGAAGTCGGTGTGTTAAAACAAACGCTCAAGGATGCCGTATTGGACAACCAAGTGGAAAACGAGCGTGAGCCGCTCTTGAAACTTTTGTTGAAGAAAGCGCACGATATGGGCATTAAGGTGTAAAAAAGTTTTGCTTTCTTAATTTTTTGTGAAAACTCTAAATACTGAATAATTTTTGTTAAAAAGCGGCATGGCTCTCGCCATGTTTGCTTTTTTATTCGTACTTTTGCAGTGCCAAAAACTCTAACGGAAAAGTAAGTTTCCTTAGCGGTCAGCTTTTTGATGGGTAATTTGATTGGTTTTGGGCGAGGCACGAGAGCCTTGCTTGTATAAAAATAGGTATATTCATTATTATAATATAAAATAGGTATGAAAATTAAAAGCGTTTTGTTTGTTGCAGCTGTCATGGCTATCGCAACTTTGACATCATGTGGTGGAAGTAAGAAGGGCGGACTGCCCAACTTCGGCGACGATGAGTTTGCCGTGAGTACCATCGGTACTTCCAGCGCCGCATTGCAGACCACCTATCCTGCTACCATCAAAGGTATTCAGGACGTAGAGGTGCGTCCGAAGGTTTCTGGTTTTATCACGAAAGTGAATGTGCATGAGGGACAGACCGTGTCTGCCGGACAGGTCCTGTTCACTATCGACAGCGAGACTTATGCAGCAGCTGTTCGCTCTGCCGCTGCCGCTGTCAATACGGCGAAGGCTCAGATGAACACAGCCAAGTTGACCTATCAGAACAACAAGAAGTTGTACGATAGCAAGATTATCGGTGAATACGAGCTTTCCACAGCCGCCAACTCCCTGGCTACAGCACAGGCACAGGTGGCACAGGCTGAGGCTGCGTTGGCTTCTGCCAAGGAGCAGTTGGCTTGGTGCTCCGTGAAGAGTCCTGCTGCCGGTGTTATCGGTAGCCTTCCTTTCAAGGAGGGTGCCTTGGTGAGCGCATCGGGTCAGGCTTTGACCACGGTGTCTAATATCAGCACCATGGAGGTGTTCTTCTCCGTGTCTGAGACTCAGATTCTGAACATGACCAAGACCAATGGTAGTATGCAGGCAGCCATCTCAGCCTTCCCTGCAGTGAAGTTGCAACTTGCAGATGGTACGATTTATAACCATCCTGGTAAGGTGGTGAAGATGAGCGGTGTCATCGACTCTTCTACAGGTGCCATCTCTCTCATTGCTCACTTTGCTAACCCCGAGAAGTTGTTGAAGAGCGGTGGTGCAGGTCAGATTGTGATTCCCAACGACCAGAATGCAGCCATCGTGATTCCTCAGGAGGCTTGCTCTCAGGTGCAGGACAAGATCTTCGTTTATGTAGTAACCAAGGACAACAAGGTAAAATATTCTGAGATCAAGGTTAATCCACAGGATGACGGCAAGAACTACATCGTAACCTCTGGTCTGAATGTAGGCGACCGCATTGTAGTGAAGGGTATCACCAAGTTGACCGATGGTCAGCAGATCAAGCCTATCACCGTGGAGCGTTACAACCAGAAGATTGCCGAGGCTGCGGAACTTTCCAAGTCTCAGGACAACGCCCACGACTTCGCCACTACCATGAGCGGAAAGAAAGATAAGTAATAATAATTAATAATGTATAATTAATAATGTATAGCAGATGCCATCGCACAAGGGCATAAGCCTCATTATACATTGTTCATTATAAATTATAAATTAAAAAAGATTATGTCATTTACAAACTTCATAAAGCGCCCAGTGCTTTCGACGGTGGTCTCCATCTTCTTCGTGTTGCTGGGTCTCATCGGCTTGATATCACTGCCTATTGAGCAGTATCCGAATATCGCGCCGCCTACCATCTCGGTGTCTACCACCTATACGGGTGCCGATGCCCAGACGGTGTTGAACTCCGTCATCGCTCCTTTGGAGGAGAGTATCAACGGTGTGGAGAACATGACTTACATGACCTCTTCGGCATCCAACTCGGGTTATGCCAGCATCACCGTTTACTTCAAGCAGGGTTCTGACCCTGATATGGCTGCCGTGAACGTGCAGAACCGTGTGTCTCAGGCTCAGGCGTTGTTGCCTGCCGAGGTGACCAAGGTGGGTGTGACCGTGACCAAGCGTCAGAGTTCTAATGTGATCATGTTCGCCCTGACTACTGACGATGGCCGTTACGACGACCAGTTTGTTACCAACTACGCCCTTATCAATGTCATTCCCCAGTTGAAGCGTATCAATGGTGTGGGTGATGTGCAGAGTCCTTCTACCCGCAACTACTCCATGCGTATCTGGCTGAAGCCAGAGAAGATGAAGGAGTACGGACTGATTCCTTCTGACATCTCGGGTGCCTTGGCTGAGCAGAACATCGAGGCTGCTCCAGGTAGCTTTGGTGAGAGCACAGATATGCAGTATGAATATACTCTCCGTTACAAGGGCCGTCTGAAGACTCCTGTCGAGTATGAGAATATCTTGATTAAGAGTGACGCTACCGGTCAGACCCTCCGTCTTGGCGATGTTGCCAAGGTAGAGTTGGGCGGTTTGCAGTACAACGTCAACTTGCTCAATGACGGTCAGCCAGCCGTGATGGGTATGGTGCAGCAGATTGCCGGTTCCAATGCTACCCAGATTGCCAGCGATGTGAAGCAGCAGTTGAAGGAACTGGAGAAAAACTATCCTCCAGGTTTGAAGAACGTCATCCTGATGGATATCACCGAGTTCCTCTTCGCCTCCATCGAGGAGGTAATCTTCACATTGATTATTACCTTGGTATTGGTGTTCATCGTGGTGTACATCTTCTTGCAGGACTTCCGTTCTACGTTGATTCCTATGATAGCCGTGCCGGTGGCCTTGATTGGTGCATTCTTCTTCCTTTGGGTATTCGGATTCTCCATCAACTTGCTGTCACTGTCCGCCCTCCTGTTGGCCATCGCCATTGTGGTGGATGATGCCATTGTGGTGGTGGAGGCTGTACATGCCAAGCTCGACCAGGGGTACAAGAGTGCGCTTACGGCGTCTATCGACGCTATGAACGAGATTTCCAGTGCCATCATCTCCATCACGTTGGTAATGGCTGCCGTGTTCGTTCCTGTGTCGTTCATCGGTGGTACGTCGGGTTACTTCTACCGTGAGTTCGGTGTAACCATGGCTGTGTCCATCGTCATCTCCGCTGTCAATGCGTTGACCCTGTCTCCAGCCCTTTGTGCGATGCTCTTGAAGCCCCACGAGGAGGGGCATGAGAAGAAGATGTCTTTCGTAGACCGTTTCCATGCCGGGTTCAACTATCAGTTTGACAAGATTACCAATAAGTATAAGAAGGGCGTGAAGTGGGTGATTGGCCACGGTGTCATCGCCGGTGCCTTGGTAGCCGCAAGTATCGTGGGCTTGGTTGCTTTGATGGGTACCACCAAGACAGGTCTTGTGCCTGATGAGGATACCGGTACCTTGTTCGCCTGTATCTCTACAGCCCCAGGTACCTCTCAGCAGCGTACCGCCGAGATTGTGAAGCAGGTGGACAAGATGCTTGCCAACAACCCTGCCGTCGCTACCCGTAATGCCATCATGGGCTATAGCTTCATCGGTGGTGCCGGTTCTAACCAGGGTACTGTCATCATCAAGTTGAAGCCATTCGAGGAGCGTCCTGGAGGTATCATGCACCGCATCAAGATGGCTTGCACAGGCGGCGGCATCGAGGCGTTGTTCGTCAACCCGATGGAGTACACCTCTGTGTTGGGTATGATCTACAAGCAGACCGCTGCCATCAAGGATGCCCAGATTCTCGCCTTCGCTCCACCTATGATTTCCGGTTTCTCCGTGCAGAACGGTATCACCATGACCATGCAGGACAAGACGGGCGGTGACTTGAACAAGTTCTATGACAATGTGAAGAAGTTCTTGGCAGAGTTGAACAAGCGTCCTGAGATCCAGACCGCCCAGACTCAGTACAATCCTAACTATCCCCAGTATATGGTGGATGTGGATGTGGCGAAGACCAAGCAGGCTGGTATCTCTCCATCTTCAGTGCTCACTGTGATGCAGGGTTATCTCGGAGGTCTTTACTCCTCCAACTTCAACAGCTATGGTAAGCTCTACCGTGTGATGATTCAGGCGGGTCCTGAGAGCCGTATGCGCCCCGACGACCTGAGCAAGATCTATGTACGTTGTAGCGACGGCACCATGAGTCCTGTGAGCGAGTTCGTGAACTTGCGCAAGATATACGGTCCTTCCAACATTTCCCGTTTCAACCTGTTTACCTCTATGGATGTGTCTGTCACACCTAACACAGGTTACTCTACGGGTGAGGGTATGAAGGCGATTGCCGAGGTGGCCAAGGAGACCTTGCCTGACGGCTATGGCTACGAGTACTCTGGTTTGACTCGTTCGGAGGCTGAGTCCAGCAACTCCACGGGTATCATCTTCGCACTCTGTATCGTATTCGTTTACTTGATTCTGAGTGCCCAGTACGAGAGCTACATCTTGCCGTTGTCTGTGGTGTTGTCCATTCCGTTCGGTTTGGCTGGTGCGTTCATCTTCACCAACCTGTTCGGTCACTCCAACGACATCTATATGCAGATTTCGCTCATTATGTTGATCGGTCTGTTGGCCAAGAACGCCATCTTGATTGTGCAGTTCGCTCTGGAGCGTCGCCGCACGGGTATGGCCATTAAGTATTCGGCCATCTTGGGTGCCGGAGCCCGTCTCCGTCCTATCCTGATGACCTCCCTCGCCATGATCATCGGTCTGTTGCCTTTGATGTTCGCTTCTGGTGTGGGCAAGAACGGTAACCAGACCTTGGGTGCTGCCGCCGTGGGTGGTATGTTGATCGGTACACTCTGCCAGCTCTTCGTGGTTCCTGCCCTGTTCGCCGTGTTCCAGTGGTTGCAGGAGAAGTTGACCCCATTGAAGTTCGAGGACGAACTCAATGAAGAGGCTGTTGCCGAGTTGGAGCAGTACACCAGTGCCGCCCAGCGCAAACATAACAAATAATATCGTAGCAATGAAAAAGAATATCAATATCATCATATTGGGTCTCGCAGCGCTCTCCCTGAGCAGCTGCAAGACTCTCTACGGAAAGTACGAGCGTCCTGACGTGAACACCAAGGGCTTGGTGCGCGACGTGAAGTCTGCCACGGACACCCTGGCAGTGAGCGACACCACTACCTTCGCCAACATCCCTTGGCGCAGCGTCTTCACCGACCCGCAGTTGCAGGGACTTATCGAGAAGGGCTTGGCGAACAACGTCAACCTGCTCAACGCTGCCCTCAACGTACACATGGCGGAGGAGCAGCTGAAATGCGCCAAGTTGGCTTTCATCCCCTCGCTCGCCTTCTCTCCCCAGGGAACCCTGACTTCCTTCGACGGTGCCAAGACCACGAAGTCTTACACACTCCCCGTGAGTGCCAGTTGGACGGTGGACCTCTTCGGCAACCTCCTCTCGCAGAAACGCAGCGCACAGATGGCACTGCTCCAGATGCAGGACTACCAGGTGTCTGTGCAGACCAACCTCATCGCTAGCATCGCCAATATGTATTACACCTTGTTGATGCTCGACAAGCAGGTGGAACTGGTGGAGACGATGGAAAGCCTCACCAAGGAGACCTGGGAGACCATGAAGGTGCTCAAGGATGCCAAGATGGGGTATCGTGCTACCTCTGTGCAGGCAGCTGAGTCGAGCTATTATTCAGTGCTGACACAGAAGACCGACCTCCTTCGTCAAATTCGCGAGACGGAGAACTCGCTCAGTCTCGTACTTGGCGAGCAGGCTCACGCCATCGCCCGTGGCAAGTTGGAGAACCAGAGTCTTCCTTCTAACTTCTCCACCGGCGTAGGCATCCAGTTGCTCAACAACCGTGCCGACGTTCACGCTGCCGAGATGAATCTGGCGCAATGTTTCTACGCCGTGGAGACAGCCCGCAGCAAGTTTTATCCCTCTATCACCATCACGGGAACGGGAGCTTTCACCAATAATGGTGGGTTCGTCAATCCTGGCAAGTGGTTGCTCTCAGCCGTAGGTAGTTTGGTACAGCCCATCTTCCAGAACGGTCGTATCATCGCCGGTCTGAAGGTGGCAAAGGACCAGTACCAGCAGGCATACAACACCTGGCAGAACACCGTACTCACGGCGGGTAGCGAGGTAAGCAATGCCCTCGTGCTCTACAATTCCTCTGACGAGAAGAGCAAGATAGAGGCAAAGCAAATCGAGGTGCTCAAGAAAAACGTAGAGGACACCCGTGCCTTGATGGCAAGTGCCGGCAGTACCTATCTTGAAGTGATAACGGCACAGTCCTCGTTGTTGAGTGTGCAGCTCTCTAAGGTGGCTGATGACTTCTACAAGATGCAGGCTGTAGTGAACCTCTATTCGGCACTGGGCGGAGGAGCGAAGTAATTCATAATTAATAATTAATAATTGATAATTATGGCAAGTACAATAAGTCCAAAGGCAGAGGTGTCTCCCAAGGCTAAGATTGGAGACAACTGCAAGATATATCCCTTCGTCTATATCGAGGACGACGTGGTGATTGGCGACAACTGCACCATCTATCCTTTCGTGAGCATCATGAACGGAACCCGTATGGGCAACGGCAACAAGGTGTTCCAGGGTGCCGTGGTGGGAGCCTTACCGCAGGATTTCAATTTCCAGGGAGCCAACAGCTATGTTGTCATTGGCGACAACAACACCATCCGTGAGAACGTGGTCATCAACCGAGGTACCTATGAGGGCGGCAAGACCGTGCTGGGCAACAAGAACTTCCTCATGGAGGGTGCCCACATCTCCCACGACACTGTCATCGGCGATGCCTGTGTGTTCGGTTACGGTACAAAGATTGCAGGTGACTGCGTGATTGGCAATGGTGTCATCTATTCCACCTCCGTGGTGGAGAACGCCAAGACCCGTGTGGGCGACCTGGCGATGATTCAGGCAGGTACTACCTTCTCCAAGGATGTTCCTCCTTATATCATCGCCGGTGGCAAGCCAGTGAAGTATGCTGGTCCGAACACCCTCATCATGGAGGCAGCCGAGATTGGCGAGAAGGTGCGCAAGCACGTGGCAAACGCCTACCGTCTGGTGTTCCATGGACAGACCTCTCTCTTTGATGCCATCAACCAGATCAAGGATCAGGTGCCCGATGGTGAGGAGGTACAGAACATTATCCGATTTCTGGAAAGTTCAGAGAAGGGTGTCATTACCAAACTCTAATGTGTTGGGATTTGTTTTCCAAAAAATCTCATGAATCTTATTAAAGTAAAATTAAAGTCATACCTATTTGAATTTTACTCTGTATAGGAAGAGCTGACCGTGAGGTCGGCTCTTTTTGCTTTGGGTAGGCTAATTAATGAGAAGAAAGTGAATAAATGCCCGAAAAATGTAAATAAATGCAATTTTATTTTGTAATCTCTTGAAAATAAACTAACTTTGCACAAAATTTGGTGTATTATACCCTTTTGTAAGATGAGAAAGAAACAATATAAGCCGCGCAGTCGCCATGGATTGCAAGTGGTAACTCTATGTATAAGTACCGCCATGGTACTGGTCTTGTTGGGATTTGTCTTCGTTTCTGTTCTGATGGGACGGAACCTATCGTCCTTTGTCAAGGAAAATCTGGTAGTGACGGTGATGTTCGAGCAAGACATGACTACGTCGGAGGCCCAGCAGATATGCAGGGCGCTGAAAGCACGCCCGTATGTTAAAGGACTCAACTATATCTCGAAGGAGCATGCCCTCAAAGATGCGACGCATGACTTGGGAACGAATCCGAGTGAGTTCGCAGGTGTCAATCCTTTCCAACCGTCTGTGGAGATTACAACCAAGGCGGACTATGCCAACAATGACTCTCTGAAAGGAATTGCAACGGAACTTAGATCTTATCCGAGAGTGACCGAAGTGTCTTATCAGCATGACTTGATAGAGCAGGTGAACCAGATGTTGGCAAAAATCAGCATCGCCTTGCTTGTGGTGGCTGCTTTGCTTACCTTTATTTCTTTCTCGTTGATTAACAATACGGTGAGACTGGGTATCTATGCACGTCGTTTCTCTATCCATACCATGAAACTGGTCGGAGCGTCTTGGGGATTCATACGTGCACCTTTTGTCCGCCGTGCCATTTTGGTAGGCTTGGTGTCGGCTTTTGTGGCAGATGCTTTCTTGGGGAGCTGCATTTACGCTTGGTACTTGCATGAACCAGAATTGCTTACCGTGTTGGGATGGGAAGAGATGGCCATTACGGGGGGAGCCGTATTCTTGTTTGGTATTGTCATCACTTCTTTGTGTGCCAGCGTCTCTGTCAACAAGTTCTTGAGGATGAAGGCAGGTGATCTCTATAAGATTTAAGTGAATGCCTGGTTAGATATTAAAAATTAACATTAGATATAATGGATAGAAGAAATTTAGCTTTTGATAAGGTCAACTTCATCTTGTTGGCTGTAGGTATGGCTGTTGTCATATTGGGTTTTATCTTGATAAGTGGAGGAAGCTCGGATGAGAATGCTTTTGATGCGGGCATCTTCAGTGCTCGCCATATAGTGGTGGGGCCAACGGTTACTTTGGTTGGTTTCTTATCTATCATTTATGCGGTGATTCGAAAGCCAAAGGATAATGGTAATGTTTAAATTAACATTCGGCATTTAATTTTAAAAATAAAATATAAAGTGAATTGGTTTGAAGCTTTGTTTTTGGGGCTTTTGCAGGGTCTCACGGAATATCTTCCTGTAAGTAGTAGTGGCCATCTGGCTATTGGTGCGGCTATCTTTGGCATTAATGGCGAGGATAATCTGGAGTTTACCATCATCGTGCATGTGGCCACTGTTTTGAGCACATTGGTGGTGTTGTGGAAAGACATTGACTGGATTTTGAAAGGACTTTTCAAGTTCCAAATGAACGAGGAAACGAAATATTTCATCAATATTGTCATTTCCATGATTCCTGTCGGTATCGTGGGCGTGTTCTTCAAGGACACGGTGGAGAAAGTTTTCGGTTCGGGGTTGCTTGTTGTTGGGTGCATGCTCATCGTGACAGCACTTCTCTTGACCTTTTCTTATTTTGCCAAGCCTCGTCAGCGTGAGAACATCAGTTTGTGGCATGCTTTTGTCATCGGTGTATCGCAGGCACTCGCAGTGTTGCCTGGACTTTCCCGGTCGGGTACCACCATCGCAACGGGTCTTTTGCTTGGCAACAAGAAGGAAAAGATGGCGCAGTTTTCGTTCCTCATGGTGATTCCGCCCATTTTGGGTGAGGCTTTGCTCGACTTGTTGAAAGGCTTGAAAGGTGAGGAGGCCTTTGGTGGTATAGATACATTGCCTTTGGTGGTGGGATTTGTTGCGGCGTTTGTTACGGGGTGCTTGGCCTGCAAGTGGATGGTCAACATCGTCAAGAAGGGCAAGCTTGTGTATTTCGGTATCTATTGTGCCATTGCGGGTGCTGTCACCATCATCTGCTCATTGCTCTAGGCGAGCCTGAACCTTCGTAGAATAATCCACATATAACTATATATGAATTTCGGAAAAGGTGAAATTATAGCTATCGACAAACCTTATCGTTTGTCGAGTTTCAAGGCATTGGCTCATGTGAGGTATCTGTTGTCGCATAAGTTGGGGCATCGGGTAAAAATCGGTCACGCTGGTACGCTTGACCCTCTTGCTACGGGAGTCTTGGTACTTTGCACTGGCAAATGTACCAAGCAGATAGAACAGTTGCAGACGCATACCAAGGAATATACGGCAACGTTGCAGCTGGGGGCTACGACTGCAAGCTATGATATGGAGCACGAGGTGAACGCCACTTATCCTGTGGAGCATATTTCCAAGGAACTGGTAGAGGAAGTGCTTAAGCAATTTGTCGGTGAAATCCAACAAGTTCCTCCTACCTACAGTGCAGTCAAGGTGAACGGCGATCGTGCTTATGCTTTGCGTCGGGCGGGCGAGGAAGTGCAGCTCAAACCCAAGATTGTGAGGGTTGATGAGATAGGACTCACTAGCTATGATGAAGAGAAGAAGATGGCAGACATCCGTGTCGTTTGCGGAAAGGGAACTTACATCCGTTCCTTGGCGCGTGATATCGGTCGGGCACTGAATAGTGGAGCGTACCTTACGGCTCTTCGCAGAACAAAGGCTGGTAGTTTTACAGTAGAGAATTGCATTGGTTATGACCATTTTCAGGAATGGCTTGATGCACAAGAAATAGAAATAAACAATGATTAAGGAAGAAGTGTAATATAAAATGAAATTATCACAGTTTGATTTTAAGTTGCCAGAGGCGCAGGTTGCCCTCTATCCACATAAGGCCAAGCGTGTAGTGAAGACAGCTAATGGCGAGCGTACTTTTGAGGTGACTCGTCGTGA
This sequence comes from Bacteroidaceae bacterium, assembly GCA_963594995.1. Lineage (GTDB taxonomy): Bacteria > Bacteroidota > Bacteroidia > Bacteroidales > Bacteroidaceae > Prevotella. The sequence continues at coordinate 63,588 of CAVBGK010000071.1, forward strand.
CGAGTCTCGCTTGATGGTTTTGCACAAGAAGTCTGAGTCCATTCAGATGTACAAGAAGGATGCCCATGGCAAGGACATGAAGGACGCTGAGGGAAATCCTGTATTCTTGCAGTTCAAGGACATTGTTGACTTCTTTGGCGAGGGGGATACCTTTATCTTCAATGATACCAAGGTTTTCCCTGCTCGTTTGTACGGAACTAAGGAAAAGACCGATGCTAAGATAGAAGTGTTTCTGCTCCGTGAATTAAATGCAGAGATGCGTCTTTGGGACGTGTTGGTAGAGCCTGCTCGCAAGATTCGTATCGGAAATAAACTCTTCTTTGATGATGTCAACGAGATGGTGGCTGAGGTCATAGATAATACCACCAGCCGTGGTCGTACGCTCCGTTTCCTTTATGATGAGGATGGAAACCACGACGTGTTCAAACGTTCATTGTTTGCACTTGGTGAGGCACCGTTGCCACGTTACGTCATCGACAATCGGGAAGACCACCATGCCACGGAGGATGACATGGAGGACTTCCAATGCGTGTTTGCTGAGCACGAAGGTGCGGTGACAGCTCCTGCCACAGGTCTTCACTTCTCGCGTGAGTTGATGAAACGATTGGAGATTCGAGGCATTCATCCTGCTTTTATTACCTTGCATTGTGGTTTGGGCAACTTCCATGAGATTGAGGTAGAGGACTTGACCAAGCACAAGATGGATTCCGAGCAGATGACGATTGGTAAGGAATGTTGTGACTTGGTCAATAATGCCAAACGTGCTGGCTATCATGTCTGTGCGGTGGGTACGAGCGTTGTCAAGGCGACGGAAACGGCTGTTGGCACAGATGGTATGTTGAAGGAGTTTGACGGTTGGACTAACAAGTTCATCTTCCCACCATACGACTTCGGATTGGCTGACAGCATGGTTGCCAACTTCTATCATCCAGAGTCAACGCTCATGATGAGTACTGCAGCCTTTGGCGGTTACGACTTGGTGTATGATTGCTACAAGAAGGCGGTGAAGAACGGTTATATGTTCGGTTGCTTTGGTGACTCCTTGTTGATTTTGAATGACTAATCAATCTAATATGCATCAAATATATTTGAGTCTCGGAACGAACCTTGGCAATCGCAAGCGTAATATCCGTGAGGCAATAGAAAAGATAGAGGAGCTGGTTGGCGTGATTGTGCGCCAGTCAGCTCTTTATGAAACCAAGCCATGGGGCTTCTCTTCTCCAAATGACTTTATCAACGCCTGTGTTCTGGTAGAGACCGCCCTTGCTCCTCGTCAACTCTTGGAAGCTTTGCAAGAGATAGAGAAGGAGATGGGAAGAACCTTGAAGTCGGTGAATGGTGAATATCATGACCGCATCATTGACATCGACATTTTGATGTATGATGATTTGAAGGTGAATGAACCAGACTTGGTAATACCCCATCCCTTGATGGAGGAAAGGGAATTTGTCATGATTCCGCTAAAAGAGATACTTTGATTTTTTTTATACGGTTGAGAAAAGTTTTTTGCTAGAAGAAGTGAAAACTCAGCTATGCATTAAATAACAGGTAATTATGTTTCAGGGACAACAAAAATCCCATCACTCTCTGGGAGAATGATGGGATGAATGTCTTCGAGCAAAACGCTTTCAGATTACTTACGAAGACCAAGGGCCTTGATGATGGCACGATAGCGGTTGATATCGCGGTCGTACAAGTAATCGAGCAATGCACGGCGCTTTCCTACAAGCTGTGTCAAGGCACGTGTTGTAGTATAATCTTTACGGTTCTGCTTAACATGTTCCGTCAAATGAGCAATACGGTATGAGAACAATGCTATCTGGCTCTCTGCTGAACCAGTATCAGAGTTAGACTTTCCGTACTTGCTAAAGATCTCTTCTTTTTTTGCTTTGTCTAAATACATAGCTGTGTTACTTAAATGTTTAATTATAAAATGTTGTATGTGCATCCGAGACCTTCCTCACGGTGGTTTCCCTAAAAATGCGTTGCAAAGTTACAACTTTTTGCTGAAACGTGCAAATTTTTCCGATATTTTTTGTAATTTTGCACCCAAATTAATAAAGTATTTAAGGTAAACGAAATGCAGGACATTAGAAACATTGCAGTTATTGCGCATGTTGACCATGGTAAAACGACTTTGGTCGATAAGATGATGCTCGCTGGTAAGCTGTTCCGTGACGGCCAGGATAACAGTGGAGAAGTGCTCGACTCCAACGACTTGGAGCGTGAACGTGGTATAACCATTCTGTCCAAGAATGTGTCTATCAATTGGAAAGGTACAAAAATCAACATTCTAGATACCCCAGGGCACTCCGACTTCGGCGGTGAGGTGGAGCGTGTGCTCAATATGGCGGACGGTTGTCTCCTCCTCGTTGATGCTTTCGAGGGCCCTATGCCTCAGACTCGTTTTGTGTTGCAGAAGGCTTTGCAACTCGGACTGAAGCCTATTGTCGTTGTCAACAAGGTCGATAAGCCCAACTGCCGTCCTGAGGAGGTTTATGAAATGGTGTTCGATCTCATGTGTGACCTTGATGCCACGGAAGACCAACTTGACTTTACCGTAGTCTATGGTTCTGCCAAGAACGGTTGGATGGGTGAGGATTACAATAACCCAACCGACAACATTGACTTCTTGCTTGATAAGATTGTGGAGATTATTCCTGCTCCAAAGCAGTTAGAGGGTACTCCTCAGCTTCTGATAACTTCTCTTGACTACAGCTCTTATACAGGGCGTATCGCCGTAGGCCGTGTACACCGAGGTACTCTGAAGGATGGCATGAACGTGACAATCTGCCATCGTGACGGCTCTCAGGAGAAGACTAAAATCAAGGAACTTCATACTTTCGAGGGTATGGGTCACAAAAAGACCGACCATGTGGATTCAGGCGATATTTGTGCAGTCATCGGTCTGGAGAAGTTCGAGATTGGTGACACAATCTGTGACTACGAGAACCCGGAGCCGCTTCCTCCGATTGCGGTGGATGAGCCTACCATGAGTATGCTCTTCACTATCAACGACTCTCCATTCTTCGGCAAGGAGGGCAAATTCTGTACATCCCGTCATATCCAGGAACGTTTGGACAAGGAGTTGGAGAAGAACCTCGCCCTTCGTGTGCAGCCTTTCGAAGACAGCACCGACAAGTGGATCGTCAGTGGTCGTGGTGTTCTCCACCTCTCTGTGCTCATCGAGACTATGCGTCGTGAGGGCTATGAGTTGCAGGTGGGGCAGCCGCAGGTTATTTATAAGGAGATTGACGGCGTGAAGTGCGAGCCTATCGAGGAGTTGACAATCAATGTGCCCGAGGAGTTCGCCTCCAAGATGATTGACATGGTGACTCGCCGCAAGGGTGACATGACTTCTATGCTGAACATGGGTGAGCGTGTAGATATCGAGTTTGATATTCCTTCGCGTGGCATCATCGGTCTTCGTACCAATGTGTTGACAGCTTCGCAGGGTGAGGCCATCATGGCTCACCGCTTCAAGGAATACCAACCGTTCAAGGGCGAGATAAGCCGCCGTTCCAATGGTAGCATGATAGCATTGGAGACAGGTACTGCCTATGCATACGCTATCGACAAGTTGCAGGACCGTGGCAAGTTCTTCATCGATCCTGGAGAGGAAGTGTATGGTGGCCAGGTTGTTGGTGAGCATGTTCATGACAATGACTTGGTAATCAATGTGACCAAGGCAAAGCAGTTGACCAATGTGCGTGCCTCTGGTTCTGATGACAAGGCTCGTGTCATACCTAAGACCGTGATGAGCCTTGAGGAGTGCTTGGAGTACATCCGTGAGGATGAGTATGTGGAGGTGACTCCTAAGAATATGCGTATGCGCAAGGTCGAGCTTGATCACTTGAAGCGCAAGCGCAGTAACAAAGATTAAGCTTTAGCTTGAAATATAAATGGAGACAGAAGAATCCTCTCGGGTCGATTTGCTCGGCTTGGAGAGGATTTTTCATTAAAAAATGAGACCATGGCTGATATGAGAAACCTAAATGCTATATATGTAATGAGGTGCATTTTGCTATTTTTTTGTTTGGAGGTCTGTGGGAACATTTGCGCCCAACACATTGTGGCACGCCCATTTCCTTTTTATTACCAGTTGTTTTCCAATGAGGTGTTCGATGTTTACCAAGATCGTACAGGTTATTTGTGGTTTGGAACAACTTCCGGCTTGACAAGATATGATGGGCATCAATTGCGTACTTTTCGGTCTGATTATAAAAATCCCAATCTCCTAGTCAACAATCGTATCATATATATCACTGACAACGAACATTATGTGTGGGTCGGTACGGGAGGAGGGGTCACGTTGTATGTTAAACAGACTTGGAATACCTCTAAGATACAGGATAAACGAATTGATGGTCACTGCATTGCGGATATAGCGACAGATTCGTCCACGGACGAAGTGTGGATAGCATTGGGCAATCATGTTTACCGTTGCTCGCCCGATGGAAAACAAGTGGAAGGCTATTTGTTGCAAAAGGATGCGTCAAGGGATGGTATCAGGCAATTGTATGTAGATAAGTCCAATCGTATTTGGGCGACAAGCTATTATGGATTGTTTGGTTATGACAAGGCAAAGAAGCGTTTTGCCAGATATCCTATGATGCCCGATGGCGCCACACCTTACACTATGTTGCAGGATAGTCAAGGTAATTATTGGGTAGGAACTTGGGGACAGGGCTTGTGGCTATTCAATCCGAAGGCTTCTTCTCCACGGGAATGCTATCAACGTCAGGAAGTAAATGTGTCTGGAAGTCGCATGGAAGACATGGTATTTTTTTCTATAGTGCAAGATGATGTGTATGGCTATTTGTGGGCCTTGTCTTACAACGAATTGCATGCGTTGAAATACCAAGACGGTAAATTGGAACCCATAGATATTTCTCGTGTCATTGATCCTCATAAGATGTTTACCAAGATATTGAAAGATCGTGAGGGAAATCTTTGGCTAGGGTCATATGACATGGGCTATACCATTTATTTCAATCGGTCTGGAGTATTATGTTATCCAATGGCTGACTTAAAGGATTTTTTGCAGCATGATGCCAATATCGTCAATTTAAGCTATGGAGGTGATGGTACATTGTGGATGGGGCAAGATCGCTATGGTTTGTTGCTCTATGACTTGGATAAGGGAAAAATAACTTCTGGGGCGAGTCTTGGATTGGGGGAGATTTCTTTGATGAAAAGTTCTTCCGATGGCAGTGTTTGGTTGCGCCAACGTAGTCAGAATCGAATAGTGAAGGTGGCAAAAACTCTTTCAGGGGTTCATTTGGTAGAGGATATTGATATGTATGCCTTGTTGGCTAACCCTGGGAGCATTGTGGATATGAATGAAGACAAGGCTGGCAACCTATGGATATTGACCACAGTCAATCTGTATGTTCGTAAGCCTCATGCTTCAAACCTCTTTGCGGCAGGAAAGGACGTGTTGCGCCCTGATGCCTTTGCTGTTGATGACAACGGTGGAGTTTGGGGCGTGAAAGGTCGGGAAGTCTTTCGCTTTTCGTTTACTGGACAAGATATCATTGCAGAAAGCATTGGAAAGATTGATATGTTGAGTCACAGCGAACAGGTGGAGCGTCTCTGCGTGGATGAGCGGGGTGTCCTGTGGGGCACCACTTCCTTGAGTAGGGTTGTGAGGAGTGAGCAGGCTAAAAAGAAGTTCTTCAGCCAAGACATTGGGCAATTGGTAGATGGAACAATCTTGTCTCTTTTGACCAAGGGGCACAAAGTATGGGTCTTGACCAATAAAAAGGTAATAAGCATAGATGTCAATACGCATAAAATGAAGGCTTATGAAGCAAATAGTGAGAACATAAGTGTGAAGGCTTTCCGTAGTTCTGCCTTATGCTCAGATTTGCATGGTGGTGTTTTTGTGGGTGGCCATGATGGAGTAGTGCATATTAAGCAAGAGGCAGGCAAACAAGTGCAGTCTGGAGACTGTAGGTTTCATGTGACGGATGTGTTGGGCAATGGGGAGAGCCTGTTGTTTGATAATCCCGATGCTGACAGCCATGAAGGTCTCGTGTATATTCCTTCCGAGAGTCGTAACATAGAGATATGTGTGTCTTCTCTGCTTTATTCGCCTGGTGTCATTGAGGCTGTGCAATATAAGCTGGAAGGTGTCGATTCCGACTGGCTGGACTTAAGTCTCAAGAGCAGTTCTGCATTCTATAGTTCTTTACCCAAAGGCAAACATCATTTCCTGATAAGATGGCAGAAGGCTGATGGGACTTGGTCGGAAGCAGAGGATATCTTGTTGTTGGTGCGTCTTCCGGCTTTTTATGAGTCTTCCATTGCGTATGTTCTTTATGGTTTGTTGATTCTGATATGCGTCTTCTATGCAGGTTGTGCCATACGTCGCAGAGCCAATTTGTCCGCATTGCGCCATTTTCATAATCAGGCTCGATTGGGTCAATTGATGGAGGTGGACAGGGCTGTGCCTGCCGTGGCGGTTGTCTCGGAGGCAGACAAGACTTTTCTCGAGAATGTGCTCGATTTGATAGAAAAACATATAGGTGATTCGGAATATGGTCAAGAACAACTTGCCCAAGATTTGCTCTTGTCACGGTCCACCCTGTATCGTAAGATAAAAGCGATGACAGATTTGTCTCCATTGGATTTCATACGTAATGTGAAGATGAGGAAAGCGTGTGATATGTTGAGTCGGCATGAACTGTCAATTTCAGAGATAGCCTATTCTTTAGGTTTCTCTAATCCTAAGTATTTCACGAAATGTTTTAAGGAGGAAATGGGACTGACACCATCCGAATATCAAAGACAGAACTGATTTTAGGTGCTAAAATTGAGTCAATAGGGATTCTTTTTGTGTCATTGGGCCATCTTTGGTCCTCGATGATACAAAAAGAGTCCCTGTTTTGTAGATGTTTTTACTTATTTTGCCGTCGGAAAAAATTATGTCAAAATCTAAATTAAGTATTAGCATGAATCTGAAAAGAAAAGTTATTTCGATGATGTTTGTGATGTGCATCGGGTGCATTTTCGCTTCTGCGGCTCATGCCGCCAATTGGACGAGAAAGACATTGTTCGACTCCTCCTGGAAATTTTCGCTGGGTGACGAACAGGCTGCCGCAAAGCCGGAGTTCGACGATTCCAAATGGCGTTCGGTTCATTTGCCGCACGATTGGAGCGTGGAGCAGCATGTGGATAAAGATGCTCCCGCAGGAAACGATGGTGGTTACTATCCTACGGGCATCGGATGGTACCGCAAGAGTTTTGTGGCTCCAGCATCTCTGAAAGGAGAAAAAGTGTATCTCTATTTCGAGGGAGTCTATATGAATTCCTCGGTATATGTGAATGGGAAGTTGGTGGGTGGTCACCCTTATGGCTATACCTCTTTCTTCTGCGATGCAACGGAGGTCATCGTGCCGGGTGAGAAAAATGTGGTGGCGGTGAGAGTGGATAATGCCCAACAGAAGAACTGCCGCTGGTATTCTGGCTCTGGAATCTATCGGCATGTATGGCTTGTGCATACTCCTATGCTGCATATCGACAACTGGGGGGTGGCAGTGCATACTCCGCAGGTTTCGGCTTCGCAAGCGATGGTGCGGGTGAAAACGGTTTTGAACAATGAAACTTCCCAAACAAAGAATGTCAAGGTCGTTACCCGGATAGATGGGGCAAAGGACGCAGTGGCAGCTGTTACGATACCTGCTAATGGCAAGCAAGAGGTGGTGCAACAAATATGTGTATCCCAGCCTAGGCTATGGGACATCGATGCTCCCAATCTTTATGACGCACAGATTTCTGTCGTGGAGCGGGGAAAGGTAGTTGATACTTCTACCCAGACATTCGGTATCAGGACCATCGAGTACTCTACGAAAGGTTTTTTCTTGAATGGTAAAAAGATTGAGTTAAATGGAGGATGCTTGCATCATGATAATGGAATCTTGGGTGCGGCTGCATTCGACAGAGCGGAGGCTCGCAAGGTGGATTTGATGAAGAAGGCTGGTTTCAATGCTGCTCGCACTTCCCACAACTTGCCGTCGGAGGCATTCTTGGAGGCTTGTGACCGTCAGGGTATGTTGGTTATCGACGAGGCGTTCGATGGATGGAGAGAGGCTAAGAATAAGTATGATTATTCCACCTTGATAGACAAGTATTGGCAGCAAGATGTGGAAGGCATGGTCTTGCGTGACTTGAATCATCCTTCCATTATGGCGTGGAGCATTGGCAATGAGGTCATCGAGCGCAAGAAGATTGAAGTTGTGGCCACAGCCCATAAGTTGGCTAGCAAGATACGTGAATATGATGATCGTCCTATAACTTCCGCCTTGGCAGCATGGGATCGTGATTGGGAAATCTATGACCCTTTGGCTGCCGAACTGGACATTGTGGGATATAATTATATGATGCATAAGCATGAAGGTGACCACAAGCGTGTTCCCAACCGTGTGATGTGGCAGACCGAGTCTTATCCGAAGGATGCTTACCGCAACTGGTCGAACGTGCATGACTTTGATTATGTCATAGGCGACTTCGTGTGGACCAGTCTCGACTACCTGGGTGAATCAGGTATCGGTCGTTGGTGGTATGAAGGCGATGTGCCTGGCGAGCATTACCAGCGTCCTCTCTATCCATGGCATGCTGCATATTGTGGTGACATTGACTTGGTGGGATGGAGAAAGCCGATTTCTCATTATCGCAACATACTCTATAATGACACCGAAAAACTCTATATGGCAGTGAAGGAGCCCGATGGCTATCATGGCACCATCCGAACGGGCTTGTGGACAGTGTGGCCCACATGGGAAAGCTGGAACTGGCCTGGGCACGAGGGCAAGGATATTGACGTGGAGATATATTCCAGGTATCCTTTGGTACGTCTTTATCAGGATGATACATTGATTGGTGAAAAAGCAGTCAGTCGCAATACAGAGATGAAAGCAGTCTTTACGTTGCCTTTCAAGGAGGGAACTCTGAAAGCGGAAGGTGTAGAGAATGGCGAAGTAAAGGAAACAAAGACTTTAGCTACAGCTTCTGACCCTATTGCCATCCGTACAATTGTAGAAAATCGTGTGATGAAAGCCAATGGCGAGGACTTGTCTTTCGTTCAGGTGGTGGTCGTTGACAAGGATGGACGCATTTGTCCGAATGCTGCAGTTGAGTTGCAAGCCTCTGTGGCTGGGCAAGGAGTGCTGGCTGCTATGGGAAATGCAGACATCAAGGATACTGATAGTTATGTAGATTCTACCCACAAGACCTGGAAGGGACGTGCGCTCGTCGTTGTTCGTAGTACACACAAGGCTGGAAAGGCGAAACTGACGGTGAAGGCAAAGGGACTAAAGTCGTCTTCGGAGACGATACTGGCCAGATAGAAATATCCGCAGAAAAGTTTCTCGCCGAGAAACTGTGAGTTCCTTGGCATGGAACAATGAGTTTCACTAGGTGAAACTCATTGCTATCTCCTTGCCCATGGAAGACAACTGACTTGTCCGCAAAAGATTTGGTTGCCTCGGAAAAATGACAATGAATGATGGCAAAAGCGTGACAGATGATAGCTAAATGGTGATAGATAAAGTCAAATAAAATTATCTATCACTACGTTAACATTCTCTTTATCAATGAGAATGCTATATTTTAGTGATAGATGACAGATGTTTTTTAAAAATCCTAGTTTTTTACTCTTTATTTCACAGGGTTCACCTGTTCCTCGGTCAAGCCTGTGGCTTGCATGACTTGCGCAACAGGTATTCCCATCCTTAGGGGCAAGATATTTCATATTCTTCTATGTTGCTTTCCAAATAATTGGAAAATATTTATTATTTATTAACTAATTT
>CAVBGK010000072.1:0-59413 GCA_963594995.1 Bacteroidaceae bacterium
TTTTAGCCCTCCCTTGAATACGTGTATCCCTTTTTCTAGATGACTGAGTAGTTACCGCCATAACACATAAAATAAAAGTGGGGTAAGAGATGTCTTTCCCCTACCCCATTATGAAATGTAGATTTACAAATCTATTCTCGACTATGCGTTCTTAATCCAGTTGACAATCCACTCGCCAACCTCAACTGTACCATACTGAGCACCGCCTTCTACCTGAATCTCTGGCGTACGTACATTAGCATCGAGAGACGCATCTACAGCCTTGCGAATCAAAGCACCTTCTTCATTCAAGCCAAAATGTTCCAACAACATGGCTGCAGAAAGTATCTGTGCCACAGGATTTGCCAAGTTCTTGCCCGCAGCCTGTGGCCATGACCCATGGACTGGCTCAAACAATGGGGTGTGCTCACCCAAAGAACTGGATGGCTGCAAGCCCATGGAACCTGTGATACAAGAGGTCTCATCGGTCAAGATATCACCAAAAGTATTCTCTGTAACGATTACATCGAAGAATGTAGGTTCTGTCAGCACTCGCATAGAAGCATTGTCAATGAACATATAGTCAACGTTCACCTCTGGATATTGCGGCTCCATCTCCTTGGCAATCTGACGCCACAGGCGTGAAGATGCAAGAACGTTGGCCTTATCTACCACGGTCAAGTGCTTGTTGCGTTTCATGGCATACTCGAACGCCACCTTCAAGATACGTTCGATCTCAGGACGAGTATAGATGTCTGTGTCGTATGCCTTGTCGTTGTCCTGATACTTCTCACCGAAGTACATGCCACCCGTCAACTCGCGAATCACCACGAAGTCGGCACCTTTCAGGAGTTCATCCTTCAAAGGAGACTTGTGGAGCAAGCAGTCGAAGGTAGCAACTGGGCGAACATTGGCGAAGAGGCCCAACTTCTTGCGCATGGCGAGCAAACCCTGCTCAGGGCGCACCTTCGCTGTGGGATTGTTGTCGAAACGTGGGTCGCCAACGGCTGCAAAAAGCACTGCATCAGCATCCATACAGGTCTTGAAGGTGTCCTCTGGGAATGGGTCCCCCACCTCGTCAATGGCATGGGCACCGCAGATAGCCTCGTTGTAAGTAAACTCATGGTTAAACTTCTGGGCGATGGCTTCCATGACTGCTACACCCTGCTTCATAATCTCTGGTCCGATACCATCACCGGCGAGAACTGCAATATTTAACTTCATTTTATTAATAGTTTAATGTTTATTGTTTCATTTTTACTTGAATGGGGGCATCTAGTTTAGGGTAACCAAACGCCAAATACTATTCCATGTCAAGACTTCGGGGCGGCACCATTTGTTCGTCGCTCTCATCCGCCTCATACATATTGATCATCTTGAGCGTAGCCTTAATGGCAGCCTCTGTCTGATCGGCATCCAAGCCTCGGGTACGCCAGATACGGTCTCCCTCACGCCAGGTTATGACAGTCTGCACGAGAGCATCTGTACGTCCACCAGGCGGAATACTCACCCGATAATTGTCAAGCTTGGGGAATGTCTTGCCCAATTTCAACTTATATATCTTGCGGAGAGCCTTCACAAAGGCATCATACTGACCGTCACCCGTACTATGGTCTTCGTATTCCTTGCCGTCTATCTCCACCTTTACGCTGGCAATAGGTTTCAGACCATAGGAAGTAGACACCATGTAGCTCACCAGCTTCACTTTGTCTTCGGGAGCACCATGCTTCAGCACATCACTCACGATGTAAGGCAGGTCGTCCTGGGTAACAAGTTCCTTGCGGTCGCCGAGTTCGGTGATACGCTTGGTCACCGCTTTTGTCTGTTCTGGGGTCAGTTCCAGTCCCAACTCGTTCAAGTTCTGTATGATGTTCGCCTTGCCGGAATTCTTACCAAGGGCATACTCACGATGGCGTCCGAAACGTTCAGGAACCAAGTCGTTGCAATAAAGCTTGTCCTTATTGTCACCATCCGCATGAACACCCGCTACTTGTGTGAACACATTTTCTCCAACAACTGGGGTATTGGGAGCTACAGCGATACCGCTGTAACCCTCCACCAACCGAGAGACATCGTTCAAACGATCTTCCTTGATATTGGTCTTGGCATGGAACATATCCTTTAGGATAACCTGAACGCTGGCAAGCGGAGCATTGCCACAACGCTCCCCTAATCCGTTGACCGTCACATGCAGTCCTTTGGCGCCACTTAGCACGGCTGCAAGGGAGTTGCTGACAGCCAAGTCGTAATCATTATGAGCATGGAAATCGAAATGAGCTTCATGATAACGGCGCACCATCAAGCGAATATACTCTACGCACTCCAATGGGTTCAAGATACCCAAGGTGTCAGGCAAGAGGAAACGCTTGATAGGCAATTTCACCAACTCATCCACCATCATAAAAAGATAGTCGCGGGAGTCGCGCATTCCACTGGACCAGTCCTCCAAATAGAGATTGACCGTAAAACCCTTGCTCTTCGCATACTCGATGGTATGCTTGATGTGGGCAAGATGCTCCTCGGGAGACATCTTGAGCTGCTGGGTACAATGCTTGTAACTGCCTTTAGCCAAGAGATTGATGACATGGCCACCACACTCGGCTATCCAATCAACACTCTTGTTGTTATCAACAAATCCCAAGACCTCAACACTACCAAGTTTCCCGATAGTATTTGCATAACGGCAAATTCGAGCGACAGCATCTTTCTCGCCTTCCGACACCCTTGCCGAAGCCACCTCTATACGATCGACATTGATGTCGTGCAACAGCATTCGCGCTATCATCAACTTCTCATGAGGAAGAAAAGAGACACCATTGGTCTGCTCGCCATCACGTAGCGTCGAGTCCATGATTTCTATTTCCCGGATACGAGAATCTCTATTTCCGTCAACGTTCATACCTACTTGTTTTTAGCTTCCCATGCCTCGACCTTGTCACGGTTTTGCACAAGGAAATCGACATCATCAAGACCGTTCTCCAAACAATGCTTTTTGTAACCATTGATTTCGAAGTGTTCGCTATTGCCTGTGGCGAGGTTAGTGACGGTCTGGTTGGGTAGGTCCACTTTCACCTCTGTCTTGTGGTCCTTGTCGATGCTCTCAAAGAGTTCCTTCAAGAACTCCTCGCTAACGACAACCGGCAATACGAGATTGTTCAACTCATTGTTCTTGTGAATGTCTGCAAAGAAAGAGCTGATGACAACACGGAAGCCCGCACCGGCAATAGCCCATGCAGCATGCTCACGAGAAGAGCCCGACCCAAAGTTCTTGCCAGCCACAAGAACTACACCACTGTAAGAAGGGTCATTCATCACGAAGTCCGGCTTAGGTGTTCCATCAGCGTTATAACGCCAATCACGGAAAAGATTGTCACCCATGCCCTCCTTGTCGATAGCCTTGAGGAAACGCGCTGGGATAATCTGGTCTGTATCTACATTCTCCAAAGGAAGAGGAATGCAGCTTGATGTAATTACATTGAATTTCTGCTTCATCTGAACTTAACAATTAACAGTTAACACTTTACGTTACATAAACTCTCTTGGGTCTGTGATTTTTCCTGTAATGGCCGCTGCTGCTGCCACATAAGGACTAGCAAGTATAGTACGCGAGCCCGGTCCCTGACGCCCTTCAAAATTACGGTTGGAAGTACTTACAGAGTACTTGCCTGCAGGAATCTTATCATCATTCATTGCCAAGCAAGCAGAGCAACCTGGTTGACGAATCTCAAAACCGGCAGCCTCGACAATCTTGTCGATTCCCTCTTCACGTATTTGTTTATCAACCAACCAGGAACCAGGTACAAGCCAAGCAGTTACACTATCCGCCTTCTTCTTGCCTTTTACGATGGATGCGAAGGCACGGAAGTCTTCGATACGCCCATTGGTACAAGCACCAAGGAATACGTAGTCAATGGCATGACCCAAAAGTTTCTCTCCTGGCTCAAAGCCCATATAATTCAAACTCTTCTTGAACCCAGCCTGTCCTTCCTCAGGTATTTCGTCAAGCGCAGGAACATTTTCAGTGATACCGATACCCATACCAGGGTTAGTACCATAAGTGATACGTGGCTCTATATCCTTGGCCTCGAAAGTCAACTCCTTGTCGAACACAGCGTCATCGCCGCTCTCCAAGGTTTTCCAATAGGCCACAGCTTTCTCCCACTCTTCGCCCTTAGGTGCATACTCACGGCCCTTGATATACTCAAAGGTAGTTTCATCCGGAGCCACAAATCCTCCTCGGGCTCCCATCTCGATGGAGAGATTACAGAGAGTCAAGCGTCCTTCCATACTCATGTCCTTCACAACATCACCACTGTATTCCACGAAATATCCTGTTGCACCCGACGTTGTGAGTTGGCTCATCAGATAAAGAGCTACATCCTTGGCAGTGACACCCTTGCCCAACTTGCCATTGATGTTGATTCGCATAGACTTCGGCTTGCTTTGGAGAATACATTGAGAAGCCATCACCATTTCCACCTCCGAAGTACCGATACCGAAAGCAACGGCACCCATCGCACCATGGGTAGAAGTGTGAGAGTCACCACAAACAATGGTCATGCCCGGAAGAGAAAGTCCCTTCTCTGGACCTACCACATGAATGATACCATTGTCCTTAGTATTCATGGCAAAATGCGTGACTCCGAAGTCTGCGGTATTTTTCGCCAAAACATCCACCTGTTTCTTGGACACAGGGTCTTCAATCGGCTTGTCCTGGTCGTGGGTAGGTGTATTGTGGTCAGGCATACAGAAAATCTGGTCAGGTCGAAACATCTTCAACCCACGAGCACGCATTCCTGCAAAAGCCTGAGGTGAAGTAACTTCGTGACAGTAAAGACGGTCAATATAAAGCTGAGTTGGACCGTCTTCTACAATCTGGACAACATGCTTGTCCCAAATCTTGTCGAATAATGTATTCATTATGCTATTGTTTAATGTTTATTTTGATGTTTACTCTTAAGCACAAGTCAGATGCTTATCTGATTTTGAACTTGTTTATACAGTCAATGTAAGCCTCAACCGAAGCCGTCACAATATCGGTATCTGCCCCGAATCCATAATACACATGTCCATCATACTCCACCTGCATATGAACCTTACCTACGTCATCAGAACCCTTGTCAATGGCCTGGATAGTAAATTCCTTGAGGTTCATCTCCTTGGTAATCACTTTCTTTAGAGCACGGATTGCAGCATCTACCGGACCATTGCCAGACGAGGCTGCCTCGAATTTCTGCCCCGCAATATCAAGCCCGATACTTGCCACGCTCTTTACGCCCTTACCGGTAGTAACCTGCAGATAATCGAGCTGCACACCATGATGGTCTGCAGAATCGGCACCGGCAAGCATAAGCACATCCTCATCGGTAACCTCCTTCTTTTTGTCGGCCAACTGCAGGAACTTCTTGTACAGTTTGTCGAGCTTCTCTTCATCCTCAATGTCTACACCGTTGACATGCAGGCGGTACTTCAAGGCTGCACGTCCTGAACGGGCTGTCAGCACGATGGCATTGTCGTCCAGTCCCACATCCTTCGGGTCAATAATCTCGTAGGTCTGCACATTCTTCAGCACGCCATCCTGATGGATGCCCGAAGAATGAGCGAAGGCATTGCGCCCCACGATAGCTTTATTGGGCTGTACGGGCATGTTCATCAGTCCGCTTACCATACGCGAAGTAGGCACAATCTTGGTGGTATTGATATTGGTGTCGATGTCGATGCCCTTATGGCACTTCAGTATCATGGCGATCTCCTCAAGTGAAGTATTACCGGCACGTTCACCGATACCATTGATAGTTACCTCCACCTGGCGGGCACCGTTCAGCACACCCTGCAGGGTATTGGCTGTAGCCATGCCCAGGTCGTTGTGACAGTGGGTAGAGAGGCGAGCCTTGTCTATACCGTCCACATGCTCCATCAGGTACTTGATCTTGGCACCATACTCGTCAGGAAGGCAATAGCCCGTAGTGTCGGGGATATTAACCACCGCGGCTCCTGCCTTGATAACAGCCTCCACCACACGTGCCAGATATTCATTGTCGGTACGTCCGGCATCCTCGGCATAGAACTCGACATCCTCCACATACTTTTTGGCATACTTAACTGCAGCCACAGCACGCTCGATGATTTCCTCGCGGTTGGAATTGAACTTGTACTTGATATGGCTGTCGCTTGTGCCGATACCCGTATGTATACGCTTGTGCTTGGCATACTGCAAAGCCTCAGCCGCACAGTCTATATCTTTCTCTACCGCACGCGTCAGGGCACAGATGGTAGGCCATGTCACGGCCTTGGAAATCTCTACCACCGAACTGAAGTCGCCAGGACTGGAAATGGGGAATCCTGCCTCTATGACATCCACCCCCAAGAGCTCCAGTTGCTTCGCCACCTGTATTTTTTCCACGGTGTTCAACTGGCATCCGGGTACCTGTTCGCCGTCCCGGAGTGTTGTGTCGAAAATAAATAATCTGTCACTCATATCTATCTTATTTTTTATTTTATTTTTCTTATACCTTAGTTATATATAATGGAGAACTAAACGACAGATAAGCAAAAAGCCTTTCTCACTCCACATCCGGAAGTGTAGAAAGGCTTTGTATATCCTGTTCTCTGAATCATACATACACCTTTTCACTTCCGCCCACATATTGCAGTCGAAGTCGAATAATAATGCTAGTAATGTTCAAAGACGTTGCGTTCATTTTACTTTTCCTTTTAAGTTGTTAATCATTTCCGAATGCAAAGGTAATACTTTTTGCCGACATAAACAAACAAATCATAACTTTTTTAATATAAAAGCTAACAAATTACTATCGGACGCACAAATGACGCTCAAATCTACAATGATTGTGCAACTTTCAGAAAGGAAGTGGTCCGTCTGGTCCCATCGGAGGCGGTGGTGGGAGAGGTCCTTTGTCACTACCATTCATACGAGACCCTATTATTTCACCACCCCCGTCAGAAATTGCTGCCGCAGCGGCAGCCTCCTGTGGATCTTGGAAACGAGTAAACTCGCCACGGAAATTGAGCAGGACATCACCCGTCGAACCCTTACGATGCTTGGCGATGATAATCTGCGCCATACCATGAAGGTCGTTACCTTTCTCGTCCTGATAAATATGATAGTACTCTGGGCGATGCACAAAAAGTACCATATCGGCATCCTGCTCGATGGCTCCCGACTCACGAAGGTCACTCAATTGTGGCCGCTTGCCGTCCAAACCTTCTCGATTTTCGACATTACGACTCAACTGCGACAGAGCCAAGACAGGAATATCCAATTCCTTGGCCAACCCCTTCAATGAGCGAGAGATGGTGGAGACCTCTTCCTGACGGCTGCCAAACTTCATTCCGTTGGCATTCATCAACTGGAGGTAATCAATCATAATCAGCTTCACGCCCTTCTCACGAACCAAACGACGAGCCTTCGTACGCAACTCGAACACCGAAAGCCCCGGCGTATCATCCACATAGATAGGAGCTTCTGTCAACTTTCCTATGCGCTTGTCCAACTTCTCCCAATCAGAAGGGTCGAGCTGACCATTCAGAATCTTATGTCCAGTGATCTCACACACGTTACTTATCAAACGGTTAACCAACTGGACATTGTTCATTTCAAGAGAGAAAAAACCGACAGGAACTCCATAATCCACAGCCACATTCTTGGCGATGCTCAACGCAAAGGAAGTCTTACCCATGGCTGGACGTCCTGCTATAATCACCAAGTCAGAAGCCTGCCATCCGCTAGTCATCTCATCCATACCACTGTAGCCAGTAGGAATACCGGTCAATCCCCCCTTGTTGCTCGCAGCACGCTGAAGGATGTCCACCGCACTCTTGACAACAGGCGCCACCTGGGTATAATCCTGCTTCATGTTGTTTTGCGACAAGGTAAACAGCTCACCCTCCGCATGCTGCATCAATTCATCTACATCGACACTCTCGTCAAAAGCCTGAGTCTCAATGTCGCCTGCATAGTGAATGAGTTGGCGGGCCATATATTTCTGCGCCAAAATACGAGCATGATACTCAATATGCGCTGCAGATGCCACACCCGAGGATATATCCATCAAATACTCTGCGCCACCGACCTTCTCGAGTTCCCCCATCTTGGTCAGTTCATTGATGAGCGTCATGATATCAACAGGTCTCTCATCCATGTTCATGTTACGAATCGCCTCATAAATCTTTTGGTGACGAGGCTCATAGAATGTGTCAGGCTTCAGTATCTCAGAAACCATCGAGAAAGCATCGGTATCAACCATCAACGCTCCCAGCACCACTTTCTCCAAATCCACAGCCTGAGGCTGCACATGGGCATAGTTGGGGTCAACCGGGGTCACATTCCGTCTCCCATTGCTTCTTTGTCTATTATCTGGCATATTTATATTCTTTTGAAAATCACTTTGCTTCAATACTGTCTCTCATCAAATACACCTCATAAAACTTGATGCCATATTTCTTCAATAATTCGTAGTCCTTATCCAAATTCTCGAACAAGTTTGCTACCTTGTCACCATTGTCAGCCAAATATTCCTGAAAACAGGCACATGCCTTGGAGAATTCATGCTTTACCCAATAACAGAGTCCCAGATTATAGACATCATCTGGATTCTTTTGCCTGCAACTTTCGTCTGCCATACTCTTCAACTTATCATAGAGACCAATGGCACCATCCAAATTGCCGTTCAATAGATGCGCCCAAGCCAAAGACCGGATGACATCCGTATTCTCTGGATGTTTATAATACAACTCATACAGAATCTTCAACGCCTCCTCGGACTTGTTGCACTTAATCAAGCAAAAGGCAATTTTCAAACGAATAGCCTCAGATGGCTTGACGGATTGCAACTTGGTATAAGTTTTGCAAGCTTCATCATACATTTCCATTTCCATAAAGCATTTTGCCATAGCTTTCAAGACAGCAGCATTCTCTTCTTGGGTAGTAAACGTAAGCATGGCAAGGAACACCGCTGCCTCTTGATAGGCATGAGAATAATATATCAAGTAAATGGCATACAACAATATACCTTCAGAATTATCTTGCGCAGCCAGCTGAGGGGCGAAGATGCCCAGTCGCTTGTAGTCCTTGCGTTTTGCTAAAAAACGGCACAATTTCAGCCTTACATCCCGAAGAATTCCCTCATCCACAAAACTCCAACGCCGCAAGAAGAATGCACACGAGTCTTCCTCGCCCGAGAAAGGATTCTCGAAAGCCTCTCCAAAGGGAGACAAACGGAAGAAACGATACAAATCCTGCAAGTACATGCGACGTACAAAAGTGGCTTGGTCGAGACCATCCTTGAACTTTTCCACATGAGAAAACATGAAACCGTCCTTGAGAAGAGGCTTGAGCGCATTGAATTCCGACTTGAGCGTCATCTCTACCCCAAAAGCGAAACTATACTTGTCACTCTCACAAAAAGGGCTGGAGGTCTCGATAGCCTTCAAGAAGGTTTCATCGCCATCCAAAGCCTGCGACAAAGCCAGCAAAGCCGGGTTTGAAGAATAAAAAGGAACAAACCAATTGGACATACGGTGAAAGAAACCAAACTTCTTCATCTTGGAGAATCCCCCGAAATAGATGTCGCTTCCCTCCTTCTGCATTTTCATCATCGCAAGCATACTTTGTTCCAGTTTCTCTGCCCGTTCCTCTTCCTGCTCCGGATGCAAGATCTCACTGAGTGGAGTATCTTCCAAATCACAATCTTTCATCCATGGACGTGAAAGCTTACCCTTGGAAATCTTGGAGATAATATCCTTGTCTATGGCTTCAGAATCCTTGTCTGCATCCATACAGAAGACAACCTGCTTCTGCAATTCATAAACTTCCTTCAATGTTTCGTCGTCCAAAACGTTGACGAGCAAGTCAGAGACTTTTTGTAAATAAGCATCACTAACTTTGCATGAGCAGAACACCCAACCCACGAAAGCACGTTCCTTGACCACAATGTCCGTAGTCGAATGATAAATATCGACAAGGCACACGAACTTCTGGAAATCAAAAGTACATAAACATGAAAGCATAATGGCTGAAACCATCAACGCTGCCAGCCTAGGTTCAATGTCTGGCGAAGTGACCAACTTGGACATGATAGAAGACAAAGAGGCATCCCATTGCCAAGAAGTAAGCAAGGCAGAGAACACTACATTGTAAAACTCGGCATCATCCTTATGCGAGGCCAAAACCTCTCCTAAAGATTTCAAGTCCAGCTTCTCTCCTCTTTTTTTCGATGCTTGCAAGGCTTGATTAGACAAGATATGGTCATTCATGACCAAATTCATCCAAACCTTATACATAAAGTCCTCTATATCATAAAAAATATCCTTGCGCCTCGGATCAGGCATACCCTGGCGATAGCACTGCACCATCAGTTCATAATTGGAACGAACGCACTCAACCTCGTCCCTCAATCCTGGATAGACTGCGTGGTCATTCAAATAATCAGTCACTACAGACAAGAAACGACGGACACTACAATCCCCATACAGTTTTGCCAATTCCTTGACTCTTGGATCCTTAATTTCCATAGTTCATCTTTTTGAAGCTTTTAATAAATCCGTTTGTCTTGGGGGTGCCGCATGATGGAACTTCACACGTGGCAAAGCCTTGACTGTGGCTGCGTCAGCGGCACAATATTTCTTTAGCAGGTCAGAATAGTGCCCAAGACCATTCTTGTTGATGCTATCCACTGCCATATTGTATGCCTTCAAGAACAAGTCCAGTTGCTTCATTCTCCCAGGCTTTTCCAAAGCCTTCTTGCGGAATGCAAAGACTCCCAAGTGCAAATCCTTACCACGGCTATCCATCAGCACAGGATTTTTATCCATCCTGGCCATTGTGGCCTGTGGTTCAGGAAGCAAGGCTGCATCCATCTCATTGTTGAGCAACATCTTGATCCGTATTCTCACATCGTTAATCTGCACGCGATACACATCAAACTGAGGTTTTCCGCTATCCACGGCCAAGTCGGCAAGATAGTCGGTGGCAGAATGTCGGGTCATGGCTATCATCTTGTCTGACAAATGCTTGAGCTCAGAAATACGCGCCTTACGGTTGGTAATCAACTGCCAATAGGTATCAGCCGCAATAGGATAGTCCAAGGACACTCCACGCTTAGCGAGATGATTGGCGCGTATCAAGTCTGTGATGCTTCCTTCCACGCTTCCACCCAGCATGGCTGTGTCACAATCCATCTGCGCCATAAAACTTTTCAGGTGAACCATTACTCCCAGCGTATCAAAAAGGTGATAGTCATGAGCGACATAAACAGGCAAGCAATCCAAGGTCGGCATGACCCCCACCTTGAGCGAAGCCTTGTCGATACTGTCAAGACGTGCTTTCTCTGCCTTGGTACGGCGATGCTGTACCTCGACATTCTCGCCACAACTTGCCATAGCGAAAACCACCCCAAGCAGCAATATCACTATCTGAGTCGTTTTTTTCATGATTCTCCCCCTTTATTCTACATACAACACCAATCCTTTGAGGTATTCGCCCTCTGGATGATAGATGTTGATAGGATGGTCGGCAGGCTGATGAAGCTGGTGCAATATTCTGACCTTGCGCCCTGCCTGAGCTGCCGCGGTAAACACTGCATTGCGGAAATTATCCTTGGTCACCACTTGCGAGCAACTGAAAGTAAAAAGGATTCCCCCATGCTTGATGCGCTGCAAGCCTTTCACATTCAAGCGAGTATAACCCTTGAGGGCGTTACGAAGTGCTGCCCGGTGCTTGGCGAAAGCGGGAGGATCGAGTATAATCAAGTCATACTTCTGGTCATGATCATCAAGATACTTGAACGCATCCTCACAATAAGCCGCATGACGAGCATCCCCTGGGAAATTGAGCGCAATATTCTCATTGGTCAACTCTATCGCCTTGGCACTGCTGTCCACAGAGTGGACCTCCTTGGCATCTCCCCTCATCGCATAAACAGAGAAACCACCCGTGTAGCAGAACATATTGAGCACACTCTTGCCCTTGGCATAACGTTCCAACAAAGAACGGTTCTCGCGCTGATCGACAAAGAAACCCGTCTTTTGCCCCCGCAGCCAATCGATGTGGAACTTCAACCCATTCTCCACAGCCACGTTGTCGGCATCTCCTCCCAAAAGGAAACCATTCTCCTGGTGAAGTTCTGCCTTGAACGGCAAAGTAGTTTCACTTTTATAATAAATGTTCTTGATGCGCTCGCCCATCACTGAAGAAAGAGCTTCAGCCACCTCCATCCGATAGACATGCATTCCGACACTATGCGCCTGCATTACAGCAGTCTCACCATAGCAGTCGATGACAAGGCCTGGCAGATTGTCGCCCTCCCCATGCACAAGACGATAGGTATTGTTGGCAGGGTTGTCCGCAATCCCTACAGAGATACGCATCCGGAGAGCAGACTCCAGCCGAGAACGCCAAAAATCCCCATCAATTTCTATGTCACGGAAAGACAGGACGCGCACAGCGATAGAACCGACCTGATAATGTCCTACCGCAATGAAATCGCCCAAAGAAGTAATCACACGGACAATCTCCCCTTCTTCGATGCCTTCGTCCATCCCATTGATGGCTCCGGAGAAAATCCAAGGGTGGAATCTCTTCAGTGACTCTTCCTTTCCCTTTTTCAAATATATTTTCTTATACATAAAAATAATGTTTCTTACAAAAATTAATTCTAACGGGCAACAGCCACTGCCGCCTCAGTCCCACAGTCAGCTTGCTCTTCCCGCGTGTCTGCATCTACATCTGCCACTGGAACAACCAGCACATAATCACCAGAAGCCTTCAACTGCGTGAATTCATGATAAAGCTGAATGCAAGCCCATGCGTCTGTCGCGGCATAAACTTTCTGGGAATCACGCAATTCGGAGGCATCCCAATTACTCAACCGTTGTGCCTTACTAATCTTCTGGTGGAACAAGTTGGCATACAACTTTTGCAAACTGAGGTCATCTACCCCAAAATCCTTGGCCACATCCTGTATGTCCAAAAACAGACCTGGCTCAAACTTTGTCCGGCGATGTAACATCCGCAGGTCATCATGCCACGACAGCCCCACCTTTGGAACCTTTGTGTCTGTGAGAAGTCGGATGATGGCAGGTGGCATACCAATACAATTCAAGCGAAAGAGATAACATACTTCATTGGAGCTTACCTGAAGCAAGCCCACCTCATAGCTCACTCCCCTTTTGAAAGAAGGACGCGTCTCTGTATCTACACCTAAGATTTCCTGAGCAAGCAAATAGTCAACAGCCTCATCGACCTGCGCAAGGGTATCGACCACCTTAATCTCACCTTGGAAAGTAACGCGTGGCAAATTCATGATAGCATGCTTGTCATACTTCTTGAAAATAGTCTTCATTTATCAAATCTACGAATTTCAGAATGCAAAAGTACAATTATTATATGAATTAACCAAATGTAAATCCACTTTCTATAAAAAATTAGAAAAATTAGCACTAAAGATAGATAGTTTTCCATTTATTTTAGCTAATTTTGCAAGATAATAAATCAAACAATGCAAAAATGGCAAAGAAAAAGACAGAACGCAAAACCAGATCCTTTAGCGAAGCTATTGGCTTACAATATATTTTCAACAGCACGATCACCGATTTCTTTTTAGGATTCGCATTGGTTCTCATTTCGATTGTGACCATCATCGCCATGGTCTCTTACCTGAGCACAGGGTATGCAGACCAAAGCATCTTGGAGGATTTGAGACCGGGAGAATGGACAAACGACAACCAGGTTTTCCAAAACAGTTGTACTTCGCTAGGAGCGATTGTGTCCTATTATCTAATATCCGTCAACTTTGGTTTTTCTTCATTCTTGCTTCCCGCATTCTTTTTCATGTGCGGTCTGCAGCTGATGCATGCCTATAAGATTAACCTATGGAAATGGTTTTTCTGCATGATGATTGTCATGGTATGGACTTCTATAACCTTCTCCAAGTTCCTCTCCCCAATTATGGGCGGTCTGTTTTTCAACCCGGGCGGACAGCATGGAGTCTTTATAGTACAAAAAATGGAAAACATAGTTGGAACGCCAGGTCTCACTGCCATTTTGCTCTTCACGGCGGTGGCATTCCTCACTTATCTCACAACAGAAACCATCACTGTCATCCGCAAGGCTCTCAACCCTATCGGCTACATCACAAGCAAAGTGCAGTTCGAGATAACCAACCATGGCAAGAACAAGAATGACTCAGAGCAGGATGCAATTGCACAAGCCTATGCCAACGCAGCCATGGGATCGAACGAAGAGGACGAGGTTGAGCCTTTGTCAGAAAGCAACAATCATAAGAATGAGGTCAAGAGCGGTGTCATAGACTTGGATATCACGCACACCTCCACCCTGAAAGAAGAACTGGGCGAGAACGCAGACACGCAATCTGAGACGGTTGCGGCAGGAGCATCTTCCCCCAACGAATCGTTCCTCCAACACCAGCGCAACCTTCGCAACGAGCGTGCGGAAGCTGAGGCTTTGGAGAAAGAGGCCGCAGCGCTTGCCTCCCAGCACATCGGCATGGACATCTCCGTGGCAGCCAACGAAGAGCAAGCTACCAGCAACACGGTGAGCGACACCGAGCTGCTCAACACGCCAATCAACCCCAAGGAGCCTTTCACCCGATACAAATACCCGACCCTTGACCTTCTCAAGAAGTACGAGGACAATGATGCCTACATCGACGAGGCTGAACAGATAGCCAACAAGAACCGCATCATCGAGGTGCTTGGTAACTTCGGCGTGCAAATCAAGACGATTCGGGCAACCGTCGGCCCCACCATCACTCTCTACGAGATTCAGCCGGCCGAAGGAGTGCGCATCTCCAAAATCAAGAATCTGGAAGACGACATTGCTTTGAGCTTGGCTGCGCTGGGCATCCGTATCATCGCCCCTATCCCAGGCAAGGGGACCATCGGTATCGAGGTGCCTAATGCAAAGGCAAACATCGTGAGCATGGAGAGCATCCTCAACTCAAAGAAATTCCAAGAGACCAAGATGGAACTTCCGGTAGCCCTCGGCAAGACTATCACGAACGAGGTGTTCATGGTAGATTTGGCAAAGATTCCACACTTGCTCGTGGCTGGTGCCACAGGTCAAGGTAAGTCTGTTGGTTTGAATGCCATCATCACCTCTTTATTATACAAGAAACACCCAAACGAACTGAAGTTGGTGCTCATCGACCCGAAGAAGGTAGAGTTCAGCGTATATGCCCGCATCGCCAACCATTTCATGGCTGCCGTCTCCGACGAGGAGGAGCCTATCATTACTGACGTTACCAAGGTGGTGAGAACCCTTAACAGTCTCTGCGTGTTGATGGACAGACGCTATGACCTGCTGAAGAAGGCAGGAGCACGCACCATCAAGGAATACAACCAGAAATACATCAACCACAAGTTGCGGCTCACCGACGGGCATGAATATATGCCATACATAGTGGTAGTCATCGATGAGTTTGGCGATTTGATTATGACGGCAGGCAAGGAAGTGGAACTACCCATCGCCCGTATCGCCCAGTTAGCTCGTGCCGTAGGCATCCACATGATTATCGCAACCCAGCGTCCTACCACCACCATCATAACCGGTAACATCAAGGCCAACTTCCCTGGGCGTATCGCCTTCAAGGTAACATCCGCCATCGACTCCAAGACCATATTGGACAGAACGGGCGCCAACCAGCTGATAGGTCGAGGCGACATGCTTTACCTCAACGGCAATGAGCCAGTACGTGTGCAATGCGCCTTTGTAGATACTCCAGAGATTGAGCGCATCAACGAATACATCTCCGACCAGCCCGGACCAGTAGAGCCTATGGAATTGCCAGAGCCTGCCAATGACGGAGACGGCAACAGCGGAGGCAACGTAGATGCCCGCAACCTTGACCCATTCTTCGAGGAGGCAGCACATGCCATCGTCCTCTCCCAGCAAGGAAGCACCAGTATGATACAACGCCGTTTCAGCATCGGCTATAACCGAGCCGGAAGACTGATGGACCAAATGGAGGCGGCGGGCATCGTCGGCGTCGCACAAGGCAGCAAGCCTCGCGAAGTCCTGATACAAGACGAGAACCAACTCAACACGCTCCTCATGCAATTGAGAGGGCAATAATCCAAAAACGGACCCATTAATAATAAGGAGATTAGAAAAATGAAGAAAATCATTTCACTCGCAATCATGGCTCTGATGAGCCTCGGAACTTTTGCACAGACCGCTCAGCAAGTACTCGATAAAACCGCCAGCGTCATTGGCAGCAAGAGCGGCGCCAGTGCCAAATTCCAAATGTCAAGCCTCAAGTATGGCTCGGCAAGCGGAACCATCGCCATTAAAGGCAACAAATTCAATGCCCACACCAACCAAGCCACAGTGTGGTACAACGGTAAGACCCAATGGACTTACTTGAAAAATACCAACGAGGTGAACGTGAGCAACCCGACACAAGCACAGCAGATGTCCATGAATCCTTATACCTTCATCAACATCTACAAGACGGGGTACAATGCAACCATGAAGGCGGACGGTAGCAATTATGAGATTCGGCTGGTGGCACAGAACCAAAAGCGCACAGTCCAGGAATTGCTCATCACCATTGACAAGAAAAACTTTGTTCCATCAAAAATCAAGATGCGCCAAGGAAGTTCATGGACCAACATTACTGTAAGCAATTTCAAGGCAAAGAGTATTCCCAACAGTACCTTTACCTTTAACAGCAAGGACTACCCCAAAGCAGAGATTGTAGATCTGAGATAGAAACTCATACAAAAAACTAAAAATCCCTACCGGCAAACTTCGGTAGGGATTTTTCATTCTATAGTCACTCTTTGACATATTTGTCAATAACATCTGTGGATTAGTTCTCTTTGAAACCTTCAATGGCTCCCTGTACCTTTTTCTTCGTTTTCTTGAAGAACTTAGAGACCTTGCCTCCTACGCCTTCCGCAGTGTCGGCAACGTCCTTAGAGGCATTGACAACAAAGACACGAGCCATAGCCTTTTGATACATGACCTTGGACTTGCTGCACTTACGCACATCATCATCGCTCAAGCTATCTTTCACGACCTTGTATTCTTCCAAATAACCATTATAGGCGGCTACATATCTGGCCTTCTGCTCTTTCGCCAGCGTGTCGCAAGCAGCGACTTCGGTTGCGAACTTCTCAAATCTCACTGCGTAAGTCTTACTGTCAGGAGTACGAACAGTTGTGGTGCCACCACCTTTGCCAGCGTTCGTTTGTGCGTAACCAGCCAAAGCCATACCCAACGACAGCAATATTAAAGCCATCTTCTTAGGTTTTTTCATTCTACTTTCCATTTTCATACCTCTCTAATTTTAAATCGTTATAACCAGTGCTTCCGTAACACCAACTAGTGGTGTTCTGGCACGATAGCAAGATAAACAAGGTCGTGGTCGGTCAAGTTCTCCATATAGTGAGAATGGTTCATCGGACAATAATGCACCTGCCCAGCGCGTACTTCCTCAACCACATCGTCATAATGGAAAGTAGCCGTACCACTCACCACAAAGACCACCTCACAGTTGCCCTCATGAACATGAAGCCCAGTCGTAGCACCCGGACGAAGGGTAGAATACATAATTTTCACCTTATCATCCACATAGTTGCGGGTATCAAGTTTACCCTGTCCACCCTTGAAGCCCTCCAAGTGAGCCTCAGCAATCTTCTCGAAATCTATTACCATTTTAATTTGCCTTTTATTAATTATACATATATACACCGAGGTTGCTCTGCGAAGCACTACCTATTTTGTAAAATATATTCAAATTCTCCTTTTGTCCCGTCCCGAGGAAGAAACCGCTGCATCGGGAGGGAAAAATTTCTACCTCGGGAGGGAAAAAGTTTTATATCCCGAGGCAAAAATGAAAGTGGGGTATGGGGGTGGTAAGTCCCCCTACTTCACAATGGTTGCTTTTGTAATAATAATATCAGTCAACGGACGGTCATTGTTTCCCTTGTCGGTAGCCACTTTCTGGATTTTATCCACCACGTCCATTCCCTCCAAGACCTCCCCGAACACTGTGTAACCGCCATCCAAATGAGGCACTCCACCATATTTAATATAGCCATCTATCACTTGTTTGTTGGGCAAGACGTAAGCCCTTCCCTCTCTCTTTTCCTTCTCCACGGTATATTCCATCTGGCGTGGCGAGAAATTCCGCCCCCAAGTGATATAAAAATCACATGGAGCCGACGCAAATTTAGGATTTTCATCATCACCCTCTCGAGCAGCACAGAGTTGTCCACGTTTGTGGTAATACTTCGGATAGAGTATCTCTGCCGGCACCGTATAGGCAGTATCAAATTTTTCTTCCTTCTGAGGATTTACCTTTCGAGTAGAAGGGTCGCCACCTTGGATCATGAAATTTTTGATGACACGGTGGAAGATGCATCCATCGTAATACCCACACTTCACCCACTTCAAGAAGTTATCACGATGAAGGGGGGTGTCATTGTAGAGGGCAACTAGAATATTGCCCATCGTTGTCTCCAACAACACCTCATGGCATGTTTGGTCTTGACGAACTGCTGCCGTATCAGCCCCCTCGACGGCAATGCCCTTAAGCACCGTCACTTTCTCATTGTTCATCAAATCCTGGGCTGTCGCATTCATGCCGCCCAAGCCCAAAGCTATCACTAGAATTAAATTCTTTATTTTCATCTTGTTCTCTTTTTTTTAATTCACCGTAACATGAAAACATCCTTGCTTCACCTCATACTTGATATAGC
Source organism: Bacteroidaceae bacterium (assembly GCA_963594995.1). GTDB lineage: Bacteria > Bacteroidota > Bacteroidia > Bacteroidales > Bacteroidaceae > Prevotella. The sequence goes on from CAVBGK010000072.1 coordinate 18,721, forward strand.
AACGCCCCTTCTCACGGAAGTCACGCAGCACCTCGCTCAGCACCCACTTCAAGGAATCATTACGCACCTGTCGGCGAGGCACTTTCTCTGTTTGCACCGTTTTATAGCGATTATAGCATATATCGAAAGTCGTTCCATAAAGATGACAGGAATTCTCCGTTGCATTTCCATTACGTGTACGCAACTTCGCCACATCGTCCTTCGTACGCAAGATGCTTGTCACGATAATCTTATGCAGAGGAATTCCCTTTATCTGAAGGGAATCAAAGTAAGCGCGACCGATATCTTGCAAAAGAACAGAGGCACGAGGCACCAGATATGGGATGCTATTACTAAGCTTATCGACATAGAAATAAGGATTGCTGCCCACATAGACCAACGAACCCTTGCTATGCTCTGCCTCATCACGGTTTTGCACGGGAGCGACACCATATCTGTTAGCCGCCACTATCTGCACATCCTGTTGGTCAGGAAACGTATTACCGAAATGAGGCACGGAGAAGATACGGTGCTTCACCTCCTTGCCATCCTTATCAAAGAAGATGGAAGACCTGCCTGACACAGCCGTGTCAGGAGTCACCGTACACATCTTGCCTGCATCGACCTCTTGCTGACCATTGCCTGCTTCCACTTGACACTTACTTGACTGCACCCCATTCGTCCCCTCCACTTTCGTGCTGTCCTCCACAGGAAACTCTGCCATACGAGGTTCGGCGACATGAGGGAAAAACAACCTCACCAATGCTAGAAAAACCACAACAACGACAAAGCCCAACAAGAAGCGATTCTTGCCAGACATAGCCTTCAGCGTACTATCTAATTTATCTAAAGCGACTTTCAACTTCATTGATTTAACTTATCGTTGTTTACGATGTAAAGGAACTTACTGCTATCATCAGCGTCATTTACCTTCATCATCATTCTCTTTTATATCATTTTACTGGCAAAATTACATTATAAATTCCATAACACAAAACTTTTTAATTTCTTTTTATAGAAATTTGAATACGTCAAGACCTATAATGAAAGAAAACAATAATGCTTGACCCACTTTGGCTAATCAATCACCCCTCGGAATGAAGAAATTTGCAAATTCCTCATGCAAGAGTACAAAAAAGCAGCAAAAAACTTGTCGTTTCAGATAAAAAGTGTAACTTTGCAGCAAGATTGCAATATAACATCGGAGGAAGAAACATGATATATTCCGTAGCCAACCCCATTTATGACTCTGTGTTCAAGTTCCTGATGGAAGATGAACGCATAGCCAAAACTGTGCTCTCCGCCTTGCTGAAGAAGGAGGTGGTGAGCGTGGAGATGCGTCGCCACGAACACCCGAATGTGACCCGCGACAACATTTCCATGTTCAGAATCGACTTTGCGGCAAAGGTCAAGGAAAATGACGGCAACACGCATTTGATTCTGATTGAGCTGCAAAAGACATGGTTGGACACTGAGACCCTGCGTTTCCGCCGCTACCTTGCCTTGCAGTACAACGCCGAGGAAAACATACAGAAGGAAGGCGACAACAAGGGATACGCCATTCCGATGGTAGCGGTCTATCTCTTGGGGCATCGCATTGGCGACATAGACAAGGCTGTGGTGTACGTTGGGCATAAGACCGTGGATTATGACGGCAAGGAAGTGGAGAATGGAGACACCGACCCATTCATCAACAGTCTGATACACGACAGCATCATCGTGCAGATACCTTTGCTGCACGGCAAAATCAACAATAGCCTGGACAAGGTGCTGAGCGTGTTCGACCAGACAAAAAGGGATGAAAGAAACCAGCAAATCGTTCGACTCGAAGGTGCCAATTACGAGGATGACTCCGACATGATGTATCTCTTGCATCGCCTCAGTCTGGCAACCATGAGTGCTGAAGTTCGTCAGGAGATGAACGACGAAGATGAATATTATTCCGTGATTGAGGCTCGTGACACCCAAGTGATGAAACTGAACGAAATGGTGTCCAAGCAATATGCGCAAATCAACGAACAGACGGCGCAAATCAACGAACAGACGGCACAAATCAACGAACAGACGGCACAAATCAACGAACAGACGGCACAGATTAAGGCCATGGCGCAAGCCATGTTGCAAAATGGCGTAAGCATAGAAGTCATCGCTCGAACAATCCATAAAAGCGTTGAGGAAGTAAAAATACTATTGGAACAATAGACATTGCTCCCGTACATACAACCCGGCCAAGCAAAGAGAGAGAGTTCCGATGATGGTGGCGGCTGATTGTAGGTTCAATCCTGTGCTACCAGCATCGGTAGAGAGGAATACTCGACTCGTAGGCTTGTTCATGAAGTTATCCACCAAGTGCTTGCGCTTCTCGGATGGGACACCACCATAGAGATATTCGAAGCCAATCTCTTTCTTCTCCAACTCCTTGGCAATGAGGCGAGTCATGCGCTCCCATTGACTGAACACCACCACCTTTTCGCCTTCCTCACTTATAATGTCGCTGATGATATTCACGTACTCATCCACCTTGGTATCGTATCTTGTCTTTTGATCGAGGATATAACTGCTGTCGCACACCATTCGCATCTGAGAAAGGAATAAGAGTAAACGTTTTCTGTCTTTATCCGACAAGAAGAACCGACATGGGCGTATGCAGCCTCCTTCAAGACACGGCTTTCATCGAAATAATCCTTGGCAAGTTTTTCGTAGGCTTCCTTGTTTTCGCTTCCGATACGAATCTTCACGCATCGTTCGTCACTGTAAGAGAGAGATAGACTGAGGTGTCAGGGGGGGGCCTCACGATGCACATGAACACCCCTTTTCCCGCCAAACCATCTCTTCACAACTTCGATATGTTTGCAGATACCGAGCCTCGAAGTCTTGAAGTCCATGCAAGAAACATGATATATTCCGTAGCCAACCCCATTTATGACTCTGTGCTCAATTTCCTGATGGAAGCCGAACGCATAGCCAAGGCTATGCTCTCCGCCTTGCTGAAGAAGGAGGTGAAAAGCATTATTTTGTTTTAACTTAAGTCTCAACTTTGCCTTAACTTATGAGCGTCCCATACTTTTTAGCACCCTATTTCAAGAAAACACATCAGAAATTTGCTCAATTCATAGAAAAGTAGTACTTTTGCAAACGTTATATAATAAATTAGTTTAAACTATTTGAATTTTTAAGTTTTGATAGAGAAGCATATTGTACTCGAAGATATAGACCCCGTGATGTTCTACGGTGTCGGCAATAGTCATCTGCAGATGATTAAGTCACTATATCCTAAGTTGCGTATCGTGGCACGTGACAACGTGCTTCGTGTGCTCGGCGACGAGGAAGAAATGGCGAAGGCGGAAGAAGAAATAGAACAGATGCGTAGGCATTTGGCGAAATACAACATGCTGAGCGAGGAGGACATCCTCGACATTGTGAAAGGCAAGCAAACCAAAGCAGACTCCGTGAAAGGAGTGCTGGTGTATAGCATCAGCGGAAAGCCCATCAAGAGCAGGAGCGAAAACCAGCAGGCGCTCATCAATGCTTACGAAAAGAACGACATGGTATTCGCTGTAGGTCCTGCAGGAACGGGCAAGACTTACCTCAGCATCGCCCTTGCCGTGAAAGCCCTCAAGGAGAAAACGGCCAAGAAAATCATTCTCTCACGCCCCGCCGTCGAAGCAGGCGAGAAACTCGGCTTCCTTCCGGGTGACATGAAAGACAAGATAGACCCTTATTTGCAACCACTCTACGATGCGCTTGAAGACATGATTCCTGCCGTCAAGTTGCAGGACATGATGGAAAAACACATCATCCAGATAGCTCCCCTAGCCTTCATGCGCGGTCGCACACTAAGCGACGCAGTTGTCATCCTCGACGAGGCACAGAACACCACCACCCAACAGATTCGAATGTTCCTCACCCGCATGGGCATGAACACCAAAATGGTCATCACCGGCGACCTGACCCAGATCGACCTGCCACGCGAACAGAGAAGCGGTCTGAAAGAAGCACTCAAAATACTGAATGGAGTGGAAGGAATCGGAGTGGTCAACCTGGGACAGAAGGATATTGTCAGGCACAAGCTCGTCACTCGCATCGTTAACGCTTACGAGGCATACGACATAGCAAAAAGTGAAGAAAGAAGAGCGAAGAAAGAAGAATCCGAGACCAACTCTAGCAAACAAGCCTTCGGGAAAGATTTCCAACGTTAGACCAAGTTTTAATTTTTCAAAGTATATAAAACAATGAAAGCATTAACAAAAACAGACTTCCACTTTGATGGACAGAAGAGTGTTTACCACGGTAAAGTACGTGATGTGTACGATATTAACGATGACATCCTCGTGATGGTCGCTACCGACAGAATCTCTGCATTCGACGTTGTGCTCCCCAAGGGTATCCCTTTCAAGGGACAGGTGCTCAACCAAATTGCGGCAAAGTTCTTGGACACGACAACAGACATCTGCCCTAACTGGAAGTTGTCCACACCAGACCCAATGGTAACTGTGGGTTTGAAGTGCGAGGGTTTCCGTGTTGAGATGATTATCCGTTCTATCCTCACAGGCAGTGCATGGAGAGAGTACCAGAAGGGATGCCGCGAGCTTTGTGGTGTGAAACTGCCTGACGGAATGCGTGAGAACGAGCGTTTCCCCGAGCCTATCATCACTCCTACCACCAAGGCCGACGAGGGGCACGACATGAACATCTCCAAAGAAGAGATTATCGCACAGGGCATCGTTAGTGCAGAGGACTACGCCGTCATGGAAGACTATACCCGCCGCATCTTCAAGCGCGGACAGGAAATTGCCGCCAAGCAAGGCTTGATTCTAGTTGACACCAAATACGAGTTCGGAAAGCGCGACGGAAAGGTATATCTCATCGACGAGATTCACACACCAGACTCCAGCCGCTATTTCTACGCCGACGGTTACGAAGAGAAGTTTGAGAAGGGCGAGCCACAGCGACAGCTCTCCAAGGAGTTCGTTCGTCAATGGTTGATCGAGCACAACTTCATGAATGAGCCAGGACAGACCATGCCAGAGATTACTGACGAATACGCCGAGAGCGTTTCCGACCGATACATCGAGCTATACGAGCACATCACAGGCGAGAAGTTCGATAAGGCTACAGAGGAAAGAGACATCGCCGATCGCATCGAGAAGAACGTTAGCGAATGGCTTGCCACCAGAAAGTAAAGTTCTGCCAATAGTCGGTAGCCCAAAAGGAATGTTCCTCCATAGGCTATATACGCAAGACTATAAACTCAAGAAAATGTACGAACAAGAAAAGATAAAGCCCTACGAGGGGCAAGGAGACAAAGGCAAGTTGGTAGAGGAGATGTTCGACAACATCGCCCCTACCTACGACACATTGAACCACCGTCTCTCGTGGAACATCGACAAGGGGTGGCGCAAGAAAGCCATCAAGAGACTGGATCCGTTCCACCCCAAAAAGATGCTCGACATCGCCACGGGCACTGGCGACTTTGCCATCCTCGCAACCAAAATGCTCCATCCCCAGGAACTCATAGGGGCAGACATCTCTGAAGGAATGATGGAGATTGGGCGACAGAAGGTAGCCAAGGAGCACTTGGAGAAAATCGTCAGATTTGAGAAAGAAGACTGTCTCAACCTCTCCTATCCCGACGAGACCTTCGATGCGGTGACAGCGGCTTTCGGCATTCGCAACTTCCCCAACCTAGACCAGGGCTTGAGGGAAATGTGCCGTGTACTCAAAAAAGGAGGGCACCTGAGCATCGTAGAGTTAACCACGCCCGTCAGCTTCCCGATGAAACAGCTCTTCCACATCTACTCACACACAGTACTGCCTGTGTATGGAAAGTTGATATCCAAAGACCAAAGTGCCTACAGTTATCTAACTGCCACGATAGAGGCATTCCCACAAGGCGAGACCATGATGGATGTGCTCAAGAAAGCAGGATTCGAAGAGGCGGAGTTCAAGCGACTCACCTTCGGCATCTGCACTATGTATTTCGCTACAAAGTAAGAAGACAGTTTAGCAGTAATGCTATCAATTATAGAAATTAATCATAAATAACAAATTGCTATGGACAAGTATGGACTCATAGGTTATCCTTTGGGGCATTCGTTCTCGAAGAACTACTTCAACGAGAAGTTCGAGAACGAAGGCATCAACGCCAAGTACATCAATTTCGAGATACCCTCCATCGATGACTTGAGCGAGGTGCTCGACTCTACCCCCGAGTTGAAGGGTTTCAACGTCACGATTCCCTACAAAGAGAAAGTCATCAGCTTTCTCGACTACGTTAGCCCGGAGGCAAATGCCATCGGTGCGGTCAATGTGGTGAAAGTGGAACACAAGGGAAAAGAAACTGTACTCAAAGGATACAACAGCGATGTAATCGGTTTTACACAGAGCATAGAGCCATTCATTGAGTCTTTCCACAAAAAAGCCTTAATCCTAGGAACAGGCGGAGCATCAAAAGCCATCAACTACGGACTGAAATCCCTTGGCATAGAGACAATTTTTGTGAGTCGATACGAACGTCCCAACACAATACAATATGACAAGATTACTCCTGAAGTCATCACGGAATACAATGTCATCGTGAACTGCACCCCGGTAGGAATGTACCCGCATGTAGATGAATGTCCACCGCTCCCCTACGAGGCGATGGATAGCCATACTTTACTATATGACCTCATTTACAACCCAAACGAGACGCTCTTTATGAAAAAGGGCGCAGCACAAGGAGCGACAGTCAAGAACGGTCTGGAAATGCTGCTATTACAAGCCTTTGCCTCCTGGGACTTCTGGGGCGGCAAAGAATAACTATAAATCACAAACAATTCAACATTGAGATTATGGACAATCGCTATATGATGCGCGGTGTGAGTGCCGCCAAAGAGGACGTGCACAACGCCATCAAAAATATCGACAAGGGAATCTTCCCACAAGCTTTCTGCAAGATTATCCCAGACATTCTAGGAGGCGACCCAGAGTACTGCAACATCATGCACGCAGACGGTGCGGGCACCAAGTCTAGCCTCGCCTACATGTACTGGAAGGAAACGGGCGACCTCTCCGTATGGAAGGGAATCGCACAAGACGCCATCGTGATGAATACCGACGACCTGCTTTGTGTAGGTGCGGTGGACAACATCTTGGTCTCTTCCACTATCGGGCGCAACAAGATGCTCGTGCCTGGCGAGGTCATCTCAGCCATCATCAATGGCACGGACAATCTCCTGCACGAGATGCGAGAGATGGGCATCGGCATTTATCCCACAGGAGGCGAGACCGCTGACGTGGGCGACTTGGTTCGCACCATTATCGTTGACTCCACCGTTACTTGCCGCATGAAGCGCAGCGATGTCATCGACAACGCTAACATCCGTCCTGGAGATGTCATCGTCGGTCTATCTTCTACAGGACAGGCAACATATGAAAAGAAATACAACGGCGGCATGGGCAGCAACGGATTGACCTCAGCACGCCACGATGTCTTTGCCAAGTACTTGGCCGAGAAATATCCAGAGAGCTTCGACCACGCCGTACCAGACGAATTGGTTTATAGCGGCAAGTATAAGTTGACTGACGAGGTGGAAAATTCTCCCATCAACGCAGGCGAGCTCGTACTATCTCCTACACGTACTTACGCACCAGTCATCAAGAAGTTGCTTGATGAGTTACGTCCGGAAATTCATGGTATGGTACATTGCACGGGCGGTGCACAGACCAAGGTTCTCCACTTTGTTGGCGAGAATTGCAGAGTCATCAAGGACAATATGTTCCCTGTGCCGCCACTCTTCAAGGCTATCCACGACTGCTCTGGCACAGACTGGAAAGAAATGTACCAAGTATTCAATATGGGACACCGCATGGAAATCTACGTTCGCCCAGAAATTGCAGAGAAGGTTATTTCCATCAGTAAGAGCTTCAACATCGAAGCACAGATTGTGGGACATATCGAGGAAGGCAAACGCAGCTTGACCATCAAGAGTGAGTTTGGGACATTCGACTACTAATCAACATTGTACAATTAATAATATACCTATATATAACTTAGGTTAATGCTGTCGTGGTTCCCGAAGTACCGTCAGACCATGTCACATGATACATTATTAATTATAAATCAAAAAAGATGGACAACAACAACATATTACAGAAACTAGACGGACTAGAGAGCCGTTTTGAGGAAGTGAGCACACTCATCACTGACCCAGATGTCATTGCTGACCAAAGCCGATACGTGAAGCTGACCAAGGAATGGAAAGACCTGGGCGACATCATGGATGCTCGAAGACGATACATGAACTGTCTGGCAGCCATTAAAGAAGCAAAAGATATCCTTGCCAACGAGAGTGACCCCGAGATGAAGGAGATGGCCCGTGAAGAACTGAATGAGAACGAAGCCCTCCAACCCAAACTGGAGGATGAAATAAAGATAGCCCTTGTACCCAAAGACCCAGAAGACGCCAAGAACGTACAGATGGAAATCCGAGGTGGCGCAGGAGGTGACGAAGCAGCCCTCTTTGCTGGTGATCTCTTCAATATGTACAAGAAATATTGCGAGTCAAAAGGATGGACTGTGAGCGTCACTTCCGTGTCAGAAGGTGCGGTAGGCGGCTACAAAGAAATCGACTTTGCCGTAAGTGGAGCTGATGTATATGGGACTTTGAAGTATGAGTCTGGAGTACACCGCGTGCAGCGTGTGCCTGCCACAGAGACCCAAGGACGTATGCACACTTCTGCTGCCACCGTGGCGGTTTTGCCAGAGGCAGACAAGTTTGAGGTCAACATCAATGAAGGCGACATCAAGTGGGACACCTTCCGAAGTTCAGGTGCCGGTGGACAGAATGTCAACAAGGTGGAATCAGGAGTTCGCCTCCGTTATCCTTGGAAAAACCCGAACACAGGTGAGGTCGAGGAAATCTTGATAGAATGTACCGAGACACGTGACCAACCCAAGAATAAGGAACGTGCCTTAAGTCGTCTCTATACTTTCATTCACGACCGTGAGCATCAAAAATACATCGACGACATTGCGAGCCGCCGCAAAAGTTTGGTATCTACGGGTGACCGTAGTGCGAAAATCCGCACCTACAACTTTCCTCAAGGGCGTGTCACCGACCACAGAATCGGCTACACCACCCACGACCTGAACGGTTTCCTCGGTGGTGATATCCAAGATATGATCGATGCCCTGACCGTAGCGGAAAATGCAGAGAAACTGAAGGAGACAGAACTATAACGACACCTAACTAATAAAAAATATGAACAGAAAAGAACTAGTAGAGCAGATCTTCGCCAAGAAAACTTTCTTGTGCGTAGGACTGGACACCGATATTGAGAAATTACCAGAGTGCATCGCCAACAGCGAGGAAATCCAAGGCGCAGAAGCAGAGATGATGTTCCATTTCAACAAGGCAATCATTGATGCGACAGCTCCCTATTGCGTAGCCTACAAACCCAACTTGGCTTTCTACGAGAGCCGTGGAATCGACGGCATGGTTGCCTTCGAGAATACCATCAAGTATCTCAAGGCGCACTATCCTAACCACTTCATTATCGCAGACGCAAAAAGAGGTGACATCGGCAATACTTCCAAGATGTACGCACAGACGTTCTTCAAGGAATACAACATCGACTCTCTGACTGTTGCTCCCTACATGGGCGAGGATTCCGTGAAGCCTTTCCTTGAATACGAAGGCAAGTGGGTCATCCTCCTGGCGCTCACTAGCAACAAGGGAAGCCAAGACTTTCAGCTTACGGAAGACAAAGAGGGCGAACGCCTCTTCGAGAAAGTGCTGAAGAAGAGCCAGGAATGGGGCAACGACGAAAACATGATGTACGTAGTGGGAGCTACACAAGGCTCTATGTTTGAGGACATCCGCAAGGTTGCTCCAAACCATTTCTTGCTTGTTCCTGGTGTAGGCGCACAAGGGGGCAGCCTGCAGGATGTTTGTAAATATGGCATCATCAAGGACTGTGGATTGCTCGTCAACTCCTCACGCGGCATTATCTACGCCAGCCATGGTGAAGACTTCGCCGAGGTCGCGGCTCAGAAAGCCAAAGAGCTGCAAGAGCAAATGGCTGAGGAATTGGCCAAGTTGTAAAACCGCTCATTGGCATAAACTAAAAATTGAACAGATTATGGAATTTACCGCTCAACAAATAGCCCAATTTGTACAGGGCAAGATAGAGGGTGACGAAAATGCAACAGTCAACACCTTTGCCAAAATCGAAGAAGGGAAGGAAGGAGCTATTTCTTTCCTTTCCAATCCCAAATACACGCACTATATCTACGACACAAAGTCAAGTATCGTACTCATCGACGAAACCGTTGAACTGGAAAAACCTGTAACAACTACACTGATTCGCGTAAAAAACGCCTACGAATGTGTAGCGAAGTTACTCCAAATGTACGAGTCCATGAAACCCAAGAAAACGGGCATAGACACCTTGGCATTCGTCTCACCAAAAGCGAAAGTGGCTGACAACGTGTATGTTGGAGCTTTTGCTTACATTGGTGATGGGGTTGAAGTGGGCGAAGGTAGCCAAATCTACCCACATGCCTATATTGGTGATGGCGTCAAGATTGGCAAGAATGCGCTCATCTATCCAAACGTGAGTATCTACCATGGCTGCAAACTTGGGGAGAATGTTACCATACACTCGGGCAGTGTAATCGGCGCCGACGGTTTCGGATTTGCGCCTGCCGCTGACGGCTATGACAAGATTCCTCAGATAGGTATTGTTACCATTGAAGACAATGTGGAAATCGGAGCCAACACCTGTGTTGACCGATCTACCATGGGCAGTACATATATCCGGAAGGGTGTAAAACTAGACAACCTCGTCCAGATTGCCCACAACACCGACATTGGCGAAAATACAGTCATGTCAGCCCAAGTCGGCATCGCAGGATCCGCCAAAGTGGGACAATGGTGTATGTTTGGAGGGCAAGTGGGCATTGCAGGTCACATCTCCATCGGCGACAAGGTGTTCCTAGGAGCACAGAGTGGTGTACCAGGCAGCATCAAAGGCGGTCAGGAACTGATAGGAACTCCTCCTATGGAGCCTCGTTCATACTTCAAGTCACAAGCAATCTTCCGTCGCTTGCCAGACATATACAAGGAACTGAACGAGTTGAAGAAACAAGTGGAAGAGTTGAAGAAAAAATAATTTCAACATAAAAATAATATTGTTATGTCAAAACAGAAGACACTTAAAGGCAGTTTTTCATTGTGCGGAAAAGGTTTGCATACAGGATTGAGTCTCACTGTAACTTTCAATCCCGCACCAGAAAATACTGGCTATAAAATACAACGCATCGACCTCGAAGGTGAACCTATCATCCAAGCTGTCGCAGAAAACGTGGTAGAAACACAACGCGGCACAGTCTTAGGGAAAGGAGACATTCGTGTCTCAACCATCGAACACGGTATGTCTGCCCTCTATGCCTTGGGCATTGACAACTGTTTAATCCAAGTCAACGGTCCAGAATTCCCCATTCTTGACGGTTCGGCATCCATGTATGTTGAGAAAATCCAAAGTGTAGGCATCCAAGAGCAGAATGCAGAAAAAGACTATTATATCATACGCCACAAGATAGAGGTAAAGGAAGAAAACGGTTCGGTCATCACAATCCTTCCCGATGAGGACTTCAGCATCACAGCCATGTGCTCCTTTGAGAGCAAGTTCATCAACAGCCAGTTTGCCACACTCGACAAGATGGAAACATACATAGACGAGATTGCATCAGCGCGAACCTTCGTTTTCGTTCGTGACATCATGCCATTGCTCCAAGCCAACCTCATCAAAGGAGGTGACCTCGACAATGCCATTGTCATCTACGAACGCCAAGTGGAGCAAGACCAGCTCGATCAGCTCGCCGACCACCTCAAGGTTCCTCACATGGATGCCACCAAGTTGGGTTACATCCAACACAAGCCATTGCAGTGGGAGAACGAGTGTACACGCCATAAATTGCTAGACATCATTGGTGACATGGCTTTGATAGGCAAACCCATCAAAGGACGCATCATTGCGACTAGGCCAGGTCATACCGTGAATAACAAATTTGCTCGTTTGATGCGCAAGGAGATACGGAAGCATGAGATTCAAGCTCCAATCTATAACCCTAACGAAGAACCTATCATGGACAACATCCGCATTCGCCAACTACTTCCACACCGCTACCCCATGCAGTTGGTTGACAAGGTGATAGCCATGGGTCCAACGAGCATCGTAGGAGTGAAAAGTGTGACGAGCAACGAACCGTTCTTCCAAGGTCACTTTCCAGAGGAGCCAGTCATGCCAGGTGTATTGCAGGTCGAGGCTATGGCACAATGTGGTGGTCTGCTCGTACTCAACCAACTGGAAGAGCCTGAACGCTGGAGCACATACTTTATGAAGATTGACGACGTGAAGTTCCGCAAAAAGGTCGTTCCTGGCGACACTCTCCTTTTCCGTGTGGAATTGTTGGCACCTGTACGCCATGGCATTAGCTCCATGAAAGGCTATATGTTCGTTGGCGACCAAGTGGTAGCAGAGGCGACATTCACGGCTCAAATCGTGAAGAACAAATAATCATAAAGAAGTGCATTATCACCCCACGATGTTAAGGCATAAGAGTAATAATACATTAAAACTTAAAATCATCAATTGAATTATGAACCAGATTAGTCCTTTAGCATTTGTCCATCCAGAGGCAAAACTCGGAGACAACAACCTTATTGGTCCATTTTGCTACATAGATAAGGACACAGTAATAGGAGACAACAACGTGTTGCAGAATAGCGTAACCATCAATGTTGGGGCACGTATAGGCAACGGAAATGAGATTTTTCCTGGCGCCAGTATCTCCACAAAGCCACAGGATTTAAAATTCCGCGGCGAGTCCACTACTTGCGAAATAGGTGACAACAACAGCATCCGCGAGAATGTCACCATCTCACGTGGCACCGCATCAAAGGGAAAGACCATTGTAGGAAGCAACAATCTCTTGATGGAAAATATGCACGTGGCACACGATTGTATGCTTGGTAACGGGCTGATTATCGGCAATTCGACCAAGTTTGCAGGTGAAGTAACCGTGGATGACAACGCCATCGTCAGTGCTGCAATACTCTGCCATCAGTTCTGCCACATAGGTGGCTATGTGATGATACAAGGTGGATGCCGCTTTTCACTTGACATTCCTCCCTACATCATCGCTGGCAAAGAACCAACACGTTATGCAGGTCTCAACCTTGTAGGCCTCCGCCGTCGAGGATTCAGCAACGAACTTATCCAGCATATTCACGAGGCCTATCGCCTACTCTACTCCAAGGGAGTATTGAAAGAAGGCATCCAAGAGATTAAGAACAATCTCCAAATTACTCCTGAAATCCAATACATCATTGATTTCGTAGAGTCATCAAAACGAGGAATCATCAGATAATCACAAAGCCTAGTTCATAGTTGACAGTTTATATGGGTATCACGTTAAGTGAAGAAATCTACATAAACTATCAACTATCAACTATAAAGTATTATGAAGACATTAGTAGTAGTTCTCGGTCCTACGGGCGTAGGCAAGACTGAGCTCTGCCTAACTTTGGCAGAGCACCTAGGAACACCCATTGTAAACGCAGACTCGCGCCAGATATTCAAGGAACTGCCCATCGGGACGGCGGCGCCAACCGAAGAACAACAGCAGCGAGTAACCCACTACTTTGTCGGCAACCACCACATCGAAGACTACTATAATGCAGCCCTGTACGAAGCCGATGCCATGAAAGTGCTGCAAGACGAGATTTTCCCAACACGTGACACCGCCCTTCTTACAGGCGGTAGCATGATGTATATAGATTCCATCTGCAAAGGCATTGACGACATTCCCACCATACGCGAAGACATACGATCCTGGATGAAAGAGAGAATGGAAGAGGAGGGATTGGAGGCGCTTGTCGAGGAGCTACATCGGCTAGACCCCGAGCATTGGGCAATCGTAGATAAGAAAAATCCACGACGTGTGGTACATGCACTGGAAATCTGCCATCAAACAGGCAAGACCTACACTTCTTTCAGAACGGCAGAAAAGAAACAACGCCCATTCAACATCATCAAGATAGGGCTCAACCGCAATCGCACAGAACTATATGAACGCATCAACCAGCGTGTCTGCACCATGATGGAAGAAGGGCTAGAGGAAGAAGCTAGAAAAGTATATCCAAAGAGAGGACTCACATCCTTGCGAACAGTCGGTTATAAAGAAATGTTCTCTTACTTTTCTGGCGAAATCAACTGCGAGGAAGCCATCCGACAGATACAATCACACACAAGAGAATACATGCGCAAACAACTGACTTGGTTCAAACGTGACGAAGAAATTAGATGGTTTCATCCCGATAACGTTAAAGAAATCATAAATTATATTGATTGCTGCTTACATAACAAATAATTTTACTATTTTTGCAGTAAAATAATGGAACAATGGCAACACAACTACGATTGTTGTGCCATCTATGTTCCAACAATCTAAAAAGTATGAAGAAAATCAAGACTCTCTTTGCCTGGTTATGGCACAAGTTCTGTGGCTTTTGGCCATGGTATAGAAACCTATACCATGGAAGAGCATGGTACACAAAGACATTAGCCGCAGTGGCAAGTTGCATCATCGCTTTCATCCTATACTTAGGAGCAGTGGATGTGAACTTCCTTTGGCTCTTCGGTAAATCCCCCGGATATTTCTCTGGAATTTTAAATCCCCAGACTAGCGAAGCTTCTGAAATCTACAGTGCCGATGGAAAGCTTATCGGAAAATATTTTAACGAAAACAGAACACCCGTTGAATATGAAGACGTTAACCCAGACTTCTTCAAGGCTCTCATTGACACAGAAGACGAACGGTTTTACAAACACTTAGGTATAGATCCAATCGGTCTCTTCGGTGCTGTAAAAGATGCCATTCTGCATCATGACGCCCGTGGAGCCTCAACCATCACACAACAGTTGGCAAAGAATATGTTCCGTGTGCGCTCGCAATATTCCACCGGCCTACTCGGAAAAATCCCTGTATTGCGCATTTTGATCGTCAAGAGCAAGGAATGGATTATAGCTGTCAAGTTGGAGACCGTCTTTTCCAAGAAGGAAATCATCACCATGTATGCCAACACGGTAGATTTTGGCTCCAATTCATACGGTATCAAGACGGCAGCCAAGACCTATTTCAACACGACTCCCGCCAACTTGACCACAGAACAGGCAGCCGTACTTGTGGGCATGTTAAAGGCAACAACCTATTATAACCCTCGCACGAACCCCGAGAACAGTCTTGTGCGCCGAAACACCGTATTATACAATATGGTGACTCACGGCGACTTGACCCAAGCTCGCTACAACAACTTGAAACAACAGCCCATCAAACTCGACTTCAAGGTAGAAGAGAATTATGATGGTCAAGCGAAATATTTCCGCGAAGCTGTAGCCAACCATCTGAAAGACTGGTGCGAACGTGAAGGATATGACCTCTACTCCAGCGGTTTGAAGATTTATACGACTATCGACACCCGTATGCAGAAATATGCGGAAGATGCAGCACACAAGCAGATGAAAATTGTACAACAAAACTTCAACAACCATTGGAGTATTCGACGCACACAAGCTGGCACAGGTAAATGGCTAGGCGAGGATCCTTGGCAAGACGAAAACCACAAGGAAATTCCAAACTTTATACAAGGCATCGCGGAACGCCAAACGTTCTACAAAAATTTGTTGGCACGTTTCCCAAACAACCCAGACTCTGTCAATTATTACTATAAAGAATGGGTTCATCCTGTCAAGTTGTTTGACTACGACAAGGGAACAGTCACCAAGATGATGACTTCCGAGGACTCCATCAAATACATGACCACATTCATGCACTGTGCATTCGTCGCCATGGAACCTCAATCGGGAGCCGTCAAGGCATGGGTCGGTGACATCGACTTCGACGCTTGGAAATACGATAAAGTGACCGCAGAGCGCCAACCAGGTTCCACCTTCAAACTCTTCGTATATACAGAGGCCATGAACCAGGGGTTGACACCATGTGACAAACGACGTGACGAATACATCTCCATGGACGTATATGACAAGAAAAAGCATGAAATGGTGAAATGGACACCATCGAATGCCAATGGTTCGTTCTCAGGGGATTCCATCCCTCTAAAGAGTGCATTTGCCAAGAGTATCAACTCGGTAGCAGTACGCTTGGGACAAGAGATGGGCATCAAACGGATCATAGAAACTGCCAAGAAGATGGGTATAGAAAGTCCTTTGGACGAACAACCTTCTCTCGCATTAGGAGCAAGCGACGTCAACTTGCTGGAAATGGCAACAGCCTACAGCACCATCGCAAACAACGGTATGCACCATGACCCTGTATTGGTCACAAGAATTGTTGACAGAGATGGCAAGGAAGTATATAGTGGACCCGACATTGCTGAACAAGTAATTCCTTACAAGAGTGCATTCTTGATGCAACAGCTTCTTCAAGGCGGTATGCGTGAACCGGGCGGAACTTCCCAAAGCCTTTGGGGGTACGTAGGAGACTATAAAGATACCGAATTCGGAGGAAAGACAGGTACGACAAACAATCATTCGGACGCTTGGTTCATGGGAGTCAGTCCCAAACTGGTAGTCGGTGCATGGGTTGGTGGAGAATACCGATGCATCCACTTCCGTACCGGAGCCTTGGGACAAGGTTCTCGAACCGCCCTTCCTGTTTGTGGCTATTTCCTTCAAGCCCTGTTCAAAGACCCTGCATTCAAGGAATACCATGGCAAGTTTGACAAACCGAAAGACGAAGACATTACTCGCGACATGTACATCTGTGCCAGTTATGCCCCGAAGACCAAGGTAGATACCACCAAGGTAGATAGCATAGCCATGGAGGAAATCATTCTCGACGAAAACGGCAACCCGGTAATCCGTGAAGTCGCAACAAACGAGGAACATTCCGACGAAAAGAAGAACGAGGAAAATGGCGAAAAGAAGGAGAAGAAAAAAGCAAAACCTTCCGAGCAAGTCATCAACTTCGATGATTTGTAAAACCAAAAGTATGGTATTCGCATAGAGGAAAAGCTATTCAAGATAATCGACGACTTCGCTTCAAGAAGAAGCCGTCGATTATTGCTTGCCAGCAATTTACCTCGTTACGCATACTAATTCATAACATTCACATCCCCAAAATAACACAAGATATGCCCACCAATATCGACTTAGAGAACGAGGAACTGCAAAATGCCTTGCAGATTATCCAATACACCCGCCGTTCCCTTTTCCTCACAGGAAAGGCAGGAACGGGCAAATCTACGTTTCTACGATACATAGCCGCCAACACGAAAAAAAAACATGTGGTTTTGGCGCCTACGGGCATCGCTGCCATCAACACCTGCGGTTCAACCCTTCATAGTTTTTTCAAACTCCCATTCTACCCCCTGCTTCCGAATGACAGCAAATATAGTGTTCGCAATTTACGCAATACGATGAAGTACAACTCCGAGAAAATCAAACTTCTCAGAGAAGTGGAGCTAATCATCATTGACGAAATCAGTATGGTGCGTGCTGACATCATTGATTTCATAGACAAAATTCTACGCGTCTATAATCGCAATATGCGAGAACCATTCGGAGGAAAACAACTCCTCCTTGTCGGTGACATCTACCAGTTGGAACCAGTGGTAAAAGAAGATGACCGCAAGCTCCTGATGCCTTTCTACTCAAGTAATTTCTTTTTCGATGCCAAAATATTCAACCAGTTCCAATTAGTAAGCATTGAGTTAAAAAAAGTATATCGTCAAAGCGACCCTGTTTTCATCAACATACTCGACCATATCAGAACAAGCCATGTAGGGATATCAGACTTACAACAACTGAACAAACGCGTAGGAGCGAAATTGGACGAAAGTGACGCCAAACTCTCCATTACCTTGTCAACTCGCAGAGATACCGTAGATTTCATCAATGAAGAAAAATTAAGAAAGCTCCCCGGTGCCCCTACCCTCTTCAGGGGCAACATTGAAGGAGATTTTCCAACAAGCAGCCTCCCAACCCCAATCGAACTATACCTGAAGACAGGAGCGCAGGTGATATTCATCAAGAACGACATCGACCACCAATGGGTGAACGGCACACTGGGTACCATCATCGGTTTCGACGATGACCAGGAAAGTCGCATCTACGTTCGTACAGAAAACGGAAACGACGTCATGGTAGAGCAAGTTGCCTGGAGCAACATGCGCTATCATTTTAACGAAACCGAGAAAAAAATAGAAGAAGAAGAAATCGGAAGATACACACAATACCCTATTCGGTTGGCATGGGCAATCACGGTACACAAAAGCCAAGGCCTCACCTTCAAGCAAGTCAAGATAGATTTCACGGGTGGCGTGTTCGCAGGCGGCCAAACATACGTAGCACTGTCACGATGCACAAGTCTAGAAGGCATCAGCCTACAAGAACCTATCCGTCACAGCGAGGTATTTGTGAGAAATGAAGTCAGGCAGTTTGCCAAGAACTACAACAACCAGAACATCATTAATTCTGTGCTGATACAAAGTAAGGCTGACAAACAATATCATGATGCCTCCATAGCATTCGACCAAGGCGATATGCAAGCAGCACTAGACAACTTCTTCCTTGCCATCCATAGCCGATACGACATCGAGAAACCCATCGCCAAACGTTTTCTGAGAAAAAAACTCAATAAGTTCAACTTGCTGAAAGCAGAAAACGAACACTTGCGCGACATCATCAAGCAAAAAGAGGAAGAGAAGAAAAAGCAAGAGAACTTCCTCAAGCAACTGGCAACAGAATACGTCATTCTCGGAAAGGAATGCGAAAAAGAAAGCATGAAAGATGCAGCCATCAACAATTATGATAAAGCCATCAGACTATGCCCAGAACATCCAGAGGCAAAAAGAAGACTCAAGAAACTGAAAGCAAAGTAAACAAGAATCATGAAAAAAAGAAAACTCAGAAAAAAAAGAATTTTAGTGGTTTGCCTCATCTTTGTGGGAATCATTCTATTGATATTCCGTGGATGTTTTTACAAATGCTCATCCCCCAAGGATGAACTTAAGGACACTATACCACAAACACACCTAAACAACATACTCAGTAATAAGTTGTCGGACGGCTCGGAGTACCAAGAAATGGACTCGCTAATCGAACGCTATCTCAAACGTTGGGAAATCAATGGTGCACAACTTGTCATAACCCGCAACGATTCCCTCCTCTATGCACGTGGTTTTGGATTTGCTGACAAAGAAAAAGGCATTACAATGGAACCCAACATGGTGATGCGCTTTGCATCCGTCTCCAAACTCATCACCGCAGTTGGCATCATGAAATTGGTCGAAATGAAAAAACTCCACATGAGTGACAAGGTGTTTGGTATAAAAGGCATCCTCAATGATACCACCTATAACAACAGCATCAAAGACAAACGATACTATGACATAACGGTAGAACATCTTCTCCGCCACAACGCAGGCTTCAACAACAACGCAGGCGACCCCATGTTCTCCACCCGATACATAATTATGCAAAACCATCTGGACACTCCACCCGACCACAAAACTTTGTTGCGCATCTTGCTCAAACGTCACCTCGGTTACACACCTGGACAAGGAAAATGCTATTCCAACCTGGGCTATATGTTGCTTTCCGAAATTATAACCAAGAAATCGGGCATGAAATATGAGCAGTTCATGCAGAAATACATACTTCATCCTGCCGGTTGCTACGACATGCACATTGCAGGAACCTATTATGAAGACCGCCGCAGCAACGAAGTAAAGTACTACATGCACCAAGGTTCTGTCAATGTATATGAGTACAACAACAGCGGTAGAATGGTTCCACGATGCTACGGCGAAAATGATGTGCCCAGATTGGAAGGAGCCGGGGCATGGTGTGGTTCAGCCGCGGAGTTGTCTCGCTTAATCGCTTCAATAGATGGCTTGCCACACATCAAGGATGTGCTCAACAAAAAGAGCATTGCCTTCATGACACAGGAACAACCTGACCACAATTATTCAATTGGCTGGAACTACACCGCCAAGGGTAAACCCTGGATCCGCACAGGGTCATTGTCTGGTACATCAGCGCTTGTCTTGAAATACCCAGACAACCAATGTTGGATACTCATCACCAACACTTCGACTTGGAAAGGTCACGGATTCTCCAACGACTCCATGGCTTTCTTCGAGAAACTTCGAAAGAAATATATGGCAAATATGCCAAGGAGAGACTTGTTCATGTAATAGACAAGTCTCTCCTCTTTTTGGCCTTGCGAATTGAATCTGCAAGATGGGGAATCACTCTTTTCTCCCCCAAATGTTCATCACCTTTCTTCGAATGGCTGCCATGTTCAGCAGTGACACAACCAAGAACACTCCCAACCCCAAAGCAATGGCTGGCATCAAGCTTCCATCCTCAATGTCCGGATAGAGAGCCTCTATGAAATCCATATAGTAGCTACGAATAAAGAATAGCACCACCCATGCGATGACAAGTACTGTGACGTTCAAGCCAATGGTTAGCCACGAATAAGGTTGTGATACTTGGCCTGGGCTATATCCTATCAAAAGCAAATTCTCTAATTTGGAAGAATTTTTCTGCACCAAAAGGTAGATGCTCAGCATTAAGATATAGAAACTCAAGGCGGAGATAACCAAACCGATGGCCATCACCATCGTGACCATCATGCGAAGAAAATAAGTGGTCTTCTCTGCGTTCAGTTTTTCAGTCTCCACCTCGTAACCATGCTGTTCCAAATACTGGGAGATATTTTCATCAGCCTGGTTACCCACTTCCATGATGAGCCGGTTTGGTTCCCTTTGCTCTCCTGGGGCAAACTCTTGGTTACTCCAGTCCATAAACGCCTGTGGTACGAGTATCGTGTTCAGACGTGAGGAGAAGCCGATAACCTTTCCCTTGAACTGCACTTTCTTTCCGTTGGCCTGAATGAATATCTCGAAGTCTATCATTCCCATCAAGCCATCGCTAATTTTAGGCAATGAATGACTTTGCGCAAAGCCAAAGTTATACATATTAATATAGGTACGTGGCAGAATGATAGGAACGACCTTACTATCTGGTTCATATTTCCAATCTTTCAGAGACACATCCACAAATTCGTCGGGCACGCTCTCGAAAAACAACTCGGAGTTGAGAATGTTGACACCATTCACTCCCATGGAAGCGTCCACCTTGTATTCCGTCGAGGTAAACTTACCCATTTTCTTGACAAACTTCTGTGAAGCTACATCGTCCAGTTCACTGCCTGAGAAAGTATTGGACCGACCACTGATTGTGTTGCCCATACCGATTTTCTTACTCATAATCAGATAGTCGGCCTTCATGAAACTATCTTGCTGCGTAAATACAGGCAACACATCATGATAGAACTGAAAACCAAACAATACGATAAGCATTCCAAACAGATTGGCAAAGGCAAAGCCCACAAACTGGGGTATGCTAATATGCTGTCGTAATAATTTCCAAACCAAATTCATTTTTGAAACATTTACTGTAAAAACTAAAGTCTTACCACCTTTTCATAAGCCAAATCCATATGCTTGCCTATGCTCGTCACAATGACACCTGCCCCTTGACGTTTGGCCTCTGCCATCATGATATCACCCATGACACGAGAATTGTTGTCATCCAAGTGACTTATCGGTTCATCAGCCAAGATGAAATCGAAAGGTTGGCAGAGGGATCGTATCATCGCCACACGCTGCTGCTGTCCAAAGGACATCCTGCCAATTTTGGCATCCGCCTTATCAGCAATGCCCAAACTGTCAAACCACTCCAGAATCTGCTTTTTCTCCTGGAAATGAGTCATTTTGTTCTTGATCTCGACATTCTCCATTGCCGTAAGCTCAGGAAAGAGGCGTAACTCCTGAAAAAGATGGCTAATGTGACGTTTGCGAACCTCCACCCAATCCTTTACCTTATAGCTGGCGGTCACTTCCTCATCAAACATGACGCTTCCGCTATAGTCCTGGCGATACCCCAAGACATAACTGCAAAAGGTACTCTTACCTTTACCACTGTCCGCTTCCACCAAATAAAGCCGACCCTTCTCGAATGTCACATCCTGACACCATATTTCCGAGTTCAAATCTGTACGCTGTGCAAAGACTTGGGGAAGTACGGAACGAAACTTGATTGTGTTCACTTTTTTATCCTTTTATAATTACTGATTAATCAATTGCCGGTATAAGATATTATTTCATTATATAGACAATTGAGTTTAAGTTACCAAACAATGGAGTGCCCAAGGAAGCGATGGCAGAAACTACATTACTGTCCTTTCCGCTTTTGGTCAGATTGATAACCATCGCCATCTTCTGTCCCACGATTTCCTTGCGAACAGCTTCCGAAATTGGATGATTGGAGGGTTTGATGGAATAAGATGCCAGCAATTTGTCACTGCCACTATAAAACTGCCCATCGTCACTTACCCCAAAAAAATAGGAAGTTTTTCCATCCGTATAGCTATAGGCATTCTTTCCCCAATCGGCAATCGTACTTCCCTTGGGACATGACTCTTTCCAATAGTCTATATCTGCAAGCCACCTGGAATGCTCCAGTTGGGCAGCCATTGTCAACTTCAAGTTGGAATCAGAGAAAGACGGCAACACCAGAGCCAAATCACCATTCACACTTTTAATGATGTTGTCCATGTCTATGGCAACGTTGATTCCCAAAAGCAATTGCTGGAGTCCTTTGTTACTACGCACCATGGGCAAGAAATTCTTCCCATCCACATTCATAAAGATACCTGCCAACGCATCATCAGGCATTGACATCACATACCTGCCCTTGATTGGACGATAATTTTGCACAGCCTCCTTCAATGCTTTTTCGACAGCGGGATTGAGCGAGAACGCCTTCCCTTGAATCTTCAACATACCATGCTGCACATTCATTTCCGCAACGATGACAACCTGTGAGGCATCTGCATCCTTCGGAGCACCCAAAACGAAAGGAGCGACAAACTTCTCGGGCAAAGCCTGTGCTTGTGTCACCATAGCCATGGGTGAGGAGATGGTATCCAAGTATTCAAACATAGGCGAAGCCTTGACACCATGTTCCTCATCAGATTTCAGATACTTAATCATCTGACGTTGAAGTTCCATCTGAGCATCAGCAACCACAGGTCCCATAACAAGAAGTGACTTGTCAGAGAATCCTACCAACCAAGATTCCTTTAGAATAGTAAAATGAAAACCCTTCTTCTCTGTTACACCCTGGCAAACATGATTTTGCTTAGACAGTTTGTTCAACCAGTCCTCCAATTTACCATCGTCCATGACCTTAGCACAAAGTCCCAAGTTTCCTTCGGCAGATTCAAAGAGATATAATTTTTCCGACACATCCAAACCACAGTCAGAGACATCATCCACATGTAGCAAGGACTTAAATACTCCCGACTTATCATCATGATTACCTTCTGCCAACTTCTGCATATCCACAGAGATGACAGCAGTACTGTTTGCAGGTATCGCATTCATATAGTCAGACTCAGAGCATGAAATCAAAAGTCCCCAACATGCGAAACAAAAAAACATCATCAAATTGAAGCAAATCTTCTTCATAAACACACTTTTATTTTGCATCTGATAAACAAATATCTAGCTCGGCGCAACTTATATACGTCGAGCTAGATTAGACATAGCCACTGCCATCAGACCAGCAGTTTCGGTACGAAGCCTACTCGTCCCCAAACTTACAGACTCATAACCGTTGGCGAGTGCCATTTTTACTTCATCAATAGAGAAATCACCCTCCGGTCCCACCAAGACCGTCACATCGGCATCTCCCCCATCCTCCTTTTGTAATTCTGCAAAAAAATCAGTCTTCACCACCTCCTCGTAACAATGACAGATGAACTTTCTCCCAACACGAGGTTGACCTATGAATTCCTTGAAAGAGACCATGTCATTGACAAGAGGTTTCCAAGCCTTGTGACTTTGCTTGACAGCAGAGACTACAATCTTATCAACCCGGTCAACACGCAACGTCTTGCGTTCCGAGAACTTGCAGCTGAGGAAAGACAGTTCATCGAAACCTATCTCCGTGACCTTTTCTGTCATCCATTCGATGCGCTCCATCATCTTGGTAGGAGCAATCGCCAAATGAATCTTGCCACGCCACGCCGGCTGTTGGGGCTTAGCCTCCTTGATTTCATAAAGGCAACGCTTATTGGTAGCCAATGTAACCTCAGCCTCATAGAAATTGCCAACCCCATCCATCAAATTGACCGAATCACCAGCCTTCAAGCGCAAAACACGCAGAGCATGGGTGGCCTCCTCTTGAGGAAGTTCGTCCATATCGCTAGCGTCAGGTACATAGAAGAATCTAATTTCTTTCATATCATTTCACAGATTTTCCACACCAAGATGACTTACATCTGCTCGTTCTTGGCATGACGCTTGTTCAACTCGTCACGCAAGTTAGATGCCATCTCATAGTTCTCCGTCTCAATCGCCTTCTCCATCGACAACTTGAGCATATTCTCGCTGAGGACAGACAAGGGAAGACCCACTCTTGTTTCGCCAAACTTAAACGGAACGGACTGAGTATTCATCAAACTAGACGTAGCAAAGAGAGGTGCCTTGCAAACCATAGAGAACAAGACAGCATCACTACACCTGACAGGATAATGCTTGCCACTAAGCTCGTCTATAATCTCTGTTTTATATTCTCCGTCTTGAATGTCAGAGACAAGGACTATCATTTGCTGATAGCCCTGAGAGCGCAAAATATTAGCCATCACCTTGGGATACAAGGTAGCAACCTCAGGCTTATTCATCATATACATCTGAATCTGATTACGCATTGCCTTGTCGCAGGTCACAACCAGCTGGCGCTCTTGCACTTCATCGACCAAAGCAAGCAAGGCAACATCATCGACACCCAAGATTTCAGATATTCCCAACAATTTTAACTTAACCTTATCCATTGTTATATTATCTTATTACCTTATTTTTATCTTTCTTTGGCTTGAACATCAAAGCAAACAAGACACCCACCACCAAAGCATAACCAGCAAAAATCAACCAACAGCTTGCCCATTCTGTCACACCATTTGCATCTGTAAATGAATTTACGACCGTTTGAGCGGACAACGTTCCTATAGTCGCACCAATTCCATTGGTCATCAGCATAAACAAACCTTGCGCACTAGAGCGAATGGACTCGTCTGTCGATTGATCGACAAACAGCGAACCAGAAATATTAAAGAAGTCAAAAGCCACTCCATAAACAATCATAGACAAAACAAACATCCAAACACCATTTCCCGGATTACCGATTCCAAAAAGACCGAACCTCAACACCCAAGCAAACATCGCAATCAGCATAACATTCTTGATTCCATATCTTTTCATAAAGAAAGGAATGAGCAAGATGCAGCAAGTTTCGCTTATTTGCGAGAGCGAAATCAAGATGTTGGCATGATTCACGCCAAAGGAATCCGCATACAGAGGATTTGAACCAAAGGACGTGATGAAAGGGTTGGCGAAGCCATTGGTGATTTGAAGGCTAACCCCTAAAAGCATGGAGAAGATAAAGAATATAGCCATTCTCTTCTGCTTAAAAAGCATAAATGCACGCAAACCAAAAGCGTCAACCACACATTGCTTCTCCTTTTTCCCACTTACAGGACAATTGGGCAACGTAAAAGTGTATAAAAACAAAATAACACTCACGACACCAGAGGCCACAAACTGATTTTGATTTGGTTGGAAACCCATGAGGTCAACAAACCACATCATGCAAATGAATCCTATCGTACCAAACACGCGGATAGGCGGGAAATCCTTCACCGTATCCATGCCTGCCCGCGTCAAGCCATTATATGCTACTGAATTGCTTAGAGCCAACGTTGGCATATAGAATGCTACACTCAACGTATAAGCCCAAAATACACATCCCAACTGGTTAATAGAACCCAGATATGCAGCCCCAAACATAAAGAGAGCCGCAAGCAAATGGCAACATCCCAACAAGCGTTGAGCTGGAATCCACCTGTCTGCAACAATGCCCATCAAAGCTGGCATGAAGATAGACACGACACCTTGGACCGCATAAAACCAACCTATCTGTGAAGCCATACCGATACTACTCAAATAAGTACCCATTGATGTCAGATAAGCTCCCCATACAGCGAACTCCAAGAAGTTCATCATTGCTAACCTTACTTTCAGATTCATAACCTTTAGTTTATTAATTTGCGTATAATTTTAAATGCAAAGTTACTGAATATTCTTGAAAAAACACAAGAAAAGTCAATTTTCTCGCACCCATATAGGCATTATTTAACAAATAATGTGTAATTTTGCACTTTGAAATCACAATTACAAAGAAGATGTTATTGAATTTTTTCCTAACTTGCAACAAAATTGGAGCCTTCACCTTAGGTGGAGGCTATGCCATGATACCGATCATGGAACGAGAGTTTGTAGATAAAAACCAATGGTTGGAAAAGCAAGAGTTTCTGGACATCATGGTAGTGGCTCAGACCACACCAGGTATCTTTGCGATAGATATGGCGAGTCATATCGGATATAAGCTGAAAGGCGTTTGGGGAGGCATTGTCGGCGCAATCGGTGTCGCCCTCCCTTCTATCATTGCCATATTAATCATCGCCATGTTCTTCCAGCACTTCAAGGATAACTACTGGGTGGAGAAGTTCTTCGCAGGTGTACGCCCAGCCGTAGTAGCTCTGATAGCCGCCCCATGCTTCAAGATGGCAAAGACCGCCAACATCAACAGATACAACATCTGGATTCCATTCGTATGCTGTGTGCTGATTGCTCTTTTCGGAGTCTCCCCCATCTACATCATCATCACCGCTGGCGCACTAGGGTTTCTGTATGGCAGATATATCAAAAATGAAAGCTAATTTCCATCCAAACTTTTAACACTCAAAATCAAGCCAAATGCTTTTTCTAAAATTATTCTGGATTTTTACCAAGATAGGCACCTTCAACTTCGGAGGTGGCTATGCCATGCTCTCACTCATCCACAATGAGACCGTAGTCAAGAACCACTGGCTTACGAATGCAGAGTTTACCGACATCGTGGCCATCAGCCAATCCACTCCCGGACCTATCGGCATCAACTGCGCTACATACGTGGGATACACCTCCGTGCTCCATGCTGGCTACCCTCAATGGGCTGCGTGCCTGGGCTCTCTGTTGGCTTCTCTGTCCATCATGTGGCTGCCATTCATCATCATGATTCTCATCAGCCGATACCTCATCAACCACAAAGACTCGAAGGACGTACAGAACATCTTCAATGGTCTTCGTCCTGCTATCATCGGTTTGATTGCCGCAGCAGCAGTATTGCTCATGAACAAAGAAAACTTCGGTTCTCCATCACAAGACCCTGCTTTGTTCGGACTTAGCGTAGCCTTGTTCGCTTTCGCTTTTTATTTCACCAAATTCAAGAAAACCAACCCCATCTTGGTCATGCTGATTTGCGGAGTGGTCGGACTTCTCATCTTATAGGAGTCAATAAGTGGAAAACCATCTGACCGCTGAAATCTTGCTATTATCTTAAATGTTGCCATATTATTTTTTGTAAACACGTTGTAAACATCAGTTTCTTTTATTTCAAACATATTGTAAAACATCCATCATCATTTGTAGCATTTCAGTGGTACTTCCGTCAAAAATGAATTAAGTGGAAAGTCCTGTATCATAAGGACTTTCCACCTAATCTATTGAGAGTCAGATATTTCTGCCTATCCCTCAACGGCGGCCTGCGCCGCAGCGAAAAATCCTTTATTTATAAGAGAGGAGAAGGATTTTGAAAACATTTATAAAACACATTTTACCTTTATCTATTCAATCCTTGTTCTTCCCCTTAGTGAAATCATGATGAATGATTTTACATTCTGGTTTTACTCGTTCGCTACTTGACGCAAGGCATTGGAGCTGCCGTTTGGTGTCATGCTTTCAAGCAGGAAACGATATGCTTCCTTCATGGCAGATAACTGACCTTGAAGGTAAAGAATCTTTTGGTTAAGGTCTTCGTCTGAAGGCTTAATTTCTTCTACAGATTGCTGCGTGTCGGTAACAGGATTGAATCTTGTACCGCTATAGAAAAAGTCCATTTGTACGCCTAATGCGTCACAGATATTTTCCAAAGTACCAGATTTTACATCTTGTGCTTTTATTATCTGACTGAAATTAGGTTGCGACATACCTAACTTTGCGGCTATATCCTTCAACATATAGCCTTTTTTAATTAATACTTCCTTTAATTTAAGTCCATCCATTTTTCTGTATTATGTTAATATATGTTATATATTTAATTGTTCTATTATTTGGAATTAATATTTTTATTATCTTTGCACCCGAAAATATATGGCAAAACTTTCCAGAGTTTATCCATTTAACTTGCAAAATTAATAAAAAAAGTAATATGACAAAACAAAAAATTGAAAATTATCAGGAGCTTTACACAAAAAGTCAACTGAGAAGAATGAAGGTTGTTGATGAATATCTTAACAACTTCGGTGAATTGATAGAAAAGAAGGCTATTTCGCCCAACTGTGTTATTGAAGCATTAGCAAAGAAGTACGAGTTGTCAAGGGCAGGTGTAAAATACATGCTTAAAAGAGCTGGCGTATATAAGAGCGGTCTGTGTCCGATTTGTTATCCTACAGATGCAGAGCGAGCTTCCAAGCCCACCTACTTCTTCTGTGTGTAACCGTAAAACCAATTGATTATGGTACAGATTATATTGGATGGAGACCGAGTCTCTTATGATGATTTTATTGACAAGATTACAGAATCTCTTGCCACAAGACTTGCGACAATGATGAAGAAAACGCCGCAAACTGTTTGTTCACAAAGAGAAGCATACCGTCGTTACGGTACTGGTAATGTGCGCCGATGGGTCAAGGAAGGCAAACTTAAACCGTTTGCCAAGCGACCGGGAAAGATAGAATATAACATTTCTGATTTGAAGACACTCTTCAATCAGGAACAAGATTATTTCTCGAACTATGTCCTTGTACAGAATAGAAAAGACCGTCCATAAGCCCAAGAAGCCTGTATGGATGCAATGCCTTCTATTCAATGTCATGCCTTCTTGGTACGCCCCTCAGCCAAGTAGGGAAGAATGTCAAAAGAATCTAAAGGCTATATTGCGTGTCATTAATGGCTACAGTTATTCTTGGCATAAGCAATATTCCACGATAAGCAAGTTTTGCAAACTGGTTATCAGTGACGATTACATCAAGATATTGTCTTGCAAAGGTAATGTTATGTTATCTTTCATTATTGTAGAATTAAAAGAAGAACTATCATGAATATAGCAGACAACAGTTGGATAAAATTACCACGCAACTTCGTTAATTGGAGGTGGTATCATGATTCTAACATGGTGCAGCTATACCTGTACCTTCTCCTCAACGCAAATGTGTATGATGTCGAATACAATGACTTCACCGTCAAGCGTGGCGAATGTCTTATTTCCCTTAGACAATTGTCACATGAGACAGGCATTTCCGAGCGTTCTTTAAGAACCTGCCTAAACAAGTTGAAACGGACAAAGGAAATTGAATACAAGAAGTTGCATTGCGGAAGAATAATCATTCTCGTTGACTTCAATAAGTTCCAACCAATAGGAATAGATGAAGCAGCCCCAGATTGGATTAAGTTATATCGTAAAATTTGTGACTGGAGGTGGTATCATGAGTCTAACATGGTGCACTTGTATGTGTATTTCATGCTAAAGGCAAATCTGGTCGTAGAAGGAAGCCGCCAAAATCCAGCTTGGCAACTCTGTTCAACCTTGAGATTGCTAACCAACGCAACAGGCATTTCGGTGCATAGTATCAGAACCTGTTTGGACAGACTACAGAGAACAGGAGAGATAATATATTTGCCAGGGGTAGCACAAAGAAAAAGCACCATAACCCTCTGTAATTATGACACTTACCAATCTTCAAAAATCCCAAGCGACACAGATGCGACACAGATGCGACACAGATGCGACACAGATGCGACACAGATGTGCCACAGATGTGCCACAGATGTGCCACTACTAAAAGAATATAAGAATAAAAGAATAAAAGAAAGAAAGAATTTCGACGACGACGCGCGTGCGTGCGAGAGCGTTTTTGTCGAAGTGACGGAAAAGAACGAAGAGAAAGAAAACGAGCAAAAGAAAGCAAGGAAAGAAAGTTTCGCAGAAGAAGTTCTTTCAGACGAGCTTTGGATCAATGCTGTTCTGAGAAAATTCAAACTGTCGAGCATCGAGGATGTCAAACAAAAAGTTGAAGACTTCGAGATTGACATCACCTGCCGTGGGAAAAGTGAGCATGTGGACTTGAAAGATTACAAATGCCACTTCTGTGACTGGCTCTGTAAGAATAACAGTGTATCATCTAAAAGTAATAGTCAATATGGAGTTTCTAAACAAGAAAAGCAAATTGAAAGCAGATTTGTTCCTAAATCGTCTGAAGGAGAAATCTATACCGAACCTTTCTAAGCTGCCGATTGATGAAGACCTTTGCAAACGAGGCTTGCAATGTGCCTTTGAAAATGTAGTGGAAAGTGGTTTTCATCATTACAGGAATGAGGAGCAGCAAAGAAGGCAGCTGGAAATGGTCGCCCATTGGCTTGTCTCACAGGAAAAGAAATGGGGATTGCTTCTGAACGGCATTCCGGGCAATGGCAAGACAACGACACTCTTGGCTATAAGGAAAGTCATCAATGCCCTGGAGCTTGAAGACCCCAATCCTATCTCTGAGGATAAATTGTTAGGGCTCAGAATTAGAACTGCGAAAGAGCTGTGTGAAATTGCAGTTAATAACAAAAAGGCGTTCAAGCAATATATGTCTTCTGCCATACTTGGTATAGACGAGTTCGGGCTGGAGCCAACCGTAGTGTCATCATACGGCAATGATTACACTCCCATCTCGGACTTGTTGGCTTATAGATACGAGGCTCGCTTGGCTACAATAATGACTACAAACATAGCCAATGTGGACATCCGCCCCAAGTATGGCGACAGGATTGCTGCAAGAATGAACGAAATGTTTGACATCGTCGT
The DNA here is from genome assembly GCA_963594995.1 of Bacteroidaceae bacterium. Lineage (GTDB taxonomy): Bacteria > Bacteroidota > Bacteroidia > Bacteroidales > Bacteroidaceae > Prevotella. Next base: position 49,792 of record CAVBGK010000072.1, read on the forward strand.
CATGCCAGACGTTGACTTTAGATAAGATGAAAATGAATCATTGGAAATCGAATAGAGGTGTGCATGAAAGACAGTGAACTGCTGACAAAAGAACAGTCCTTCTTGGGAGTACGAGCTAATTTCAGGCTGTTTAAGACGCTTTTTGGTGTTCGGGCGTAAAATTCCACACAGAAAAGGAGAAAGTGGCTTAGAGCGGCTAAAAACGGGCTTAAAAGGGATATTTTGGGTTTCGGTAGGATTGAAGTCCGCTAAAATATTGGGATATTGCGACAGTTTCCTGCTTGTTTATAAATCCTCGTTATCATCTGTTTCACTTTTGAACACTACGTTTTTAGGACAAAGAAATATAATTGAGAATGGAAGAGGCAAAGAGAATATTGAAAAAGACCGATGGTGGGCTTGACGTGTTCAAGCACTACCTTGGTGACGACTGTACCGCAAGGTTTTTCCGCAATCCATACAGGACGGATAGCAGGGCATCTTGCCGTCTGTATAAGAATACGGCAGATGGAGGAAATTATTACTATTTCCTGCAAGACTTTGGCGACAGCAATTTTTGTGGCAATTGCTTTGCCATTGTCGCAAAATTGCTTGGCTATAACTTGAACAGCGATTTCAAGCACCTTCTTGAACAAATAGACCGAGATATGAACCTCAATGTCTTTACTTCTTACGACGACGGGTTCCATGGCAAACAGACGAAGCTGAAAAAGGTTATAGCCTGTGGCGGTCGAGGAAAGCAATGTGCCATTTCTGAGTTCAAGCCTAAGATAAAGAGTTTTTCTGGCAAAGAGATGGAGTACTGGCTCCGGTATGGGATAGATGAGAATACGTTGAGAAAATACGACGTGAAGAGCATCGAGAGCTGCACGTTTGTCAAGACAGACGGGAAAAGTTTCGGCATCGCAAGCAGTGAGATTGTCCCTATATACGGATATTACTTCAATGATGGTCTTGGAATCAAGTTTTATCGTCCAAAGGCAGAAAACCGCTTCATGTATGCAGGTGACTTACCCAAACCGTATGTCTTCGGTTGGAACCAATTGCCTCCTTCAGGAGACAGTGTATTTGTTACAGGCGGCGAGAAGGATGTACTTTCGCTTGCAGCCCATGGCTTCTGTGGAATAGCCTTCAACAGCGAGACAGCCAAGGTGCCAGAGGACAAGCTGAAAGACCTCTCGGCACGCTTCAAGAGGATTATTTTCCTTTATGATTCAGACGAAACGGGAATACAAGAATCCAAGAAACGTGTCATCGAGTTCAAGGGTAAATACAATGTCTCTCGTTTGCAACTGCCATTGGCAGGAACCAAGAAAGAGAAAGACATCAGTGATTATTTTGCCATTGGCTATACAAAAGAAGATTTTGTCAAACTTATAAATGAACAGTGCAAATGAAAATTTCGAGAAGAAAAGTAGAATACAGCCAGTTTGAAGGTAATCTTCGGCTCGTGGCTATGACAGACAAAGAGCGTAAGAAGTTGGCTCAACAGCACAATACTGAGAAATGGGCTATATCTCCAAATCTCTTTTTGGTTGAATTTTCCTCATTCAACAGAACCTATAGGGGATATGGAATCAGAAATGTAAACGGCGGAATAGAGTTCATCAATCCGCATTACATGAATAGCCCCATAACTCTTAACAACAAAGGGTACGTTTTTGTGGCACACTCAAAGAATCTTACCCATCGGGGCTGCTGTCTCTTCTGGGAGTTTACGGATTATCTTGCCTACCTCTCCATTCAGAATAAGCATTTCCTGAATCTTCCAGAAGGATGCGACTGTTTCATTATGTCAAACGTAAAGAACTTCATACCAATGGTGGTTGACACAGATGATTATGAGCATATCTACATGTTCTTTCCGAACAATGATATAGGCATAACAATAGCAAAAACCATTCAACAGCGCAACTTCAAAGTGCAGGACTGGAGTATGCTGTATGCAGGAAAAGAGACATTGCAGGACTTTGCCCTTCCATATTTGGAGGATTAGGAATATAAGATACGGAATGATATGAATACATTTTGCATAGCGTTCGGTGTGGTTGTCATTGCAATAGTAATAGCTTTCATCTATGAGATAAAGCATACATATCGTGATGGAGACCTTTGGAAGAAATAAATGAACAATCCGCTTTTCTGCGGTTACTAAAAAGTTATATATATGATAAACAATGTTTTTACGATTGTCCATTGTACAAATGGATTGGAGAAGACTTCTGAATATTGGCAGAACGCTGATTTTGAGGTCAAGTTTCAAGAACTTAAAGGCAGGGTTGAAGAACATAAGCGTTTTCCCCCTACTGCCAGGATGAAGATAATCAGAGAAATGTCTTTTCTTGTAAAGTCATCAACTACGATTGGGCAGCTTCTTGTCCTGTCAGAGAAACTGAGGAAAAAGTTTCATATAGACTGCTTCCAAATTTCCATAGACAGAACCGACTGCATGGCTCACATGCTTTTCGGATTTATTGACGAGAAAGGTTCGAGCATATATTTCAACTGGCTTACTGAGATAAGAGTGTCGGTGATGATTCTCAATGAGTTGAACCTGCCTCGACCTAAGAGCGTGAAAATGTGGCTGAGATATTTCTTGGTTCACTCATACGAGAATGACCCTCAGATATTCCAGAAACAATTGGCAGCCTTGGAACATGGCGAAATGGATAAGGTAAACCTTACGTTCATGCGTGATGTAATACATTACGCAGAAGCTATGTGTAAAGGACAACTGAAATAGGATATTGATAACATGATGAGTAAGAAAAAGATAAATAGCAAAGGAACTGTCCTGTTTGCAAGTGGCAATGCTAAGTTTTACTTCATTACAGGAAGTGTCCTTTTCGTAGGTATGGGAATTGCTGCCTTGTTGTTGGGCATGAAAGGAATGTTTAATGCAGCAGCATATTTCATTCTCTTATCGTCTTTATCTTGGGTTGGAGTTATCTTTTCTTATACGGTAATGACCATTGAATACATTGAAAGTAGAACAGAAGGAATTGCGTCCATACAGGCTTTTGGGGAGTACGAGCTAATTTCGGGCTGTTTAAGACGCTTTTCGGTGTTCGGACATAAAATTCCTCGCAAGAATGGAGAATGTGTCTTAAAGCGGCTAAAAACGGGCATAAAAGGGATATTTTGGGTTTCGGTAGGATTGATACTCGCTAATATATTGGGATATTCCGACAGTTTCCTGTTCCTCCTGTTCTCAGTCATCTGCCTCACCTTTGGTTCATTCTTGGGTCTTTGGGTTACTTTCGTAAGACACAAGGTGACGGCAAGACCATCTCAATTATATAATTTAAAAACAAAAGTAAATGAAGAAGATTAATGGTATCAGTTTGCTACATGGCATCGCTATACTTTCAAGTATAGGTATCGTGGGTATATTCGCCTGGTGCAATGAATCAATAAATATAGGCGGAAAAGGCTTTACGCCGACCTTGCTTTTCGCTGTATATGTTCTATTACTACTTGCTTGCAATGCAGAAATTTGTGCAACGGAAGAGAGTTTTGAGAGAGCGTTTGCCAGAACTAAGAAGATATATGACATAGCCAAGAACAAAGCCCCAATGGAAGGAATAAACCTGTATAACTTCGAATTCTACCAAAGATGGAAGATTATTGTTTATGTTTCGTTTGGTGTGTTGATGATAGCATTGTGGCTTGTAATCCACAACACGCTGATAAAAAGCCTTATATTGGCGTTGCTGGCTTCTTTTGGATTGTCTTACCTGCTTCTTGCGCTATTTTTAGTTGCTTGGAACTTGGCGATTATAAGAAGACTTAACAAGATAAGAAATATGTTGACCAATTAAAACACAGAAAGAGTATGATTACAGAATTTGAAGAAGGACAATGGTCGGTTCTTCAGAATGTCATAACCTTTATGAAGGACGACCAGACCGCTTACGAGCTTTGCAGAGAGGCAGGTTTTGGAAAGAAGAAGATTCTTGAACTGGAGAAAAGTTCTGATACATTCCTGAAAGAGGTCAAGGACTTTCTGAAACGTTACGCTCATCTGTTGGAGGACTGAACTATGATGGTAAGTGTTACAAATGCAGAATATGAGGCAATCATGTTTTGCAGGGAGCAGGTTACAAGTGCGGTAGAAGCAGCCTCGGATGATAGTTATATAAAACAGGCATCCGAAGCGTGTGATGGTGTAGCTTCTTTCAGAAGAAAATATCTGAAAGAAGCTGCCAAGCAAAGAAATCTATCCACGGCAAAAAAGGCTGTCAGAAAGCTGCATCCAGAGTTGGAAGGTAAGTTTTTTGACAAGTTAGTAAGAATAGTAGCAAAAGAATTGAATAAGAATGAAATATAGAAAATCATCACTGCCACAACAGGCTTCTAATCCCTGTATCTGGTGTTATTACGAAAGAAATTTTGCGTCTGAGGATGAGTACAAGAAGAGCATCTGTTTCGGATGTGACAATGGATATTGTAAGTTCACTTCTGCAATGTGGAAATTTGGAAGGCTCAATGCTTATTTTCGTAAAAAAGGTAGAATCAAAAGCAAGATGTTTCCGTGTTCTCTTGACTTTTGGAGACATAGGGAACGCTTGCCGTTCTTACACAATGACAATATTAAGAATGGAAAAGAATGTATTGACATTATCCGTCGCAGAGCCTTGGTTCTCGATGATAGTTAATGGCTCAAAAGATGAGGAATATCGAGTTCTAAAGAAGGGCTTTGTCCTAAGAACTTTCTTAACAAGGAGTATTTTATCATTAAAATTAAATAGACATGAAGAGTATTTATAATTCTACAAAACAAAAATTAGAGAACAAATTGGCAGGTATCGGTGCGTTGGCTGGATTCTTATTGGCTGTTGGAATAATCTCGTTTGGTCTTGTGAGTCTCGGTTTAATGCCATACCATTTAGAATGGTTCTGTATAATCATGTATATAATAGTTGCCATTTGTGTTAGTGTTTGCTCATACGTTACGGCTTCCGATAACATTGTTTACTGTCGTGCTTTCAGAACCGACCTTTCTTCAAGAAAAATAAAAAAAGAACTATACTTATACACTCATGGACTTATCGAAGTTATCGGGCTTTTACTCGGTGCATTTCTTATAGGTTTCTTGGCAAAGTACCTTAGCATCAATTGTGTTATTATTTTTACAGCTTCATATTTGATGGTAGTCACTGGCATAAGATATATTTTAATTAGTAAAAAACTTAAAAGCATCAAGGAACGTTATCCGACAACTCATAAAAAGGGTACTTGTATATAATAATGCAAACATATAACATTTTTCACAAAAGCGGTGACATACAGTTTAGTACATGCCAGACTATTGTTGTTCCAGTCAACTGTGACGGGACAATGTTTAATGGGATAGCGTCTATCTTTAGAAGACGCTATCCTAATATGTTTGCACGCTATAAATGGATATGCGAGCAAGGGCTTCTTGCTCCAGGAAAACTTTGGCTATACAATACGCCGTCAAAAGGTAAGATATTGATATTCCCTGTTGGACATCAGGGAGAGGAGTCTTGCAGTATTATGGAGCAAGGCTTGGCTAAGTTCCTTGCAACGTATCAAGAAAAGGGAATTACATCTGTAGCCTTTCCTCTATTCAAACCAAAAGATGCGGAAGAACAGAAAGTTTTAGGACTGATGTCTTATTACTTGGCTAAGTGTGATATTGCGGTAGATATATATACAGAGCATATTCCACGTTCTCAAACCCTGATTCCGCTACTGGAGCGGTTATGTGGGAAATTTACGGAAGAGGAAATCTACAATATCAAGAAGAAACTATGTTTTGAGGTGGATTGACACAAAAATAAAACGGTTATCATTCTCACGAACAACAACCGCCAATATTGGATGAACTTCCAATTTCCCATTTTACGTTAATTTGATTATAGTTGAGTGGAGTGCAGGGATTCGAACCCAATTTCAACCCGACAACCCGTTACCACTACAAAAGCCTCGCTTGACCTTTATCATAAAGCTGTCTTTTGAACACCCCGAAAGAAACCCTCGATACTCACGCACGGAGGGCTTATGGCACTACTGAAATGCCCGATGAGTGATGTTTGTTTCAATATGTCAATTTCACTATTTATCCTTATTGAAATTTGGCTATCGACCATTATAATGGTCATGCAGCCATGCCTTCTGTTCATAGCTGAGGTCATCCCAACTATTTTTACGTTTCTTACCGCCTGAGTGTAGCATTGCCTTACCGAATCCCTTGAAAATGCAAGCAATTAAAAACCACATAATTACTATTTCCATATCTATAAAATTTTAATGGTTCTACAATAATGATGATTACTTCACAGAGAAGGTGGCTATGTTGTCAAATCCGTTAGCCACTACTCCGTATTCCCCAACTGGCAGGTCGTGGATTGTAACGAGATATGAGGATGTTCCGAACTTCTTTGCCTCGTAATCCACGTTGGTGAAGTTTGTGGTAGTCGATGCGCTGCCAAATCCGATGTCAACCATCTTGAACCTGCGTTCATTCTTCTTCGTCTCAAACTTGAAGATGCCGAAGGCGTTTTTTGGCTCCTCACTATTGTCCTTTACACGGATGATAAGGGAGAACTTCTTGGAGGTAATCTTGTTAGGGCTTTCCGCACCTTTTACATAAAGATACGCCTTTGTCTTATCAAGGAGTGATGAACCAGGGATGGGAATCATTCCCCAAGCCGACGACTTTGCCTTGTGTTCTCCTGTTTCCTTTTGCAGGAGCGTTGTGGTGCTGTCAGTGTTAATGATGGCTACCTGTCCTTTATACTCTGGCTCTGAAATGTTCTGTGCATAACCGAATGTGGCAGCCATGAACAATGCTGATGTCAATACAAACTGTTTCATACTTTAATATATTGTTTTATTAATTATTTATGGTGCAAAGATACAGAAAATTAATGAAATACGCAAGTTTTTCTATAAATATTTTCGTATTTAAGAAAATATTTATATCTTTGCAGCCGTATTTAAGAAAATACTGAAATACAGTAATACATTAATACGTTAATAAGGTAATATAGCAATAAAACAATATATAAATAAAGTAATATGAAACAAGCAAAGATTATTTCTATCGCCAATCACAAGGGTGGTGTCGGTAAAACAACCACAACGGCAAGTGTGGGTTCAATTCTTGCCACCAAGGGTTATAAGGTTCTTCTCATAGACCTTGACGCACAGGCAAACCTTACAAGTTCCCTTATCAAGGGAGAGGTCTCTGCATCCATCTATGATGCCATGACCAAATCAACTGCACTTCCCATATATAGAGTTAATGAGAAGGCAGAGCTGGACTTGGTTCCTGCTTCGCTTGAACTGGCACAGGCAGACTTTGAGTTGGCTTCCAAGATAGCAAGAGAGAGAATCCTTGCCAACCTCTTGGAGGAGTACAAGACCAAATACGACTACATCATAATCGACTGCCCTCCTTCCCTTGGGCTTATGACATTCAACGCCATTACAGCATCTGATTATGTGATTATCCCTTTGATGGCAGAGATACTTCCGTTCAATGGATTGAAGATGATTTCCGACTTTATCGCCCAGTTGAAGAAGTATCTGAACCCGAAGATTGAGATATTGGGCATACTCATTACACGATGGGAGTCCACGAATCTTAGTAAGGGCATAGAGGAGCGTCTTCGCAATAATCTGGGAGACAAGATATTTTCAACAAAGATACGCAAGAATGTGACCATTGCCCAAGCCCCATTGGAAGCTACCAATATCGTTGAGTATGACCCAAAGAGTAACGGGGCAATCGACTACCAGGCATTTACGGACGAAATTTTGGAGAGAATAAAATAGTTCTCTCCTTAAATAGAAGAGTTATGACACAGGAACAATTAAATACGCTTAGCGAATTGCTTGCCGTCTTCAAAAGTGAGTACACCGACATTGACGTTGATTCTTACTGGAGTATAGAAGAAGTGGAAGGTCTTGTTGATTCAGCCATAAGCGACAACAATATAAATCGGTAAAAATAATGGGAAAGAATGTAAATATGAACGCAATGGATAAACTATTCTCTGGTCTTACAGGAAAAGAAGAATATCCTTCTGAGGAACAGGATGTAAACGGCAGTGAAGCACCCGGGCAGGAGGCTCAAACGCAATCAGACGCTGCTCCACAATCCGCCCATAAGACCAACAAGCCTGTCAAGAAACATTTCTGTGCAACTGTCGATGTTGAGAAGATGGCTAAGATACGAGCCATTGCCGACATAGAAGGGATTAATATCAATTCCCTTCTTGACCTTGCTTTCACGTTCGTCATCAATGAATATGAGAAACTGCATGGAGCAATTCGTGTAAAGAAGCCAAGGAAAGGCGATGTGAAAAAAATCTTCAATCTCTAACCAATATTGCCCTATGGATGAGATGGAAATTTTCAAACAAGATGTGTGCCGATGCGCATTAGAGTGCAACGCCAATCTTGTTGTCGTGTACAATGGCAAAAAAACTTTTTGGTATTATGAGCAATTACAGGCTTTGGTTGACCTAAGCCCGGGCGAATCATTCACATTGATGGAGTTCTGCGAGTTAACAGACCAGGTTGGAGTTAAATGCACACAAGCAAATACCAAAAACACTATCAGTTTAGTCGCAAGGAATGTAGCAAGGGAAGAAGCTCTTTCCGAGTATTAATATAACAAAAGAAGTAGAAGTTGTTGCTTAGGCATAACTTCTACTTCTTTCATTTTCAAACAAGATGCTTACTTCGTTGGCAATCCCATTCTCTTGGCATTGTTCTCCAAAGAGAACCAAAAGAGTTCTCTGAGATACTCCTCTTCCATTCGTGCGGCAAGCTCAACCATCATGTCCCCATCAATTAAGGTAACATCGAAGCCTCTTGCCTCCAAATCCTCTTTGCTTACACTTGCGATTGGAAACCGATAATACTCAGCGGTGTCCTCCCATTTTGTCATTCCTCTCATGTTTTTATGTTTATTATGGAACGGTGGTTAGCCGTTCCGTTACCTTATAGTTCCGTAATCTCTGGCAATTTGTCAAGGATGTAGTCTATTGAGCCAAAAGCAAGGAAAGCATAACCTGTTTCAATTTCTCTTTCGCTCTCCCAGTCTTTGAGGAAAATGCCACAATCATATCCGAGGTTTTCTGTAATTCGGCAAACCTCGTAATCTCTTGCAAAGTCATAGTGCTTAGGGCTTGCTATAATCCGTGGACGTTTCTCGTTGTGTTCCTCCCAATCATATTTATGGAGGGGAAACTTCTGCAAGGCATTTCTGAGCGCAACAACTTCCTTGTCCATTATTGCCTTGTACATTTTGTGAAAATCTGTATGTTCCATATAGAATTTATGTTATGGAACGGTGGTTAGCCGTTCCGTTACCTTTCAGTTATCGCTTGTTGTAATGTCGTGCATGAAGCATCCGTTTTTACCAAAAATCACCGCAACAACCACAGCAGAGACAACCCATCCAGAGGTGAAGAGCCATATAAATGCCCATTCGTCCAAGAAGCCAAAGAATACACCTGCAATGGCAAACATCATCAGTGCACCGCCAAAAAGCCCGAAAACACAGATGGTGTCATCTACACTCATTTTCTTGTAAAAATTAAAAATCTTTCCCATAATCAAATCCGTTTTTAAGGGTTCAACA
>CAVBGK010000073.1:0-30728 GCA_963594995.1 Bacteroidaceae bacterium
CTACCCAATAGGCTAGAGGCTCTGCTTTTGGGATGGGGGCTGCTGAATAGTTACTTGCTTTTGTTCGAAATGTTAAAAATCATTTCTGTGGAAAGCCCCTTACGTGGTTTTCCGGGCGTTGAGATGTTATTCCGAAACCGCTGTTTTCATCCTTCTCCTGTAGTCGAGTGCCGCCCCGATGGCGGTGCAGAATTCTGAGTATTTTGGAATGCGGAATCTCACGTTGTAGAGTTTCTCCATGGCTGGGAACACTTCGCGGCATTGGGGCAGCAGTGTGAGGTTGCCGATGAGCACGAAGTCCTTGATGCCCGACTCCAGTGAGGAAAGTATCGTGGCAGACCCGATGCATTGCAATACCATCCAGATGAGTCCCTTGGCGATGTCTTCCCGTGAGGCGTTTGCCTTGGCGTTGCTGAAGAGCGAGGCCACGGCGTTCATGGGGAGGCCGGGAAGAGGCTTGGCGCTGATGTCTCCTATCAGGAGGTTAATCTTCGACACGTCACCGTCCTTTGCCAACTTGGCTATTTGCTTCACGTCATCCGTCTTGAGCATGATGCGGCTCAGTCCCGACAGCGTTCCGCCGCCGATTCCGATGCCTCCGATGTGCCGGATGTCGTCTCCTTGGCATTTCACGAGCGAGGTGCCAGTACCCATGCTTACCACGATCATCCGGTCTAGCTTGCTCTCGTATTTGGCTCCCAGTCCGTCGGCGACGAACTCCTCGCTCTTCGAGGTGGGCAGACCGTAGATGGGCTCGTCAATGTAGGCCGCCCCTACGCCTGTGAGCATCACGTGTTCTACGTCGGTGAGACAAATCTGGTTGTCGTGCAGATACTTGCCGAATGCTCCGTATAAAGAGGTGATGGGGTCGGTCGCCTTGATGCGGATTGGATTGAGTACCATTCCGTCTTCGTCGATGCCCACTATCTTGGTTGTGGAGATTCCTACGTCGATTCCTATGACTATCTTCTTCATGTCTTATGTTAAGAGGTTGTGGCTGCAAAGGTACTACAAAAAGAAGACTCCACAAAATTATCCCATGGAATATTTTGTGGAGTCTTTCCGATTTATGCTTTATTAATTGTTACAGTACTCCCATCTTGCAGAAGGTAATGAGCACCCCGTATCCGATGACCATGCTGAGCACGCCGATGGTTAGGCCCGCCTTCACCATGTCGCTCTGCTGGATTAGCCCCGTGGAGTAGGCGATGGCGTTAGGAGGGGTGGAGATGGGAAGAGACATGGCGCAAGAAGCAGCCACGGCAATGCCGATGATGACGGTGGAGGTTCCGCCGATGTTTGCCAGGGAGTCTCCCATACCGGCGCAGACTACCGTCAGGATAGGGATGAGCAGGGCGGCCGTGGCCGTGTTGGAGATGAAGTTGCTCACGGCGAAGCATACCAGGCCGGACACCACCATGATGACGAATGGGTTGAATGTGTCGAACGGGATGCTCTTCACTGCGTTCTCTGCCAGTCCGGTTCCGTTCATGGCGAGACCTAGTGCGAATCCGCCTGCCACCATCCAGATGACAGCCCAGTCGATTTCCTTCAGGTCATCTGCCGTGATGACTCCCGTGAAAGCGAAGATGGCAATGGGGAGCATGGCCACGGTGTTGGCGTTGATGCCAAAGGTGCTCTTTCCGAAGACCCAAAGGAGAATGGTGACAACGAATGTGGCGGCTACGACCATCGTTCTCCAGTTGAAATGTATGTCGCCTTTGATTTCCAGCTCGATGGTCTTCTGTGAGAATGGGAACATCTTGCGGATGATTAGCCAGGCGATGACAAGAAGAACTAGCACTGTGGGGCACATAATCATCATCCAGTCGCCGAAGCCGAGGTCGAGGTTCAGGCCGTCTTCGGCTGTCAGCACCTTGTAGGCGAAAGCGTTGGGGGGCGTTCCGATGGGAGTTCCCATGCCGCCAAGGTTGGCGCCGATGGGGATGGCCATCGTCAGCGCGACCCGCCCCTTGCCGTTGGCGGGCAGGGCCTTGAACACGGGAGTGAGAAAGGTGAGCATCATCGCTGCGGTGGCGGTGTTGGATATAAACATGGAGAAGATGCCGGTGATGAGCATGAATCCCAGCAGCACGTTCTCCGACTTCTTGCCAAAAGGTGCTATGAGCGTCCTTGCCATCAGTACGTCCAGCCCACTCTTGGTGGCAGCGATGGCCATGACGAAGCCGCCCAGAAATAATATGATGGTGGGGTCGGCGAAGCACGCCATGATGCCTTGGTACTCCAAGAGGTTGCCATATTCTCCCTCTGATCCCTGCATGATGTTGAAGGCGGAGTCAGAGACACCGAAAAGCAATACAAAGATGATGACGACGGAGGTAGCCCATGCCGGGATAGCCTCTGTTAGCCAGAGCATGACTGCCATCACGAAGATGGCGATGACTCGTTGTTGTACCACGGTTAGTCCCTCGATGCCGAAGCTGTCGATGGGTAGGTTCCAGACTAGGATTGTGAGCATGGCTGTGACGGCAAACATCAAGGCCTTCTTGCGATTGAAATCGCCGCTCAACACTTTTTTTACGGTTTCTTGCATTTTACTTTAGGTTTTTGATTGTTTTCGGCAAATGTACACAAATATTTTCGAAATAGCAAAAAAATCGTCAAAAAAGTTCGTTTTCCCAAGTTTTTGTATTATATTTGCATCGTACTAAAAGCAATATGCCATGAATCAAGTAACTTTATTAGCAATTTCCGTGTTAGTTATCGTAGCGATTCTCATTGCAGCGTCTTACCTTCACAAGCGTCATGTGGAGTATAAGATGGTTGATATCGAGAAGGCGGTACGCAGTGCTTATCCCGAAGGCGTCTCTTCTGTCAAGAAGGAAAACCTCGTCAAGGCGGTGAAAAGGTATTTTCATTGTAGTTCCAAGGAAGCCCATTATATAATAGGTGTGGCTCGCCGGAAGAAGATTGTGGATATTGCTGCCGATGAGGTGGCTCTCCATAACAAGATATGACCTTCTCAAAACGCTGGCTTTGGCAAAGGATGCGAATCTTACTGCAGAAATAGCGGGAAGTAAATTAGAAAATTTAGAATTTCTTTCCAAAAACGATGTTGCAGAAGGTCTTGGCGAGTATCTTGGTGTCAAACCACCAGGAGTGGTGCTCCAGGTAGTAGAGGTCTAGCTCCAAGCGTCGCAGCATCTTTTCCATGGTGTCGGTATAGCCGTTGTAGAGCGTGGCGTAAGAGGTCACGCCCGGACGAATCTGGTAGAGATATGGATACCGGTTGTCGTGCTCCATGATTTGGTCGATGTAGTACTTGCGCTCGGGGCGCGGGCCGATGAACGCCATGTCGCCCTTGAGCACATTCCAAAGCTGCGGCAACTCGTCGAGGTGGTGGTCACGGAGAAATTTCCCCACTTTCGTAAGCCGTGGGTCGCCGTTCACTTCCAAGAGATTTGGCCCGTCCTTCTCGGCATCCACCTTCATAGAACGGAACTTATAAATGTAGAACGGCTTGCCGTGCAGACCGATTCGCTCTTGCTTGTAGATGACGGGGAGACCGTCCTCCAAGTGGATGGCAATGGCAATCACTACAGACAAGGGTGAAAAAAGTACAAGGCATAAAGCCGATGCAATCAAGTCGAATGTTCTCTTCATCATCTCTTGGCGGCTTTAGCTTTTGTATATTGGCTCAATGCGATGTTGAAAGCCGTGTATAGGAGGATGTCGGTGAACAACAAGGTGTTGAAGTCTTTTTCGATAAACTCGTATATGGTCAAGTTGAGCACCACGAAACATAGTTCCAACAGCATGATAGCTCCCAATGTGTAATGTTGTGAAAGTCCAGCGGCCATCAACTTGTGGTGGATGTGGCTTTTGTCGGCATCGAAGATGTTCATCCTGTTTTTCAGTCGGTGGATGATGACGCGCACCACATCGAAGGTCGGAACAATCAGCAGACTGTATGCCAAGATGACCCTTGCGGCGGAGAATGGCATCACGTGAGGGTTGTTCATCGAGGTCTTGACAAACAAGAATCCTAAGATGAATCCGAGCGTCAGACTCCCGGAGTCTCCCATGAATATCTTGCGGTTCTTTTCCGGGTTACCGAAAACGTTGAAGTAGAGGTATGCCGTGAGCACTCCCACAAGTCCTGCTATCAGTACGGCATATACCACGAGGTTGTTGTGGATGAAACTATAGAGGAATCCAATAAGGGCGAGGATGGAGAGGCTGGCTGCCAAGCCATCAATGCCGTCGATAAGGTTCATGGCGTTGTCGATAAAGACAAATACCAATACCGTAAGTGGGAAGCCGATGTAAAAGGGAATCTCGTGAAGTCCGAAAAGCCCATAGAGGTTATTGATGTAAAGTCCGCACAACGGCAGGATGGCCGATGCTACGATTTGGATGGTAAATTTAATCTTGGCATCCAGTCCGATGAGGTCATCTACAATGCCGACCCCATATATCAGCAAGAGGCTGATAAGCAGGCCGAGCGTCCACGTGCTGATGGTGATTTTTGAATCGACGGCATGACTTCCCATGATAAGCGTGACGATAAAGAAGGCTATCAGCATACTGGGCATGAAGGCGATGCCTCCCAGACGGGGCACTAGGCACTTGTGTACTTTCCTTTGGTTAGGCATGTCGTATAGGTTCTTCCTTTTGCAGAAGCTGAGAAGGGCTGGGATGAAGAGGAATCCACAGAGAGCGCTCAAAAGGAAAGCTGCCAGTATGGCAATCATATCATGTGTCATAAACGTTGTCAAAATTCTAATATGTTTTTGTTGTAATTTTACATTTATTATATTAACTATGAATGTGGTGGAATATTGTATGTTTTCTTAAAAAATATTTGGTAGTTACCTATTTTTATATGTAATATTGCGAAAAAAAATAAGAACAATCTGAATAAAGCAGAATAGGCATCACCATCATACTTTCATAAAAAAGGATAAGGCTATGGCACTGAAATTATATCCGATAGGAATACAGACATTCTCAGAATCCCACATTCCCAAATCCTTGACGCTGTAAAGGAGGAAATGGGATGGGGATAAAGGGCGAGTGGTCTGCTTAGCCAATGCAACTTCTAAATGAAGCTTTCATAAACAGCTATGACTTTTCTTATGTCAAAACGTTGTTCTGCCAGTTGGCGACTCTGTAGAGACATATTCTGTTTTTCTTCTTTAGTAAGAGACAGGTAACGTCTTACGGCATCGATTAGGTCACGAGTGGACTTGGGAGCAATGAGGAAACCGTTTTTCTGGTCTATTACAGTTTCACGACACCCGCCAATGTTTGTTGTAATAATTGGCTTTCCGGATGCGCATGCTTCCATAAGCGAACGATTTAATCCTTCACCATAGAATGATGGGATAACAACAACGATGCCTTTACGGGCAAGAATACTTTGGACATCACTTGTAAAGCCAAGGTATTCTATTGCACCACTATTACAGTCTTCTTTGAATTCTTTCTCATCGACACATTGGGGATATGACTTGTCAAAAGTGCCAAGCACTTCAAACTTTGCTTGAGTGAAATCCTTACGAATCTCTTTTGCACAGTTGACAAACTCGCGATAGCCCTTATCATAGAGTATGCGGCCTATGTACAAGAACGTTGTTTCGCTTGATGTGTTGTCTTGGTAAGAGAAGGCTTCTGTGTCAACGCCTTCACCTCCCTCAAGTAAGGTTATCTTTTGCGGAGCACAGAAGTTTCTGCGTACAATCTCTTCATAATTGTCTTTGTTGAGTAGCAATACCCTTTCAGAACATGCTAATCCCTGCTTGTATAGTCCACGTGCAATGCGTGATATAAGCTTGTCATTGGAGAAAGTATATCCTAGACCTGCCATCATTAGGGTTGACTTTATGCCCAACATCTTAGCTGCCATAGAGCCATATATGTTTGGCTTTATGGTATAATGGAAGATGTAGTCAGGCTTCTCTTTCCTATAGATATTGAGAATATCAATGAAATAGCGAAGGTCTGCTATCGGTGATGTCTTTGAGCGTTCCATCTTAACAGGAATAAAGCGTATGTCGGCAGGAACACTTGCTTTCATGTCAGATGTCTTGTCTTGGGGAGCTACAACAACTACTTCGTGACCACGTTGTATGAAGTGACGGATGACAGGTCCTCGGAAATTAAGAAGCCCCCAAAGAGTATTGTCAGAGAATAGTATCTTCATCGTTAGAATATTAGTTTGGAAATGACAGCCTTTAAAACGTATAAGCGGTATGATATTTTGAACCAAAGAGACGTTGCATTGTTCTTGCCGCCGTCTGTTACTGTTTGGTCATGTCGACGGTAATACATCAGTGGCTGTGATATAAACTTGAACTTGTGAAAGCGCAGACCGATTAATCCCAGCCACAAATCATGACCAACTCCGTATGGAGGAAATGGCAGTGCACGATCGATAATTTTACGCCGGAAGGCCATGCAGCTTCCAAGGAAAGCTGGTTTAATTATATTGTAGGTAAGGCTATTTTTAAACGCTCTTTGGGTGGTGTAGTATGATTTGTGTAGCACATTCATTTTGCCGTCTACCACAGTGCAATCGGACATGACAATGTCGTTTTCTTTCAATGCAGCAAGCATGGTGGATACTTTCGTTGGCATCCACACATCATCTTGGTCGGAGAGAAAAATGACATCGCCATCAGCGTGCTTGAGAGCATTCTCGAAGTTGGCTGTGGCATAGTCGATAGTGAACTTTGCCTTGCGCTTTTCGTGTAGGATAATCTTTATGCGAGAATCATTGAAACGACGCACTACGTCCAGTGTATTGTCCGTAGACCCGTCGTCGGAGACAATGACTTCGTCTCCAGCAGAGAGCTGTGGGAGGATGGAGGTTAACTGTTCGTGTATGAACCTCTCACCGTTATATGTTGCAATGCAGACTGATTTTTTCATTTGCTAGAATCTTTTTTGGAGAGCATGTAAGTGCTTTATAGCTTGTATAGGAGACCGTCTTTTATAGCTCTGAATAGGCTCATTATTTTGCTCCATTTGTCCTCTTCTATGAAGATAATCTTCAACAGACGTGTAAAAAGGTGCCCTTTTAATAGTATGTACTTTTCTCTCAATGTGAACCAACTCCAATGTTTGCGAAACAATATGATATATCCGCGTAATATAGAGTAAGTACGAAAAGAATTATAGTTTAGAGTTGTCAATGGCAACCATTTTGAACGGAATGGAGAACCAAGATGATGTTGTAGGACAAATCGGTTGAGACATGCGATTCGGTATCCGGCTTTTCGTATGCGTATGGACAATTCATGGTCAACGGCATCCAAAGGGAAAGTTTCGTCTGCCCCTTCCACAGCTGTAAGTATAGTCGTTGGAAAAATAGTACCGGAATTAATGAATGTTCGTGGATATGTAATATCTTCCGCTGCTTGCACGGCATTTGGCATTGTGACAAAAGGACAGAATACAAGCTGTTCATTGTTTGCCCAAAGTTCTTCTACCTTTCGACGATATGCGGCAAAATCATTCCAATGGCTGTCTTGGTCCATAACGAGCAAGAAGTCGAATCCGTACTCTTGAGCATAGTGCCATGCGAAGTTGATAGCAGGGGCGATACATAGATTTTCCCCTGTCCCGTGCCAAAGTATCTTGGTGGCGATGCTTTCGAGTAATGGCAATATTTGTTGCTTAACATTGTGTTCCAACGGTGAGTTGTCCCAAACGATTAGCAGGTCAAGCCAAGGAGTATATCGCATGATATTCTCTGCCGCTTCGCTCACATTGGGATTGTACAATGTGACAATGCCTACCATTTTGTATTTGAATGTGTGCTCAGTATTCATACTACGTCAGGATTTTAGAAATTGAAATTATTATGCATATTGGCAATCAAGATGAATGTACCAACCAATGCGATAAGTATCCGTGCCAAATATTGAGGTTTGATGCAGTGTATGCAACAAATAAACAATAGTGGTTCCAAGAAGCCAAATAGCTCTGACAGTCTAGTACATAGCACAGGAATTGTCGTAAACATCAGTATGGCGAAAATACTTGCAGCTTCAAAGTACATCATGATAGGAAAATACTTTATGCGTTCACTCAGAAATTCATAGAAGTAGAGAAAAAAGCAGAAGATAAAGCACTTTATTAGGGTTAAACCGCTTTTGTACGGCACTACCGTATCGTATGTAAATGCATTGGCTGAATATAATTCAACTTTACCTGTAACAATAGAGGCCGGAACTAAAGAGAAGATGTCTTTACCAAGAAATGCCATTGCAAATCCTATGGGAATGATACTTGCCATAATAAATCTCACAGTTTTGTTTGCCTTTCTATTGCCTATAAGTAGTATGGGCAGAACTGCAAGACTGGAATAGTGGAAAGTTAGGGCAATGATAAAGAATATAGCACATAATCTTGCTTGTTTGTTGACGAGATAATATACTGCAATCATCAGCATGGCACATGCTGCACCAGCTCGTATCTGTACTAGGTCGTGTAATGTGTAATATCTAGCTACATATATAATCAAAGCAGAAAATATCCAAGGTGTCATTTTATGCATTACCATGATTTTCAATGGTATGGAAATCACTGCATAGATAAAAAATAATCCTGCAATGCCGCCTCCAATGGCAAGTATAAAACGGCTTATATATATGAATGTCGGTTCAGTTGACATCTCAATCAATATGTTATCGTTGTTGTAAAACATATATTCATATTCTGCTGCATCAGCATCAATAGTGACGTCTTTGAACGCAGCCACAGCAATCATAGAAGCAGAGAGCATAATAAGTATGCAGCATTTTTGGACATTTGTCATATTGTCTTCAACAAAAGCCAAGACAATGATGAATATAAAGAGTGCTGTTAAGAATACGAACATAATTTTAATAGATAGCTATTTCTTTGTATATATGACATAGATACTTATGCCTATTGCAGCAATAAGCGTTGCTACAATAGCTATAATAGTACGTTTGGGACCTGTGGGCTTTGTTGGAATTACCGCAGTTGTAATGGGCGTAAAGGCTGGCGTATTTTCTTGTATTTTGGCTTGAGCAGCAAGAGTTTGAGTAGCCAATGCTGTGTAATTGTTGTATAGAAGTTGCATCTCGTTTTCCATTTCGTCTATTCTGGAACTTACGCTGCGTAATGTGACCTCAACATTAGCATCTGACACTGCGGCATACTGTTGGCGCGCGCGTTCGTATTTAGTCTTTGCTTCGTCACGTAGTCTTTTGTAATAAGCATAGTCGTTTCTTGCTTTCTTTGTACGATAATCTACAAGGAATGATTGAATGCGAGCCAGTATAGAGTCACCAACTATTGCACACACCAAAGGGTCTTGGTCTGTAACGCTTATATTTATAGCATCGGTCTTCTTGTCTATAGTACACTTTATTTTTGATTGAATCGTTTTGACGATTTCCTGCTGATGATAGGAAAGGTTGCGTACATTAATTACATGATTTGATGCGTTTAATGATGTATCTGCAGGCCTGAACAGTTTAGTTATTGGAGCAAAGATAAATCTATCCCATATTGCTGCCTTTTGGTGCTTGTCAATATAGTCGTAGTATGTTGTGTTAACTTTACCGTCTAAAGTCTGTACCTTGACAGAAAATACGGTAACTATGAAATTTGGAGAGTTTACTAAGTCTGGGTAAAACAATGTTGATATGGCATCGTCTTTAGAATTAAGTCCAATCTTACCTAATCCAAAAGAAGAGGCCATTGAAGCAAGTGAAGACGTACTGCCGTCAGAGTTTTCTGGAGCCAGTTCCATCGTACATGTGTAGTATCTAGGGACACATAACGCTAGTAGATATGTAACAATTAAAACTGCAGGCAGTATCTTGACATAAAGCCTTTTGCTTGCCCAAAGTAGTAGTATCAGTTTTGTTACATCAATGGGCTTCTGTTCTGATGTTTTTTCCAAAGTGTTTAGTTTATCCATATTATTTAATGAGTTTCAATATTTTATGTTTACTGTATTTTCCATATTCCCGTTGCTGTACCAGATAGAATCTTATTGAATTGTATGACATTGCATATTAAGCCAGGCATATTGCAGAGTAGCATTACTGCAAGAAACCACATGATGTCGTGAGTCAGTGCACTCGCTACCCATGCGGCAGGTATAAAGACGATGGCAGAAATCGTAAGATATAACTGTAGCCGCAAGGCTCCTACTCCATTTAGGAAGTATGAGTAGCGCATACTGAGGATGAGTTGGAAGACGTAGATAGCCATCATTACTGTCATTCCGAATGGTACGTGGCAATCGTCGCCAATCCATATCGAATAAATAAATGGTGAGGCTATAGTCATAACAATTAATGCGAGAGCAATGAACAGCATAAATAAATGTAGTTTGCTACTTGCTTTGCGTATCCAGTCCATATCTCCCCGTGCGTAGGCATCTGTAGTGGCACTCCAGAACGGCATGCATACAACGGAGAACACTGCCATCATTATACTCATATATCGGTAGGATATTTGGTATGGCGTAACCATCTCGGGTGAGAAGAAACGTGATATCAGTATGTTGGCAGTCATGAACTGTAGTAGAGATGCAATCTGGAGCCAGAAAAACTTTATTCCTACACTACCAAGAGATACAGCTGATTGTATGTTGATACTTTTCAGAGATGGTCTTAAGAAGGAGAACTTCTTATAGAATGTGTATGGGTATGCCAAGATATATACGGCAAGTGGAGCTGCTGTATTTACTGCAACAACGAGAAAGAATGTGGCATTCTCGCTAATGTATAGTCCCCATGTGAGTATCATGGCAAGAGTCTGGCCAAGGGCAATAAGCAGGTTGCTGACACTGGGTAGTTGCATACCCATATAGACGTTGCCGATGAACTTCAGTACAAAAGTCATGCATACAAGTACGACAGCCGTTAGAAGTGCCAGTCGAAGCTCTGGGATGATGGTGGGGATAACATTAAGCAAGGAGTAAACGTCTCCAAACCATATAAGCATGCAGAGAGCTATTAGTATGGGAAACATTATGCCTGCCAGCATAGCCATAGTGGAACTGACTAAACTACGTGCTCGCTGTTTCTCGCCATGAGCCATAAGGACGGCAAGTTGATTGCGAAGTCCATTGCCTAAGCCAATGTCCATCTGGTCTATCCATACAAGCATACTGCTTATGGTTAGCCAGACACCATTTTGATAGCTCCCAAGGCATCTTAGCGTAAGCGGAACCATAAGCAGAACGATGATAGCTGCCCATCCTTTGACAACGAACGATGCGATGATGTTCTTTATCAAAAGAATAGTGCGTGAGGAAGATGTTGCTATTTCCATATGGTTGTACTATTACTTACTTTCTTAAATTTTATTGTATCTGAAGGGCAGAGTGGGGGCAAGGGCAGACGGGCTGGTATGTTAATGTTAGTTGTTGCTTGTACAGCGGTAACGCCTTCTTTTATAGAGCATATATCCAATTTTGTTTTTCAGATAAGTGAAGATTGAGCCGTAGCCAAGCGACTTCAACATTCCATACTGCACCTTATTGTCAGCAAACATCTGTCGTACCCCGACAGACAAAAAGGAAAGTGTAGAGTGTTTCATTGGAACGGCACCAAGGCAATTGCCTCCATGCTGGCGGTAATACACTGTTGGCTGTGACACCCCTTTGACAATTCCTCCGTTTTTCATTGTACATGCCACCACCCATGCGTCATGCATATGGGCAGCAGGTGCGGGACTGACAGTTTTTTCTTTTGCTTTCTTGTTGAATAGCATGGTACAACCTGTGACAACGTTGCTGGCAGCAAGTCTATCGAATGTTATGAAGTATTCGGGATGTATGCCCTCAAATGCCCAAAATGAATCATGCAGATGGTTGAGATTTCTGTCAACAACGGTAAGGTCAGTGTGTACTACAATGGGTTTGTCACTATTCTGTTCCTCTAATTCGCACATCATGCGTATTGAGATTTCGATTTTGTTGTCATACCACACGTCGTCCTGATCGCAAAACATATAGTAGTCGGCGTCTACGCGTTGCAACATGCCCAAGAAGTTGTCTTTAGGCCCTGTGCCGCCCTTGTAGTCAAGCACAATGACATTGTCATGGTTGGCGGCGTTGTCGGCAATAATGCGCAACGTGCTATCTGTTGAGCCGTCATCGTGTATATATAATGTCCAATCATTATAGGTCTGTCTGTATATGGAGTCCAACAGCTCTTGTAAGAACCTTTCTCCATTGTATGTGGCAAGCATTATTGCCAATCGTTTTTTATTCATATAAGCTCTATTTTTCTACAAGGGGCAAGGAAACAGATACATAGGTCTGAACTGTGCCGTCCGCAACCTGATATATCGTTCTTCTGTCAAATGTTCCATGTTTGTATCTCAGACATTGATTTAATGAATGCAAAATTACTACTTTCTTTTGTAATAACAAAATATTTAGGAGTTTATTGCTGCAATATGGATGTTTTATCGTATCTTTTTGGCTTGTTCTACCGTCATATCATCTTCTGTATGCAATGATTTCGGGGTAAGGAGGCTTTGCAATTTCTCCCACTACCAGAATTTCTTCTGCTCTTCCGACCATTCGAAACCTTGGGTCTTCATTTTCTCTTCCAGTGCTTTTCTGTCCACATTGAAGTGGTAGCAAATCTCGTCAAGTGTCTCGAACTCGTGGTCACGAAGCAGGAAGTTGATGGCACTTACGAGCATTGGAACGTCATTCATTGGTAATTTGTCCATTTTCTTATCTTTTAAAGGGTGATATGATTCTCTTTCTGATTGCTGCTTGTGGCAAGTGTTGCTCCTGTCGCAAGTATGTCTATTTTCTTTCCAGTTCTTCTTTCAAAAACCGTGGAGTATAGCCCTTGGTGCTTTTTGCTACTTGCTCGGGTGTTCCTGCGCAAAGCAATTGACCTCCGCCACGACCGCCTTCCGGTCCCATGTCTATGATGTGGTCGGCTAGCTTGATGACATCCAGGTTGTGTTCGATGATGAGCACGGTGTTGCCCCGTTCCACTAGTTTCTCCAGCACACCCATCAAGATGCGAATGTCCTCGAAATGAAGTCCTGTCGTAGGCTCATCGAGGATATAGAGCGTCTTGCCTGTGTCGCGTTTGGACAACTCTGTGGCGAGTTTCACTCTTTGGCTCTCGCCGCCAGAGAGGGTCGTGCTGCTCTGGCCTAGTTTGACGTATCCCAGCCCTACGCTCTGCAAGGCCTTGATTTTCTGTAGAATCTGTGGCACGCTCTCGAAGAACTCTACGGCTTGGTTGATGGTCATTTCGAGCACGTCGGCGATGCTCTTACCTTTGTAGCGCACTTCCAAGGTCTCGCGGTTGTATCGTTTGCCATGGCATACCTCGCAGGGCACATATACATCGGGGAGGAAGTTCATTTCAATGGTCTTGTAGCCGTTGCCCCCACAAGCCTCGCAGCGCCCGCCTTTCACGTTGAAGGAGAAACGACCTGGCTTGTAGCCACGTATCTTCGCCTCGGGCAGTCCCACAAACAGAGAACGAATGTCGCTGAACACTCCGGTGTAAGTGGCTGGGTTACTGCGAGGAGTTCTGCCTATAGGACTCTGGTCCACGTTAACCACTTTATCGATGTTGCCGATTCCTTCGATGCTGTCGTAAGGCATCGGCTTCTTCAAGGAACGATAGAAGTGTTGGGAGAGGATGGGCTGGAGGGTCTCGTTGACGAGGGTTGACTTGCCCGATCCGCTCACACCTGTCACCACGATGAGCTTGCCCAACGGAAACTCGATGTCCACGTTCTTTAGGTTGTTGCCCTTGGCCCCACAGATGATGATGCTCTTTCCGTTTCCCTTACGCCGATGGTTGGGTATCTTGATGGACATGTCGCCATGAAGGTATTGCGCAGTGATGGTCTGGGTCTTCAGCATCTCGGCAGGCGTGCCTTGGAATACCACTTCTCCACCCTTGCGGCCAGCCTTCGGACCGATGTCAACGATGTAGTCGGCTGCAAGCATCATGTCTCGGTCATGTTCCACTACGATGACCGTGTTTCCGATGTCACGCAGTTCTTTCAAACTGTTGATGAGACGTTCGTTGTCGCGTTGGTGCAGACCGATGCTAGGCTCGTCGAGGATGTAGAGCACATTGACGAGTTGGCTGCCTATCTGGGTAGCCAAGCGGATGCGCTGGCTTTCTCCGCCTGAGAGCGAAGCTGACTGGCGGTTGAGGGATAGGTAGTTCAATCCTACGTCCAACAAGAACGTGACACGTGACCGGAGCTCTTTCACAATCTCATGAGCCACCTTGGCTTTTATCTTGGGCAAGTGTTCCTCTACCTGCTCAAGCCAATCTTGCAGTTCGTCGATGTCAAGGGACGCCACCTCAGAAATGTTCTTGTCCCATATGCGGTAGGAGAGAGACTCACGTTTCAGCCGCTGACCGTGGCATTCCGGACATTCGATGGTAGAGATGAATTGGTCTGCCCATTTCTTTCCGGCGGTAGAGTCATCGCTTTCCATAATGCTCTTCAGGTAGTCGATGACACCATCGTAGGCGCAGAAGTAATCCGTAGAGGTGTGGACCTTCTCCTTGTCAATCTTTACATTCTCCAGAGAGCCATACAAGACCTCTTGCATGGTGTCCTCATCGAGTTGCTTGATGGGAGTCTTGAGGGTTGCCCCATGTTGTTCTAGTAATGACTCTATCTGCCAGAATATCATTTGGTTCTTGTATCTGCCTAAAGGGATGATTCCGCCCTCGTGTATGCTCATGTTGTCATCGGGAATCACTTTCTTGATGTCTATCTGGTTTACCTTTCCAAGTCCCTTGCAGTGCGGGCATGCTCCTTCGGGAGAGTTGAAGGAGAACATGTTGGGTGCTGGGTCTTGGTAAGCCATGCCTGTCACGGGATCCATGAGTCGCTTGGAGAAAATCTTGACGTCGTTGCAGGCATCCTTGTCGATGACCATCACCATACCGTCGCCTTGTTTCATAGCGGTGGCGATGCTCTTGCGGATGCGCTCCTCGTCCTCGTCTCGTACGGCAAGTTTGTCGATGACCACCTCTATGTTGTGATTCTTGTATCGGTCGGTCTTCATGCCCCGAGTCAGTTCCATGATTTCTCCATCTACACGGATGTGGAGATAGCCCTTGCGGCGCATACTCTCAAAGAGTTCCCGGTAATGTCCCTTGCGTTGGCGGACGAGGGGGGCGAGTAGATAGATGCGGTGTCCCTTGAAGTCTTGGAGAATCATCTCGATGACCTGCTCCTCGGTGTATTTCACCATTGCCTCGCCACTGTGGTAGCTGTAGGCTGTTCCGGCGCGGGCGTAGAGCAGTCGCAGGTAATCGTATATCTCGGTAGTGGTGCCGACGGTGGATCGGGGATTCTTGTTGGTGGTCTTCTGCTCGATGCTGATGACCGGGCTGAGTCCTGTAATCTTATCTACGTCAGGACGTTCCATGTTGCCAAGGAAGTTACGGGCATAGGCAGAGAAGGTCTCGATGTATCTGCGTTGGCCTTCGGCGAAGATTGTGTCGAAGGCTAGGGATGACTTTCCCGACCCGGAAAGTCCTGTTATCACCGTCAGGGAGTCGCGGGGAATCTCCACGTCCACGTTCTTGAGGTTGTGGACTCGTGCTCCCCACACGTTTATCTTTTCGTCTTCTGAAGTCATTGATGTATGTTGTTTCTTTGTAGCGTATATTGTGAGTGATGATTGTGGTGGTTCATTGCGAGACTGAACCGCTCTCGGTGTAGCCTCTGAGCAAGTTGACGTCCTTCTTGATGTTATAATTCTTGCCGTCTGCGCCCTTCGCCTTGACGAGACAGAAATAGACTCCGTCTTTGACGGGTTTGCCATGGAATGTGCCGTCCCATCCGTCGGCAGGGTCAGTCCACTCGTAAAGTTTCTGTCCCCATCTGTTGAAGATGTAGGCATGGAATTCCGTCAGGCTTTGGTAGCCATCCTTGGCCTTGTAGATGTCGTTGATGCCGTCGCCGTTGGGCGAGAAGGCGTTGGGCATCTGCAGATAGCTCTCCGACACGGTGATGGAGAAGGGCGAGTCTTCGTTGTTTTGCTCGATGGTCTCGCCGTCTTTGGTAAATTTGGCATAGAGTATGGCACGGTGCAGCCCAGACTGGTTGAAGTCGATTTCGGTATTTTCTTCATACCTTATTATATATGGTTCAGTGTCGCTGTCGTGGTAGATGCGCCATTCGTAGTACGCTTCCCATCCCGTGATGTTCGCGGGGTTGGCGAAGAAATTGGCCTTGACAGGGGCCGATCCTGAGTAGGTCTCGTCCTCGGTGGTGGTGCCGTCCGATGATGTGAAGGATACGGAAGGTTGAATGCTCGGATATTCGTCTGCCCAACAGGGTGTGTGCTCTAGAAGTAAGAGGAGCAGAAGAAATAGCGTGCACTTGATGCCATAACCTCCGAATGTCGTATTTTTGTTCATCATTTTTCCAATTTAATTATGGGTTGTAATGTAAATTTCTGCAAAGATAGCGCAATTTTCCGAATTAGAGTATGGTTGAATGAGAGTTTTTTTGTATTTTTGCAAATGAAATAATAAAATTAAGGAGATATGATAAGAAAATTAAGATATTTCACGCTACTTCTGGGGATATTGATGTTGGGTGTCGCTGCCAAGGCGCAGACAACCAAATGGCGTGACATCTATACGGTCAAGAAGAAGGACACTGTCTTTGGTATTGCCAACAAGTATGGCTTGACCTTGCCGGAACTGATGGATGCCAACCCGGAGATGAAGAAGGAAGGGTATATGCTTCAAAAGGGATCTACGCTTTTCATTCCTTTCGCAAAACCAGCAGCGGCTTCTTCGGCAGCCACCGCCCAGGCTTCTCGGACAGTGGTGGCCAAGAAACAAGCCAATACGGTGAACGTCGGTGTCATGTTGCCTCTTCACGATGTGGATGGAGACGGCAAGCGAATGGTGGAGTACTACCGTGGTGTCCTCTTGGCGTGCGAGAATCTGAAGCAGAAGGGGATTCATATCAACATACACGCTTGGAATGTGCCTATCGATGCAGATATCCGTACAACACTGGCTCAAGAGGGAGCCTGCACATGCGACCTTATCTTCGGTCCGCTCTATACCAAGCAAGTGGCGCCCTTGGCCGACTTTTGCAAGACGCACGGCATCAAGATGGTGATACCTTTTTCCATATCGGGTGATGATGTCGATCGGAACAAGGAAATATTTCAGGTGTATCAGTCGCCGGAGTCCCTCAACGACGCAGCCATCAAGGCGTTCTTGGCCCGTTTCAAGAATGTACATCCCATCTTTGTCGATTGCAACGATTCTACTTCCCGTAAGGGAAACTTTACCTTCGGACTTCGCAAGGAGTTGGAAAAGCGAAATATCAACTATAGCATTACCAATGTCACTTCTTCGATGGATTATTTTGCCAAGGCATTTGTTCCTTCCAAGCAAAATGTCGTGGTGCTCAACACGGGGCGTTCGCCGCAGTTGACACAGGTGCTCAACAAGCTTGACGAACTCTCCGCCAAATATCCCGGTGCCGTCATCTCGCTTTTCGGTTATACGGAATGGCTGATGTATGCAAAGTACAACCTCGACCGTTTCTACAAGTACGACACGTATATTCCTTCCACCTTCTACTATAATGCCAGCTCTGCCGCGACGCTTGAGTTGGAGAGGCGATATAATGCGTGGTTCCATCAACACATGCTGGTGGCTATGCCCCGCTTCGCCATCACGGGCTATGACCATGCCATGTATTTCATCCAGGGGGTAAACAAGATGGGCAAGGACTTTGTCGGTGGCAAGAATCAGGTGACTTACCAGCCCGTACAGACACCGCTCCATTTCGTGAAAACATCAAAGGGTGGTTGTCGCAACCAGGTGTTGCAGTTGATCCATTATACCTTCAACCGACAGGTGGAGGCGGTTACTTATTGAAGTGAAGAGTGAAGGGAAAGTATTCCCTACCATATATATGAATAAGGTGATGAACAAAAAAATCATAATAGGATTGTTTGCCTTGGCGGCTTGGAGTACAGCTCGTGCTCAGATTGGTGATCATCGAAGCGATTTTGCCATAGGCGTCAATGGCGGTTATGTGATGAGCAGTGTGGGGTTTACGCCAAAGGTTCCGCAAGTACAGCATGGAGGAGCAGTGGGCGGATTCTCTTTTCGCTATGTTTGCGAGAAGTATTTCAAAACAATCTGTTCCATTTATGGAGAGGTGGACTATTCACAGGTGGGATGGAAGGAAAATATCCTTGATATCAATGATGTGCCTGTGACCATCACGCAGACCGGAGAGGCTTTGGCTTACCAGCGAACAGCTACGTATATACAGGTTCCCATCTTTGCTCACCTGGCATGGGGACGGGAAAACAAAGGGCTCAATATCTTTGTCAATGCGGGACCGCAATTTGGTTATCTCTTAAATGAATCGACCAAGAGTAACTTCGACCCAATTAACCCTCCGGTGACGGACAACGAGCGTGTCAACTCGGTGGTGGCGCAGGACACGATGGCTATCGAGAATAAGTTTGACTACGGCATTGCCTTAGGACTCGGTGCTGAATATAGCATTCCAAAGGTGGGACATTTCTTGTTGGAGGCTCGTTACTATTATGGTTTGGGCAACATCTATGGTAACTCCAAGAAGGATTATTTCGCCAAGAGCAACTTCGGACAAATTGTGGTGAAACTGGCTTATCTCTTTGACATCACACGTTCAAAGAATGTAAGTCGGAAGTGATGCTTCAAGTAAAAGTGTAAAAATCAATGGGATAAAAATAAATAAAACAAAATAATGACAACAAAAGCAATTCAACAGAAATTGAGCGACTCAGCGTCTGCTCGATGGACAGCCTTGCTCATCGTGAGTGTAACGATGATGTTCGGCTATTTTTTCACGGATGTGATGTCGCCTCTCGAACCGCTGCTTACGGCTGCCAAGGAAGATGGGGGGCTTGGACTGGGATGGTCTTCCGACGAATATGGTTTCTTTTCAGGAGCATACGGTTACTTCAATGTGTTCCTCTTGCTCCTCTTCTTCGGAGGATTGATTCTCGACAAGTTTGGAATCCGTTTCACGGGTATCCTCTCTACCGTATTGATGTTTGGCGGAGCCTTGGTAAAATGGTATGCAGTGGGACATGATTTCGGCGGAACAGTGGCAGTGCCTTTCTTCGGCACATACAGCACCCAGGTAGTGATTGCCGCCCTCGGATTCGCCATTTATGGTGTGGGTTGCGAGATTTGCGGTATTACCGTGAGCAAGGTGATTGTGAAGTGGTTTACCGGGCATGAGCTGGCATTGGCTATGGGTGTGCAGGTGGCTACGGCACGTTTGGGTACGGCAGCAGCTCTCGGTGCAGCCCTTCCTTTCGCCAAGTCGATGGGGGGTGTGGCTGCTTCTGTGGGTTTGGGTGCAGCTATGCTCTGTGCAGGTGTGCTCGTATATCTCGTATATTGTGTGATGGACAAGAAAGAGGATGCCTCGGCCGCTGCAGTAGCTGGCGAACCGGAGGAGGGATTCAAGTTCTCTGACCTCGGTGGACTCTTCAAGACCACAGGCTTCTGGTATGTGGCGTTCCTCTGCCTGATGTTCTATGCGGGCGTGTTCCCATTCCTGAAGTTTGCCACCAAATTGATGATTTTCAAGTATGGAGTGGATGCTGATGTCGCCGGATTGATACCAGCCATGTTACCGTTTGGTACCATCTTCTTGACTCCATTCTTCGGCAGTATCTACGACAAGTATGGTAAGGGTGCTACACTGATGATTATCGGTAGCTGTCTCTTGACCTTGGTACATGTGGTGTTCGCCCTGCCTGTGAACTCGTGGGTGCTCGCCATCGTGATGATGCTCGTGCTGGGTATCGCCTTTGGACTGGTGCCTTCTGCCATGTGGCCATCTGTACCAAAGATTATCCCTATGAAACTGCTGGGCACAGCATACGCCCTCATCTTCTATATTCAGAATATCGGTTTGGCTCTGATACCTGTATGGATAGGCAAGGTTAACCAGACAAACACGGCAGCCGATGGTGTCATCGACTATACCGAGACGATGACTATCTTCGCAGGTTTCGGTGTGATTGCCATCGTCATCTCCTTGCTTCTCTTGATGGAAGACAAGCGCAAGGGCTATGGCTTGCAGCAGCCTAACGTGAAGAAGTAATCAACTAACTATAATATCAAACCAAGCGTTTCCGCTTCCGTGACTTGTGGGCGTGGAGGCGCATCAAAAAGAAAGGGACTAACCATGAACACGACACCTGAGGCTCTTATAAAAGAGTATGCTGACCCGATAGAGCAGCAAGAGATTGATAAGTTCGTCTGTGCAGAAATGGGAAGACAGATTCACCGGTATATCAAAGGTATGTCGGGTACCAAGACCGCGATGCTGAAATTTGAGGAACGTTTGGCGAGCCTGAGTGTTCCAGAGAAAGAGAAGGCGATAGCAAAGTACATTGACTTGAACCGCAAGGCTCTTGATGGGCTTGACCTCAAGATGATACTGGTCAGGTCGGTAGCCAACTATTGCGACACATTCCAGTATATGCTGGAGTTTATCAATGACAAGCGCAAGATGATATACTATTATCTTCGCTTGAAGGAGAAGTACATACAGTATCATAAGGTGTTCGAGGAGAACGGCAAGTTCGGTATGAAGAACCACAATGGTGAAATCATGCTCTCTCCACAGTATGACTTCCTGCGTATGTGTTACATCTATATGGATGACCTCGGAATGATGCCAGTGATTGCCGAGAAGAATGGCAAGATGGGATTGGTTCTTCCTGACGGCAATGATACCGTCGTGGCAGACTTCTTGTATGATGAGATTTGTCTTCGTGACGAGTATCCTTACTTCGAGGCAACCAGAGATAAGGTGACAGGAGTAATCGATAAATTTGGAAACTTTATAGTCAATTAAAGCAAAACGGCTTGGCAAATCGCCAAGCCGTTTTGCTTTAATTAGCCTAAATATTTCATGAGAATCTTAATCTTACCGCTTTCACGGAGCTTGATGATGCTCTTCTCGCGGATTTGGCGTACACGTTCTCTAGTCAAGTTGAACTCGCTGCCGATTTCTTCCAGTCCTTTCTCATGGCAACCGATGCCATAGCAGTAGCAGAGGATGTCACGCTCACGAGGCTTGAGAACTGCATCGAGCACACGTTTCAACTCGCTGCTCATGGACTCAAAGTCAACCTGTTTGTCGGTACGGGTGTCTTCGCCGGAGGCCATTACATCAACCATAGCATTGTCATCATCTTCACCGCCGAAAGGTGCGTCGATGCTCATGTGGTGGTTGTCTGCCTTGATGGTCTGGTCAATCTTGGTTTCCTCCATGTTTGTGATTT
This sequence comes from Bacteroidaceae bacterium, assembly GCA_963594995.1. GTDB lineage: Bacteria > Bacteroidota > Bacteroidia > Bacteroidales > Bacteroidaceae > Prevotella. Next base: position 21,314 of record CAVBGK010000073.1, read on the forward strand.
TGCTCAACTCGGACACGGAAGGGCGTCGCTGGTGCTCCTGCTCAAATTTGCTGATTTCTGATTGTATCTTGCTCAATGCACCAACCTGGTTCAATGGCAAGCGTACGATACGGCTCTGCTCAGCTATGGCCTGAAGGATACTCTGGCGAATCCACCATACGGCGTATGAGATAAACTTAAAGCCACGAGTTTCATCAAACTTCTCGGCTGCCTTGACAAGACCAATGTTGCCTTCATCTATCAAGTCAGTAAGTGAAAGCCCCTGGTGCTGGTACTGCTTGGCCACAGAAACCACGAAACGGAGGTTGGCCTTGACCAATTTCTCCTTGGCGCGCTCACCCTCGCGGCCGCCCTTGCGAATCTTCTGGGCTAGCTCAATCTCCTCGTCGATGGAGACCATAGGTTCACGACCAATCTCCACCAAGTACTTGTCAAGTGCTTCACTGGAACGGTTGGTTATACTCTTGCTAATTTTAAGTTGTCTCATAAATTCTTATCTCTTTTTACCTGTGTTTAATGTCTTGCGATTTACCCCGAATTCCCAATTCTAAGGCATTCGGGCTGCAAAATTACAAAAAAAATCGCAATATCTTTGTAATAAAACAGAAAAAGTTTACCTTTATTATATCTTATTTTAAATTAATCCTTTGTATTTTACGCCTTACTTGATACTTTTTGATGTGTGTTTAGCGTGATAAAACATCAGAAGTTGTAATTTTTATGCATTTTTGCTGCATAATGTTTGTAATTTCAAAGAAATTCCGTAACTTTGCAAACTGATAGCCTGTCATGGATGAGCTGTGGACAGGAATGTCCTTGGATGTAACTTCTGGCAATAACAATAAAAACAATAAAAATTATGTTTGAAAATCAACCTAAGGGTCTTTGGACTTTAGCTTTGGCCAATACGGGTGAGCGATTTGGTTATTATACCATGCTTGCCGTGTTTGCCTTGTTCTTGGGTGAGAACTTTGGCTTCGACGCAGGTGTGGCGTCGGAGATTTATACTTGGTTCCTCACCGCAGTTTATTTCTTGCCTTTGTTTGGCGGTATGGCGGCAGACAAGTGGGGGTATAACAAGATGGTGATTATCGGTATCTTGATTATGTTCCTTGGCTATTTCTTCCTTTCCATTCCGTTGGGTGGAGGTGCTGTCGCAGTTGCTGCCATGGGTGCGGCCCTGTTGCTGGTTAGCTTGGGCACTGGCTTCTTTAAGGGTAACTTGCAGGTGATGGTGGGTGACCTCTACAACGACCCTCAATATGCCAGTCAGCGTGACTCTGGTTTCTCTCTTTTCTATATGGCTATCAACATTGGTGCCTTGTTTGCTCCTACGGCCGCAACCACCATCATGGCATGGGCGCAAAATGACCTTGGCTACACCAAGGCAGACTCTTACCATTTCGCCTTTGCGGTTGCATGTGTCTCTGTCATCGTTTCCATCTTGATTTATTTCTTGGGTAAGAAGACTTACCAGCAGGTACTTGTCTCCAAGAAGAAGGATGGAGCTAAGGATGAGGCTATTGAGGAAATGAGTCCTGCCGAGACAAAAGAGCGTATTGTCTGCCTTTGCTTGGTATTCGCGGTGGTTATCTTCTTCTGGATGGCATTCCATCAAAATGGATTGACCTTGACTTGGTTCGCCGATGAGTTTACTGCCCGAGAGGCTACTGGTGCAACTGGCTTGGAATTCAATGTCATCAACTTGGTTTGGTGTATCTTGATAGTTTATGGCTTGGTTGGGTGGATTACCACCAACAAGGAGACCTCTTCCAAGGGCAAACTTGTCAATACTTTGTTGATTGCTGTACCTGCTGCCATCTTAGGCTATACTTATCTGGAGCATGGCGGTGAGTCTGTAGCCATTGACGCTCCTATCTTTCAGCAGTTCAACCCTTGTTTTGTTGTAGCCTTGACCCCTGTGAGCATCGCTCTCTTCGGTTGGTTGAGAAAGAAAGGCAAGGAGCCGAAAGCCCCAGTAAAGATTGGCTTGGGTATGCTTGTTGCGGCATTCGCTTACTTGTTGATGACAGTGTTCAGTATGGGACTGCTCGCCACAGATCATCCTAATCATGTGGCAGACGTAACTCCTAACCTGCTCGTTGGTACGTATCTGATATTGACTTTCGCCGAGTTGCTTCTTTCTCCTATCGGTATTTCCTTTGTCAGCAAGGTGGCTCCTCCTAAGTATAAAGGTATGATTATGGGTGGTTGGTTTGTTGCTACAGCTCTTGGCAACAAGTTGGTTTCCATCCCTGGTCATATGTGGGATATGCCTTTACCTGTGGTTTGGGGTACCTTGATGGTTATCTGCTTGCTCGCAGCGCTCTTCATATTCTCTATCATCAAGAAGTTGAATCGTGTGAGCTAAGAGAAAACTTTATACAGGTAAGGAAATGCCTGTATAAAGTGTGCTTACTGTTGGCATATGGCTGAAACAAAAAAGCAATCGCTGCCGGAGTTCCGAAGTGGAATCCTGGCGGCGATTGCCTTTTCTCTCTTTTCCCTTTAAAGAAGTTTTGCCATCTTGTTCAGGAGATAGTTGTCGAGAATCACCATGGCGGCCATGGCCTCTACCACGGGTACGGCACGGGGCAAGACGCATGGGTCATGGCGTCCACGAGCTTTCAGTAGGGTAGGGTTGCCCTCTAGGTCGACGGTATGTTGCTCGGTCAAGATGGTAGCTACAGGTTTGAATGCCACACGAAAATAGATGTCTTGACCATTGCTAATGCCACCTTGTATGCCACCGCTGTGGTTGGTGACCGTGGTGACATTGCCATCATTAGGAATGAAAACATCGTTTTGCTCACTTCCCCGGGTGGTGACTCCTTCAAATCCCTCGCCATACTCAAATCCCTTTACAGCGTTGATGCCCAGCATGGCGGCACCCAGTTGGGCATGCAACTTATCGAACTCTGGCTCACCCAAACCAACGGGACACCCCTTGATGACGCAAGTAATGATTCCGCCGATGGTATCTCCTTTCGCCTTTATTGCGACGATGAGTTCTTCCATTTCCTTAGCTTTCTCCTGGTCGGGACAACGCACGATGTTGGCTTCGATGGCTGATAAGTCATACTTGTGGTAATCTCTGTCGAGGGCGATGTCTCCCACTTGGGATGTATAAGCTGTCACGTTGATGCCTAGCTGGCGGAGTGCCAATTTCGCCAAAGCGCCGCCCACGCATCTTGCGATGGTGATGCGTGCCGAAGAACGTCCTCCACCTCGATGGTCTCGGATGCCATACTTCTCGTGGTAAGTATAGTCTGCATGTGAAGGACGGAACAAACTGCGCATGTTCTCATAATCTTGGGAGTGTTGATTGGTGTTGCGCACCTCGAAACCAATGGGTGTGCCTGTTGACTTACCCTCGAATACACCACTGAGGAACTCCACCTTGTCGGCTTCATTTCTGGAGGTTGTGATATGGCTTTGGCCGGGGCGGCGGCGGTTCAGTTCGTACTGCACGAAATCCATGTCGATGTCTATGCCGGCTGGAAATCCGTCGATAACACCGCCTACAGCCACACCATGGCTTTCACCGAATGTAGTGAGAGTAAAGAGATTGCCAAATGTATTTCTCATTTTTCCAAATCTTATAGAGTAAAAATGGGGAATGAAAGCCCCATTCTCAATATGTCTTTAAGTCTTTATTTGCCGCAATTCTCACAACCGCCTTCTTTGCAGTCGCCATTGCAGTCTCCTTCGCCTTCTTTACAGTCGCCGCCGCAGTTCTCGCAACCTCCGCCACAACCCTGTTGGCCTTCGCCGCTCAACAATTTTGCCATGTGTGCAACTTCCTCGGCGGTAGCCTCGCGATTTTCCAAGATCTCACCGCAGAAGTTAAGTTTCTTTCCTGCCAAAGGGTGGTTGAGGTCGAGCTGTACCTTGTCATCGGTGATGGCGAGTACGAGACCCAAGAAACGGTTGCCATCCTCATTCTGCAAAGGAAGCACGGCGCCCACCTTCACGTGCTGTGCATCAAACTCGCCGTTGATAGTGAAGATTTGCTTGTCGAGTTCAATGACACGCTCGGCAATGTGTTCTCCATAAGCCTGCTCTGGCTCCAAGACGAAATCGAACTCTGCACCCTTGGCGCACTTTAGAATCTGCTCCTCGAAAGCAGGGAGGGTTGCGCCCATGCCACTGACGAAGATGAAAGGACGCTCATCCTGTGTCTTCTCCAGCAATACCTCGTTTCCATCGTCACCTTTTGTAACGTCATACAGAGAATATGAAGCTACGATAAAATAGTTCTTTGTTTCCATTTTCTTATGTTGTATTTATTGTTGTCTAGTTATATGGCCTTCGTAATCCTACTTTCGGCTACGCTTTTTTCTTTGGATGCCCTTCACCATTTCCATACGTTCCAGATAGATAGGACGCCATTTGTCGATGATGTCTTGTAGCCCCTTGCTCTGTTGGGAGAGCTGGGCGTATTCATCAGAGTCTGTCTTGTTGATCTTCTTGAGGTCCAACATCCTCCCCAGCAATAGCTTTTGGTGACCTTCTGCCGCCTTGAGTTGATTGCCGAGTTTCTCCAGACTCTCCATGAAGGCCAAAGCCTTGTCGATATGAGTTTGTTCTTCCATATACCTTATAGTATTATATAGGGATTGTTACATTGACTGCAAAGGTACAATAAAAAAATGACACGTGCAAGCAAAACGTTAGAAATCTTACGCTATGGTTGGATTGCTGCGTTGGGAGGGGGAAAATCTACGTCGGGAGGGAAAAGTTTTGTCGGTGAGCTTGTTTGTGTGTCATTTGGGAAGATTTCGTTGCTCTTTTGCAAAATGAAAGTTAAATGAGTGATAAAATGTCGTTTTGTAACCGTTTTGTCATGTTTTGTGTTGATTTATGTCAAGAAATGATGCCTTTTTTGCTTTTTCTTCATAATTTATCTTGTGAAAATGGAAATAGTTAGTAACTTTGCAGTGTCAAAAGGAAAAAGACAAAGTTTTTAGGATAATGTAAAACGAGCTGAGTCCTTCGTGTAAGGGATGATTCTTAGAAAAGGAGACGGGTTCTCTGGCATAGGTAAGGCTCACAAAGTAAAGAAAGGTAAAAAGATTATGAAGAAGTTAGTAGTTTTGGCAGTAGCATTGTTGAGTATGACGGCTACTTATGCAGCAGATGAGAACGCAAGTGCAACAGCGTCAACAGCAGCTTATAACATGAACGTGAATATGGGTAGCTTGGCTAATGCATTGAGTCTCAATATCGATCAGGCAGAGGCTGTGGCAGATGTACACAAGAACTTCTCTGCGGAGATGATGAACGCAGCTGTGGCTCCAGCTGAGGAGCGCGAGGCGATGGTTGGAAAGGCCATTAACAAGGACTTGAAGTACATGCACACAATTCTCTCTGAGAAACAGTATCGCAAGTACTTGTTGCTCTTGAATACCACTCTTAAGAACCGTGGTGTCATCAAGTAAGTGAACTGCTTTGTTGTGAAGGTATTTATAAGAGAGAATATATGATGAAAAACTGTGTGTCGGGTTTGCTGATACACAGTTTTTTTTATGTCCATGCGAAAAGATTTCCCTTAATGTTTGGATGTTCTGTAGATTTGTTTTATCTTTGTCGCATGAAACGAATATTGATATATACATTATTATATATGTTGGCGGCGCAGACGTTGTTGGCGCAACGGGCTTGCCTGTCTAAGTTGTCGCCCTTGCTTCGCCATTATGTGCTTCAGCAGCGCATGGAGTCAAACGACTTGCGCATTCGGAAAATGAACGTAAGGTCTCAGAATGAATGTGTGCCCGAAGTGACGGCTTTTGTCAAGTTGTTGCAAAAAGGTGAAGAGATTTTGTTGGATGAGGGCTGTAAAGTTTGGGCACATTGGGGAAACGTGTATGTTGTAACCATTCCGATGAATCGGGTGGCGAAATTGTCGTTAAGGCCTGAAGTGTGTCGTATAGAGGCGAACATGAGTCCCAAGTGTACGATGGACTCCGCCGTCATCCAAGTGAACGCATTGCCAGTCTATGAGGGACTCAATTTGCCACAGGCTTTCACTGGTAAGGGGGTGGTGATGGGAATAATGGACATCGGGTTCGACTTGACTCATCCCAACTTCTATAATCCCCAGATGACAGAATATCGCATCAAGGCTCTTTGGGACCAAATTTCATCGGACACATTGCAAAGTAACCTGCCTGTGGGGCGAGACTACGTGGGAGCGGATGCCTTGTTGGCTTTGGGGTGTTCTGCGGATGGGCATGACCAGACCCACGGCACCCATACTTTGGGAATCGCTGCCGGTAGCGGTGGCGAGGGGATGCCTATGAGCGTTCCTGGCAAATATCATGGCGTGGCATATGAGAGTGACATCTGCTTGGTGGCGAATGCCACTACTGAAAACCAGACGTTGGTAGATTCTTCTCAACTATATAAGTTCACATACGCCATGGATGCGCTTGGTTTCAAGTACATCTTCGACTATGCAGACAAGATGGGACAACCTTGCGTTATCTCTTTCAGCGAGGGCTCGGGACAGGATTTCGATGGAACGGACATCCTTTTCCATGAGGTGTTGGACAGCATGACGAGCACCCCAGGTCATGTCATCGTGTCGTCGGCTGGAAATAATGGGCATCTACCTTATTATATGTATAAGCCTAAAGGGAAGGAGAGCGCGGGATGCTTTGTCAACAGTAGTAGGAATTATATCTATCATGTGGCGAAGTCGTCGGATGCATTTACTTTTCGTACTACCATCTACAAGGGTAGTCAGGAACCTACTTCTGTAGATGTGACAAGTCATAAGGTGCTTGCTTCCGAGGATTCCACTTTTGTCGATACGGTGGATATAGCAGACAAACGGTATGTGCTCATGATAGGGGCTTATCCTTCTTGTTACAATCCCGAAGAGTTGTGTTATGACTGGTTGGTGCAGTCCGTCGGAGAGGTTTGTGCGGGAACGGACAACTATATCTCGTATCAAGTGGTGGGAAGCAATGCCGAAGTGCAGGTTTATCATGGGGTGGGAAACATGTATGTCAGCTCTGTCAATCCCGATTTGAATGACTGTGAACTTTCTCACAGCATCAATTCTCCTTCTGGTTATGAGAGTGTCATTTGTGTAGGAGCTACGATTAACCATACCTATTCGGTAGATTTGCAAGGCAATAAGCGAAACGTGCAAGACCGACCCATTGGTGCTTTGGCAGAGTATTCTTCCGTAGGTCCCACTTTTGACGGGCGTGTCAAACCGGATGTAGTGGCACCGGGAAGTAATGTGGTGGCATCCTACAGTAGTTTTTACGAGCAATATCATCCCGAGGCAGGGGATGTGCAGCGGTCGGATGTGGCCCGTTTTGACTACCGGGGGCGTACGTATGCCTGGAATAACAATGCTGGAACCTCGATGGCTTCTCCTGTGGTGGGCGGTGCTGTGGCTTTGTGGTTGGAGGCCAATCCACGGTTGTCTCGTAGGGAGGTACTGGAAATCATCAAGAAGACCAGCAGGCCTTTGGATACAGAACGTTCCGTACCCAACAATTATTGGGGATATGGCGAGATAGATGTATATCACGGTTTGTTGGCCGCCTTGCAAGTGGACGGAATCAATGGCATTAGCACTAGTCAGCCTCAAAAGGCCAGTGTAAGGCTGGATGGCAACTGGTTGCAAATTCAGCTGAGGGAGCCTTCGGAAGAATCGTTTGTTGTGTCTGTCTATAACACGGAGGGTGTCAGGTTGATGAGCCAAAAGATGGCTGCAGGACAAGTCGAGTACCTTTTGCCGACCTCACAGCTTCCTATGGGCATCTATATTGTCCAGATAACAGGTAGTTCGGACCTCACGGGCTCTAGTGTCGTGCGGAAAAAGTGATATTCACGCGTCCCAAAATCACATCCCCATTTTTAGGTATTTGTGCGAAACCATCATTTTTAGGTATTGCGGCATTCAAAAAAACATACTACCTTTGCAACCGTAAATAAGAAAGTAACGTAACTAAAAGTATATAGACAATGAAATCAACAATTGTAATTTACGGTTCTTCTACAGATACCTGCCATGGTATTGCAGACACCATCGCTAGCAAGCTTGGTGTGGAAGCAGTGGATGTTGCTAACATCGATGATGCTACAGTGACAAGTCATGACAATTTGATTCTCGGTACCTCTACATGGGGTGCAGGTGAGATGCAGGATGATTGGTATGACGGAGTGAAGGTCCTCAAGAGCGCAGGCTTGGCAGGTAAGACGGTCGCCCTCTTCGGGTGTGGTGATTCGGAGTCTTATCCCGACACTTTCTGCGGTGGCTTGAAGGAGCTCTATGATGCTTGTGTTGAGGCGGGAGCAACTGTTCTCGAAGGTGTTTCTACCGATGGCTACACTTACGATGACAGCGAGGCGGTGGAAGACGGTAAGTTCTTGGGCTTGGCTCTCGATGAAGTCAACGAGGATGACAAGACAGAGGAGCGCATTGATGCTTGGGTAGAGGCTATCAAGCCTTCTCTCTAAGGGAATGACAAAAGTTTTTGTGCTTGGAACCAAGCAGTTCTTTTACTTATAATTATCATAATAAAAGTCGGATAGTATGCAGCAGGACGTAGCGTTGATGCCAGTGGATATGAAGGTTCTGATGAATCATATATATGAATATAAGAAGGGTGTGCGCCGTATGGTGTTGTTCACCTTCAACAAGAAATATGAAAATTTTGCCATAACTCGCTTGCAGCATCAGAACATCAACTACATCGTGCAGCCGGTTGGCAACGATTGCTTGAATCTGTTTTTTGGCAAACGTGAATGCTTGGATGCTATCCGACTTATGGTAACGAAGCCCCTAAACCAATTGTCGCCAGAAGAGGATTTTATTCTCGGTGCGATGCTAGGCTATGACATCTGTGCACAATGTGAGCGATATTGCGAGCGCAAGTGCCGTAGCTGCGCCAATGCCTAGAGAGCTGGGTGGACGGCGTTATAAAAAGTTATAACGATATTTGATTGATTCTTTAGATAGATTTGAAACTTTTAGATAGATTAGTAAAATGTGAATCTTGTTCGCTAAAAATAATAATTCATAATGTTTTTGTATAAATTGTACTAGGCTGCCTGTGAAGGTGGCCTTTTGCATGATGCCCTTGTGGGTGGCTTTATTAAACGGCAAACGACCGTTCTTTGGTTCAAAAAGAATGGTCGTTTGCCGTTTGTTTTTGCATTTGGTACACCCTTAGGGATTCGAACCCTAGACCCACTGATTAAGAGTCAGTTGCTCTACCAACTGAGCTAAGGGTGCCTATCTTTCTTGCTTTTTTTTTGAAAGCGATTGCAAAGGTAATGCCTTTTTCTGATTCTGCCAAATTTATTTACATTTTTTATAGCTTTACGTACAAAAAAGTAACTACTCAGTCATCTAGAAAAAGGGATACACGTATTCAAGGGAGGGCTAAAA
>CAVBGK010000074.1:0-24310 GCA_963594995.1 Bacteroidaceae bacterium
CTTTATAATTTCTTAACGATAAGTTGGTGGTGAACTGACGAATATCTAAAGGTTTACATTTCAGATAAAAAGAAGACTGAGTAGTTACAAAAATATTGGTTAATTTGAAAAAGCCTTCTCAGTCTGTTCAAAAGTCTTATCTGAGACAGGCAGTGGCAGAGGAAGAGTTGGAAAGATTTCGATTACAATTGGAAATTCTTCTAGAAACATTGAACCCTAAGGACATTGAGGAGACGAACAAGGGACGTGTAAAGACTTTCTTTGAGCAAACTTTATGGCCATTGTCTTCTTATGAGATAAATGCTTCGGGTAAAACGGATTTGGCGATAAAGGACAAAGGATTGGACCATAACATTGTTCTTTTTGAATTTAAAAAGGTTAATAGCCAAGAAATGGTTTCGGAGCATGACTTGGCAAGAAAAGCCATGTTTGAGCTCGTGTTGGGTTATATTATGGAAGAGCATGAAGGAAAAAATACGAGTATCAAGCATCTTGTCATTTCTGATGGGTACCAATATTTTATTTTTGAAAAAGGAGTGTTTTGGGATTTCTTTGGAAAAGATAAGAGATTTGTACGTGATGTTATAGCTTCATTGCATACCCATGGAGATAAGCGTGATTATATCTATAATCAGATAATCAAGCCTAAGGTGGAAGCGGTAAAGGACAAACTTTCTTTTACTTATGTTGACTTGCGTACTTTCTCCAAGAGCATCAAAGAACCTGCTGTCTTGGCAAAGCCAACGTTTAAGGCTCTATACAAACTTTTTTCCCCCGTCAATCTAGCATGTTTGCCTTTTTCTGAAGACCATAATACTCTGAACAAGAGATTTTATACCGAACTGCTCTATATCATGGGCTTGGAAGAGCGTGGCGTGAAGCATCAGATACAACGTCTGAAAGGGGAAAAGCAACAAAGTTACTCCATCTTCGAGCAAGTGTATTCGTTGATGGGCGATTATGGAGGCTTGTCAGATTCTGGTAGCGAGAAAAAACGTTTTGAGACGGCTCTAGGACTTGTCATCGTGTGGATAAACAGAATACTTTTTATGAAGTTATTGGAATCCCAGTTGATTTCGTTCAATTCAGACAGAAAGAAGTATGCTTTTTTCGACAAGCTGACCGACTTTGGAATGCTGCATTATTTATTTTGCAAAGTCATGGCAATACCCGAGGAAAAACGTACTGATGAGATGAAAGACAAGTTTGGTGAAGTGCCATACTTGAACAGTTCTCTTTTCGAGTTGAAAGAGATAGAGAGGAACTATTTCCCGATAAGCAGCTTGCGTGATGACAAGATGGTCATCATGAAGAAAACGTGTCTCAAAAACAAAAATGGAAAAGTTGCCGAGGGCAAGATAGGTGTGCTTGAGTATCTAAAACGCTTTCTTGACAGCTATGACTTTGGATCAGAGGCTGGTGAAAGTGGCAAGACTATCATCAACGCTTCTGTCCTCGGGTTGATTTTTGAGAAAATAAATGGTTATAAAGATGGTTCTTTCTTTACACCTGGTTATATCACGTCATATCTTTGTCACAAGACTTTGAGATGCTGTGTAACAGATAAATATAACGAGAAATATGGAACTTCATATGCCGATTTTTCAGAACTGGTGGATGACTTTGACTATACTGATCGGGATAGATGCCGAGATGTAAACGAGCTAATCAATGGCATTCGAATCTGCGACCCGGCGGTAGGAAGTGGGCATTTCTTGGTTTCGGCGCTCAATGAGCTGATTGCCATTAAGCGAGAGTTGAATGTGCTGACAACTACAGATGGAAAGCGTTTTTACTATCATGTGAATATTGAGGATGACGAACTTGTTGTGACGGATTCGGAGGGAGAGGTGCGCTATAATCCTAATGATTCGGAAAGCCAACTTGTGCAGGAGACGCTTTTTGAGGAGAAACGCATCATCATAGAGAATTGTTTGTTTGGTGTGGATATAAACCCTAATAGCGCAGAGATTTGCCAACTGCGCCTATGGATAGAAATGCTGAAGAACGCTTACTACGTGAGATCGGAAAATGGAAAACGTCATCTCCAAACATTGCCAAACATCGACATCAACATCAAGTGTGGTAATTCGCTTGTGATGAAATATGGCTTGGATGCGCCGATAACCCAAGTGCTGCGAGGGGCGCAGTTGACTATTGCTGATTATAAAAAGCATGTTGCCGACTATAAGAATAGTCCTTCGAAGGAAAATAAGAATCGGATGGAGACAGACATTGCCGCCATCAAAAAGAAGCTGGGAAAAGGGTATGATGTAGAAAGTGCCGAATACAAGAGATGGGTGAAGATTTGTTCTGAGATATTGGAGCGTGCGAACTCGCTTTTCCCTCCAGAAGAAACTGAGACTAAGGTGTTGGAGAATTTGCGAAAGCAAGAGGAGAGGCTACGACTGGCCTTGGACGAGGTTTCGACTCGTCACGATCGTCTGTCTGCCTTTGAGTGGCGTTATGAGTTCCCCGAGGTCATGGATTCCAAGGGTATGTTTGTTGGGTTTGACTGTGTGATAGGTAATCCGCCTTATGGTGTGCATTTGTCGGAGGAATACAGAAAGACGGTGGAGGAAAAGTTTGAGCATGTTCCTGATTATGAAATATATTACTATTTCATCTCCTTGGCTAAGATGCTCTTGGGAAATCGTGGATATTTGGCATATATCATCCCAAATACTTGGCTGTTCAATCAGTTCGCACAGACATTGAGGGAGTCTTTTATGCAAGTGGATGGGCAGCATCCTTACGCTTGGTCCATCTTGGAGTTGCTTGATTGTACGAATATTCAGATATTTGAGTCGGCTACGGTGAGAAATACCGTTCTTTTGATGCAAAAAACTCGAAATCCTTCTGGCGAGATATGTTACAAGAGCACTCATGGTTTGACAGAAGAGGCAGAGGGTGTAAGGCAAGACGGAAGAATCTTGTTTAACAAGCTCGTTTGTCGCGAATCACAGTCAATCTCGAAGGAAGAAATCACAAGGGAGTTCTCGCAAAATTGGGGATTGGCTTTTTCTCTTACAAATGAAGAGAATCGTGTCATAAGCAAGATTGTGGCAAACTCAGTTCCGTTGGAATCCGTTTTCCCTGAAATATCACAAGGGATTATTGCTTATGACAAGGAGAAGGGGGTGTCCAGGGAGGATATCAAGAATCGGGCTTTCCATTCAACCGAATATATAGAAGGATACCAAAAGTGGCTGAGGGGATTTGACGTGAGGAAGTACTCCGTAGTATGGAACTCGACTCTGGGAAAAGCAAGTGGCAAGCAAACAGACTTGGAAGTCTATGTGGATTATTTTGCGATTCCTAAGGCAAGGGAGCAAAAGTATTTCATGGGCAAGCGTATGCTGGTTCGTGAGATAACCAACCCTTCCATATTTGCTGCGATTACAGATGAGGCTCTCTACCACGATCCTGCGATATTGGTGGTAAAGGATAGCGATGCTTACTCTTTGGAGCTGGCTTGTGGAATACTGAACTCCAAACTTGCGGCTTTCTATCATTTCAGGCATTCGCCTAAGGCGACAAAGGGAGCCTTCCCTAAGATTATGATAGTTGATATGAGGACCTTCCCTCTTCCAGTCATAACGGAAACAAACAAGGATGTGGCTGATAGGATAGTTCAGTTGGTTGCTGAAATCCAAGGTGAGAATGCGCAAAAGATGCTAGATATGGCAAAAATGAAGGAAATAGACAGATTGGTGTTGAAACTATATGGGATTGTTGAAGAGGAAGATGTAAAATGCGTGCTGGGGTGAAATTTTCTACTGAAACACTTTCTTGTCGGAAGCTGTTTGCGGGCCTCGAATGAAAAATGGCAATTTTTGTTTTGTGGTATCGAATAAAAATCGTACTTTTGTCTCCCAAAGGAAAAGTATGAGAAATAATATGACTATCACTGCCGACTGTGTCGAGTCGGCTTACTGCTTCATTCACCAGAAGCTCCGGGTGTATGAGTTCTCCACCAACCCCACGCAGCGCGATGACATCGAGTATGCCATCAGCCAGTATGTGGAGGGAATGAATCCGCAGCTCTATCGTCTCTTGTCGGAAGGAAGGGGAGAGTTCCTGCTCGACCACACGAAGTTCGAGGAGGATATGCGTGAGGCGCAGGGACGGCTGGAGGTGTTGATGGAAACGAAGATGTCTCCTCGTCGCTATGGCTTTCATAACGATGAGGAGACATCTTGTCTTTGTGTGTCGCAGCATATTCCCTAGGTGCGTGCGCTTACTTCGTCATCTCGAAGCCGATGCGCACGCCGTCGTAGCTCTTGCTGATGTTGCCGATGGCACTCAGGGTGGAGTTGCCGCTCAGTGCACTCAGCGTCTGTACGAGGGTGAGGAGCTTCTTCGACTCGAAGAGGATGCTCACGCCGTTGGTCTGCCGGGTGGCGAAGCCGGAGATGCTCAGCAGCAGACCCTTCATCGTGATGGCGTGTGTGCTCTCGTCGAAGGTGTAGGTGCCACTCCACGACTTGCCGTCTATCTTTGAGGAGAAAGTGCCGTCCTCGTTGAACTTGAAGTATGTGTTGGAGCTAGAGAACCCTGCCTTCTTGTAATAGCTTTCCAGCTGGCTCTCAATCTTGTTGGCCACTACCTCGCCGCCAGCCTTGGCGAGCAGGTTCTCCGACGTGAAGGCACAGCCGGGCTTGCTGTACTTCCAGGTGGAGGCGCAGAGGTCGGTTTGTTTGAAGGTGCCAGAGCCGATCACGTTGTTTAGGATGCCGCTTAGGATGCCGCCCGCCGTGCTGGCAGTAGTGTTGCTGGATGAGCTGTTGCTTGACGAGCCGCCCAGCAAGCCGCCCAAGATGCCTGCCACGGTGGATGCCGCTCCCGTCTTGTTGGTGGACGTGGCGGTGTTGGCTGTGGATGGAGTCGTTGTCGCCGTCGTTGTGGTTGTTGTGGTGGCGGCGGTCGACTTCGTTGTGGTGGTCTTTTTTGAAGTGTTTTTTGTCTTCTTCGTTGTCTTCTTCACAGGGCAGTTTGTAGTCTGCGAGAGCGATGCTTCGCTCAGTTCGTTTGCCATGCTGCCGGCAGTGCAAGCGAGCACGAGGGCTGCGGTAAGAAATACTTTTTTCATCGTTTTTCTATATTTTTAATGTTTATGATATCCCTATTTACGTTGATATGTATCCGAATTCGGTTGCAAATTTCGTAAAAAATATCGAGACACCGAAAAGAAAATCCCTTTTTCTGTTGGAAAACCCCTATTAAAGTTTTTAGTAACAGATAAAAATACGTGTTCACGATAAAAGTTCCATTCTGTGACTTGGAATGGCCGTTTTAAGCCACGGAATGGAAAAGGCAGGTGTACTTGTGAAAATTTCGACTTGTCAAACGGTTGCCCATCCGTTAAGTTGTCTTGACATTTTTGTTGCATTCCTTTGACATACATCAAGAAATTGAGGAAAAGAGGTGTGTTTTTATCCAAATCTCTTCCGTTTTATGGCGGAATGCCCTATCTTTGCACCGTTATCAAATCACAGATAGGTTATGAATGATTGTTTAGTAAAGGTTAACGAGGAGCATCAGACACAGACTGTGGACAGATGCCGGCAGATTCTCCGTGACCGCCGCGAGGCTCTTGCCTCCAAGGCTAAGGGTAGGAACTAAGGCCGTGCCCTGCTGGGGAATTCTTTTCGGGAAAGAGAGATTTTGGGATTGCCCACCGAGATTATAGGGTGGGTGTACGAAAAAGCTCCGTTGTAAGGTTTATGCCTTTCAACGGAGCTTTTTTGCATCATTGAGTCTCTTTAGTTATGTTGTTCGTTATTTCGTCTCGCTCTTTACAGCCTTCATGAGAATCTCGGTATGGTTGCCGGCCTTCATGATGACGTTCTTCAGAAAGTCGGAGATATCGGTGGCACTCACTGCCTTGACGGTGTTCTTGTAGTCGGTGTGGATGTCGAGTTTCCAATGATTGAGGGTACTTAGCGTGCCGAGCCAGTAGCCGTTCGTCTTCTCGCTCACGGAGGCTTGCTTCAGCAGGATTTCCTTTACTTTCTGTAGGTCGTTGGCATCGGGGGCGGCTATCACTTCGTCGATGCCCTTGAAGAAGCAAGGGATGGCCTCGTCCGATTTATCGGGGTTCAGCCCTGCGCTGCCCGTGATGTTGATGGTCACCTTGTCGTCGAAGTCGCGGATGATGCCTGCGCTTGCCCCTGCGTGGTAAGCAGCGCTCAACTCCTCGCGGATGCTGTGCAGGTACTTCATCTCCAGAAGGCGTGCCGTGATGTCGGCGAGCACCGAGGTCTTCAGCGTGTAGGTACCCTTGGTCTGCCATATTTCGGTAACTTGGTTCTGTGGATTCTCCATTGCCTTGGTGAACACGTTGCTCACCTCACCCTTTACGTAAGGTATCTGCTTGTTCTTCAGCTTGAAACCATTGTTGGGCAGAGAGGCGATGTATTGTTCGATGAGCGGCAGAATCGTCTTCTCGTCGTAGTTGCCTACGAAGTAGAAGGTGAAGTCCTTGGCGTTACCGTAGTACTGCTTGCCCAATTCCAGGATGCGGTCGTAGTTGATGTTCTTCAGGTCTTCCACCTCAGGTATGCGGGCCAGCTTGCTGCCCAGGTAGAGGGTGCTTTGCACGGAGTCTTGATATACCAGGTTGGGGTTGTTCGACTTGTTGGCCAGCACGGTGCTCATCGTGTTGATGAGGTTGTCGAATGGCTTCTGGTCCTTGGTCACGTTGGTCATGTTGAGGTAGATGAGCTGCATCAGCGTCTCGATGTCTTTGGGTGTTGAGCTGCCTGAAAGACCGTGGTTGAACGGGCTGATGGTGAAGCCCACGCCTGCCTGCTTGCCTGCGAGCGCCTTGGAGAGGTCGTTGTTCGAGAAGTTGCCCAAGCCGCTGTTGTTCAGCACTTCCGTAAACATCGAAGCATTCATGTAGTCATCCTTGCTCAGGGCGGAATAACCCACGTTGGCAGAGGCAGCAAACTGTATCTCGTTGTCCTTGAAGTCGGTCTTTTTCAGCACCACCTTGGCACCGTTGGAGAGGATTAGTTCCTTGAAACCCAGCTTGTTGTTCACGGTTGTCTTCTTGATTTTGCCTGCCTTGGGCACTAGTGCCATCAATGGTTCTTGCTTCACGTTGTCAACGTATGCCTCGAGCTGCTCTCCACGCACCTGCATTACGATGTCGGCAAGATCCTGCTGGGTGGGGTAGGTGGCATCGTCGGCCTCGCGCATCATGACGAGCGAAACCATGTTGGTGTCGCTTTTGCAGATGAGCTGTTTTGCGTAAGCATTGATGGCCTCCACTGGGAGGTTAGGTACGAGCATCTGGTAGATTTGACTTTCTTCCTCTACCGATGGGATGGGTTCGTTGGAGAGGAAATGGTCAACATACTGTGTTGTGAACTGCTCGTTCTTCATCTTGTCCTTGTTGGCTACCGCTTTCTCCACTTGGCTTAGGAACTCGTCCTTGGCGCGCTGGTACTCTGTTGCAGTGAATCCAAATTCGCTCATGCGTTTGCCCTCTCGCAAGACTGCTGCGTATGCCTCCTTCAGCTTGCCTGGCTTGGCTGCGCCGGCGAGAGTAAATGCCCCCTTGGTGCTGGAGAGGAGGAAATTGCCGTCGCTGCCGCTCGCCTGGAGGTAGGGGCAGTCGGGCTCCAGTGCCTTCTCTGCGAAACGTGCGCCCAACATCGATGCGATTACGTTGTCCATATAACCCTTGGCAAGGTAGTCGATGGTGCCCTTCAGAGAGTCAGGCACCGACTCATGCTTCATGTACACCTGGAACACATCCACCTGCTGCTCCTTGTCCTTGTCGATGACGTAGATGGCTGCGTTGTTGTCCTCCACCTGCACAGGTTCTACCTTGGCGGCGTTGGCGGGTACCTTGATGCCGGAGAAAAGCTTTTTGATTTGCTCCTCTATATGGTTTACGTCGATGTCGCCCACTACGATGATGGCTTGATTGTCGGGGCGATACCACTTTCGGTAATAGGCACGGAGCGTCTCGGGGGCGCACCCATCCACTACGCTCATCAAGCCGATGGGGTAGCGGTAGCCGTACTTGTTACCCTGGTAGAGGGCAGGAAGGGAACGTTCGAGCATACGCTGTTGGCCTACCATGCGCATACGGTACTCGTTGTGTACCACGTCGCGTTCATCTTCGATGGCCTTCTTGCTCAGCGTGATGCCGTTGCTCCAATCCTTGAGTATGAGCATGCACGAATCGACTGCCGTGGTGCGTACGGTAGGCACGTCGGTGAAGTAATATACCGTTTGCTCGACGGAGGTATAGGCGTTTAGGTTGCGGCCGTACTCCACGCCGATGCCTTGCAGGTATTCCTGCAGGGAGTTGTCCTTGAAGTGGTCGGTGCCGTTGAAGGCGAGGTGCTCCAGGAGGTGAGCCAAGCCGCGCTGGTCTTCGTTCTCGTTGAGCGAACCTACCTTCTGAGCGATGTAGAAACTGGCCACATGCTCAGGGTACTTGTTGTAGCGGATGTAGTAGGTCAATCCGTTGTCAAGGTGACCCACCTTCACGTTCTTGTCCACAGGAATCAGTGGCATCTGCGCCTCTGCCGTTCCTGCCGATAGCAGCGTAAGCGCTGCCACGAGTAATTGTCTGACTTTCATCATCAAAATTGGTTTATGGTTTAATTGATTTTTCCGTTATCGCCCCTTGTCTTTCAGGATACGTCTTATATATAAACGTATAGGGAAGGGAAAGGGTGCCGTTTGAAATGCAAAATTAACATAAATATGACAAGAAAGTCAAGTTTTTGTGTAAAATCTTGCTTTCCTGACATAAAACTAACAATCTCTTGACATAAACGATTTCCTCCATCCCCCGCGGAAGAGGCGTGCAAGGAAGAGGATGCCCCGGAAGGTCAGTTCGATGGCCATCGCCATCCACACACCCTCCAGACCGTGGCTCTTGGAGAAGGCGTATGCCAAGGTGAGGCGCACAAGCCACATCGTGCCGAGGTTGATGGCTGCCGGCTTGAAGGTGTCGCCGGCACCCACGCAAACGCTGTATGTGACGATGCTCGCCGCAAAGAAAGGTTCGGCGAAAGCCTCGATGCGCAAGCAGTTGGCACCCAACTCACGTATGCTGGCAACAGGCGAGAGAACCCCTATCATCTCAGGGGCGAAGATGTACATCACGGCGCCCATCAGGGCCATCACGCCCATGCCTAGGGTCACCGTCATGTAGGCGAAGCTCTTGCAAAGGTCGGTGCGCCCCGCCCCATGCGTCTGTCCTACCAGGGTAGTGGCAGCATCGCCGATGCCATAGCCGGGCATATAGCAAAGACTCTCGGCGGTGATGGCGAAGGAGTGGGCGGCGATGGCCACGTTGCCGAGCGGAGCCACTATCATGGTGCTCACGATTTGTGCGCCGCTCATCAGGATGTTTTGCACGGCTATCGGGATGCTGATTTTGCAGGCGTTGCGCAGATACTCCCTCTCCCAGTGGAATCGCACATGGTCTTGGCGAAGGTCGAGGATTCTATTGCGGCAGGCGGCAATCCACAGGTTGGGCAGGGATATGCAGATGTAGGCGGCCGCTGTACCGAAGGCGGCGCCCATGACCCCCATCCGGAGGACATAGATGAATAGGTAGTTGAACGCTACGTCGCAGAGGCATATCAGCACGGCCATCACACTGGGTGTGTGCATGTTGCCGGCTGACTTGAGCATCATCTCGGAGATGTTGTAGAGGAACACAAAGGGTAGCCCCAAGCTGTAAATCAAGAAGTATTGGGCGGAGTTGCCGGCGATGTCATCGCCGCCCCCTAGCCAGTAAGGCAAGCGGGCGTGTATCGCCACCCCCAGGAGGGCGACCAGCAAGCTGAATGCCAAGCCGCATGCCAGGGCATGGCGGAATACGTGGCGTGCCTGTGCAAAGTCGTTAGCACCTATGAAGTGCGCCACCTGCACCGAGAAGCCCGTGGCGGCGGCACTGAGCAAGCTGCCTATGAGCCAGGTGGTGGATTCCACCAAGCCGATGCTCGCCGATGCCGCCTCGCCCAGGTGACCTACCATGGAGGCATCGATGAAAAACATCATCACGGTGGATATCTGGGCCAGCATGGAGGGCACGCTCAATCCCACGATGAGGTTGAGCTTCTCGTTGCGGGCCATCGCCCTTCCCTTGCGTATCGACTCCATCAGATAATCTGTTGTCTTCTTACTGTATAGCATACGTTTCTTTCGTCTTTGTCGTGATTCTTTTCTGTATGGCCGATGCCAATGGTGGCTAACCAACAGAAAAATGGCGACCCCAAAGGAGTCGCCACTTCTATAAACATAAAATAATTACTTTCTCTTCAATCATTATCCCAAAAATACTCACTTCCTACCTTTCGGATTACTTTTCCTATTCCGTTGTCCGTGAATAAACAATCTTTTATTTACCTTATCCTATCCTAATACCTGTCGTCCGTGAATTACAATCTTTATTTTTACCTTCTTAAAACTAATGCCTTAGAACAATCTATTACCTAACTAAAAACCTAAAACTTATTTTTTCTGATGCAAAGGTACGACAAATCTCCGAAACCGCAATGGATGGGATGAATAAAAATGCTTTTTTCTAACATTTTTTTGATATATGTCAACCAATGTGTGCGAACACAAACACTTATTTGTGTTTTGCAACATATTTTTAGAAATGGAATGTCGCAATTCGGGGATGGAGTAAAAACAATGCTTTGGATGGGCAAAGTAAAAATGGGAGGGTGGGGTAAAGCAAAACCTTGGAGGGACACCCTCCAAGGTTGTAAGAACGATGAAATGGGAGAGCCTCTCCCATTTGTTGTCGGCTATTGTTAATATATAGCGAATGTTATAACTTATTCATAAATCCAGGCTCCATTGCCTCGCTTGTAGGCGCTCAGTGTCATCTCAAACCGTAGCATGGAGTATGCAGGGATGCCGGTTTTCGTCTCCGAACCATAGCCGAGGTTGGCTGGTGTGAATACCTGCCAGTGGTCGCCCACGTGCATATTGAGCAGGGCGGTGGTGAAGCCGTCAATGTAACCACCATTGACCGTGGCGCTGGTGGCCTTGGCCGTCTTGGGGTCGTACTTGCTCTGCTCGAACGTTTGGTCATAGACGTACCCGCTGGCATAGGATTTCGAGGGAATCAGCCGTCCGCGGTAGCTCATCTGTATGGAGTCGGTATAGAAGGGGCAAACGGTGCCCTTGCCTTCCTCGAGCACATGAACCACGATGTAGTCGTCATCATCATACGTAACGGTCGTCTCGTTGCCATTGGTGTCCTTGACGGGGGTCTGGTTTTGCAAAGACCAGTTGAGTATCACCTTCCACTCCTTGCTGCCGTTGGCAATCTGCTGCCGTGCGTAAGCGAGGGTGTCGGCGAAAGCTTGGTCGTTTCGCTGCTGCCAGTTGGCGAACTCCGCTTGCGTCTCGTCTTCTTCCGTCTCGCTGCATGAAGACAGCGCGAGCGCCGTCATCAGCAGGAAGAGCGTGTATTTCAAATTCTTCAAATTCATCCGAATGTGTTGATTTCTTATTCTTGTGGCTATACTTATTTATTATATATGTATAGGCAATTTAGAAGTTCTTGATCTCGTCGCCAAGCTTCTTCAGTACGCTCGTGATGCTCACGCGATCCTCAATGATGCTGCGCAGGTCGCTGATGGCCACGCGCTCCTGTTCCATGGTGTCGCGGTGGCGGAGTGTCACCTTGTGGTCGTTGGGCGTGTCATGGTCGACGGTGATGCAGAAAGGTGTGCCGATGGCGTCCTGGCGGCGGTAGCGCTTGCCGATGGAATCCTTCGGGTCGCCGTAGTGGGTGTTGAAGTGGAACTTCAGCTCATCGACAATCTCGTGTGCCAGCTCGGGAAGACCATCTTTCTTGTCCAATGGGAACACGGCGCACTTCACGGGTGCCAATGCCTCCGGCAATTTCAATACGACACGTGTCTCGCCGTTCTCCAGTTGCTCCTCGCAGTAAGAGTGGCACATCACGCTGAGGAACATACGGTCAACGCCGATGGATGTCTCCACGTCGTATGGCACGTAGTTCTCATTTTTCTCTGGGTCGAAGTACTTGATGCTGCGACCGCTGTACTTCTCGTGCTGGGAGAGGTCGAAGTTGGTGCGGCTGTGGATGCCCTCTACCTCCTTGAAGCCGAACGGCATCTTGAACTCGATGTCTGTGGCGGCGTTGGCGTAGTGTGCCAGCTTCTCGTGGTCGTGGTAGCGATAGTTCTCCGTGCCCATACCGAGAGCCTCATGCCAAGCACGGCGTACCTTCTTCCAGTACTCGAACCACTTCATCTCCGTGCCAGGCTGGCAGAAGAACTGCATCTCCATCTGCTCAAACTCACGCATACGGAACACAAACTGGCGTGCCACCACCTCGTTGCGGAAAGCCTTACCAATCTGGCAGATACCGAAAGGCAACTTCATGCGGCCAGTCTTCTGTACGCTGAGGTAGTCAACGAAGATACCCTGAGCCGTCTCCGGGCGCAGATATACGGTGTTGGAGGCATCGCTGGCAGCACCCATCTGGGTAGAGAACATCAAGTTGAACTGACGCACGTCAGTCCAGTTCTTGGTACCGCTGATAGGACATACGATACCCTCGTCCTCGATAATCTGCTTCAGCATTGCCAAGTTGGGGCCTTGCATCGCTTCGGTGTAGCGGGCGTGGAGGTCATCGCGCTTCTTCTGGTTTTCAAGTACGCGGGGATTTGTTTCGCGGAACTTGGCCTCGTCGAAGTTGTCGCCGAATTTCTTCTTGGCCTTGGCAATTTCCTTGGCAATCTTCTCCTCGTACTTGGCCATGTGGTCCTCAATGAGCACATCGGCGCGATAACGCTTCTTGGAGTCGCGGTTGTCAATCAATGGGTCGTTGAAGGCGTCCACGTGACCGGAAGCCTTCCATACGGTAGGGTGCATGAAGATGGCGGCGTCGAGGCCCACGATGTTCTCGTGCAGCAACACCATGCTCTGCCACCAATACTGCTTGATATTGTTTTTCAGCTCGACACCGTTCTGGCCATAGTCGTAAACGGCAGCCAAGCCATCATAGATTTCACTACTGGGGAATACGAAGCCATATTCTTTACAATGGCTTACAATTTTCTTAAAAACATCTTCCTGTGCCATGATAAAAACTTATTTTTTTCAAATTTTCGGCAAAGATACACCTTTTTCTCGAATTTTCTTTGTATTTTTGCCATAAATTATCAAAATTAGTATTAAAAGCTACCTATGAGCGACGAAATTAAAGATAAAGACGAACTTCAAGAGAAAAATTCTTCGGATTTGGATATGTCTCAAAAGGAAGACGGTGAAGAGGATGCCGCTCTTGGCGAAAGCGATACCGAGCAACACTCTGACTATAAGCCGGCCAACCGCTTTGATGCCTCCGCCGTGCACCATCTGAGTGGGATGTACCAGAACTGGTTTCTTGACTACGCCTCGTATGTGATCCTGGAACGTGCCGTGCCCCATATCGAGGACGGATTGAAACCGGTGCAGCGCCGCATCCTACACTCCATGAAAAGAATGGATGACGGCAGATACAACAAGGTGGCCAATATCGTGGGGCACACCATGCAGTTTCACCCACACGGCGACGCATCCATCGGCGACGCACTCGTGCAGATGGGACAGAAAGACCTGCTCATAGACACACAGGGCAACTGGGGAAACATCCTCACTGGCGACCGTGCCGCCGCCCCACGTTACATAGAAGCTCGACTGTCGAAGTTTGCGCTCGACGTGGTGTTCAACCCGAAGACCACCGACTGGCAGCTCTCTTACGACGGTCGCAACAAGGAACCTATCACCCTCCCTGCCAAGTTCCCACTGCTCTTGGCGCAAGGTGCCGAGGGCATTGCCGTGGGATTGAGCAGCAAGGTGCTGCCGCATAACTTCAACGATATCTGCGATGCCGCCGTCCATTACCTCAAGGGCGAGCCGTTTGCCATCTACCCCGACTTTGCCACAGGTGGAGCCATCGACGTGAGCAGGTACAACGACGGGCAGCGTGGAGGTGTGCTGAAGGTACGCGCCAAGATAGACAAACTCGACAACAAGACGCTCGTCATTACGGAGATACCCTACAGCAAGACGGCGGAAACCCTCATCGAGAGCATCAAGAAGGCGGTGGAAAAGGGAAAGATCAAGGCTCGCAAGATAGAGGACATCACCGCCGCCAACGTGGAAATCCTCGTGCATCTCATCCCTGGCACCTCGTCTGACAAGACACTCGACGCCCTCTATGCGTTCAGTGACTGCGAGATAAACATCTCGCCCAACTGCTGTGTCATCGAGGACAACAAGCCGCGGTTCCTTACTGTGGGCGAGGTGCTCCGACACAGCGTTGACCGCACGATGGGGTTGCTGCGCAAGGAACTGATGATTCGCAAGGGCGAGCTGGAGGAACAACTCTTTTTCTCATCTCTGGAACGCATCTTCATCGAGGAGCGCATTTACAAGGAGCGCAAGTTCGAGCAGAGCAAGAGCCAAGACGAGGTGGTGGCGTTCATCGACTTGAAGTTGGAGCCTTTCAAGAACCAGATATTCAAGGCGGAGGTGGATGGAAAGGGCATGGTGGAGTATGCCTTCCACCGCGAGATAACACGTGATGACATCCTCAAGCTGCTCGAAATCAAGATGCAGCGCATCCTAAAATATAATAAGGACAAGGCAGATGACCTATTGATGAAGATCAAGGCGGAACTCGCCGAGATAGAGAACGACCTCGCCCACATGACCGATGTCACCATCAACTGGTTTGAGTACCTTAAGGGAAAATACGGTAAGCTGCATCCCCGCAAGACGGAGATACGCAACTTTGACACAATCGAGGCGACCAAGGTGGTGGAGGCCAATGAGAAACTCTTCATCAACCGACAGGAGGGGTTCGTGGGCACGGGATTGAAGAAAGACGAGTTCGTGTGCAACTGCTCCGACCTCGATGACATTATCCTCTTCTACAAGGACGGCAAGTTCAAGGTGACGAAGGTGGCAGACAAGATATTCGTGGGCAAGAACATCCTTCACGTGCAGGTGTTCAAGAAGAATGACAAGCGCACCATCTACAACTGCGTGTATCGCGACGGCAAGCAGGGCGACTACTTCATCAAGCGATTCAACGTGACCGCCATGACGCGCGACAAGACGTACGACATCACGCAAGGTACACCAGGTAGCAAGGTCATCTATTTCACCGCCAACCCCAACGGGGAAGCTGAGATCATCAAGGTGACCATGGAACCCGACCTGACCAAGAGAAGACTGAGCATCTTCCTGGAGAAGGACTTCTCCACCGTGCTCATCAAGGGGCGTGCCGCCAAGGGCAACCTGCTTACTAAGCGTCCCATCCGCCGCATCGGCTTGAAGAGTCACGGCCATAGTACGCTGGGAGGAAGGAAGGTTTGGTTTGACCCTGACGTAAACCGTATCAACTACGATGAGAACGGTAGGTTTCTCGGTGAGTTCAACGATGGCGAGAACATCTTGGTGATACTTGACAACGGTGACTTCTACATCACCAACTTCGACCCCAACAACCACTACGAGGACAACATCCTGCGGCTGGAGAAATGGGAAGAACACAAGATATGGACGGCTGTCCTCTATGATGCTGACAACCAGGGTTATCCATACATCAAGCGATTCTCCATGGATGCCACCAAGCGTCACCAGAACTTCATGGGCGAGAACCCCAACTGCAAGCTCATACTGCTCACCGACACGCCTTTTCCACGACTGAAAGTTACGTATGGAGGTGTTGATGCCATTCGCCCAGTAGAGGAAATCGACGCTGAGCAGTTTATCGCCCAAAAGAGTTTCAAGGCGAAGGGAAAGCGGTTGACCACCTGGAAGCTTGAGAACCTGGAGGAGTTGGAACCCACCCGTTTCCCTGAGCCTGAGCCGGATGAAGCCTCTTCGGATGACTCCGGTGGCATCCCCGAAGACGAGCTGGTAGAAAATCTCGACCCGGATGCCGGCAAAAGCGAGCAACAGGTAATCGACGAAATGACAGGTCAGATAAGCCTTTTCGATGACAAGAAGTTTACCGAGGAAGACGAGAAAGACAGGGAATGGCTGTCAAAGCACTAGGAAAGACATGCCGAAAAGACGATAAAAGGAAGACACCTCGAGAAAAGCGTCCAAAGAGAGCTTTGCATTTCCTCTCTTTGGGCGTTTCCTATTTTTTGAGCGGTGTGTCATAGTGTTATGGAAGTGCTACCGTCGGGTCATAGGGTGAAAACATTTAGGCATTTCCGTGTTTCAGTAAAAAATCTCTTGTCCAATGGGAAAAATGTACCCATCTCAATTATTTTTTCATTTTTTTTCTTTTAATTCAAATAAAAGTGTTACCTTTGCATCCGCAAATGCGCTTGTGGCGAAATTGGTAGACGCGCTAGACTTAGGATCTAGTGGTTTAGGCCGTGTAGGTTCGAGTCCTATCAGGCGCACCTAAAGAAATCCTAACTGCTTAATAATAAGCGGTTAGGGTTTTTGCTTTTATATTTTTGGCAACATTTTGGCAACGTATTTCAGTGCTAATTCATATAGGTTGCCAAAAGCAAGACTTCATTTTACATTCTTTCACACGATTTCTTACCATAACACAATCTTTCTTTGTTATATCTTGTTAAAGATTACACTATAAATGCATATTTATAAAAACAAATCACTATATTTGCATCTAAAGCAACAAATTGAACGTTATGGAAGATTTAAACCAGCTCAAATTGGTCTTGGTAAAAAAGAAAAAGACCAACAAATGGCTTGCAGAACAGTTGGGGGTAAACCAAACAACTGTTTCTAAATGGTGTACCAATACCACACAACCAGACTTGATGACTCTGAAAAAGATTTCAGAGTTGTTAGATGTCAGTGTAAGTGAAATTATCAACTTCGATTAAACAAAGAAGGAGCTATGAGTAAATTTAACGAAGCAACAAGAGTTCAGATGCCAGCTATGGTTCACTTAACTCGATTAGGCTATTCTTATTTCGGAAAGATAAGCGAAGATATGGCAGGGACTGTCTATGACCCTGACACAAACATATTGACAGAGATTTTCAGAGCACAGTTTGATAGATTGAACCCATCTGCAAAGAAAGATGAGTTCAATAAAACTCTGCGCTCTATTCGCCAAGAATTAAAGAACGATGACCTTGGTAAGTCTTTCTATAAAAGGTTACAGGCTACATCACCTATCAAATTGATAGACTTCGAAAATCCTCAGAACAACACTTTTCATTTTACCGCAGAGTTCACTTGCAAAAATGGACAAGACGAATTCCGTCCTGACATCACTTTGTTTGTCAATGGTTTGCCTCTTTGCTTCGTGGAGGTAAAAAAGCCAAACAATCATGGAGGAATGGTAGCAGAAAGTAAGCGAATGAATCAAGAGCGTTTCCCTAACAAGAAGTTACGTAGCTTTATTAATATCACGCAGTTGATGATTTTCTCCAACAATATGGAGTACGATACAATGGGAGGAATCGTTCCAATTCAAGGTGCTTTCTATTGCACTGCTGCAAGAGAAAACGCTCCTTTCAATTGCTTCCGTGAGGAAAATCCTTCTAATCTTCCAGTGGCACCTCATAATGCCAATTATCCATATAAGGAAATCAACCAAGAGGAAGAGGAGAAAATCTTGGCAGATTTCAATTGTCAAGTTATTCATCACACTCCTGAGTATCAAACCAATCTTGGCATCTATACTCCTACTAATCGCATACTTACCTCCATGTGTAGTCCTGAGCGTTTGCTTTTTATCATCAAGTATGGTATAGCATACGTTAAAATGGAGAAAGAGGTAGATGGTAAAATTGAAAGCACTGACCAAAAGCACATCATGCGTTATCAACAGATGTTTGCTTCACTTGCCATTCGCCAACAACTTTCAGAAGGAGCAACCTCTGGTGTGGTTTGGCATACACAAGGTAGTGGAAAAACTGCTCTGTCGTTCTATCTCACCTATGTACTTTCCGACTATTACGCCAAAAAGAACATGGTGGTAAAGTTCTATTTTATCGTGGATAGAATAGACCTTTTGGAACAAGCTACCCAAGAGTTTGAAGCTCGTGGACTCGTTGTTTCCACAGCAAATACTCGTGCAGAGTTAATGGCACAGTTCCGAAACAACCATGCGCAAGAAGGAACCAGTGGACAGCAAGAGATAACTGTTGTGAACATCCAACGTTTTGCAGAGGACAAAGAAAAGATAGAACTTCCTGCTTATGCTACCAATCTACAGCGTATCTTTATCATGGACGAGGCACACCGTGGTTACAAACCTGGAGGTTGCTTCCTCGCCAATCTCTTTGACGCCGACCCTAATTCCATCAAGATAGCCTTGACGGGTACGCCTTTATTGAAGAAAGATTGTGCTTCGAGTGTAGTTTTTCAACGCTACTTCCATACCTATTATTATGACCGCTCCATTGCCGACGGATATACATTGAAGATTATCCGTGAGGATATAGAGACTTCATATAAAGAACGTCTGTCTGAGGTTTATGATAAGCTGGAAACCCTTGTGCTGAAAAAAGACATCAAAAGGTCGCAAATCATAGAGCACGATAGTTATGTCGGGGAATTGGCTCGTTACATAGCAGACGACTTAACCAAATTCCGTAAAATACAAGGTGATGATACCCTTGGAGGAATGGTTATCTGCGAGACAAGCGAACAAGCAAGGAAACTATATGAGGCATTCCAAAACTTCTCGGATGGCGGCTTTACCAATACGCTTGACACAGGATATACTAAGCCTATCCAAATCAAAATGGATGGGCAGGAATGGATGGTAGCTACAGCCATTCCTATGGCTGGACACACTAAGCACCCATTAAAAGTTGGACTTATTCTGCATGATAGCGATGACAAGGAAACTCGCAAGCAAATCATCAAGGACTTTAAGAAGAACATGAGCATAGACTTGCTCATTGTCTTCAATATGCTCTTGACCGGCTTCGATGCACCACGCTTAAAGCGACTTTATTTTGGTCGTAAGCTCCGTGACCATAATCTTTTACAGGCTCTCACTCGTATCAATCGACCATACAAGAATAATCGTTATGGGTATGTCATCGACTTTGCCAACATCAAGCAAAATTTTGAAGAGACCAATGAGGCTTATCTTAGGGAGTTGAACCGCTTCAACAATCCAGAAGAAGTTGATGGTAATCACACCACCGATACTTTCTCACAGGTTATAGAAGACCCAGAAGAATTGATTCGACAGATGAAAGATGTACGCCAAACATTGTTTGATTATACGACAAACAATGTTGAGGAGTTTTCATCAGAGATTTCTTCTATTGAAGACAAGCAAATGCTCCTCGATTTGAAAAAAGCACTGATTTCTGCCAAAGATTGCGCCAACATAGTACGTACCTTTGGTGATGACAGCTTGAAGGATGCTTTCAGTAAGGTTGAGCTTACCAAACTTCCTGATATGCTAAAGGAAGTGCAACACCATATTGACATCATCAATCAAAAAGAAGCCTTTGCTGTTTCTGACGAAACCAAGCAACTTGTCAATGAAGCGATGCAAGACATCCGCTTTAACTTCTCAAAAATTGGAGAAGAAGAAATGAAAATGATAGCTGGTGGTCAAGCATTGCAAGACAAATGGGCTACGGCTATTCATAAGTTCACGGAGAATACAGACCCTGATGATCCTGAGTATATCACCTTACGAGATGCCTTTATGCAAAGATTCAAGGAGCATGGTTTTGTTGTTGATAGTATTGCCAAGTTCAACCAAGAGAGCAAAGAGTTGGACGAAATTATCGAACGATTGGTAAAATTACAGGAAAGCAACAACCGTTTGTTGAAGAAATATAATGGTGATACCAAGTTTGCCAATGTCCATAAGCGTATCCGTGAAGAAAATCAACGAAGATTGAAGGAACATAAGCCTTTCATATTCAGCTATTATGACAATGACATTGTAGCGATTCTCACAGACATTAAGTCGGAAATAGACCAGAAGGTTTACGACCGTGCGGACATTTTGAAGAAAGATGATTATTTTGAAATGACAGTGATGACGGAGATAGCTCAATCGCTCTATCATTATCCAAATATAGAGCCACAGATGGAAGATTTCACTTTCATCCAGTCAAGAATAGCTCGCCAATATATCAATCAATATAACAGAACATATCCAAGTAATTAAAAATATGAACATGACAATAAGAGAAAAGACCGTAGCCCTCATTGATGCCCTGAAAGCTACTTGCAAGACATACGGCATGGGCAATGACGGCAATGAGTATAAGATTATCACGCAGGTATTCCTATATAAGTTTTTGAATGACAAGTTTGGCTATGCCATCAAACACTCGGAGAACCGCTATGCAGAGAAAATTCGTACAGCGGAGAAATGGGAAACGGCTTACGGTGAGTTGAACGATATGGAGCGCATGATGCTTTTAGCTTCATTGTCCCCAGACTTGCCACGATTGAAACCAGAGCATTTGATTGCGAATCTATGGAATCAACAGGCAAAGGGTGATTTCGATTTTATCTTTGACAACACGATGAGTGACATTGCTGAGCAAAACCTTGCCATCTTCTCCACTCAAACCACCCAAAACACAAAGATACCACTCTTTGAACCATTGACCCAATATGTGACAGATGTGGCTCAGCGAGCACCTTTTGCACGTGCTATGGTGGATAAACTCGCTAACTTCTCGTTCGAGGAAGCTTTTTCTGAGCATTACGACTTCTTCGCCAACATCTTTGAGTATCTCATCAAGGATTACAATACGGCAGGTGGTGGAAAGTATGCCGAATATTATACCCCTCATGCTATCGCCACCATTATGGCTCGCCTTTTGGTGGGAGACCATGCTGACCTTCACAACGTGGAGTGTTACGACCCATCGGCTGGTACGGGTACCTTGTTGATGGCATTGTCTCACCAGATAGGTGAAGACCGTTGCACCATCTTTGCGCAAGATATTTCCCAACGAAGCAATAAAATGCTCAAGCTCAACTTGTTGCTTAATGGTTTGGTGTCTTCACTTGACCATGCTATTCAGGGTGACACCCTCGTTGCTCCATACCACAAGAGTGATGATGGGCAAAGCCTTCGACAGTTTGATTTCGTGGTAAGCAACCCACCATTCAAAATGGACTTTAGCGACACAAGAGAAAAGATAGCAGCCTATCCTGCTCGTTTCTGGGCAGGAGTGCCAAAGGTGCCAGCAAAGAAAAAAGATAGTATGGCTATCTATACATGCTTCATCCAGCATGTTATCAATTCATTGAAGAAAGGCTCTGGCAAGGGAGCTATTGTCATCCCGACAGGATTCATCACTGCTAAGAGCGGTATCGAAAACAAGATTTTAAAGCATATCGTTGACAACAAGATAGTTTATGGCTGCGTATCCATGCCAAGCAATGTCTTTGCCAACACTGGTACCAATGTTTCTGTGCTTTTCTTCGATGATTCTAAGAAGAGCAACAAGGTAGTGCTGATTGATGCCAGCAAACTGGGTGAGGAATACAAGGATAGCAATGGCTTGAAGAAAGTTCGTCTTCGTGACGAGGAAATCGACAAAATTGTCAATACTTTCCAAAACAAAGAAGCTGTGGAGGATTTTTCCGTTGCTGTTACCTATGAAGAAATCAAGGAGAAAGGATATAGTCTTTCTGCTGGTCAGTACTTCAACATCAAGATAGACTATGTAGATATTACGGAAGAAGAGTTCAACAAGCGCATGGAGAATTACAAGACTACGCTTGCACAACAATTCACAGAGAGTCATCGTTTGGAAGATGAGATAATGAAACAACTGAATAACATCGGTTTCAATGCTAATGTCGGAAAGGAATAACAAGATGAACAATATAACAAAAGACGGCAACACATTGCTGCCTACTGGCTATATTCAATGGCGTAAAGACATTGAGCAGCTGATTGACACTGCAAAGTTGAAAACGGCTATTAGTGTCAATATGGGGACTTTGTCGCTATATTGGAATATAGGGAAACAAATTATAGAGAAGCAGGAACAAATAGGTTGGGGAAAACAGGTAATTGTCCAATTGTCAAAAGACCTTTGTTCTCGTTTCCCCGATGACAGAGGGTATTCGGAACGCAACCTTAGGAATATGAAAAGATTTGCTGAAGCGTATCCGACTTTTCCAATTTGGCAAGTGCCACTTGCCAAATTAAAGGAACTGCCAATTCTGCAAGCGACACTTGCAAAATTTGAGAGTGAAGGTAAAGAATTTGTGCAAGTACCACTTGTACAAATCTCTTGGTACCATCATATTTCACTATTATCCAAGGTGAAAGACGAAGCACAACGTGCCTACTATATTACTGAAACTGCACAGAACGGATGGAGTCGTGATGTGATGCTCCTTCAGATAGACAATGGATATATCCATGCGAAAGGTCATGCAATCAATAATTTTGAACAGACTTTGCCACCTCTTCAGTCAGACTTGGCTCGTTACATATTCAAAGACCCATACAATTTCTCATTCATCGGAACGGTTGCATTACAAAATGAATTGGATATAGAAAAGTCCTTGACAAGCAAGATTTCAGATTTTCTCCTTGAAATGGGGCATGGCTTTGCATATATAGGCAGACAATACCACATTTCGGTAGATGGTGATGATTACTATATCGACTTACTGATGTACCATCTCAAACTGCATTGCTATGTTGTGGTGGAATTGAAAGCTGTGGAGTTTAAACCTGAGTTTGTTAGCAAACTGAATTTCTATATTTCCGCTGTTGATGACTTGGTAAAATCTCCAGAAGACAAGCCTACCATTGGCTTACTCCTCTGTCGAACCAAGAGCAATAAGAAAGCTGAGTTTTCACTTCGGGGCATTACACAACCAATGGGCATTGCCCAATACGAAACAGAAAAGCTATTTGCTGATGTCGCATCGGCATTGCCGCAGATTGAGGAAATAGAGGATAAGCTCGAAGAATCAGAGGAGAAATCGGAAACAGACAAAGGGTAATACACGACTATTCCCATTTAGTAAACAGTCATAATATATAGGAATAAATGAATTTGAAGAAATATAAATTAGGTGACATTGCCAAAATTGAGATTAGTGGCGTTGATAAAAAGACGAAAGAAGGCGAGCAGCCTGTTCACCTTTGTAATTTTGTTGACGTTTATTACAACTGGGCTATCACAAAAGAAAAGGCTAAGTCGTTTATGGTTGCATCCGCCAAACAGACAGAGATAGACAAATGCTCAATAGGTAAAGGCATGGTCGCTATCACAAAGGATAGTGAAACCAGAGATGACATAGGTGTTGCTACGTATATTGCAGACGATTTCGAGGATGTACTTCTCGGCTATCATTGTGCCTTGATTGCTCCAAATCCAGCCATTGTTGACGGAAAATATCTGAATGCCTTTATGCACACTCACTACATTCAGAAGTATTTTGAGAACAATGCTTCTGGTAGTGGGCAGCGTTATACCCTTTCCAATGGTACGATTGGCAACATACCTGTATTGCTCCCATCTATAGAGGAACAACATACCATCGGAAAGGTGTTGGCTGACATTGACCGCAAAATTGAACTCAACAAGCAGATAAATGATAATTTACCGATGCCTGACCGTTCATTAGAAGTGGCAGAAGTTCATCTCGCTGCTTAGTTAGAGCATTGATTTCTTCAATGCAACGCTTGCGCTTTTCCCATAGAGGAAATATAATTTTTTCGTATTTTTCCATCAAGTCCGATTGGGGCAGTGCCATATTATACCCGCAAAGGTTTTCTTGACTAATCTTTTTCTGAATAGATCCGGTTTCTATTTGCTTTGCTGGGATGCTTCTTAGCATATGATATGTAAACAATGTATATAGCTCGTTTTTAGGGAGAATAATATGCGCGTGGTTATTCACCCAATTCTTACCCCAAATATATTGCACGATAGGAAAACCTTTTTCATCAGAAGTAGAACCATCTTCCGCCAAAAGAATATAGTCTCCATCAAATATATATTCGTTCACATAATCCATAATACCAGTTGCACCATAGTAAGGATAGCAACCTTTTCTTTCAGCTCTATCTTTACTTGATAATGGAATACGTTTTGAGTCGAAAAGATTGATGAAGTCTTTGAGTTTACAAACATTCCATTCCTTCGGTATCTCACGCTTCAACTTCTCATTCCATACCATAGCCCCACCGCTTGACTTGTACGGCTTGCCTTCCTTATTCGGAAAGTCGAACTGCACAAACCAATAGTCGTAGAGCTGCTTCGTCATCGCCTCTAAATTATCATTTATCTGACGATTAAGAGCAATCTTATCGTCAATATCAGTCAAA
>CAVBGK010000075.1:0-22294 GCA_963594995.1 Bacteroidaceae bacterium
AATCCTTGCATATCTCAAGAATTTTTACGAATTTTGTATATAAGTTGTACATACGCTGGTTTATATTTAATAGTTTGGACGCTACTAAATTACTAAAAATCAGCGATATGTACAACTTTTTAAACATAAAATTCTTTAAAAATTAATTCCGCCAACGGGTATGGTGTGACAATGGATGCCAGTGCCATGAATGACCTCGACCCTGAGGAAATCGAGAGCGTCTCTGTATTGAAGGATGCTTCCGCTACCGCTGTGTTTGGTGTGGAAGGTGCGAATGGTGTCATCCTTGTTACGACCAAGCGTGGTAAGGAGGGAAAGACCAAGATTTCGGGCTCTTTTTCTGGAACCTTATTGACTCCAACCAAATTGATAGAGCAGGCTAACTCCTACGAGTATGCGCTCTTCCATAACATGCGCCATACCAATGATGGTACTGAGCCTGAGTTCTCCGATTATGTTATCAACCAGTTTAAGACTGGAGAGAATCCTTTGCTCTATCCAAACATGAAGTGGACAGACTACATGATGAAGAAGAGTACGCTCCAGACC
This sequence comes from Bacteroidaceae bacterium, assembly GCA_963594995.1. Taxonomy (GTDB): domain Bacteria; phylum Bacteroidota; class Bacteroidia; order Bacteroidales; family Bacteroidaceae; genus Prevotella. Next base: position 550 of record CAVBGK010000075.1, read on the forward strand.
AAGACCAATGTCAACATCAGTGGAGGTACGGACAAGGTACAGTTCTTTATCTCGGGTGGCTTCTATACACAGGGTGGTTTGTTCAAGAGCTTGGGGCAATCGTATGACTGTGGCTATGACTACAAGCGTTTCAACTATCGTGCCAACTTGGACATCAAGGCATCGAAGACTACGAAGATTACCTTGAATGCTTCGGGTAATGTAGATAACGTATCTCGTCCATATTCGGGTGGAGGTAGCTCTAGTGCCATGATCAAGAATATGTATTATGGTACTCCTTTCAGTTCGCCTGGTATCATTGATGGCAAGTATATTACGACCGTGGCTAATGATTATTATTCGGATGACCCAGCCAAGAACTTGCCTTTTACTGGTGTCACTGCTTTGTCGGGCTATTATGGCAATGGATTCAATCAGAGTGGTGCCAATGCCATCTCCCTTCAGTTGGGATTGAACCAAGAACTCGACATGATAACCAAAGGATTGAGTTTCCGCATCAAGGGCGCTTACAATACGACCTTCTCCACGACCAAGAGTGGACAGGCATCGGTAGCGGTCTATACACCGTTGATTTCTGGAGAGGGTGATGTCGTGTTCCGTAAGTCGGGCGAAGATACCACACCATCATACGGTATTTCTTCAGGCAAGTCTCGCAACTGGTATATGGAGACAGGTTTTGATTGGAAACGCAGCTTTGGCTTGCACAATGTGAGTGCCTTGGTGCTCTACAACCAGAAGGCTAAGTACTATCCATCCACCTATTCAGATATTCCTCATAAGGTGTTGGGTATGGTGGGACGTGTTACATACGATTGGAACAACCGCTATATGGCTGAGTTCAACATCGGTTATAATGGTTCTGAGAACTTCGCGCCAGAGCGTCGCTTCGGTACTTTCCCTGCAGGTTCTGCTGGATGGGTAGTGAGTGAGGAGAAGTTCTGGAAACCATTGAAGAAGGTGGTGGATTTCTTGAAACTCCGTGCATCCGTAGGTCTTGTGGGTAATGAGAACATAGGTGGTGGTCGATTCCTCTATACACCAGACTCCTACGAGGTTTTGAGTGGAGGTGTATATGCCCGCGATGGATGGGGATATGTCTTTGGTATCAACAATTCCAATACGCAATATGGTGCTCGTGAATTGGCACGCCATAACAAGGATGTCGGTTGGGAGAAGGCTCTCAAGCAAGATTATGGTTTCGACATCTCCTTCTTGGAAGGTAAGTTGAGAGGCAACTTCGATTACTACAAGGAGCATCGTACCAATATTTTCCTGCAAGACCAAACTGCTCCTGGTTTGTTGGGATTCACTGTTCCATACGCCAACCTAGGTGTCGCAGACAACTGGGGATGGGAAGTCTCCGTCAACTGGCGTGACCAAATCAACAAGGATTTCCGCTACAACGTAGGTTTCAACATCAGTTATAACCAAAACAAGATTGTGGAGAACAAGGAGGTACCTCGTGAGTATGACTACCAGATGGCTAAAGGAAAGCGTATTGGCTCTAGAAAACTCTACAAGTTCTGGAAATACTATTACGAAGGTGCTCGTGAGGACTACGAGAAGGAGTTTGGCAAGCCATTCCCAACCCAGCTCGCAGAGACAGCAGGTGGTGAATTGAGACCGGGCGACTGTGTATATATCGACCTCAATGGCGATGGAATCATCAATGCCGATGACATGAAGTATGCTTCGGGATATACCGATGATCCAGAATATACCATGGGTATCAACCTTGGTTTCAACTGGAAGCGATTGAGTTTCAGTATGCAATGGACAGGTGCTTGGAACGTGAGCCGTCTCTTGCAAGGTGTATATCGCCAACCATTCTATGCCAATACGGATAGTGCCCATGGTGGTCTCTTGCAATACATGTATGATAACACCTGGACAGAAGACAATCCTTCGCAGAGTGCCAAGTATCCACGTGCCACCTCTCAGAGTGTGACCAACAACTATGCTGAGTCTTCTCTCTATGAGGTCGATGCCAAGTACTTGCGCCTGAAGACAATCCAGTTGGCTTACGACTTCAAGTTCCCATTCATGAAGAAGATAGGACTTAACAACTTGCAGGCTTCTCTCAGTGCCTATAATCTGCTGACCCTCTCACCATACAATAAGTTTGGTGACCCTGAAACCAGTGGTAGGGGTGACGCTCCTTCTTATCCTTTGCAGCGTACATACACCTTGACACTCAAGGTAGGATTCTAGGAAATGAATAATTCAATAGTTTATACGATTATGAAACAATATAGAAAAATCATATTTGGGAGCTTGATGGCTGTTGTGGCAGGAACGGCAATGGTGAGTTGCACGGATGACATCAAGTTTGGCAACAGCTTCATTGACAAGGCTCCTGGTGGCGATGTGACGGTAGATACCGTATTCAACAATGCTGAATATACTCGCCAATTCCTGACTAGCTGTTACTCTCGTCAGTACTATGGCATCACCTTTGGTACAGGTAGAGCCAACAGTGTGGATGGATGGGTAGGTAAGTTTGAGGCAATCACCGATTGCTGGAACCTCTCTTATACCAACACGACTATCTATCGGGATTATTACAATGGTGGTCGTTCGGCTGCCTCCTCGGGCAAGGGCTACTTTGGTTATGTAGGTGAATATGTATGGGAAACCGTTCGTGCCTGCTATCTCTTGTTAGAGCATCTGGACAATGTACCAGGGTTGAGCGACAAGGAGAAGGCAACGATGGCTGCGGAGGCGAAATGCTTGATAGCCAATCGTTATTTCGATGCCTTCATGCACTATGGTGGTCTGCCAATCGTCAAATCTTCCTTTGGGGGTGTGGAGTCCTCTTATGAGATTCCACGTGCCACGGTCGAGGAAACGGTTGATTTCATGGTCAACCTCTTGGATGAGGCGATTCCAAACTTGCCTTGGACCTACGCAGAGACTTCTCCTAATGACATTGGGCATTGGACATCGGCTGGTGCCATGGCTTTGAAATGCCGTATCTTGCAGTTTGCAGCTTCTCCTCTTTTCAATAGTGAGCAAGGGTATTATGGAGGAACCAGCGAGGCAGAGCAAAAGCATCTCGTCTGGTATGGAGATTACAAGAAAGAACGTTGGACTCGTCTTCGTCAGGCTTGCGAGGACTTCGTGAAGGCACTGAATGCAAATGGCTATTATGCCTTGGAACAAGCGGATGGAAACATGCCAGAGAACTATCGCTTGGCTTTCCGCAAGGGTTATTATTACCAGGGTTCTACCGAGGTCTTGCATTCGGTACGTGTCACACAAAAGAGCAATGAGACCCAATACAACTTCTATAGCTGGGTAAAGAATGGCCGTGCTGCTTACTGGTGTACGGAGGAATACATGGAGATGTTCCCATGGAAGGATGGAACTCCTTTTGATTGGGACAAAATGATGAGAGAAGGTAAGCAAAACGAAATGTTCTTGGTAGGCGACTCCGATGTCACCAAGAAGGATGTCGGTCTGCAAAACATTCGATTGACTCGTGACCCTCGTCTCTATGAGAGCATGGCTGTGAATGGTTTGCCTCGCAATCTTGATTGGTCAACAGGTAAGATGAGTGGCGACCCATACGAAGTTTGGGAAGGTGGTTCTGATTCGGGTACTGACGCTACCACACAGGCTGAGTGTAAGAAATGGGGAACATCCTTGATGAACATGAAGTTCTCTTTGGGAGATGGTACTGTAACTGATTATCGCCAATATGTTTTCCACTGGCCAACGCTTCGCTTATCCGATGTCTATCTGACATACGCTGAGGCTTTGGTGCAGGCTGATGGTAATTATACTGAGGCAGTGAAATGGATCAACAAGGTTCGTTCCCGTGTAGGACTCAATGGCTTTGAGGAGGCTTATCCTGAGGCAATGAACAATAAGGATGAGTTTATCAAGCAGTTGATAGACGAGCGTGCTAGAGAGATGGGATTTGAGAATGCACGATTCATGGACATCATGCGCTACAAGCGTTCAGATTTGCTCAACAAGCCGCTTCATGGTCTGAAAATCTATCGTTTGAAGTATGATGCTGCCACTGGAAAATGGAATCGCATCACCAGCAAGTGGCGTTCGGGAACAGATGGGGATTCTAAAAAAAGAAAGGCTTACCAACCTTCTGTATTCGATTACGAGAAGACTGATATCGTGCAACAACGTGCTTGGTGGAACACTTGGGACAACAAGTGGTTCTTGTCTCCATTCCCAAACAATGAGATTCTCAAGAACTATGGTCTGGTACAGAATCCAGGATGGTAAAGCTTAAGTGATAAATTGTAAATTACAAATTAGATTAGGTATGAAACGAAATAATATCTTCGTGTTGATGGCTTTGGCAGGCATGGGCTTGCCAGCCATGGCACAAAACAATGATAAGGAGAAGACGGTTTTCGACAACAACTATCTCGACCAAATGGTGGATGTCGGTGCTGATGTCGCTGTTCCTCTTTCTGAATCGACCGCCTCTGTGTCCATCATCACCAGTAAGACAACCGATAAGCGAGGTGCCAGAAATATCGGTAACTCGATTATCGGACAGGGTGTCGGCTTGCTGTCTCTTCGCAAGGGTGGTGTCTATGCTTCTTCCAATCCTACCATGTATGTACGTGGCTTGCAAAGTTTGTCGGGAAGTGCAGCTTTGGTCTTGGTGGATGGTATCGAACGAGGCATTGACAATATCAGTCCTGAGGAAGTGGAATCGGTGAGCATCTTGAAGGATGCTGCCGCTACAGCCCTCTATGGTTACAAGGGTGCCAACGGTGTCATCTTGATTACCACCAAGCGTGGTATTGCCAATAGCAAATCCATCAAGGTGACTTACGACCATGAGTTTAATAACCTCGTCACCAAACCTAAGTTCGTGGATGGACCTACCTACGCCATGGCGATGAATGAGGCTCGTGCCAATGATGGACTGGGAGCTAGATATACGGATGAGGAAATCGCTGCCTTCAAGAGTGGGCAATATCCTTGTTACTATCCGAATGTGGATTGGATAAACGAGGTGTTCCGCAACCATGGCTTTACCAATAAGTATGGTGTGGAGTTTCGTGGAGGTGCCAATAAGTTCCGTTACTATACGTTGGTCAACCTTCTTTCAGACAAGGGCTTTATCAAGGAACCTTTTCAGAATGACGGCTATTCCACACAGGATAAGTATGTAAGGGGAAACTTGCGTGTCAACTTGGATTTCGAGTTGACCAAGACCACCAAGATGAAGGCTAACATCTTTGGAACACTCGACGAGCAGAGCAAGCCTGGTAGTGATATGGATATTTGGTTATCTATCTATTCTATCCCTTCCGCTGCTTATCCTATCAAGGATGCTTATGGCAACTGGGGTGGCAACTCAACTTGGACGGGAACTTCCAACCCTGTGGCACAGGCAACAGGTGCTGCTTACTATAAGTATCATAACCGTGCTCTCTTCACAGACTTGTCACTCGACCAAGACCTGAGTTCTTGGATAAAAGGATTGCACGCTACGGCTCGCATCGCCTATGATGCTTCCTCTACTTTATACGAAGACCATTCCAAGACTTATAAATATGGTATGGACATCATTACAGGGTGGGAGAATGGCGCACCTGTCGTGAGCAATAACCCTTATTCGGATGGTAAGGATTCTGAGATGGGCACAGGCTCGGGCACAACAGCCTATAATCGTAGATTCTACTTTGATGGTGGTTTCAACTATTCTACACAGTTGGGTGAAATGCATAGTCTCTATACGCAGTTGAAGTGGAATTATGAGTTCCAGGACAAATATGCAGTCAACTCGACGATTTACAGACAGAATGCCTCTCTCTATGCTCGCTATGCCTACGACCAGCGTCTCTTGGCAGATTTCGCCTTGGTGGCATCGGGTAGCAGCCGATTGGCTCCAGGACATAAGTGGGCTTTGTCTCCTACCATTTCGGGAGCATGGGTTGTCTCTCGTGAAAGTTGGATGAAGGATGTGAAATGGGTAGATTACTTGAAGTTGCGTGCCTCTTTCGGTATGTTGAACATGGATTTGCAGCCTAACGATTCTTGGACCTATTATTCTGATGGTTATTCCATCGGTGGTGTCGGTTATCTCTTTGACAATACCTATAATGCTGGTTCTGCTCCTGTCAAGATGGATCGCATGGCAACCATCAATCCTTCCCATGAGAAAGCCTATAAATATAATATAGGTATAGACTCCAAGTTGTTGGGTGGTCTTGACTTCACTGTAGATGCCTACTATCAGCGCCGCTCAGACATTTGGGTGGAGACTAGTGGCAAATATACAGCCCTCGCTGGTTTCAATACACCATACGCCAATGATGGTCGAGTGAATACTTGGGGCATCGAGGCTAGTTTGGACTACAACCATCGTTTCGGAGAGGTAGATTTCAATCTGGGTGGTACCTTTGCTTGGAACAAGAACAAGGTAAAGAACAAGGATGAGGAACCTCGTGCATACGACAACTTGATTGAGACTGGCGAACAACTGAACCAGATTCGTGGTCTTCGTGCCATCGGTTTCTTCAAGGATGAGGCTGACATAGCCAATAGTCCTCAGCAACTGTTCAGTACTTGTCGCCCTGGAGACATCAAGTATGAGGATGTGAACCATGATGGAGTTATTGACAAGAACGACTATGTGGCTATCGGCTATACCAGTGCTTGTCCTGAGATTTACTATCAGTTCCATCTCGGTGCAGAATGGAAAGGACTTGGCATTACCGCCATGTTCCAAGGTGTAGGCAGATTCTCGGGTATTAAAAATATCTCAGGTGGCTATTATGGACTTGTCAAGAACACCAATCTCTTTCAGGATGCTTACGACCATCGTTGGACGGAGGCGACTGCTGAGACTGCTCAATATCCACGTTTGAGCTCGCAGAGCAATAGCAACAATTATCAGAACAGTACCCTTTGGCTCTTCGACCGCTCTTTCTTGAAGCTTCGTAACTTGGAGGTCTATTATAATCTTCCTAAGACAATATTGGATAAGGTTGGCTTCCTCCATGCAGCAAAGGTGTATGTAAGAGGTGTCGATCTCTTCACTTTCGATCATGTCAAGGGCATGGATGCGGAGTATTATAGTAGCACTCAACCACTCACTCGCAGTGTGGTGGCTGGAGTACAAATTACGTTTTAAGTGAAGAGTGAAAACGAAGAGTGAAGAATTCAAATGCTTATTTATAAAAATGAGATAATTATGAAACGATTTAAAATGTATTCAGTTGTTGCAGCAGGGGTGCTAGCTTTGGCTTCTTGTGCAGACAAGATGGATTACAAGGAATACAAGATATACGATAAGGATTATATCAATGAGACTTATAACCGTGTGTCTGGTTTCATGAGCACCATCTACAAGGACATCGACTATGATTTTGGTGGTAACTTTGGTGGAGCCATGCTTTCCTCTGCAACAGATGAGAGTGAGTACGCCACTTCGGGCAACCAAATAGAGGACTTCTATAATGGGGCTTGGGGACCTACCAACTCGAAAAACTGGCTTTGGACGAAGTATTACGAGGGCATTGCTTATTGCAATCTCTTCCTAGACCAGTTTAATGACTTGACATTCCCAAGTTATGAGTGGAACGAGGATTATGCCAAGCAGATGAATAGCTACAAGAACTTCCAATGGGAGGCTCGTTGGGCTAGGGCTTTCTTCTATTTCGGTTTGGTTCGTCAGTATGGTGGTGTGCCATTGATGGATCATGTGATGAATGCGGATGAGACCAATGGATTGAAACGTAACTCTGCGGATGAGGTGTTTGCCTTTATTGACAAGGAGTGTGATGCCATCAAGGACAGCATCATCGTGGATTATACCAGTTTGGGTGACCTGATGCTTGGCAACGCTGAGACTGGAAGAGCCAACCAGTTGGCGGTGTTGGCACTCAAGGCTCGTGCCGCTCTCTATCATGCCAGTCCTTTGTTTAACACCTCCAATGACAAGGAACTTTGGCATCAGGCAGCCTTGGCACAGAAGGCTTTGCTTGACTCTGCCGAAGAACAAGGTCGCCATCTCTGTAATAAGTATGAGAGCCTTTGGAGTGAGAACGCTTACATTGATGCGCAACCATACGCAGAGATTATCTTCTCCTATCGTGAGGCAGCCAACAACAAGTTTGAAAGTTGGAACTTCCCAACAGGTGTAGAGGGAGGAAGTGGTGGCAACTGTCCTACCCAGAACTTGGTCGATGCTTACGAGATGAAGGCGACAGGTCTTCCTATCACCGATGCAGCATCTGGTTATGATGAGACTCATCCATACGTAGGTCGTGACCCTCGCTTTGAGGCAACCATCGCCCATAATGGCACAGGCTCAGGTACGGCAGCCGACCCTTATTGGCCAACCTATAATACCCAACCATTGGAAACCTATTATAATGGTAGAAATGGTCAACCGCTTTCTACAGGAACTCCAACAGGCTATTATCTGAAGAAGTATTGCAACAAGAGTGTGGATCTTCGCTCAGGCAAGGTCAATAAGATGAATCATCAGTACATCATCTTCCGCTTGGGAGAGTTTTATCTCAACTATGCCGAGGCAGTATATCGTTATTTGGGTAGCCCATACGCCACATCGGCTGAGTTCCCAATATCGGCAGTGGAGGCAATCAACAAGGTTCGCACACGTTCTTCCATGCCAAACCTTCCTACGAATCTCTCCAATGATGAGTTTTGGGAGCGTTACAAGAACGAGCGTATGGTGGAGTTGGCTTTCGAGGGACATCGTTTCTATGATGTGCGCCGTTGGAAGGAAGCAGATAAGTACTTCAAGTCCATCACGGAGATGCATATCACCAAGAATGAAGATGAGAGTTTTACTTATACTCGCAAAAAGGTGAACCGTGAGTGGAATGACAAGATGTATCTCTTCCCATTGCCACAGTCTGACATCATCAAGAACCCGAACTTGGAGCAGAATCCTGGTTGGAACAACTAATCAATATATAATAAATTAAAAACGAATAGATTATGAAGAAATTTTATATTGCCATTTTGATGGCTTTGGTGAGTGTGAATGCTGCTAATGCGCAGACAGTGCTTTACTCTGAGGATTATCAGAGCGAGGAGTGTACACAGGCGAATAGCGACAACTACTGGACTCGTTCTCGTGACAAGGCTCCACTTACTCTCGTTGAGGATGAGGAGACTGGCAATAAATATTGGGAATCAGTGATGACCAATGGTAAGAACCGCTACCTCTACACCAGATGGACAACCGACGCAGATGCGTTCTATGGTGACTACAAGCAGTATAAGCTGGAGTTTGATGCGGCTTTGCAAAAGGGAAACATCGCCACATGGCAGGAACTTTCCATTATCTCGGAGCTTTCTGTTTGGCCATTCAATGACAACCGAAGCAATGAAGGTATCTTCTATACCAAGAATTTCGAGGAGGGTGGTACACTCTTCGACTTGATTGGTGATGAGTCTGGTAAGAATCAGACACAAGATGCTGTGGCTCCTCTTGACAATAAGTATTATATTAACAATGACTTGGAAGACCAAATCGAACTTCCTATGGCTAAATGGTGCCATTTCTCTTTTGACATAGATGCCGATGCCTTGAATATGCATGTCAAGATTGTCAACAGTGAGACTTCTGAGGCTGTCCTAGATCGTGATTTCGAGATAGATGATGTCCTCACAGGTTTGAAACCTATGGGTATCTATATGAATAATACCAAGAACAATGGTACTTTCCGCATTGATAATATCAAGGTAACTGCTGGCAGTGGTTCTGCAACGGGTATCACCAACATCGACAAAGGCAACATGCCTGCTGACGCAACCTATTACAATCTCCAAGGCATGAAAGTATCCAAGCCTACTGCTTCTGGTGTCTATGTACACGGAGGCAAGAAGGTTGTCATCAAGTAGTGATTAAAAAACAAGTCCATGAAAAAGATAGTTTTATCAGTAGGGCTGCTGCTGGCAGCATGCCCTACTTTTGCTCAACGCATCGGACAACAGTTGGGTAGAGGTGTTGTCGCAGTGAATGGTTCGAAAGGTGTTTTGGTGAGTTGGCGTAAGCTTCAGCAAGACCCAGACTCGGCTGCCTATAATGTATATTTGAAATCAGGCGGTAGTTATTCTAAGTTGAATGCCGAACCGCTCCATGTTACCAATTATTCTTCCACCTTGTCTGCCATACCATACGGTTCGGAACTGGCAGTGACAGTTGTCGATAAGGAGGGGAAGGAGAGTGAGAAGAGCACTTCTTTTAAGTTTAAGGACAATGGCATGAAAAACTGCTTTGTCAATATTGACTTCGAGACCCAAGTTCTTAATCCGAACAAGTATTTTGCCAAGTATGTTTGGCCAGCCGACCTGAATGGGGATGGCGAGATGAACGAGTATATCGTGGATCGCCTTTGCAATACCGATACAGATAATCCTGTGGATGGCAATACCACCAGTGGCTCTCGCCATAAGTTGCAAGCATACGATGCCGATGGAAAATGCTTGTGGACCATATCCTTAGGTCCTAACGTGGATATAGACGCAGGACAAAACGATATGGTGACCGTATGGGACATCAACTGTGATGGCAAGGCAGAGGTCTTGATCAAGAGTTCGGATGGCACACAGTTTTGGGATGCTGCTTCAGGAACATTTGGTAAGTATGCCAACGGTAGTGCCGTAGCAGATACGGATGGTGATGGCATCGTGGATTATTCCGATGCTTCCAATACCAAGCGCAATCCTCCTTTTTATATTTCCGTGGTGGATGGTATGACTGGTAAGGAAATCGACTGTGCGGAACTGAACTATGCAGAGGTGACTGACGGCGAAGACCAATATAGTAGAGATAATCGTGCTTACTATATGGACAACAAGGGTTATTACGAGATGGGAGGTCATTTTGTGATAGCCTATACGGATGGCGTGCATCCTTCGCTGATGATGGAATGCTTGGACAGAACGAAGTCTGACCAGAAGCATCATAACTATGTGTTTGCTTTCGGTTATAATTGGCAGAATGGCAAGCCAACCAACTTTAGCCATACCTATACTTGGAGCCGTAATGACAAGACTCCATGGCCAGCAGAGTTCCATGGTTTGCGTGGCGGTGATGTGGATGGCGATGGTATCGACGAACTGATAGAGGGTGGTTATGCGGTCAATCCTACCAAGGGTATGGTGATGAGTGCAGGCATCGGACATGGTGATAGATTCCGTGTCAGCGATATTGACCCTGAGCGTCCTGGTATGGAAGTCTTTGCCATCCAACAGTCCTCGCTCTGTGGCATGTATCTCTATGATGCTGCAACAGGTGAGCATATCAAGGAATGGTATATGCCTTCCGTCAGTGATGTCGGTAGAGCAGAGTGTATGGATGTCGATCCTGACCATAAAGGATATGAGATTTATTCCACACTTGCAAACATGTATGATTGCAAAGGAAATGTCATCAAGGAATATGGTGCGATGGAAGGTCCTTATCCTTACGAGAGCATTTGGTGGGATGGTGACTTAGGACGTGAAGTTATTGCCAGCAACGGTGGCAGTGGTTGGAACTGCAACATGCTCGTGTCTGAGTATAATGAGGTGAAGAGCTACAACCGTTATGCCGAGTTCTCGAAGGATTCTGGGTGGAAAGTTCATGGCACTTCGGGTGCTCGTCCTGCATACGTAGGTGATTGTGTTGGCGATTGGCGTGAGGAGGTCTTCTTGTTGAAACAGGGAGAAGGTGATACGCCAGAGAGTACTGGTTTTGTGGGTTATACGACCGAACATGCCAGTGATTATGCCATTACTTGTTTGCAACAAGACCCTCATTATGCTTTGGATTGCACGGCTCGTGGTTATTATCAGAGTCCTAATACCGATTATTACTTGGGATATGATATGCCAGCGCCTCCTATCCATCCTGTAATCGTGGCTGATGCAAGATGGAAATCGGGCAATGCGCTTGGCAATGGTACTCAGTTGGCTTCCTATGATATGGCTTCTACCGTATCTATGCAAGCAGGCAAGAGCTTGCTTTTCGACATCAGTGGTGATAACAAGCAAGTTATCAATCTCAATGGAGAAGTGAAACCTTCTGCCGTCTATCTGATGAATCCTAAGGGACATGACTATCAGTTGGCTGGTACAGGCTCTTTTGCTGGCGATATGAATCTCTATAAGTCCATGCAAGGAAGTGTGGAGATTGCTGCCAACTTAAACCATACTGGCAAGAATGTGATTAGTGAAGGTACACTTGCCGTGGATGGTACTATCATGGGATTGGTGGAACTCCAGGCTCGTGGCACTTTGGCAGGTAATCCTATTATAAAAGGGGGATTGCAGTTTGAGGGTGCCTTGAACTATGAGGGATGTCGCTTGTCTCCTGGTACGGAAAAGAATCCTTACGGTCAGATTACCGTGGCTCATGACTTGACTATCAATCAACCTATCTATGTGGAGGAGAATATCAAGAGTGAGGGAGAAAAGCAACAAGACCGTTTTGTGGTACAAGGAAACTTGAAGATAACGAGTCCAATCACCTTTACGATTGTTCCTGCTGAGGCAAAGTTGTCTGTAGGTAGCTACGAACTTGCTGAGTGTACAGGCACATTGGAAGTGGATGTCAAGCAGGTTTCTGTTCGTGGTTTATCGGGTGTAGCCTATGAGGTCGCAAAGGAAGGTAACAAATTGATGTTGCATGTTGCCAAGATGCGTGACGCTGCCAATGGTGTAAGATGGACAGGCGAGGAGAGTACTGCTTGGGATTTCAAGACCAAGAACTTTGTCTTGGATGGTACCAAAACGAACTTCGTCAATGAGGATGGAGTGGTGTTTGGTGACGAGGCAAAGAACCGCAATGTTGTATTGAATGACAAGATAGAGCTTGGAAGTCTCACCTTCGATTTTGATGAGGGTGTTTATAAATTGTCGGGTACAGGTGGAGTGAGTGGCTCAACCGACTTGATGAAGAAAGGTAAGGGCGAATTGCAAATCAACTTGCAAAATAGCGACTTTACAGGCAAGACCCTTGTCACAGGCGGTACTTTGACAGTTTCCAATCTTTCTATCGCTAAATCGGAAGGTGACTTAGGCGCAACGACTGCGGATAAGGAAAATCTCCAGTTGACTGATGCCACCTTGAAGATGGCAGCCAAGAACTCTTCTACGGATAGGGAGATGCTCATCCATGGTACGGTGACATTCGATGTACCCGATGCTGGTGGTTCTTTATCGCTAAAGGGTTTGGTATATGGTGAGGATGCTACTCTCGTCAAGACAGGTCCTGGTCAGCTCAACTTCACTTATCCTGCTGAATGTCCTGTTGCAAACTTTGTGTTGCGTGAAGGCAAGGTTTCGCAAGGCAACTACAAGAGCGATATGTGCAAGGCAGATGGTAAGGTAACTTTCCAAGGAGGTGAGTTCCGACAGATAGAAAACAAGACGTTTGATACCATGCCAATCTATATGCATCCTACTCAGGTAGAGGGAACAGGTAATAAGATTACAGGTTCTTATCGCAGTCAAATCAAGGGTAGCATATCTGGTGATGGTGAGATGACGATTGTTTCTGGTGGCGTTCGCTGTGATGTGATGACCGACTTCTCTGCCTTCACAGGTAAACTGATTGCTTCTGGTACACAATGGCGTATGGTCGATGTGAGTGACATGAAACAAGCCACGCTCTATATTGCCGAGAAGAGTCAGGTAGGACATTATGTTTCTGGTTCTGGTACAAGCAAGGAAGATGTCGAGACATATATCGGTAAGTTGGAGGCGGATGCCGCTACGGCAGACTTGTCCAAGGGTTATTACAATGTGGGTTATAACGACGAGGATGCTCTCTTTGCTGGTAAGATTACTGCCAAGAAGTTCAGAAAGTATGGCAAGGGAACGCAGACGCTCACTTCTACTTCCAATAAGACTGATATTTGGGTAGAGGAGGGTACGCTTTATTCCAAGGATGCCAAGACTACTGGAATCTTGACCGTGGATAGCAAGGCTGTGTTTACTGGTTTTATGACTTGCAAGAGCGTAACCTTGAATGATGCTATCCTTCGTCCTATGATAGAAGAGGGTACGGTTTTTAATGTCGGTGACGAGATTCAGATGTTCAAGACAACAGGTGTCGCTGGTATCTCAGGAACTTATACCATTGATGGCAATGGCTATGAATGGGATGACTCAGAGTTGCTAACCGAGGGTAAGTTGAAGGTGAAAGCTATCTCTACGGGCATCGAGCAGATCACTGTGGATAGCCTTGTGGATGTCTATACTTTGGACGGTGTGCTTTTGAAGCATCAAGTGAAGTATGGAGAATTGAAAAAGCAACTTGCTCCAGGTCTTTATATTGTCAATGGCAAGAAGGTTGTTTTCTAGCAAGGTTGTTTTCTAGCAAGGATGATTGATTACAAATGAAAACCTCCCTGCGTCTATGGCTGAATGCCATCGGATGCAGGGAGGAACACTTTATTTTTTGATTTCAAATACATCTAGCCAATTTTCTAGGATTATTTGCGTTAAGAAATGTAATAAAATACAGAGATACCAAAAAGATTTTGTACTTTTGTAAATGAAAGAAGTTGTGAACAGAAACGGCTTGGCTTGAAATGAAGTATGATATTGACATAAACGAAGATGGAATATTGGCTTTGGGGCATCATTTGCTCCAAACTTTATTGTGTGACCGTACTACAGGAAAGAATATTTTTTGGGCTACCGATGACTATTCTGCTAGGGGGGATGGTTACACCTTCTTTGACTATATCACAATTGAGGCGATTACGGGCGATAATAACCATGTAATCATGCCACGAATTGCCAAGGATAAGGAGAGAAAGAAAGAGCGCAAGCGTAAAATGGCAGAGGTCTTTACTCCTTCCTGGTTATGCAATAGAATGCTCGATGATGTGGACGCTCGCCTTTTCGGGCGTAATGATGTCTTCAATACCAAAAGTAATATGGACAAAGAATGGCATCCTGTAGAAGCTCCTGTTGTCAGAGAGGGAGATGAAATTACTTGGGATGCTTATGTCAAGAAGACTGTCATGGAGATAACCTGCGGGGAAGGCCCATTTATTGTAAGTCGATATGATACGGTTTCAGGACGTAGATTTGACGATGTTAATATGCGTGTGGGATTTCTTGACAGAAAACTAAGGTTGGTGACGGAAAACACCCATACGAAGGAAGAATGGATGGAATGGGTTAAGACTGCCTACCAATGTTCTTTCGGTTACGAGTGGCAAGGTGACAATCTGCTCATCGCTCGCCAAAACCTTCTTTTCACACTCTTCGATTATTTTGAGGCAGTATGGAATGAAGAACCGCCTATGGACTTCGTGGAGGAAATAGCCTATATCATTTCGTGGAACTTATGGCAAATGGATGGACTCAAAAATGTTGTTCCACGGTCGTGCAAGACGATAGTCGAAGAAACCAGCGATTTGTTTGGCAATGTCAAACGCAAGGAGATACCTTGCGAGGGATGCAAGAAAAAGCTGATTCATAAGCATAATGGCATTTATGCGCAAATCATGGATTGGAAAAAAGGGAAACCTATCCTGTTCGATTCATTAAGCAAAGATAGAAATAAGAATGGTTGATCAAACAATCATAGACAAACTCATCATGGGACGCATAGAACCTCATGTCTATGCGTTCGAAACAGGTACTGTGCCTAATTATTTGAAAATTGGTGATACGTATCGTCCTGTGGAAACTCGTCTTGATGAGTGGAGACACTATTTTGTCGACTTGCGGAAAAAATATGATGAGCCAGCAGTGGTAGGCAATGAATATTTTCGTGACCTTTCCGTACATTATTATGTCATGAATGAAAAAGGAAGGAAACGTTTGGAACGAACAGCGATACCCAATCTTCCATATTATTCGAATGAGTTCTTTAAAGATGCAACGATAGAGGACATAGATGAGGCGATGAAAGACATTCGCAAAAGTGCCACCGATAAAGATGGACGTTACAAATTGTATTCCATGGAAAAAAATGGGCGTGTGCCTGTAGATTTCCATTACGAAAGAGGATGTGAAATATTGCCGCTTCGACCTAATCAGAAAGAAGTGGTAAGAAATTTCAAGTCTGCCATCAAGCATGGGCGTACTCATCTATTGATGTATGCTGTGATGCGATTTGGCAAGTCTTTTACCGCCATGAGCTGCGCCAAAGAGATGGCTGCTCGCTTGGTTGTTGTCGTTTCGGCTAAAGCAGATGTCAAGACGGAGTGGAAAAAGACTGTCGAAAGTTTCAAGAATTTCGAAGGATATGCATTTGTTGATAGTGACAATCTATCTAGAGATTACTCTCTTGTAAGCACGGCTTTGTCTGCTGGTAAGAAGATTGTCGTTTGTCTTACCTTGCAGGACCTTTGTAGTGATGAAATCAAGGAACGTCATAAGGACTTGTTTACAAAGGTCATTGACTTACTGATAGTTGACGAGACTCATTTTGGTGCAAGAGCAGAGCATTATGGAAAAGTACTTTCTGCAGTTTCTTCCAAACCCAAGCAAGAAGCTAAATATGATGCGGACTCTCTGGATGCAGTAGAAGAACAGATAAAACAATTGAATGCCAAGATTCAACTTCACTTGTCGGGTACACCTTACCGCATCTTGATGGGTGATGAGTTTTCTGATGAGGATATTATCTGTAATTGCCAGTTTACCGATATAACAAAGGCAAGTGAGGATTGGGACAAAGCCAATCTTGACACAAAAGAAGAGTGGGAAAATCCATATTATGGTTTCCCTCAGATGGTTCGTTTCGCTTTCCATCTCAATGAGTCTTCATTACACAAACTCGCAGAACTACAAAAGAGCGGGATTACAGTAGCATTTGGTGAACTTTTCAAGCCGAAGTCTATCAAGAAAACTTGTGACGGTCTGCATCTGCAATTTGTGCATCAAGCGGAAATCCTAGACTTCCTGCATGCTATAGATGGAAGTAAAGAAGATGACAATATCTTTTCATTTCTAGACAATGAGCGTATTCGTCAGGGCAAGCTATGCCGTCACATCGTGTGTGTGCTACCTTACCGAGCATCTTGTGATGCGATGGAAAAAATGCTGAGGGAACATTCTGCAGAATTCTGTAATCTCTCACAATATGAAATCATCAATATTGCTGGAATAGAGGACGAAAGACGGTTTAATAAGATGGAAAAGGTTACCCGATACATTACTGAATGTGAAGGAAATGACCTAAAAACATTGACGTTGACCGTCAATCGTATGTTGACAGGTGCAACTGTGCCTGAATGGGATACGATGCTCTATCTGAAAGATACAGCTTCTCCTCAGGAGTATGATCAGGCTATCTTTCGCTTGCAGAATCCTTACATCAAGACATATAAGGATTCCGAGGGGCATGTCATCAAGTACAACATGAAGCCACAGACATTGCTTGTGGATTTTGATCCAACTCGTATGTTTGTTCTTCAAGAACTACGTGCCCATATTTACGACCTCAATACGGAAGATAATGGCAACTCAAATCTTCAGAATCGGATTGCTCGCGAACTTCAGGTTTCACCGATTGTTTGGATGAACAAAAATCGTTTGCAAGAAGTGACACCTATAAATATTCTTGATGCCGTAAGAGAATATTCGAGAGAACGTAGTGTTCTGGATGAGGCTGAGGAAATCCCTGTTGACCATGGGTTAAGTGATGTCGAGGAAATCAATAAGTTGATTATGCGTCAGCAACCGATAGGTTCACGAGGTGGGTTGAAAATGAAGCCTGTGGAAAGTGATGAGGATGCAAGCAATATGGATTTCAAAGATTCCCCATCAAGTTCTAATATGACAGATGGAACAGAGAATGCAGTGCCAAAAGAAGTGCAAGCTAAAGAGGATACGTCGTTTGACAAGCGTTATGCGACACTCTGTTCTCGCATTCTTCTGTTTGCGTTTCTAACTAAAGACGTGGTTATATCCCTTGAAGAAATCATACACGTCTCTAAGCGAGGAAAGGACAATAAATGTATTCTTGCTAATTTAGGATTGGAAAGCGATATGCTCAGATTGTTGTTCAAGCATTTGAATCCCAATGTGCTTCATCAACTTGATTACAAGATACAAAATATCAATTCGCTCGCACATGATGAGGAAATATCTGCCATGGAACGAGTGGAAAATGCAATGCGTAAGTTCGGACGATGGTCAACCTCTGAGATAGTGACGCCACAATTCTTAGCTCGCAGGATGTTGAACGACATTCCACGTGAACGAGTTACGCCTACGACTAAGTTTATGGATATTGCCTCTAAAGAAGGTGAGTTCGCATACGCCATTCTTCAAGTCTTTGGAGAATCCTATAAGGACAAGATATATTCCATTCCGACTTCCTCTATCGCATACGAGTTTACTCGCAAGGTTTATGAGGCATTGGGGATGCCGATAAAAAATATAGAAGATAAGTTTAATTCATACGACCTCATTGGCAAGAATGCCGAGGCATATATACAAAAAATAAAAAGAATGTGTATTGATATTGCTGTAGGAAACCCACCTTATCAGGACGAAGATGGGTCTGGAGGAACTAATGATGCGCCAATATACCAAGAGTTCTGTTTTATTGCAAATAGAAATTCTTCTCAACTTTCTACACTTGTAATACCATCTAAGTGGTTTACGGGAGGACGTGACCATTTATTGGGAGAATTTCGAAAGGAAATGTTGAAATCAGGTCAGGTAAGAAGCTTGACAAACTATAGTATTGCGCAAGAACTTTTTGAGGATGTGCAGATTAAAGGTGGTGTTTGCTACTTTGTTAGAGATGCAGTACAACATGGTTCGTGTATATATGAGCTTGTGAAGGGGCGGAAAAAGGAAAGTGCCGTGGTAAAATTAGACGATTTCAATATTTTGATTCGTGAACCGAAATTAGCACAAATTGTAAAGCGAGTTATAGCCATCGCAAAAAAAGAACATTCGGAATTTGTCGATGAAATAATATCAGCAGATACTCCTTTTGGAATCCCAACTAATCCATTTAAGAGTACAAAAATGCGTATTTCCGTTATGGAAAATAAGGATAAGCAACATGACACGCTTCTTTATTACCTTAATGGTACAAAGCGAGTAACTGGTTATATAAACGGTTCTTGCATTGAAAAGAACAAGGATGATATTGATAAATATAAAGTTTTTGTACCTGCTGCGTATGGTGCTGGAGAGAATTATCCGCACCAAATATTGGGAGTGCCAGAATTTGGAGGAAAAAGATCTGTATGTTCTCAGACTTATTTGTATGTGGCTTTTAATTCAGAGAAAGAGGCTAAGAATTTTATTGCCTATTTGCGTACAAGATTTTTCCGCTTGTTGGTGTCTGCAATTAAAATTACGCAGCATGCTCAATCTTCTGTTTATCAATTTGTGCCAATCCTTGATTTCACGCACGAATGGACTGATGAAGAACTCTATGCTAAATATGGGATAGAGCAATATAAGGATTATATCGAAAGCATGATAAAACCTATGGATTGACAAATCATGGATATTTAAATTCCCTTGTAAAAGTACGAGAAGCACGCTTTTATAAGGGAATTTCTATTTTGAGGCTTTAGTTGAATAGTATTTGCGTATAAAGTAGAATGATTGTACTTTTTCCATAAAAAACGGACAAAAAGCTATCGCTTGGCTCAAAATAGTCAACTATCTTTGTACCGTAAAACAAATCATATTACAAAAATGAGGAAAATATTAATGCTTTTGATGTTGATGATGGGATTGGTAACCCATGCCTCAACGACTGATTATAATGTAAGGGACTTCGGTGCCAAGGGTGATGGGAAGACACTCGATCACCAAGCCATCAATGACGCCATAGATACTTGTGTGGCTCATGGAGGTGGTAGGGTTGTATTACCTGCTGGTATCTATCTATGTGGTAGCATCCGAATGAAGAGCCATGTGGAACTTCATATCTCGGCTGGTGCTAAGATATTGGCAGCCCCTGCCTCAATGAAAGCTTACGATGAGGCTGAATCATGGGAAGGACCTGCTTATCAGGATGGTGGACATACCTATTTTAAAAATAGTCTCATCTATGCCATCGGTCAGGAGTATGTTTCTGTCACTGGTCGTGGAATGATAGATGGTCAGGGGCTTACCAAGAAAGATACGGAGAAAGCTGGTGTCGTGAATGGTGGCAATATCGGTATGGGTGATAAGGCGATTGCCTTCAAGCTCTGTCGTAATATCTTGATTCGTGATGTCACTATCTATCGTGGTGGACACTTCGGCATTATCTTGACTGGATGCGAACTCGGAACTGTCGATAACGTGACCATTGATACCAACCGTGACGGCTTCGACATCGACTGCTGCAAATACTTGACTGTTTCTAACTGTAAGATAAATACCCCTCGTGACGATGCTTTGGTCTTGAAAAGCTCGTATGCGCTGAAAAAGCCTGTCCTTACCGAGCATATCGCCATTACCAACTGCATCATCACAGGTTATAAGCTAGGCTCTTTGTTGGATGGCAGCTATATCCCAGAACCTGTAAGTTGGGTATGTGGTCGATTCAAACTCGGCACGGAGTCAAATGGTGGCTACAAGAACATCTCCTTGAGCAACTGCACCTTTATGTATAGCAGTGGCTTGGCTTTCGAGGAGGTTGACCAGGGTATCATGGAGAACATCACCGTGAGCAACATCACGATGAACCACGTTCACCATTATCCTATCTATATCACCACAGGTTGCCGCAATCGTGGACCGAAGGAGCGCACCACGGTATCTACGGGCAGTGACATCATGATTTCAAATATGGTGGCAAATGATGTGGACAGTTTGGCTGGTATCATCGTAACAGGTATGCCTGACAAACCACTTCGCAATATCTCGCTCAACAATATCCAGTTGCAATTCCGTGGTGGTGGAAAGGCTGAGTTGGCGAAGAAAGAGTATCGTGAACAAGGTACGAATTATCCTGAGGCGAAGTTTGCCAAGGAGACTCCTGCATACGGTCTTTTCGCAAGACACGTGGATGGCTTGGAAGTGCATAATGTCACCTTCCGCACGATGAAGCCAGATTATCGCCCTGCGGCAATGCTGATAGATGTGAAGAATGCCAGTGTCACCGACTTGTTGGCAGACTTGCAGAAGGGTGCGAAGCTGATAGTAAAGAAATAAAAATAAGGTAAAGAGATTGGCAACTCATGCCAGTTGTTTTGGGTAACCCTAGGAGAAGTTTTGTTTTCTCCTAGGGTTTATTGTTCTTGCTCCTATGTACAATCTATGTTCAGTGATGCTGAACTTACGTTCAAAGCTTTTGAACGTAAGTTCAAAGTCATTGAACGGACATTCAAAAGTTTTGAACGAAGTTTTTATAAGGGTATGCGAACTTTTTAAATAGGGACAAAAGCCTTTTATTCCTAGCTTTGCAGACAATTACAGTTAGGTGATATTTCTTTTTTCGTACGTTTCCCCCATTATATTTGGATAATCCAAATAAAAGTTGTAGTTTTGCAATAGAAGTAAAGGAGAAAAGATGGAAAATGTAAAAAGAGTACCATACGGAGTATCTGATTTCGTTGATATTATCAAGCGAAATCAGTATTATGTGGATAAGACTATGTATTTGCCTCTCTTCGAGGAGCAAGCAGATAACTTGTTCTTTATCCGTCCTCGTCGTTTCGGCAAGAGCCTCTTGCTGAGTATGATCTGTGCCTACTACGATAGCTTCATGAAGGACCGCTTCGAGGAGTTGTTTGGCGATTTGTGGATAGGTAACTAAAGTTTCCCACCCCTAAATAATGGGATAAAAATAACAGTTTCTCGAAAAAAA
>CAVBGK010000076.1:0-16965 GCA_963594995.1 Bacteroidaceae bacterium
TTCTTGAATTATGCAAGAAATTCAGCTTCTTTTTTATGTTTATGAATAATTCAGGATAAGACTTGATCACGATATGAATTTTATCCGTAATACTGAAGAATTTAATAGGCTGCTAGACAAATATGAGTCTAGAACAAAGTCAAGTGGCAATAGTATTCACGTTTCAAATACTAATGGTGATGAGGTTATATCGGAGGTTCCATTTACAAAAGAAAATGGAATATGTAATGTAAAATGTAAAATCAATGACTTGCCACTCTATTTTGTTTTTGATACAGGAGCTTCCACAGTGTCTCTATCTATGGTTGAAGCTACATTTATGATGAAGAATGGTTATCTTGACAAGAAGGATGTTGTTGGTAGCCATTATTTCCAAGATGCGAATGGAAATGTTTCTGAGGGGACTATAATCAATATTAGACAAGTCGATTTTGGAAAACTTAAGTTGGAGAACGTTAGGGCATCTGTTGTACGTAACCAAAAAGCTCCACTTCTTCTAGGCCAGTCCGTCTTAAGCAGACTTGGTAAAATCGAGATTGATAATAGTAATCATTTAATAAAAATTACTCACACCAAATAACGATTGATTTATGATTGGTCATATTGAAACAGCTTGTTTCCATTGTTCTGGAGGGTGTGAAATGATATTTGCTTCTAATAGAGAAGCAGAATGGATTCGTACAACACCTGATATAAGAGAATGTTATGGAAAACTTTTCGACAAAGAGTCTGGCTCATCTATCGTAATGTTATCTCCTGCAAAAAATGGTATCATATTGACAATAAGCAAAATTATACCTAATCGGTACGGCGATAATCTTACTGCATATTTGTATATTCCTAACGCTTTAGATGTTTCTGGTGAAGTACTACAAGGAATTGTATTTGACGTGATAGCCTCTTTAGCTCATAACAGGAGAGATACTGTCGGTTCGTGCTTGAGTTCTATTTCAAGTTCTGAGTATGAACAACTGTCTCCGGTGGATTTTGAACAGGCAACAACCAACAGTTATGCATATAGAAAAGTCCAAAGTAGTACAGGGAGTAATTCTCTATCCATTGTTTTGAATAATTTATTTCAGGACTATTATTTACAATATAAGTACATATTTCTTGCAATAGATAATCAACACATCGCTAATCCAGAGCAATATAAAGACCTTACAGGTTTTCCATTGAAAAATTGGCGTCCTGTAGAAGGTAAAGGAATTGAACAAACGTCAGAAGATGCTTCTAGTTCATATAATGAAGAAGATGCAAGTATTAATGAACCAGATCAGTTAGAAAGTCAAACTGTAGAAATAACAAGCGAATGGCTGAAGGCTAATACAGAAATCCATGGTTGGCTTTCCTTCTTTTTCTTTGCAATTATCTTTGGAGGTCTATTTAGTGCAATATATCCTATTGTAACTTTTAATGCTTCTGACTATGCGGGCAATTTTTGTTTGGGTGCAGTAGACATTGTTACAGGACTACTTCTTCTTGCAGTTGCAGGATTTACAGTCTATTCTTTTGTCAACAGGAAACCTAATGCTGTCTTTTGGGGAAAGGTATATGTTGCTCTTGTTTTCTTAACCAATATATTTGTATTAATAGGTGGAGCTACAGAAGTTTCTGGATTCCAAAGTACAACACATGCCATAAGAGGTGTCATTTGGGGCATAATATGGTTTTTATATTTATCATTTTCTGACCAAGTTCAAGAGGTTATTCCCAAATCATTTAGAAAAATAACTTCGACGGATTGGGCAATGCTTGCAGCTTCTGTACTTCTTCCTGTATTCTTTGTTGTAGGCTATTCTCAGATTAACTCTTTAGTGGATTCTAGAACTACCCAAGAGACCGAGTTAAGAAAGGCAGAACTTGCATATAATCAAAGGACAGACGGCCGCGTGATTTTTACCATTCCAGATGGCTTTGAGTGTGAAAGCCAAGTGGTAGATGTCGAAGGTACAAGTGCTACCGTGTTCAGTATTAATAATGATGATATAGGTAGCTGTACTATGTGCTCAGATTATGACACAGATAAATCGAAAAAGAATTTTGATAGTTATTGGGATAGTTGGAAGGATGATGATATAAAGAAATATAGTACAGAGAATGTAGATCGAGGAACAATAACTATAAATGGAAATGATTGCTTATACAGAATCACAAAACATTATGTAAATGGTGTTTATGTATATTGGCGTTATTATTTACTTTTTAATGATGAAACAGGTAAAGTGTTTTTGGCATCATTCTATGATACAAATAATTTTACCAACTATGTAAATGAATTGCTTGAATCTGTAAAATTTGAATGATTATAAGTTTTAAAATTTTAGTATTATGGCAGAAGAAAAAAATGAAAAGGCAGGTGTATTTGCTTTAATTTGTTCATTCTTATTTCCTCTTGTAGGGATTATTTGTTATTTTGTAAACAAAAAAAACGTTGAGAATGCCTCATCTTATCTATGGACCGCATTGGGAGGATTTGCAATAGGATTTCTATTGCGTTTGGCTGCAACATGATGAATTAATGGAAAAATCGATCGCAAGAGTTATCGATAAAAATTTAGATATTGAAAAGGATGGCGGGATTGAAACTCTTGCCATCCTTTTTGCATGTAAGGTGGAGATGGCTACCTGTGCTTCGACCGGTATTACCAGTGACACCAACAATGATACCGGGATAAACATATTCTCCTTTACGAACTATGATTGAAGACAAATGACAATAGCTGATATAAAAATTGCCATGCCGCAATGTAACATAGTTGCCAGAACGATTGTCATACCCTATCTTTTCGACAATACCATCCATCATAGCGTAGGCAGGTTCGTTCTTCGCACGAAGATCCAATCCGTTGTGCCATGATAGTTTACCTGTAAAAGGGTCACGACGATAACCGTAAGGGCTGGTGACTTTGATTGATTTCAGTGGATAAGTGATGCTTGGATAGCTACTTATCCACTGTTTTTGTTTGTTATCCACAGAGTCTGTTTTCTGCTGTGGCAGATTCTTCATTATAGAATCCACTGATGAGTTAGCAGAAAATGAAGACTTCTCCTCCACTTTCCTGATTTTGTAACGACATGCGTTGTTGCTGACGGTATTGAACTGCGCCTTTGCACTCGATACTGCCAATAAAATTATTGTCCATAATGCCACTATTTTCCTTTTCATGGTGCAAAGTTAGGGAAAGAAATCAAGAGTGATACACGATACAGTAAAAGTATAACATAAAATAAGATTAAAGTATGATTGAGAGTATGAAGTGATGATATAATCATAATAAAACGGAAAAGATTGGACGACGGAGCATAGGCTTTCTTGTATTCATTTCTCTTAGACTATCTTTGCAAGGCAATATGTAAAGTATCATTCTAAATATAATCAGAATATGAAAAGAAACTCATTTGAAGAAAGCGAAGTGCCATATCAGACACTTGCAAAGTTTGGACTCACCCACGAGATGATTGAAGACCTTCCGATGCATGTCTTGGATGACATCAGCAATGGTCGTCCATCGCCAGTGCTGCCTGTTAGCATGGAGGTAAACGAGGGTTACAGCATCAAGAGCAGAACACGATTTGCCTTGGTGAGAATGGCAGATGGAAACGAAGATGTGATGTTCTATCCAGTTTTGAAGTATGCCCCATTGGATAACTTCACCAAGGAGCAGCAGGAACTGTTGAAGCAGGGCAAGGCTGTGGTGGCAGACGTGGATATGCCTGATGGTAGTCGTGTCAAGGCATTTGTGCAGATTGATGGAGAAACCAATCAAGTGATGGCGGTGCCGACACCTGTAATCGGCAGAAACCTACAAGTGCTGTCAGACGAGCTGAGTTTGGGCAGTGCCGAATTAAAGACCATCCAGAATGGAGAGACACTGACCTTTGTCATAGACGAGGAGCCTGTGACTATGGGTATCGACCTGAAGAGTGACACAGGCATCCGATTCGCCAATGGCGACGGTGAGCAGTGGCGCAAGGAAGGCAAACGAGAGTGGGACAAATACACCTTCGGCATCTATGGCTGTTGGGTGATGGACGATGACGGCAACCTTGACTATGTTCCAGAGGAAGAATATACCGAAGAATTGTGGAACGAGCAGAAGAAAGCCGCAGGAAGACACGCCTCTGCAGCCGTGAGAAAGTAACGTGAAACATCAAACTTAGGGAAGAAATGAGAAAAGGACCATATTATACAGAAGACATTCTCGTGGAGAAGATGCAGAGCGGTGAATACGGTTGGCTTGACTATGTGAACCATTTCAGCGAGGACTGGCAGAACGAGTATGAGGAATACTGCAAGGAAAATGCCCTGTGCATCGGCAACGAAAGTGCGGAACAGTTCGTGAGATACAAGGACGAGCTGTTGGAAAAAGGAATGGAAAAGGAGAACGCTTAATATAATGATGTTATGGCGATAAGAAAGAACTTGAATCCAAGGCAGATGGACATACAACCCGAGATGCGTGACATTCTGATGCGCAACGGTATGCAAGCCCATATCATAGCCAACGGTGACGGCTATCAGTTGGCGGTGCAGGGGCACGACTCCCCACTGCTGACCTATGACCTCACCGAGAAACAGATGTTGGCACTGACCGATTGGGGTACAAACTCTGCCAACAAGAAGGCATATAACGTGTTTACCAGTATCATCGGCAAGGACTTCTATATGCCAAGAAATCTTGTCCATGCAAGGAATGCCAATGGAAGAGTGGCTATGGGGCTGCATGGATATAGAATAGGTGCTGGTGAACTGACGAACGAAGCAAGAGCAGAGATGAACCTTGGTTCAATCTATGCCTTGCAAGGAGGAAGAAGACCGATAGGTCAATATGGCAGATTAGGATGGAGTCCTGAGTTCTTGGGTTGGACACCAAGAATGCAGGACGGCTATCACTTACGTAGAGTTGGAGGACAGATGTTCTATGCCGGAGCACCGATGATAGCGGAGAGACCTGACAAAAGATTGAAACCAGGCGAACTAACCTCTGGAGGTTATGGCTTTTATTACAAAGGACAACAGCAAACGGCACCACAAGCCGATGTGCTGCAAAGTCTGCAAGCTGTGGTGAAACCCATTGAAACACGACCAAGAAGCACTGAACCTGCCAAGCCTTATAAGGAATTGATTAGCTCACCTGTATATTTCTCCAACGAGAAATGGCAGGAATGTCTGTCATCACACGGCATCATCATTGATGAAAAAGCAAAGACTCTTACCATCCAATCAGAAGGAACCAAGAGCGATATGGTGTATGACCTGACGGACGAGGAACTGAAGGCACTCACCAACAACTCCGTAAAGCAGGTGTCGGTAGCCAAGCGACTGGAGATATTGAACAATGTCATCAAGGATGACTTTGTCGACAAAATTACGATGGATATGCTCAACAGCAAGGAGCGCATCCATATCGGTTTGCGCCCAGAGGTACAGCAGGAGTTGGACGGCAAGATGCAGTTGCAATCCACTGTGGAATCGTTGCAAGTGGCGCAAGAACCAGTGAACAACAAGGTCGGCATCGTGGACGGTCAGGACTTAGACGAGAGCAAGGGATGGTTTCGTGAGGGAAAGCACGGACGAGAAGTGAATGTCGGTGAGATACGAGTGGAGCCATCGGAGCAGGAAGGCAAATACCGCATGACCGCCATCATCAATGGTGAGCGAGTAAGCCACGAGATAACGCAGAAGCAGTATGACAAGTTCATGGCTGTGGATGACTACCACCGCATGAAACTTTTTTCCAAGATATTCGGTGAGGTGGATATGAAAGACCGCACCAGTTTGGGAACAAAGATTGGGGCGGCACTGCTGGCAGGATTGGGCGTTGCAGCCGAGGTGGGCAGTGAGCTACATCGACCACACGGCAGTCCAGTGGTGATTGTTGACCATCATCATGGAGCAACACCGCCTCGTCCCTACTTCAAACCAGGCGTTGACACGCCTATGGATGTGGCTGCAAGAAATTTCGAGGCAGCCATGAACCAAGAGGCGATGCACCCACATATCGGCAAAGGACTATAAAGGAATACGCTTATGGCAAACAATGAACTGACATACAATGACTTTTTGCAGCGACTGAACATTCAGGAGCTGTTGGTGGACGCAGGCTATCAGTTGAACAAACGAGACGGCTTGCGCTATCCGTCGTATGTGAAGGTGGACAGTCACGGACAGCGAGTGAGAGGTGACAAGTTTATCGTAACTGGTAATGGCAAGTGCTGTTTTCAACCGCCAGAGCAGAAGAACTATAATGTGATAGGCTTCATCAAGGAACATCCTACGCTGTTTGATGACTATAAGCCAGGGATGTCCTTGGACAGACTTGTGAATGTGGTATGTAACCGCCTGTTGAACAATCCCATTGACGTGCGTGAAAGCCGAGTGACCGAACCAAGGCGAGACACTAAGCCATTCAACCTGTCAGACTATGACATTCTGCGTTTCAATCCAAGGGAAAAAGACACCCAACGGAAGCACTATCCTTATTTCAAGGAGCGAGGCATCAACATGGGTACACAGTTCGCCTTTCACAAGCATTTCTTCTTGGCAACCAAGCATCGGAATGACGGACTAAGTTTTGCCAATCTCGCCTTTCCATTATCATTGCCCTCCAAACCTGAGAGCATAGTCGGCTTGGAAGAGCGAGGCAGACCAAGACGAGAGGACGGCAAGGCATACAAGGGAAAGGCGGAGGGAAGCAACAGCAGCGAAGGGCTATGGATAGCCAACCTGACAGGCAAGCCTTTGAAAGAAGCCACCAATATAGTGTGGTTTGAGAGTGCCTATGATGCAATGGCGGAATATCAAATCAATCCTGTGAAGAGCGTATATGTCTCGACAGGTGGCACACCCACTGTAGGACAAATCAAGGGAATGCTTGAAGAGACACGGCAATCAAACCATTACTTGGGTTTTGACAAGGACGAGTCAGGACGTGGCTTTGTCAAGAACTTCAAGGCAATCGCCAAGGAAATGGGATTTCATGACTTCACGGTGCAATCGTACCACCCCTTGGGACAATACAAAGACTGGAACGATGCCTTGTTGGGCAAGCGAGACCAAAGGTTGATAGACCAAGGAAAGATAGACTTCGACTATTTCGAGTTTGCCAAGGCACAAGAGGCTGAGAGACAACAAGAGCAAGCCAAAGAAAAAGAGGAACGAACATCGGGCTTCCGCAGATGAAGTTCGATGTCATTATCAAAAAGGAGAATTATGCAGCAGACATATCGGTATAGAAATATCATCATCAAGCCCCATTGGATGCAGTTCGTCATCAACGAGCTGCACTTGCTTGTGCTTACAAGTGTAGGCTTCGTCTATGCTGGTATGGAAACTGCCGTTCTCTCCCCTTTGGTGCTTGTCCTCTCGCTCTTGCTTTCCCTATGCTTGGCATATCGGCTTGCCTATCTGTGCAGAATGAGATACATTATTGACAATGAGCAACTGATATTTGAGCATGGCGTGTTTCATCGGGAAGTGGACTATCTGGAACTATACCGTGTGGTGGACTTCAACGAGAGTCAGACTTTCATGCAGCAACTGTTCCGTTTGAAAACGGTGTGCATATACTCTGGTGACAGGACTACACCACGACTTGACATCATCGGTGTGCCAATGGATGAACGACTGGTAGCAACTATCAGAGAACGAGTAGAAACCAACAAACGCAGGAGGAGCATCTATGAGATTACAAATAGGTAAAGTATGGTTGATAGCAATTATTAGTATGGCAGCAGCATCGAAAGCCAAGGCACAAGTGGTGTCATCCAATCCATTGGAATGGATGGCATTGGCAGAGGGCAATGAGCTGATAAATGGTGAGATTGAGAAAGAAATCAACGGACAGACCAAGACAGCGATGTTACAGAACACGATGGCGGCAGAATTCAACCAGATACACAAATGGGAAAAGAAATACAACAGTTACTTGAAATCTGTGAACGGCTATGCTTCCTCGCTGAAAGCCTGTACTCATCTGTATGATGACGGCGTGAAGATTTTTATCACGCTCGCCAAGTTGAAGACTGCCATTCAAAACAATCCGCAAGGCATTGTGGCAAGCATGAGCATGAACAACCTGTATATTGAGACCGCCACGGAATTGGTATCGGTGTTCAATCTGTTGAATGATGCCGTGGCAAATGGCGGTACGGAGAATATGTTGACAGGAGCAGACCGTTCCAAGACCTTGTGGGCTTTGAACGACAAGCTATCTGCATTTCAGAAGAAACTCAACAAATTGTATCTGAGCATCCGCTACTACACCATGAGCGATGTGTGGAACAATGTCACGGCTGGTATGATAGACAGAAGCAATGGTGAGATTGCCACGCAAGCCTTGGGACGATGGCGGAGAGCAGCCAAAGTCAGCGCACCATAATAATATAAAACATTCGAGTATGAGGACAATTATAATCGTCTGTATTCTTTCCGTCTTGTCAGTCTGCAAACTTCACGCACAGAACGACCCCGTATTGGCAGGAATGATATATGCCTATACAGACAAGGCAGAGAAGGAACTGAAGAACCAAGAGAAGGTGATGCTGATGCAGACCACCGGGCATATATGGCTAAAGGAAGATGTGGAAGGTACTACCAACCTGCAACGAGAGTTCAACAATTATCTGGACTCGTTCCGTTCCATCGTGGTATATGCAGCGCAGGTGTATGGCTTCTACCATGAGATAGACCGACTGGTGGACAACTTGGGAGGTTTTACCAAACAACTGGACAGACATCCGAGCAATGCCATTGCCGTGGCACTCTCTGCCAAGCGCAATAAAATCTATCGGGAGTTGATAATGGGAAGCGTGGAGATAGTCAACGATATCCGACTTGTTTGTCTGTCAGACAACAAGATGACAGAGAAGGAACGAGTGGAGATTGTCTTTGGCATCCGTCCAAAGCTAAAGGTGATGAACCAAAAGCTGCAACGACTGACCAAAGCAGTGAAATACACCTCGATGGCAGACATCTGGGCTGAGATTGAGGAAGGTAGCCATGACAAGGCTGACAAGAAAACCATTGTTAGGGACTGCATGGACCGATGGAAAAGGAACGGAAAAATCAAATAGCAACAACAAAAAGATACGACTATGAGTATATGGGCAAAGATAGCGAAGTATGGCGGCAGTGCCTTGAAAGGTGCAGGTGGTGTCGCTAAGCAAGGCTTGAAATCCGCAAGCAATACGGCTGTGCATCCTACCCAAGCACTAAGGGGTGCAGGTAGTGCGATGAAGACGGCAGCCGTGGGCAGTGCCGCAGGATATGTGGCATGGCAAAACCTCGTCAACGACAAGAGCATGGTGGAGATAGCCAGTGATGTGGTGGTCGGCAAGGAAACGACAGAGAAGATTTCCGAAGCCGTGGAAGACGTGAAAGGATTGAAGAACAAGGCAGGAGAAGCCGTGGATGCGGTGAACGATGCCATGGGCGACATCAACAGCAAGTGGAGCGGCATGAGCAACTTCTTCCGTGGCATCTTCGGTGGTAACGGACTGGAGATGTTCGGCAATTTCTTCAAGAACTTGGGAAAAGGCAACGTGTCGGGACTGAGCCTTGCAGGACTGGTGACGGCGGCGTTCCTTACCTTCGGACGCTTCGGGTGGCTCGGCAAAATAGCAGGAGCCATGCTCGGCATGATGCTCATCGGTAACAACTCTAACATCAAGAACATCGTAGGTGGTGACGGAGGTCATGGAAGAAACGTGAACGAGATGGAAGAGGCTGCACGCACAAGCGGAATGAAACGATAACACTTTATAAAAGAACAAACATGAAATATACAGAAGAAATGATGCTGCAATCGAAAAGCGGCTATTGCATGCCTTTCGAGGAACGAGGCAAGGATGTGGAGCTGACACTTGGCTATGGCAAGCAGAGGCATCCTGTGACAGGAGAAATGTTCTTCCATCATGGACTCGACTTCGGGGCGAACCATTATCTGCTGTCGGCACTGGCAAGCGGAACTGTGTCGGGAATCGGCAATGATGCGAAACACGGCATCTACCAAGTGATACGCTATGGCAAGTATGAAGTGACCTACGCCCACCTTGCCAACGTGTTCGTGAACTTCGGACAGGCAGTGAAGGCAGGACATATCGTGGCATTGAGTGGTGACAGACTGCATTTTGAGGTAAGGTTTGACGGCAAGGAAATCAACCCTATAGAGTTTCTGACTATGCTGTACGGCAATGTGAAGGCGATGGAACAGACAGGAAAGACTGGCTTTCCAGAGTTTGACACCTACGACATGAACATTGCCACACAATACGACAAAGACCAGAAAGAGATAGAAGAGCTGATGCTGCGTTTCATGCCATCCTACATGGAAGACCTGTACCGTGGCATGTATGTGACACCACAACATACGGAACAGTCGCTACGGAACATTTTTTCATTATCGGCAGCGAAGCACTACTTCTATGAGACCATGCCGTCTATCAGCAATCCCTTGGGCATCGGACAAAGAGCCATGCCCTTGGCTTGCAAGGTACAGAACCTGCTGATAGCGGATTTTTTGAACTATCTGGCATTGCGGCATGGCATCTATCTGTCCACTTTGAGCGAAGTTCTAAAAAAAAACTCCATGACGAAGCCGTAAGGACGAGCGGCATCATCGACCCATTGGCAGAACTGGACATCGACGTGCAGAGCTTTGACATCCCAAGGCTGGTGAGTGTCTATCCCGACCGTGCAGGAGTGAGATGGTGGACAAAGGCATGGTTCAACAACAGGGAGGAAGGAGAATGCTCCGTGGAGATAGAGATGCGGCAAGCCATCCTCTTCATCCATGACAGGATAGAGAAAGACGCTTGGCTGGAAGAATACTTCCCCAAGCAGATGGAAGTGTATCACCAGGCTATCGAGCAGACAAGAGAACAACTATTAGGTCAACTAAACGTAACGCTATAATGAGTACTATCAAGAACCCGACACGGTTTGCGGAACTGGAGTATTGTCTCCAAGGATATTTTGACGGCAAGTTGGTGACTGTGATGAAGCAGGTGCGAGACGACCTGACGCACAAGCAACTGGAGGAAAGAGGCAGATACCAGAGTAGCTTGGCAGGAGTCCTCGCCTCTGCCAATCCGTATGCGGACAACACCGACTTTGTATTAAAGCAGACTGGCAAGTGGAACAGCAAGACCACGGAGGACTACTTGGCGATGTGCAACGAGAAAATATGGAAGGACAAGACTATCGTGAAAGACTTGGCTACGGTTGCAGGGGAATGGCGCAATGCCGTGGTGAAGGAAATCGGGCGAAGCCGATACGATGCCCTCTCCAAAGCCTGTGGCGAGGACTTGGCATACGCCTATGTTGCGCAAAGGATGGAAGACCTGATGATAAACAAGCTCGTCAAGGACAACACACCCAAATCAACAATAGACTATATCCTGAGGAAGGCGGCACAGAACAGTATCTGGGGACTGCAAGAGGAACTATTAAAATCACCGTTGACCGCAGAGATAGAGGCTCGTGGCGAGAAGGCATATAAGCCAAACAAGGCTGAGACATTTGCAGGAAAAGCAACCGCCTCGGTGGTGGATGCCGTGACCTTGGGAGGAATAGGCAGTTGGAAATCACTTGCCACCCTCGTTGGAAGTGACATGGCATTGGGATATGTCCTCGATGCCAAGAAAGGAAATACCGAGCAAAGAAAAGAGCAAGCCATGGAACTGAGCATCAGCAAGGGCGTATTCGGACAGAACGGAAACACTTTTACTGCATTCCGTTCACAAGCTAAGAAAGTGAACACCACCGACAATAGCTATCTGAAAACGCTCAACAGCAGACTGCATAACAAGATACATATCCCACAAAAAGCAATAACGCCTATGTCATGGACAGACAACAGTTACAAGTTTCCATTTCTGCAAGATCAGGAAAAACGGAAAGACCCGAAATACAAGGACGTGCCATTGATTGTGGCACCAGGAAAAGAAGATGCCTATCTGGAAGAGAAAGCCAAGCACGATGCAGCCAAGGTTGCGGAGGCAGAACGCATCATCCAAGAAAAGAAAGAAGCAGAAGTGCAACAAGCTGATAATGAAGAGCAACAATCGCAGGAAGAAATGCAGGAACAACCTGAGCATAACAACAGCAACGGTTGGGAAGGGCTGTTAAAGAACTTCGGATTGGACGGATTCGGTGACCTCGGCAACAATCTCGGCTATGTGATAGCCATGTTGCCCGACATTCTTGTTGGACTCTTCACAGGCAAGACGCAATCATTGGGGCTGAAGGACAACATGATGCCGATAGCCGCCATCCTCGTAGGTATGTTTGTAAAAAATCCGCTGTTGAAGATGACACTCATCGGTATGGGTGGTGCTAACCTGCTGAACAAGGCAGGACACGAGGCTTTGGCTAACAAGCGAGAAGGTGATGGTGGCAATGCGGTATCATACAATAACAATAATGTCAATGCAACACAATCGGTGCAGTACAAAGCATATCCAGACGAGCCTTTGAATCCGAGGATAGCAAATCCAGTGCTACAAGGCAACTGCTTGGTGGCAACCATCGACCGTGTGCCATGCACCATCCAACTTCCAGAGCATGTGGTTGGGGCATATCAGGCAGGAGCATTGCCACTCAACACCCTCGCCAATGCAGTGCTTGCCAAGAGCAAACAGATGAGACAGGTGGCAGAACGCAACTATGGCGAGCATGAGGTGAGAAAAATGAGAAACGAGGCGATGGAGAATGCCGAACAGCGAGAAGTCATCCAACGAGCAAGATAAGATTAACGTAAAACAATCATACAATGAAAGAGAAAAGTCCACAAGAGAAGAATGCGGCGGAGCGTCAGGTGTCACTCATCACCGATGCCCTGTCGAAAGCAGCCGACAACAAGGGAGTCTGGCTGAATGAGCAAGGAAAGCAATATCCTCGGTTCTATCCAAGGGGAGCGGCGGTGAGTCCGTTCAATGCCCTCGTGATGGGATTGAACTCTGACAAAAACGAGTATGCCACCAACCTATATACCCTCTTCAGCGAAGCCAAGAAACGAAAT
This sequence comes from Bacteroidaceae bacterium, assembly GCA_963594995.1. GTDB lineage: Bacteria > Bacteroidota > Bacteroidia > Bacteroidales > Bacteroidaceae > Prevotella. The sequence continues at coordinate 13,026 of CAVBGK010000076.1, forward strand.
GAGGCAGTGGTGGCGCATGAACGAGGCATACCGTTCAACTGGTATGCGTGGAACAAGTATGTGAACCGCCATAATCCAGAGGACATCATCAGCAGGAAGGACTACCAGGAATTGGCGGCAACCGACCAGACACAGTACAAGGGCATCCACAATCGGGAGATACGAGTGCTGTTCAATATCGACCAAACCATGCTGCCGATGAAAGACAAGGAGAAGTATGACGAGGTAGTGAAGGCAAATGTCGGTGTTGTAGAAGACAAGGCGTTGCGCAGTCAAGTGAACGACTTTATACAAAAGATGAAAGACAACCTGATGGCGGTACGCAAGGACGGAAGCGGTGTGGCGCATTATGACACGGAGAAAGATGCCGTGTATATGCCAAAACAGGAGAATTTTGAGCAGTACCCAGACTATGTGCAGGAGATGCTGCGCCAAGTGGTGAGTGCCACAGGACACCAACAGCGACTGGCAAGGGAAGGCATGGTGATGAAGAACGGCACGGCTCCATCGGAGGATGCGGTGAAGCAAGAGAAACTTGTGGTTGAACTTGCATCGGGTGTCAAGATGTTGGAGATGGGACTGCCAGCCAAGATTTCCAAGGAGAACATGGGATTGGTGGACTACTGGAACCGTGAGTTGAAAGAGAATCCATGTCTGATAGATGCCATTGAGAGCGATGTGAACAATGCCCTTGACGTTATCCGCAAGGCAGAGCGTGGTGAGAAAGTGGAATACTCCTCCTTGAAGAACGAACAGCAGACCACTGAGATGCAAGCACAGATGCCGAAGCACTATTTCGTGGCAGACGAGATAGCGCAGCATCCCGACAAGGAGCAAAAGTTTGTGGTGATAGTGAGAGACAAGGAAAACAGAGCGGCAGATGTCGTGTTGCCAGCAGGAGCCTCGTTGGAAGTGAATGACGAGGTGCAGGGCATGAGCAAACAGCGCATCGAGCACGCCTTGCAGAAAGAAGGATTGGAAACCGTGAAATTTTATAATCCCGATGGCGCATTGGGCTATCGACCTGATGACGGCTATTTCGCAGGAAAGGACATCACGGTGGCGAGGTTGAAGAACTGGAAGTTGGAGGACATATCCAAGATAGATGTGTCTGATGCCGTAGCCCAAAGCAAGCAAGTGGGCTTCGACCGCATACAGATGGTGCAAGATGACAACAAGCGTTGGGCGATGTATATCAAGCCCGAAGGACAGAAGGCGTTTTCCATTTATCCAGACAAGGCAGACCTAAACCGCTTCTTCACCACGTTGAAACAGGCGCAGGACACGATGGACAGCCTGAGGGTGGAACTGGCACAGAAATACTATGCGATGGCAGAAACAAAACCCTACTTGAAGGTGGACTTGTTCGGAAGCGGTCAGCATAACGAGCAGGACTTGAACCGCATACAGAAAGTGAATGTGTTCAAGGCAAAGAATGATGTCATTCTGTGTGCTGCCACCATAGAGGGAACGGATAAATTGCAGCCTCGTGTGGTATCACCGAGCCAATGGCAACGGATGTGGATTGCTGAGGACAAGAACGAGTACAAGAAACATCTTGCAGCCACACTGTTTGCCGACATCTTGCAGAAAGGACAGACGCAGGAGCAGACCACATCGGAAAAGCAAGGTGATGAAGCTGAGGTGAAGCAGGAAGCGCAAGTGTTCACGGACAAGCATGAGGAGGAGCATCGTGAATATCATGAGGAAGAGAACAAGCAAGCATCTTCTGAGGAGAAAAAGAAAGAAATCAGGGAAGAAGAGATAACTGCCCCTGTGGAAAAGAAGGAAGAGCAAAACGACAAGCAAAAGGAAGAGGTAAAGACAAAGGATTCTCCCATGATGAAACAATGGAAAGAACTGAAAGCCAAGCGTCCAGAGGCATTGCTGCTGTTCCGTGTCGGTGACTTCTATGAAATGTATGAGCAGGATGCCAAGCGAGGCGCGGAAGTGTTGGGGATTACATTGACAAAGAGGAATGGAACGAAAGATTCCTACCTTGCTGGATTTCCTCATCATGCCTTGGACACTTATCTGCCGAAACTTATCCGAGCAGGAGAACGAGTGGCTATCTGTGACCAGTTGGAGGCACCCAAACAGAAGCATCAGGAACAAAATACCGAGGAACATCATCGTTCTGGTGGCATGAAACGATAAAATGACGAGAATAATGACATGAGCAAGAATCAGCAATATGCAGAAAGATACGCTGCCGAGGCGATGGAGCAGATGAAGCGGTATGGCATCCCTGCCTCCGTCACCTTGGCGCAAGGCATCTTGGAAAGCAGCAACGGACAGAGTGAGTTGTCGCAGTTGGGCAACAACCACTTTGGCGTGAAAGCATCGGGAAGTTGGCTAAAGAATGGCGGCGACTATCTGGTATATACCGATGACAAGCCGAATGAGAAGTTCTGCAAGTATGCCACGGTTGGTGACTCGTATGAGCATCATTCCAAGATATTGAAGAACAGCAACCGATACAGCCAATGCTTCAAGTTATCCCCTGATGACTACAAGGGATGGACAAAGGGCATCGAACGAGGCGGCTATGCCACCAATGGTGGGTATGCTGCCAGTCTGCAAAAAATCATTGAGACCAACGGACTGCAGAAGTATGACCAACAGGTGATGCAAGAAATGAGAGCCGAGGGCAAGCAATTCGGTGTGGAAGAGAATGGAAGGCAAACAGCAACTGCATCTGTGGCATCGGGTAATACAGAAGCATTAACTTCGGTATCGCCATCTGTTAATGACGAAAAGAAGCAAACGGCATCTCAAACACCCAACGGCAAATACTCATTCCCTGTGAAAAGAGACGAGTTCTTGTTTGTCACCTCACCATTCGGTATGCGTCAAGACCCTATGGACAAAAGCAAGCAGCAAATGCACAAGGGCATTGACATCAGAACCAAGCATGATGATGTGCTGGCAACAGAGAATGGCGGCAAGGTGGTAGTCGTGAACCATAATACAAACACTGGCGGTGGCAAGTCGGTGACGGTAGAATATGCAAGAACAGACGGAAGCAAGGTGCAAACCACCTATATGCACTTGGACAGTATCGCCGTGAAGATGGGTGATGAGGTGAAAGCAGGGCAGAAGTTGGGCGTATCGGGCGATACTGGCACACGAACCACTGGCGAGCATCTGCATTTCGGTGTGAAAACCATTTCGGCAGACGGCAAGACAAGGGACGTGGATCCTGCATCATACTTGGCGGAGATAGCGCAGAAAGGCAATCTGAAACAGCAAGCATTGTATAATGGCAATGACTTGTTGGCAAAGTACAAGGATAACGGTTTGGGAGTGGACACCAGTCTGTCGCCTGATGAATGGATGAAGAAGCTCTTGTCATCCGAGGATGCAAGTACGGGATTGTCGAGCGCAGACCCTATCATGGGACTGGTGACAACAATGTATAGCAGTCTGCTTGCCCTTGCCGTTCTGATAGACGGAAAAGATGCCGAAGAACAAAAGGCACAAATATCCGAGACTGTAAACAAAAAGCAGGTGGACTTGAAAACGTTGGTGCCGACAATGAAGGAATGTGTGTTGAGTGTTGCCGACAACGGAAAGGCTGTGCTGCAAGCGGACAATGGCACGATTAAGGTGACGAGGGAACTGACCAATGCCGAGTTTAGCCGCTTGTCGCAAGTGTTGGGAGACAGCAGTCTGAGCAATGAAGCCAAGAAGATGCGCATTGCAGGAATGGTGAATACCATCGTGTTGACACAACAGGCATCGCAGAACTATGAGCAAGTCATGGAACAGCAGGAAGGTCAGAGTCAAACGATACAAAGAAAGTAAGCAGGAAGGTCAGAGTCAAACGATACAAAGAAAGTAAGTTACTATGTTTGCAAACGCTAGCGCAATGACAACAGTTGGAAGACGCTCTTTGGAGGCTTTGCGCCTCCAGCCGCTGGGCAAACCACCGCAGTGT
>CAVBGK010000077.1:0-16617 GCA_963594995.1 Bacteroidaceae bacterium
AGCATTTGGAAACCTACCATAGTAATATGGCAAGGCGCTGGGTGCTTAGCCTACATGATCCTTTGCTTTTCCCTTTGGTGACGCTCATCATCATGGACGTGTTCCTGCAAAAGATGCGCATCAAGAAGAACCGCAAGATGCTGATTATCGAGGAGGCATGGAAAGCCATTGCCTCGCCCATGATGGCGGAATACATAAAATATTTGTACAAAACCGCCAGAAAGTTCTGGGCAAGCGTGGGTGTGGTGACACAGGAGATACAGGACATCATCGGCAGTGAGATTGTGAAAGAGGCCATCATCAACAACTCGGATGTGGTGATGCTGCTCGACCAGAGCAAGTTCAAGGAACGCTTCGACACCATCAAGGCGATACTTGGCTTGACCGATGTCGATTGCAAGAAAATATTCACCATCAACCGCTTGGAGAACAAGGAAGGACGCAGCTTCTTCCGTGAGGTGTTCATCAGGCGAGGACAAACCAGCAATGTGTATGGTGTGGAGGAGCCACATGAGTGCTATATGACCTACACCACGGAACGTGCCGAGAAAGAGGCTTTGAAACTGTACAAGCGAGAGTTGAAGTGTAATCATCAGCAAGCCATAGAAGCCTATTGCAAGGATTGGGATGCCAGTGGTATCAGCAAGAGCCTTGCCTTTGCACAAAAGGTGAACCAAGCAGGACATGTGCTGAACCTATGGAAACAAAAACACTAACATGTTAATGTGAGAATTTGGTAATAACAAAAGAAATACAGACAAGAAAGAATGAAACGACTTCTATCCATCATAACGCTGATAATCTGTGTGTTGGCAAATGCTGACGCACAGTATTACAGCGTGAACTATGACAAGCAGACTGTGGCTGCGATGGCTGCTGCCTACGGAACGGAAGCCGTGGCAGAGGCATACTACAACGAGCAGGTGCAGAACATCCTGAAACATTACAATGCTGCGGAAGTGGCGAGCGCAGGCATCTTTGCCTCCAAATTCTTGGAACGCAAGGCGATGACGGAACTTGGCATTTGGAACAGCAACACGGAGAACTACTATTACCGCCGTATCTACAACATGGTGAGCAATAAAATCATGCCGAAAATATGGACGGTGGCAGGAATGATGCTGAAAAGTCCGCAGACCGCCCTGTATTGGGGAACATATCTGGTAAAGATATGCGACGACACAAAGAACCTGTGTATGCAGTTTGAGAGTGTGGTGACAAACAGTACCCTCACTTTCTCGGACATTGCCTTTCTGCAAATCAACCAGAAGATAGCTGCCATTCTGAAACTCTCGGAGATTGGCAACGTGGACTGGAAGAAGATGTTGGATGACCTCTCGAAGGTGCCAGGCAATTTTACCGTGGACAATCTGAAAACGGACATCGACAACCTGTATAAGGCAGGAGCCAACCTTGCAGGAGCCGGGATGAACAATATCGGCAACGCATTGTTGCAGAGCAGCCAGTTCAATGACCTATTCCAAGGCAAGCTCGGAGCTGCCATCGACATCGTGGACAACTATTCCGCACTATTCAAAAGTCTGGACAAGAGCGTGGGCAACACCTTGTTGGGAATGATTGGAGGCAAGGACAACGTGGCAGGGCTATTCTCACTTGCCAACTATAACCTGACCTCATGGATGACTGACTATCTGGATGAGACGGTAGGAAACTACTACACACAGAGATGGTATATCGCCCGACGAGACCAAGGTAAGGAAAAACTATGCGACTATGTGCCGCCCACCGATGACAACAGTATTCTGAAAGGCGACCACTGGTATAGAATCAACACCACGGATGCCAACTTCTATCCCAACAGCACCCAGAGGGAAGCCATCCTGCAAAACTCAGAGAACCACGCAGGATGGTCAAGGTCGAGGGTGCAACAGCTCAACAACCAGAATGACGGTTTTACTTATAGCATCGACTATTGGATAAACGCCTATATCATTTCCAACAAGAAAGGACAGAAACAGAAGGCATACGCCTACGAGATACAGGTGTACAAGAGTTGGAACAAGGTGGAAGAAGTGTATGAGGCTGTCTTTGACTCTCATTCGATGGACTTGAACACCTTCAAGGCACAACTGCAAGCCCGATTGAGCGAGTGGAACGACAACGAGGAGGGCTATACCTACTATATAAGCAGCGACGCACGCAACTACTATCAGGCGACCGATGCCGCCAAACTGAAGGGATGCGAGAGCGTGACCATCAGCGTGACGTGCAGTGACGGTGTGCAACTTGGACAAGGCACCACACAATACAAGTGCAGGAGTTGTGGCGGTTCACTGAACGACCACAGCAAGAAATGCGCCATGACAACCTCGGTGACGGAGAACAACCTCGACCTCTCCGACCTATATAAGCAAGAGCAGGAAGCCAATGCCAAAGTAGCCTCCTTGCAGTCCCAAATCAGCCAGTTGGAAGCAGAGAACAAGACACTCGTCAAGCAAATCGCCAATGCAAGCGTGGAAGACGCAGCCAAGTATCGGGAACAATACAACAAGAACAAGGCGACCATCGACCAACTGAACAAAGAATTAGTGACATGGCAGCAAAAGCAGAAAGACATAGAGGAAGCCAAGGCAGAGGCAGGAAAGGACAATGATGTGGCGACCGATGACTACTATCGCATACCAGCCATCATGAATGACTGCAAGAGTGCCTACAACCTAAGTTGGCAAGGCGAAGGAAACTGGAGCGATTATACCTATATCAGAAAAGCCACCATGCCCAACATCAACGGCATCATCACCTTCAAGGCGACATTGAAGATTGCCCGAAAGCCGAAATACTTCCTTGGCATCAAGATACACAGAGCCATTCTGCAAATCAACTGGGAACTGACTTCGGAATACACCAATACATCAGTAGTGGATGTGATAACACTCGATGCAAGCAAGACGGAGCAAGAAAAGGCTGACGAGGTGAACAAGCGAATCTCGGAAATCGCACAGGAATATCCGTCATGCAAGATAACAACCGAATATGCCAAGAGCGCACCATCCGATGATAACGGCACGGATGACACCTATCATCTGCTTTGGTCAAGCGACCGACTGGAGATAGCCAGAGAAGTGGACAGCAGAATCACCAAGATATATGCTGACTTGGTATCATTGGAAAAGATGATGCACTACAAGCGCAACATTATTGACGTATTGATGGACATTGCTCCACACGTCAATATGGATGAAGGACGGCGATTGACATTGGTAGAGAAATGCAGGAAACGTTGGCTACGGAAAGCTGCCGACACCAAGCACTCAGATGATTATCACGGAAAATTCGATGATGAAGATAATGAAAATGAGAGATAGAAACGAATATAAGGCTGTTGCAGCGGAGAGGGATGCAGGGTCAGTGAGCATGAAAAGACGCATGGACATTGTGAGAACATTGCTGATTGCTGTCATGCTCCTCACCCTCCCCTCTAAAACATTCGCCCAATGGGGATTTGACGTGAGCAGTGTGGAAGCGTACATCAATGACCACAAGAAACAGCGTAGTCTGTTGCTTGCCAGAAGCACCTTGGAACACAGTAACAAACTGTTGCACAGTTACAGCAAGGACGAAACCAAGGCATACAAGGAACTGAACGTTGACCTTGATAAATACACAAGGGCGTTCGACGTGATAGATGTGTTGTATCAGAGTTTGCGAACCAGTCTGAACGTGTATTCCACCTATGAGAGTGTGAGCGACAGAATATCAGAGTACAAGAAACTGTTGGACGACTACAATGAGAAGGTCATCAAACGAAAGCGCATCTCGCTTGCCGACACCATACTGATAGGCATCAACAGACGAGCAATCGAAAACATAGCCAAGGAAGGTGAATACCTCTACAAGAGCGTGAGTGACTTGGTGCTGTATGCCACAGGAGCAGCAGCGTGTTCCACGGCAGACTTGCTTGTGGTGTTGGAAAGCATCAACACCTCGCTGGACAACATCGAGAAGCATTTGAACAAAAGCTATTTCGAGTCATGGCGATACATCCAAGTGCGCATAGGCTATTGGAAAGAAAAGGTGTATCGAAACAAGACCAAGCAGCAAATCTTGGAGGATGCCTTCGGACGTTGGCGAGTGGCAGGAAAACTTGGATATTAGTCAAGAGATGAATTTATAACCCATATATATAATAATGTATAGACATGGATAGAAAGAATACAAAGGCAGGAGCCATATTGCTGATGATGGGAATAGCCATGACTGGCAATGCCCAGAGTTATGTGACCTACAACCACGACAGTGCAAAGAAGAACCAGATAACGGTGATGGAAATCGGTAGTGGTAGTCTGTCACCAGAGTTGTACTATCAGTTGCTGCATAGCAGTTACAAGAAATCGGCAGCCAGCAAAAATAAACTTGGTTTCCGAACCACGGCAGGGATTGGGGCGTATAACCAAGTGGAATATGCCGAAGCCATAGACTCTGCCCTGACGAAGAGAGCGGAGATAGAAGCCTTGGATATGGCAGACCGACAGATAGACCTCGCATGGAAGGTGGAAGGAAGTAAAATCAACAGTAAGATGGATGCCTTCAAGAGCAACATCGACCGCATCCTGCCTGTAGGCGGTTCCATTGGCGACAAGCAGCGATGGACGGAATACTACCATGTCTATGAGACAGCCATCAAAGCCACCAAGGATGCCTATATGCCCAATGCCAAGCGCAAGAAGATGTACTTGCAGATTTACGCCGATGTGACAAAGCAGAACGAGACGCTTGTGAAGCAACTGGTGCAGATGTCGAATACTAACAAGACCAAGGAACTGTTGGCAACGACCAATACCTACCAGACCGCCAACAAGCGAGGCATTATCATCAGCAGTGCATCAAGCAAATGGCGAGAGGCAGGAATGAAAGTAAGAAACAATACGTCATCGAGCAATGGAAACCAAGAGACCGATGATGACAACGATATGAAAGTAAACAGATAGGGAGTTATGGCAGACAACAGCAGCATATTATCCGACTTCGGCATCAATATCCTCGAAGAAGAGATTGATGACGTGATTTTCCAGACCAATGAGTTTCTTTGTGACGCTACGTTTACAGGCTCAAACGGACCTTTTTGGTGGGTCGTCCAAATGTGTATGGCACTCGCCGCCCTCTTTTCCATCGTTGTGGCAGCGAACATGGCTTACAAGATGATGGTGAAGCACGAGCCACTGGATGTGATGAAACTTTTCAAGCCATTGGTGATAAGCATCATCCTCTGTTGGTGGTACCCACCTGCCGATACAGGCATGACGAACAGTGGCAGCAGTTGGTGCGTGTTGGACTTCCTGAGTTACATCCCCAACTCCATCGGAAGTTATACCCACGACCTCTATGAGGCGGAAGCCACACAGATTGAGGACAAGTTTACGGAGGTACAGCAGCTTATCTATACGAGAGACACGATGTACACCAACGTACAAGCCCAGGCTGACATTGCCCATAAGGGAACGACAGACCCGAATCTGGTGGAATCGACCATGGAGCAGACTGGCGTGGACGAAGTGACCAACATGGAGAAGGACGCAGCCAAGCTATGGTTCACCTCATTGACGGCAGGAGCTGTGGTGAATATCGACAAGATAGTGATGCTGATAGCCTTGATAGTTTTCCGCATCGGTTGGTGGAGTACCATCTATTGCCAGCAAATTCTGTTGGGAATGCTGACGATATTCGGACCGATACAATGGGCGTTCTCGCTATTGCCGAAATGGGAAAGCAGTTGGGCAAAGTGGCTGACACGTTATCTGACCGTGCATTTCTATGGTGCGATGCTCTACTTCGTCGGCTTCTACGTGCTGCTACTCTTTGACATCGTGCTTTGCATACAAGTAGAGAACCTGACGGCAATTACAGCATCAGAGCAGACAATGGCAGCATATCTGCAAAACTCGTTCTTCTCGGCAGGTTATCTGATGGCAGCAAGCATCGTGGCGTTGAAGTGCCTAAACTTGGTTCCAGACCTCGCCGCATGGATGATACCAGAGGGCGACACAGCATTCTCCACCAGAAACTTCGGTGAGGGTGTGGCACAGCAAGCCAAGATGTCTGCACAAGGAACACTCGCCCATGTGATGCACTGAGAAAAGTAAAAAGGTAAAAGAGTAAAAAGGTAAAACGATAGTAAAATAGCAATGGTAATCAAGAATTTAGAAAACAAGGTAAAGTTGGTGACTATCATCTGTAGCCTGTTTCTTGTCGGATGTGTACTGATAAGCATCAGTAGCATCTGGACGGCAAAGAACATGGTGATGGATGCCCAGAACAAAATCTATGTGCTGGACGGCAATGTTCCCATTTTGGTGCAGCGCACGACTATGGACGAGACACTGGATGTGGAGGCAAAGAGCCATATCGAGATGTTCCATCACTACTTCTTCACGTTGGCACCCGATGACAAGTACATCAAATACACAATGGAGAAAGCCATGTACTTGGTGGACGAGACTGGACTGGCGCAGTACAACACACTGAAGGAAAAGGGTTTCTACTCCAATATCATGGGAACGAGTGCCGTGTTCAGCATTTTCTGTGACAGCATCAAGTTCAACAAGGAGAAGATGGAGTTCACCTACTATGGCAGACAGCGCATCGAGCGCAGAACCAACGTGCTGACTCGTGAACTGGTAACGGCAGGACAACTGAAACGTGTGCCAAGGACAGACAACAACCCACACGGATTGCTGATAGTGAACTGGAGAACCTTGCTCAACAAGGACATCGATCAGAAGACAAAGACGAACTATTGATATTGACTTAACATTGAGATAAGATGAACACAAAAGGATTTAAGCAAATGCTCATTGGTGAGAAGATGCCCGACAAGGACGACCCGAAGTACAAGGAACGCTACGAGCGAGACGTGATAGCTGGAAGAAAGTTTGCCAAGATGTGCCGAATTGACAAGGCGGCAGCCCATGTGCAGAAGTTCGCCAACTTGCACAAGATTCTGTTCTTGGTCATCGTGTTCGGCTTTGTGGGCGTGAGTTTCAGTTTCAACATCTATCGCATGGCAAGGGCTTATCATTATCAAGGGGAACGCCGAACCGCCACGGAGCGACAGGACTCACTGATAAAAGCTCGCCACAAGAACATGGGCAGGACACAGAACGTAGTAAGAACCAATGAGGATGTGCATCACCCTCAAAACGATAAACAACGATGAAGCTGACAGAAAGAATCAATTTCAGACAACCCAAGTACATGCTACCTGCGATTGTCTATCTTCCGCTGCTCGGAGCCTCCTATTTCATCTTCGACCTCTTTGACACCAAGGTTGCGGAGAAACAGGATGCCAATATGCAGACCACGGAATATCTGAATCCGAACCTGCCACAAGCCCATATCAAGGGTGGTGACGGTATCGGAGGCAAGTACGAGAACATGTTGAACGCCTACGGCAAGATAGAAGACCACAGTGCCGTGGAGAATATAGACCGAGACAATGAGCAAGAAAAGGAGGAATACCAAAGCAAGTATTCGGATGCGGAACTGCAACAGTTGGATGCCGAAGCCAAGAGGCAAGCTGAACAAGAGAAAAAGATAGAGGCACAAGAAGCCCATGAGCGACAAAGAGAGAATGAGGCATTAGCTGAACTGAACAAGGCTCTTGCCGAGGCAAGGCTGAAAGGACAGCAAGCCACACAGTCGGAAACATCTTCCCCGACCTCCTCAACCGATGCCCAAGGCTCTGCCAATGGCGGTATCAACATCGAAGGCAAAATCAAATTGAACGAGAACGCCCGAAAGGAAGCTGACGAGAACGACAAGCCAAGTGAGGTGGTGAAAAAGGTGAAGACATCATCGGATTACTTCAACACCTTGGCAGTAAACGAGAAAGAACCGACACTTATCAAGGCGATTATTGACGAGAACGTGAAAGCTGTGGATGGAAGCCGTGTAAGGCTTCGATTGCTCGATGATGTGGAAATCGGTGAGATGGTAGTGAAAAAAGGCGCATACCTCTATGCCATCATGAGCGGTTTCGGCTCGCAACGAGTAAAAGGCACGGTGAAAAGCGTATTGGTGGATGACGAGATTGTGAAAATCAACCTCTCAATCTATGACACGGATGGCATGGAAGGCTTGTATGTGCCAAGCAGCCAGTTCCGTGAGACCACCAAGGACGTGGCAAGCGGTGCCGTGACAGGCAACGTGGACATGAACACCACCAATACAGGCAGCAGCTTCTCGCAATGGGGAATGCAAGCCGTGCAGAATGCCTACCAGAAAACGAGCAGTGCCATCGGTAAGGCTATCAAGAAGAACAAGGTAAAACTGAAGTATGGAACCTTTGTGTATCTGATAAATAGTAAAGAAACCAAGAGCAAGTAAACATCAACATCCAAAGAATACGAATATGAACATCAAGAAAACCATTGGCGCATGGATGATGTGCGCCCTGTCTGCCACTCCTATCATGGCACAGCAGACATACCAGGAAATGGAACAACTGACCGTGAACGAGCAAGTGACCACAGTCATCACGGCAAGCGAACCCATCCGTTTCGTGGACATATCCACCGACAAGATAGCAGGAGACCAACCCATCAACAACACCGTGCGCCTGCAACCCAAGGAAGGGCTGCACGAGGATGGCGAGGTACTTGCCATCGTGACCATTGTGACGGAACGCTACCGCACCCAATATGCACTGCTCTATACCACGAGACTGCAAGAGGCTGTGACAGACAAGGAAATACAGCCGATAGAGAAACAGGCATACAACAATCCTGCGGTAACGCTGTCATCCACAGACATGGCTCGATATGCCCGACAAATATGGAGTTCGGAAGCCCATGTGAACAACGTGCAGACCAAAGCCCATAAAATGGTGATGCGGTTGAACAACATCTACTCGTCGGGCGACTATTTCTTCTTGGATTTCTCGGTAGAGAACAAGACGCACATTCCGTTTGACATAGACCAGATACGATTGAAACTGTCTGACAAGAAGACGGCGAAGGCTACCAACTCGCAGATGATAGAGTTGCAGCCAGTGTTCACGCTGGAACAGACCAAGCGATTCCGCTACGGTTACAGGAACGTGATAGTCATTCGGAAAATAACATTCCCGAATGACAAGAAGTTGACGATAGAAATGACGGAGAACCAAATCAGCGGTCGCACCCTCTCACTGAAAGTGAACTACAGTGATGTGCTGTCAGCCGACTCGTTCAATCCCATATTTCTGAAATAGCAATCATATACAAATGGAAGAAAGCAAGGAGTTACAAGGTTTTTACAAGATATTCAGGGCTGTCATCTATATCTCCGTGTTGATGGAGTTCTTCGAGTATGCCATAGACCCAAGGGCGATAGACGGCTTTGGTGGTGTGGTGTGCGACCTGCACGACCGCATCAAGCAATGGTTCATCTACCATGACGGCAACTTGGTGTACAGCAAGGTGGTGACCTTCCTCTTGGTGTGCATCACTTGTGTTGGCACCCGAAACAAGAAGCACTTGGAGTTCGATGCCCGAAAACAGGTGCTGTACCCATTGGTGAGTGGCGTGCTGCTGTTGGTGTTGTCCGTGTGGCTCTTCGGCTATGCGATGGACTCTCGTCTCTATACCCTAAGATTGAACACCATTCTCTATATGGTGACAACCATCATCGGAACGGTACTGGTGCATATCGCCTTGGACAACATCTCGAAGTTCCTAAAGGAAGGACTGATGAAAGACCGCTTCAACTTCGAGAATGAGAGTTTTGAGCAGTGCCAGAAGGAGGAATACAACAAGTACAGCGTGAATATCCCCATGCGCTACTACTATAAGGGCAAGTTTCGCAAGGGATGGGTGAACATCGTGAATCCTTTCCGTGGCACTTGGGTAGTGGGTACTCCTGGCAGCGGCAAGACTTTTTCCATCATCGAGCCTTTTATCCGACAGCATAGCGCTAAGGGTTTTGCTATGGTCGTGTACGACTACAAGTTTCCTACCTTGGCAACAAAACTGTACTACCATTACAAGAAGAACCAACAGCTCGGCAAACTGCCCAAGGGCTGCAAGTTCAACATCATCAACTTCGTGGATGTGGAATACTCCAAGCGAGTGAACCCGATACAACAGAAGTACATCAACAACTTGGCGGCAGCGAGCGAGACCGCAGAGACATTGCTTGAATCCCTGCAAAAGGGCAAGAAGGAAGGTGGTGGCGGCAGTGACCAGTTCTTCCAGACCTCAGCCGTCAACTTCCTCGCCGCTTGCATCTACTTCTTCATCAACTATGGCAAGGAACCATACGATAAGGACGGCAAGATGCTGATAGCAGAGAAAGTGCTTGATCCGAAGACCATGCAGATGAAACCGACAGGTAAGGTGTTCAATCATGCAGGAGAAGAGGTGGAGCCAGCCTATTGGTTGGGCAAGTACAGTGATATGCCCCATATCCTCAGTTTCTTAAACGAGAGTTACCAGACCATCTTCAATGTATTGGAGACCGACAACGAGGTAGCTCCACTGCTTGGTCCGTTCCAAACCGCCTTGAAGAACAAGGCGATGGAACAGTTGGAAGGTATGATAGGCACCCTGCGTGTCTATACCTCACGCCTTGCCACCAAGGAAAGCTATTGGATATTCCATAAGGACGGTGATGACTTCGACTTGAAGGTCAGTGACCCGAAGAATCCAAGTTATCTGCTGATAGCCAATGACCCAGAGATGGAGAGCATCATCGGAGCATTGAACGCCCTAATCCTCAACCGTCTGGTGACACGAGTGAATACAGGACAAGGCAAGAACATTCCTGTGAGCATCATCGTGGACGAGTTGCCGACACTCTATTTCCACAAGATTGACCGTCTGATAGGCACAGCCCGAAGCAACAAGGTGAGCGTAGCCTTGGGCTTTCAGGAACTGCCACAGTTGGAAGCAGACTACGGCAAGGTGGGTATGCAGAAGATTATCACCACCGTAGGCAATGTGGTGAGCGGTTCGGCACGAAGCAAGGAAACGCTCGAATGGCTGTCATCGGACATCTTCGGCAAGGTAGTGCAGTTGAAGAAAGGCGTAACCATCGACCGTGACAAGACGAGCATCAACCTGAACGAGAACATGGACAGCCTTGTTCCTGCCAGCAAAATATCCGATATGCCGACAGGATGGATATGTGGTCAGACCGCAAGGGACTTTGTGGCGACCAAGACAGGCATGAACGGCAGCATGAACATACAGGAGAGCGATGAGTTCAAGACCAGCAAGTTCTATTGCAAGACCGACTTCAACATGGCAGACATCAAGAAAGAGGAAAGCGAATATGTTCCACTGCCAAAGTTCTACACCTTCAAGAGTCGTGACGAGCGAGAGCGCATCCTCTACAAGAACTTTGTGCAAGTCGGTGAGGACGTTAAAGCCATGATAGCGGAGATATTCAACAAGAAGAACGCCAAATGACGAACCCAAAGCATAACGAAACGACATCAATGACAAAGAAGATACGGACAACCATCATTCTTACCCTTTTGTTCCTGTGCCAAAACATCATGGCACAGAACAAGCTCCCTACAAACGATAGCCCAAGCCAAACCGACTTGGGCATCTTTGCTTTGTCACCCTTTGAACGAGCGGTACGCTGCATCAAGTATTACGAGGGATGGCACGACATCAAGCGCAACTATCCCTACATCGGATGGGGACATCGGATATTGCCACACGAGAAATTCAAGAAGAATCTCACATATCAACAAGCGGACTCGTTGCTTCGCTCTGACCTCAGAAACCTTTGCTCGCTGTTCCGTAAGTATGGCAAGGACTCCCTGCTCCTTGCCGTACTTGCCTATAATGTCGGACCCTATAAGATTTTAGGGAATGGAAAGTTTTCGAAGAGCCGACTATTGCAGAAGATGGAGCGAGGTGAAAGAAACATCCGACAGGAGTATTTGGACTTTTGCAGATACCAAAAGCGCAAGATAGCATCCATCCGCAGAAGAAGGCAGACGGAACTGCTGTTGCTCTACCAACCATAGCTATATAACGCAACGCCAATATAGCAAAATCTTTCAAATCTGTAAGAAAATATTGAATCATGTAATAAAAAAACGTAAATATCAGATTATCACAAGCGGAAAATTCGTGGATGTGAAAAAATATTCGTATTTTTGCATGAGCAAAAATTGTAAATAACAAAAATGGCTACAGCTGATCAAATATTATCACTGATACGAAATCATCTGAACAACGATGATACGCAGTTCAGAAAGGTTGCCCTGCAGATTTCCGCTGTGGAGGCAAGAAGTGGTCATGCCATAGTAGCACGCACCATACAAGAACTGCTCAACCAAAAGAAAACATCATTGGGGACTATACGCTTGGTGTCTAAAAACAAAGATGTGGACGACTTGTTGCTGCAAATAGATACTTATGAAGATATGACAAGTTTGGTACTCTGTCAGGAACTGAAAGAGAAACTGGACAGAGTAATCAAAGAGTATCTAAAGAAAGAGACCTTGAGCAAATACGGATTGGCAAATCGCCGAAAACTGTTGTTGTATGGAGCATCAGGAACAGGGAAGACGATGACAGCCAGTGCCCTTGCTAAAGAATTCAACTTGCCATTCTTTGTTGTGCGAACGGAAAAAGTAGTGACCAAGTTCATGGGAGAAACTGGTCAAAAACTTGGTCGCATCTTTGATTTTATCAGCGAAGTGCCAGCCGTGTATCTGTTTGACGAATTTGATGCCATCGGTTCTCAGCGTGGAATGGACAACGAAGTTGGCGAACAACGAAGAATACTCAACACGTTCCTACAGTTGTTGGAGCGTGATGATTCTGACAGCTTTATCATAGCAGCCACCAATAGCATAGAATCCATCGATAAAGCCATGTTTAGGCGATTTGATGATGTCATAGAGTATAGATTACCAGATAGAGAACAGCGATTGGCATTGCTACGTGAATACCTCTATACGGCAAAAGACTTGGATTATTCATCTGCAGAACCAATGTTTGACGGCATGAGCCATGCCGAAATCAAGATGGCATGTGCAGACATATTCAAGGAATCACTACTTAATGACAAGAAGATAGACCTTTCATTGGTTCAGACCATTGTGAATATGCGCCATCAGATGAATCGTCAAATCAGCTAAATAATGGAACGATATGCATAAGAAACATTTCTTTTTAGGCAATAATATAGCCGAAGCCAAAGAGTTCTCGCCACAGAGCCAAGGCTTTGGAGGTTATTCCTTACCAACAAGAGACAGAGCTACACATGCCAGAATGGTGAAGGAGCAATACGAAACTGTGGTAAATCAAGTTGTCGCCAATTTGGAAGAAAGAGCGAATCAAGGACAACCTGTGGCTAATGGAATTTATGTCGATTTGAAAATGGACAAAAATTTCATACCAGATTCGTTAGGAAAGCAGGACGGTCCAAATGGTACAACTATTATGAAAGTAACGAACAACGGAGACGAGAACGATGTTGATGTTACGGTATATGTAAAGAAAGATAAGAAAGATTGGCTTAAAAACAAAGCTGATGACTACTCCAACAAAAGCACCCCAACAGGAAAGCCTTGCAATGAAAAGCTAATCGCTCCTATCAATGGCATAGTCGCGACAGATATTCGCACTCTCTATGTGTCAGCAGAAGAGTTTGATACAATACCAAAAGTTGATTCATACTTTTATGAGCTATGGATAAGCCATAGCAAAGAAAACAGCAAAGAAGACATAGAAACCATTTTGTCACAACTAGGAATTGAGAAAACGACTGAACCTTTGTGCTTTGATGGTGTTGACGTGTGGTTAATCAAGGCAACCAAGCAGCAGCTTATCACACTGCCACTATCATTAGGATATATAGAAGGTATTCGCCCCTATCGTCAGCCATCCGCCCTCACAAGCAGCAAACAAGAGAGCAGAGAATGGAATGAGCTTATCAAAGGTGAAATCACCTATAACGATGATGCAGAAAACGTGATTGTCGGCATATTGGATTCGGGCGTGAACAATGCACACGAACTGCTAAGCCCTGTATTGCCAGACGTGCGAATGGATGTAGCCATTGGCGTGCTGGAAGCAACAGATAAGACTGACCATGGCACAGGTATGGCAGGACTTGCGTTGCTTGGCGACTTGACAGACATCGCCTACCAACGAAATTCGCCAATAGATGTGCATCATGCCCTATCGTCGGTTAAAATCTACGAGGCTGGGCATGAAACACCTAAGGAGTTTTATGGAGCTGTCATTGAAGAAGCCATTGGTAAAGCTTCGGACATGGGCGCGTCCATACAATGTATGGCCATAACGGACGAAAGTTCATATAACGGCATTGCAACTTCCAGCTCTGCTGCGCTTGACGAAAGCATCTATCACCAAGGAGAATGTGATAGATTAGTTTTGGTTTCCGCAGGAAACATACAGACAGGCGATGTAGACCATAACAACTATATAGAATCCTGCAAGTCAAATGCAGTGCAAAGCCCTGCACAGGCATGGAACGCCTTGACAGTAGGAGCCTATACAGAAAAGACACTTATAGACGATGAGAGTTATAAGCCTTTGGCAGCACCAGGTGGGATTTCCCCGTACTCATGTAGCTCATACCCATGGCATGAGAAGCGCAACAAGCCAGAACTTGTGATGGAAGGTGGAAATGTTGCTTATCATGCCATGCTCAAAGAAACCTCACATAGTGATTTAAGCCTTGTAACCACCAGCAATGACATGCAAGAGCCATTGGAGCCATTCAATGCGACCAGTGCAGCAACAGGATTGGCTGCAAGACTTGCTGCACGCATAAAGGTTGAAAATCCACAAATGTCAATGCTTTCCATTCGAGGAATGATGGTGCATGCTGCCAGATGGACGGACGAAATGAAACGCATAGACAATATTGATGAACGTATGTCTCTCTGTGGTTATGGTGTGCCAAATGAGGATATGGCAATATATAGTAATGAAAAATGTGCCACTTACATTTTCGAGAATCAACTTAGGCCATACAAGCAAGGGGAAAGTGGTAATATTTACAACCAAATACACTACTATGATTTGCCATGGCCAAAAGAGCTGTTAGAAAATATGGGCGACGAAGAAGTAAGGATTCACATCACCTTATCTTATTATGTAAAGCCTTCACCAGGTTATGCAGGGCGAACAGACAAGTACCGTTATCCGTCTGCCACGTTGCACTTCGATTTGAAAACGGCAACAGAAACAAAAGAAGAGTTTCTGTGTCGTCGGAACAAATATGAAGGAGATAAGACCACCCAAAACGATTCTGGCAGATGGAATGTCAAACAACAAAGACGAGAAAGAGGCACTGTGCAATCTGACTGGATAGAGTGCACTGCCACTGACTTGGCAGAAATGGATAAAATAGTTGTATATCCCGGACCAGGATGGTGGAAAGAAAGGAAATTGGATAATGTAGGCAACACTGTTCCCTATTCACTTATTATATCAATAGAAACCAAAGAAACAGACATATACAACGCTATAGAAACTGCTATCAGCAATCGTATTGGAGTTTCTATTACACAAGAAGTATAATAAACCTTCAAGAAGGGCAAAGCTAAACACTCTGCCCTTCTTGTTGTTTACGTCTGGACAGGCTATACCATCAAAAACACTTACTTCGTCTACTTTTTTATATAATACACTTGGGCGTGCCGATGCTTTACAAATGGCAAATACTTATTCACCATTAAATTAAAGCATTATGGCAACAATCAAAGTAGAGTTTCGAGCATATATCAGAAGAAGACAGATTACAGAGTTGCAACTATTGTATGTACCATAAATGCAGTATCACTTACTTCGCCGATGAAGTATATCTTCCCTGTCCAATGAAGTAGTACTTCACATGACATTGAAGTTATACTTCATAAAAATCACAATTAACCATATATAAAAAATCTAAATGGCACAGAAACATCTTCTACAGAAAAGCACCAATTATGATAGAAAACCGCCTTTGTTTATACAAAATTTCTGAGATATTAAAGCAAATAGATTTAAATAGTCTTAATTTTGCGCACTTATGTTGATATTTTCTATCATTTCTTATCTTTTCTCAATAAATTTCCGTACTTTTGCAATCGGACTGTATAGCCAGACCGTTGTTGTCGCAGTTAGACGAGTTCTTTCATGATAACCGAGTCGGCAGCCTACGCCGTGCTGAGTGTAGTGAAGTCACTATGACATATCTATACAAAGATAGTGCAAACCGAGTGCAATAAAGCTTGCTTTAATTGTTGAGGTGCAGCCTATCTTATCAAAAAGCGGGCATTGGGTGGGAAGACAGTCCAGACATAGAAGGCGTTTATCGACGCTGTGTTTGAGACGGACCGAAATCTAGCAAATTCACGGTAATATTATTGTCTTGAACGTGGTCAACGGTAGATGTCCCGGGTGTGATTATATCAATCCCGTGGAGACCTGTAAGCATGGATTGTACCCTTTTGGGCGCAATCTAATGTATTATATAGGTCTCTTTACGGACATGATTTTCATATCGGCGTGGGCTCTGACGTTGTCTGTTCGACAATAATAGGCAATTGCTAGAGCCTCGGTTCGTGGAATGGACAACAGGACGATTCCACGTATTCTATGCTAAAAACCAAATATTTTAAGACTTTTTAAATTATTTCTG
>CAVBGK010000078.1:0-15938 GCA_963594995.1 Bacteroidaceae bacterium
TTATCTGATTGCGAGAAATGGAGTAGAAGGCACTGTCCTGGTGCTCAATGTTGATGGGACAAATCCATCTCTGCTCCTTGAACATCTGGTCAACGGCAGGAAACGAATACATATCTCCTTCCTTCACCAATGCCTTTTCGGGCTTGTTCTCCGCTTCCAACTTGGCATATAGCTCAGGTCTCGCTTCCTTCAGATTGGTTTGCGCCACATTGAACACCTGATATACGTTCAGCTTTGGATAGACATTGTATTCCTTCTGTTCCTCGGCACTCATCCGCTTGTAGTCATCATACGGTATTTTTTCTTTTGTCTCCTTGTTGACGACCGTGAAACTCGTCAGCATCACAGGAAAGCTCTTCTCTCCCTTGTTGATGCTCACCTTGGGCAACGGTTCTCCGTTGGAATCCACCATCTGCTTCTTGTTTCCTTGTTTGTCCGTCTGGTAGTTCAGTCCGACTGCACGGTTGAAAGTGCAGAACACAGGCAACTCATAGCCTTTCTTCTCGCATAGCATGGTGAGCAACAGCGCATTCATTCCGTTGTACTCCCTGCCAGACAGGTTCTTCGGCCAACTTAGCGTTCCTTCCGTGAACCAAGGCTTTTGCCAACCATCCTTGCTGCCCAATGACTCTATCTTTTCAATCATCATGTCAGCGAAGGTATCCAATGCCCTGTCCTCGGCACTTCTTCCGTCACCCTTGTTCTGGGGACTCTTGTTGTAATATGCCATACTCGCTAATTGTTTGGTTGATACGGTTTCTTCTCCCAAAAGCTCAACTCAGACACCTTGCAACCCAAGTTGAGTTTGTCGTTATACACCGAGATTTCCAGTTCTCCTTTTGCCTCTATGGTAGCTTTCGGTTGCAACCATTCCTCTCTTTCTTCCGAGAAACGGACAAAGCGTACCCATGTAAAAGCAAAATCCTCACCTGCCTTCTCTGCGCTGAAAGCAGAGAACATCAGGAATGTCTTGCCGTTCTTGTCTTTCTTCATGTTGATGTCCTTGCCGACCTTGCCCTTGAAAACCATGTCGCCCACAATGCCGTCCTTGCTTTCCGTTACAGACAAATTCACCTCCAATGCTTTCAGGTTGAAATACAGGTTGTCGCCATTCTTCTTGAAGGTCAATACGCCTTTCACCTCAATACGATTACCCACCACGATGCCGTCCGCATGATTGCCGTCCATGATGCAACTGACAATCACGGTCTTGTTGATGCCATTTTTGGCTGGCACCACCACATCGACGGAATAGGTTGTAAACGGCATTCCGTCCTTTCCATTGCGAACCACCGCAGTCTTGCTGACGGTTCCGCACACACTTACGTTACATTTAATCATAACTCAAATACTTTTGATTCATTTTCAATCGACCAAGATGTGGAATGTCCAAGTATCTGATTACTCACAAATGTCAGTCATCCATTATGGGTGCTTTCGTTATTTCCCGAAACAGCCAAATGCCTACCATGACATTGAACCCTATATATCCGACCATAGCACACACACCGCCCAACAGATAGGCTCCGTATGCCACTGCCGAAAACAGCGACAGACCCATCAATAGCGGAACAGCCATAGCACACCAACTTTTCAATCTTTCCTTCATGTCCTTACTTTCTTTGTATCGTTTGACTCTGACCTTCCTGCTGTTCCATGACTTGCTCATAGTTCTGCGATGCCTGTTGTGTCAGTACGATGGTATTCACCATTCCTGCAATGCGCATCTTCTTGGCTTCATTGCTTAGATTGCTATCTCCCAGCACTTGCGACAATCTGCTGAACTCGGCATTGGTCAGTTCCCTCGTCACCTTGGTTGTACCATTGTCAGCTTGCAGCACAGCCTTTCCGTTGTCCCCGACACTCAGTACACATTCCTTCATGGTTGGCACCAATGTTTTCAAGTCCACCTGTCTTTTGTTTACAGCCTCAGATATTTGTGCCTTTTGCTCTTCGGCATCTTTTCCGTCTATCTGAACGGCAAGGGCAAGCAGACTGCTATACATGGTTGTCACCAATCCCATAATCGGGTCTGCGCTCGACAATCCAGTACTTGCGTCCTCGGATGACAAAAGTTTCTTCATCCATTCTTCAGGCGACAGGCTGGTGTTCACTCCAAAACCGTTATCCTTATACTTTGCCAACAGGTCATTGCCATTATACAATGCTTGCTGTTTCAGATTGCCTTTCTGCGCTATCTCCGCCAAGTATGATGCAGGATCCACGTCCCTTGTCTTACCGTCTGCCGAAATGGTCTTCACTCCGAAATGCAGATGCTCGCCTGTGGTTCGTGTGCCTGTATTACCCGATACGCCCAACTTTTGCCCAGATTTAACCTCATCACCCACCTTCACGGAGATACTGTCCAAGTGCATATAGGTGGTTTGTACCTTGCTTCCGTCCGTTCTTGCATATTCCACCGTCACCGACTTGCCACCGCCAGTGTTGGTGTTATGGTTCACTGCCACCACCTTACCGCCATTCTCTGTTGCCAACACATCATCATGTTTGGCTCTGATGTCAATGCCCTTGTGCATCTGTTGCTTGCTTTTGTCCATAGGGTCTTGACGCATACCAAAAGGTGAGGTGACAAACAAAAACTCGTCTCTTTTCACAGGAAATGAGTATTTGCCGTTGGGTGTTTGAGAGGCAGTTTGCTTCTTTTCTTCATTAGTGGATGGCGATACCGAAGTTGATTCCGTTGCAGAAGTCCTTGCATTCTGTTCCACACCGAACTGCTTACTTTCAACTCGCATCTCTTGCATCACCTGTTGGTCATACTTCTGCAGTCCGTTGGTTTCAATGATTTTTTGCAGACTGGCAGCATACCCACCGTTGGTGGCATAACCGCCTCGTTCAATGCCTTTTGTCCATCCCTTGTAGTCATCAGGGGATAACTTGAAGCATTGACTGTATCGGCTGCTGTTCTTCAGTATCTTGGAATGATGCTCATACGAGTCACCCACCGTGGCATACTTGCAGAACTTCTCATTCGGCTTGTCATCGGTATATACCAGATAGTCGCCGCCATTCTTTAGCCAACTTCCCGATGCTTTCACGCCAAAGTGGTTGTTGCCCAACTGCGACAACTCACTCTGTCCGTTGCTGCTTTCCAAGATGCCTTGCGCCAAGGTGACGGAGGCAGGGATGCCATACCGCTTCATCTGCTCCATCGCCTCGGCAGCGTATCTTTCTGCATATTGCTGATTCTTGCTCATGTCATTATTCTTGTCATTTTATCGTTTCATACCACCAGAACGTTGCTGCTCCTCGGTGTTTTGTTCCTGATGCTTCTGCCTTGGTGCCTCCAACTGGTCACAGATAGCCACTCGTTCTCCTGCTCGGATGAGTTTCGGCAGATAAGTGTCCAAGGCATGATGAGGAAAACCTGCAAGATAAGAATCTTTCGTTCCATTCCTCTTTGTCAACGTAATCCCCAATACTTCCGCTCCTCGCTTGGCATCCTGCTCATACATCTCATAGAAGTCACCCACACGGAACAGCAGCAATGCCTCTGGATGCTTGGCTTTCAACTCCTTCCACTGTCGTATCATGGGAGAATCCTTTGCCTCTTCCTTTTGCTTGCCTTTTTGCTCTTCTTCCTTTTCTACAGGGGCAGTTTTCTCTTCTTCTCTAATTTCTTTCTTTTCTTCCTCAGAAGATGCTTGCTTATTCTCTTCCTCATGATACTCACGATGTTCCTCCTCGTGCTTGTCTGTGGACACTTGCGCTTCCTGCTTCACCTCTGCTTCCTCACCTTGCTTTTCCGATGTGGTCTGCTCCTGCGTCTGTCCTTTCTGCAAGATGTCGGCAAACAGTGTGGCTGCAAGATGTTTCTTGTACTCGTTCTTGTCCTCAGCAATCCACATCCGTTGCCATTGGCTCGGTGATACCACACGAGGCTGCAATTTATCCGTTCCCTCTATGGTGGCAGCACACAGAATGACATCATTCTTTGCCTTGAACACATTCACTTTCTGTATGCGGTTCAAGTCCTGCTCGTTGTGTTGACCGCTTCCAAACAAATCCACCTTCAAATCGGGCTTTGTTTCTGCCATCGCATAGTATTTCTGCGCCAGTTCCACCCTCAGGTTGTCCATCGTGTCCTGCGCCTGTTTCAATGTGGTGAAGAAGCGGTTCAGGTCTGCTTTGTCTGGATAAATGGAAAATGCCTTCTGTCCTTCGGGTTTGATATACATCGCCCAACGCTTGTTGTCGTCCTGCACCATCTGTATGCGGTCGAAGCCCACTTGCTTGCTCTGGGCTACGGCATCCGACACGTCTATCTTGGATATGTCTTCCAGTTTCCAGTTCTTCAACCTCGCCACCGTGATGTCCTTTCCTGCGAAATATCCGTCATCAGGTCGATAGCCCAATGCGCCATCGGGATTATAGAACTTCACGGTTTCCAATCCTTCTTTCTGCAAGGCGTGCTCGATGCGCTGTTTGCTCATGCCCTGCACCTCGTCATTCACTTCCAACGAGGCTCCTGCTGGCAACACGACATCTGCCGCTCTGTTTTCCTTGTCTCTCACTATCACCACAAACTTTTGCTCCTTGTCGGGATGCTGCGCTATCTCGTCTGCCACGAAATAGTGCTTCGGCATCTGTGCTTGCATCTCAGTGGTCTGCTGTTCGTTCTTCAAGGAGGAGTATTCCACTTTCTCACCACGCTCTGCCTTGCGGATAACGTCAAGGGCATTGTTCACATCGCTCTCAATGGCATCTATCAGACATGGATTCTCTTTCAACTCACGGTTCCAGTAGTCCACCAATCCCATGTTCTCCTTGGAAATCTTGGCTGGCAGTCCCATCTCCAACATCTTGACACCCGAAGCTAGTTCTACTACAAGTTTCTCTTGCTTCACCGCATCCTCCGATGGAGCCGTACCATTCTTCATCACCATGCCTTCCCTTGCCAGTCGCTGTTGGTGTCCAGTGGCACTCACCACTTGACGCAACATTTCCTGCACATAGTCACTATATTGTTCGAAGTTCTCCTGTTTGGGCATATACACGGCATCTTTCTCCGTGTCATAGTGTGCCACACCACTTCCGTCCTTGCGTACCGCCATGAGGTTGTCTTTCATCTTTTGTATGAAGTCGTTTACTTGACTGCGCAACGCCTTGTCTTCCACTGTTCCAATATTTGCCTTCACTACCTCGTCATACTTTTCCTTGTCTTTCATCGGCAGCATGGTCTGGTCGATGTTGAACAACACTCGTATCTCCCGATTGTGAATGCCCTTATATTGTGTCTGGTCGGTAGCTGACAATTCCTGATAGTCCTTTCTGCTGATGATGTCTTCTGGGTTATGGCGGTTCACATACTTGTTCCACGCATACCAGTTGAACGGCACGCCTCGCTCATGCGCCACCACTGCCTCATTTCGCTTCTTGGCTTCGCTGAAGAGGGTATATAGATTGGTGGCATACTCGTTCTTGTCAGAGTTTAATCCCATCACGAGGGCATTGAACGGACTCACCGCCGCTCCTTTGGGATAGAACCGTGGATATTGCTTTCCTTGCTCATTCAGCCAGACTCTCTTGTTGTCGGCTGCTTTCGACAGGGCATCGGTGATGAGTGACACCTGACGCTCCGCCGCATTCTTCTCTTGTGGACTTTTCTCTTTCATTGTATGATTGTTTTACGTTAATCTTATCTTGCTCGTTGGATGACTTCTCGCTGTTCGGCATTCTCCATCGCCTCGTTTCGCATTCTTCTCACCTCATGCTCGCCATAGTTGCGTTCTGCCACCTGTCTCATCTGGTCACTCTTGGCAAGCACGGCATTGGCGAGTGTGTTGAGTGGCAATGCTCCTGCTTGATATGCCCCAACCACATGCTCTGGCAGTTGGATGGTGCATGGCACATGGTCGATGGTTGCCACCAAGCAGTTGCCTTGCAGTACTGGATTTGTAATCCTTGGATTCAAAGGCTCGTCAGAATATGCTTTGTATTGTACTGCTGATGTTGGAGTGTTGGAGTATGCAACAGCATTGCCACTGTCACCTTCTCGTTTGTTTGCCAAAGCCTCATGCCCAGCCTTGTTCAGCAGGTTGGCACCGCCCATACCGATGAGTGTCATTTTCAGCAACGGATTTTTTACAAACATACCTGCGAGGATGGCGGCTATCGGCATCATGTTGTCCTTCAGTCCCAAGGACTGGGTCTTGCCAGTGAATAGTCCAACAAGGATGTCAGGCAGCATGGCTATTACATATCCGAGGTTGTTGCCTATATCGCTGAATCCGTCCAGTCCGAAATTCTTCAACAATCCTTCCCAACCATTGCTGTTGTCATGCTCTGGTTGCTCTTGCACTTCTTTCTGCGGTTGTTGCTCGTCATTATTAGTTTGTTGCACTTCTGCTTCTTTCTTTTCTTGGATGATGCGCTCTGCCTCCGCAACTTTGGCTGCATCGTGCTTGGCTTTCTCTTCCAGATAGGCATCTTCCTTGCCTGGTGCCACAATCAATGGCACATCCTTGTATTTCGGGTCTTTCCGCTTTTCCTGCTCTTGCAGAAAAGGGAACTTGTAACTGTTGTCTGTCCATGCCATAGGCGTTATTGCTTTTTGCGGGATATGTATCTTGTTATGCAGTCTGCTGTTGAGCGTTTTCAAATAGCCATTATCGGTGGCGTTCACTTTCTTGGCTTGTGATCGGAATCCAGTAAAGGCATTTCCGTTCTGTCCGAACAAGCCCTTGCTGATGCTCAGTTCCATGACTTGCTCTTTTCGTTGTTCGGCATTGCCTTTCTTGGCATCGAGAACATAGCCCAATGCCATATCGCTTCCAACGAGGGTGGCAAGTGATTTCCAACTGCCGATGCCTCCCAAGGTCACGGCATCCACTACCGAGGCGGTTGCCTTTCCTGCAAAAGTCTCCGCATTGCTTGGCTTATATGCCTTCTCGCCACGAGCCTCAATCTCTGCTGTCAATGGTGACTTTAGTAGTTCCTCTTGCAATCCCCAGATACAGCTTTGTGCCGCCTTCCTCATGATGTAGTCCATCGTGGATTTGGGCGTGTTGTCCTTGACGAGTTTGTTTATCATCAGGTCTTCCATCCTTTGCGCAACGTAGGCGTATGCCAAGTCCTCGCCACAGGCTTTGGAGAGGGCATCGTACTTGTTCCTGCCGATTTCCTTCACCACGGCATTGCGCCATTCCCCTGCAACCGTTGCCAAGTCTTTCACGATAGTCTTGTCCTTCCATATCTTCTCGTTGCACATCGCCAAGTAGTCCTCCGTGGTCTTGCTGTTCCACTTGCCGGTCTGCTTCAGTACGAAGTCGGTGTTGTCCGCATACGGATTGGAAGAGGCGAGGACTCCTGCCAAGCTGCTCTGGTATCTGCCTCTTTCCTCCAGTTGCTTGTGCGTCAGGTCATCTCGCACCTGCTTCATCACTGGTGCCAACTTACCCTCAAAATATCCTTGGAGGCAATACTCCAGTTCCGCAAACCGTGTCGGGTTCTTGATTGTATTCATTATAGCGTTACGTTTAGTTGACCTAATAGTTGTTCTCTTGTCTGCTCGATAGCCTGGTGATACACTTCCATCTGCTTGGGGAAGTATTCTTCCAGCCAAGCGTCTTTCTCTATCCTGTCATGGATGAAGAGGATGGCTTGCCGCATCTCTATCTCCACGGAGCATTCTCCTTCCTCCCTGTTGTTGAACCATGCCTTTGTCCACCATCTCACTCCTGCACGGTCGGGATAGACACTCACCAGCCTTGGGATGTCAAAGCTCTGCACGTCGATGTCCAGTTCTGCCAATGGGTCGATGATGCCGCTCGTCCTTACGGATTCGTCATGGAGTTTTTTTTTAGAACTTCGCTCAATGTGGACAGATAGATGCCATGCCGCAATGCAAGATAGTTCAGAAAATCCGCTATCAGCAGGTTCTGCACCTTGCAAGCCAAGGGTATGGCTCTTTGTCCGATACCCAAGGGATTGCTAATGGACGGCATGGTCTCATAGAAATAGTGCTTCGCTGCCGAGAGCGAAAAGATGTTCCGCAGCGACTGCTCCGTATGTTGCGGTGTCACATACATGCCACGGTACAGGTCTTCCATGTAGGATGGCATGAAGCGCAGCATCAGCTCTTCTATCTCTTTCTGGTCTTTGTCATATTGCGTGGCAATATTCATGTCGTAGGTATCAAACTCTGGAAAACCTGTCTTTCCTGTCTGTTCCATCGCCTTCACATTGCCGTACAGCATGGTAAGAAACTCTATCGGGTTGATTTCCTTGCCATCAAACCTTACCTCGAAATGCAGTCTGTCACCGCTCAATGCCACGATATGCCCAGCCTTCACTGCCTGTCCGAAATTCACAAAGACGTTGGCAAGATGGGCATAGGTCACTTCATACTTGCCATAGCGTATCACTTGGTAGATGCCATGTGTCGCATCATTGCCGATACCCGACACGGTTCCGCTTGCCAGTGCCGACAGTAGATAATGGCTCACCCCGAAGTCCAGTCCGTGATGAAAGAACGTTTCTCCTGTCACAGGATGTCTCTGCTTGCCATAGCCAAGCGTCAGCTCCACATCCTTGCCTCGTTCCTCGAAAGGCATGCAATAACCGCTTTTCGATTGCAGCATCATTTCTTCTGTATATCTCATGTCTGTTCTTTTATAAAGTGTTATCGTTTCATTCCGCTTGTGCGTGTGGTTTCTTCCGTCTCGTTCATGTTTCTTCCATGACCGGCATCACCACCCACAATGTTCTTGATGTTCGAGTTGTTGCCGATGAGCATCATGCCGAGCATGGCTCCTGCTATCTTGCCGAGCCATCCGAATCGTCCGAAAGTAAGGAACGCCGCCGTCACCAGTCCTGCAAGGCTCAGTCCCGAAACGTTGCCTTTGCCCAAGTTCTTAAAGAAGTTGCCGAACATCTCCAGTCCGTTACCACCGAAGATACCACGGAAGAAGTTGCTCATGCCGCTCCACTTGCTGTTGATGTCGCCCATGGCATCGTTCACTGCATCCACGGCTTCTCCAGCCTTATTCTTCAACCCCTTCACGTCTTCCACTGCTTCGGAAATCTTTTCTGTCGTTTCCTTGCCGACCACCACGTCACTGGCTATCTCCACCATACTCTTGTCATTGACAAGATTCTGCCATGCCACATATCCTGCTGCACTGCCCACGGCTGCCGTTTTCATCGTACTACCTGCACCCCTTAGTGCCTGGGTAGGATGCACAGCCGTATTGCTTGCGGATTTCAAGCCTTGCTTGGCGACACCACCTGCACCTTTCAAGGCACTGCCACCATACTTCGCTATCTTTGCCCATATACTCATAGTCGTATCTTTTTGTTGTTATTTGATTTTGCTGTTCCGCTTCCATCGGTTCATGCAATCTCTCACAATGGTTTTCTTGTCTGCCTTGTCATGGCTTCCTTCCTCTATCTCTGCCCAGATGTCTGCCATCGAGGTATATTTCACCGCCTTGGTCAGCCGTTGCAGCTTTTGGTTCATCACCTTTAGCTTTGGACGGATGCCGAAAACTATCTCCATTCGTTCCTTCTCTGTCATTTTGTTGTCTGACAGACAAACAAGTCGGATGTCATTGACGATCTCCACACTGCCCATTATCAGCTCCCGATAGATTTTGTTGCGCTTGGCAGAGAGTGCCACGGCAAGGGCATTGCTTGGATGTTTGTCCAGTTGCCTTGTAAAGTCTCCCAAGTTGTCCACCAAACGGTCTATCTCATGGTAGAACCCATACACCTGCGCAGCATACACCACGATGGAACGGAACGAGTCCAAGTAACTGTTGAACTCTCGCTGCAGGTTGGTGGTGCCTTCCACTTCCTCCTTTAACCATATATGCCCAGTGGTCTGCATCAGCATCACTTTCTCTTGGTTCTGCAACTCCTTCTCAGCCTTGTCTGTATAGGCGTATATCATTCCTGCCAAAACAGGGTCGTTCTGTGCGTGAAGTTTGCAGACTGACAAGGCGGAAAAAATACAGACGATTATAATTGTCCTCATACTCGAATGCTTTTATTGTATTATGGTGCGCTAACCTTGGCAGCTCTCCGCCATCGTCCCAAGGCTTGCGTAGCTATCTCACCATTACTTCTGTCTATCATACCTGCCGTGACATTGTTCCACAGATCACTCATGGTATAGTAGCGGATGCTCAGATACAGTTTGTTCAACTTCTTCTGAAATGCAGATAGTTTGTCGTTTAATGCCCACAAAGTCTTGGAGCGGTCTGCACCTGTCAGCATATTCTCCGTACCGCCATTCGCCACGGCATCGTTCAGCAGATTGAACACCGATACCAATTCTGTTGCAGTTTCGATATACAGGTTGTTCATGCTCATGCTTGCCACAATGCCTTGCGGATTGTTTTGAATGGCAGTCTTTAATTTGGCGAGCGTGATGAAAATCTTCACGCCGTCATCATACAGATGGGTACAGGCTTTCAGCGAGGAGGCATAGCCGTTCACTGATTTCAAGTAACTGTTGTATTTCTTTTCCCACTTGTGTATTTGGTTGAACTCTGCCGCCATCGTGTTTTGCAACATCGCCGTCTTGGTCTGTCCGTTGATTTCCTTCTCAATCTCACCATTTATCAGCTCATTGCCCTCTGCCAATGCCATCCACTCCAATGGGTTGGAAGACACTACTTGTGCCTTGGCTTCCGATACTGCTATCATGCCAATGATAACTATCAACCATACTTTACCTATTTGTAATCTCATAGATGCTCCTCCTGCGTTTGTTGGTTTCTACTCGTTCTCTGATAGTTGCTACCAGTCGTTCATCCATTGGCACACCGATGATGTCAAGTCGTGGTGTAGTCCTGTCACCAGAGTATATGCACACCGTTTTCAAACGGAACAGTTGCTGCATGAAAGTCTGACTCTCGTTGAAGTCCACCACACGGTATAGTTCCAGATAGTCCACTTCCCGATGAAACACGCCATGCTCAAATATCAGTTGCTCATTGTCAATAATGTATCTCATTCTGCACAGATAGGCAAGCCGATATGCCAAGCATAGGGAAAGCAAGAGCGAGAGGACAAGCACCAAAGGGGAGAGAACGGCAGTTTCCATACCAGCATAGACGAAGCCTACACTTGTAAGCACAAGCAAGTGCAGCTCGTTGATGACGAACTGCATCCAATGGGGCTTGATGATGATATTTCTATACCGATATGTCTGCTGCATAGTTCTCCTTTTTGATAATAACATCGAACTTCATCTGCGGAAGCCCGATGTCCGTTCCTCTTTTTCTTTGGCTTGCTCTTGCTGTCTCTCTGCTTCCTGCGCCTTGGCAAACTCGAAATAATCGAAGTCTATCTCTCCTTGGTCTATCAACCTTTGGTCTCGCTTGCCGAGCAAGGCATCATTCCAATCCTTGTATTGTCCCAAAGGATGGTAGGATTGCACCGTGAAGTCTGCAAATCCCATTTCCTTGGCGATTGCCTTGAAGTTCTTGACAAAGCCACGTCCTGCATCGTCCTTGTCAAAGCCCAAGTAATGACTTGCTTGCCGTGTCTCTTCGAGCATTCCCTTGATTTGTCCTACGGTAGGTGTTCCGCCAGTCGAGACATACACGCTCTTTACAGGATTGATTTGATATTCCGCCATTGCATCGTAGGCACTTTCAAACCACACTATGTTGGTGGCTTCCTTCAATGGCTTGCCTGTTAGGTTGGCTATCCACAGTCCTTCGCTGCTGTTGCTTCCCTCTGCCTTTCCCTTGTATGCCTTGCCCTCCTCTCGCCTTGGTCTGCCTCGCTCTTCCAAACCTACAATGCTCTCTGGTTTGGAGGGCAATGATAATGGAAAGGCGAGGTTGGCAAAGTTCAGTCCGTCATTCCGATGCTTGGTTGCCAAGAAGAAATGCTTGTGAAAGGCGAACTGCGTCCCCATGTTGATGCCTCGTTCCTTGAAATAGGGATAGTGCTTTCGTTGGGTGTCCTTCTCCCTTGGATTGAAACGCAGAATGTCATAGTCCGACAGGTTGAAGGGCTTGGTGTCTCGCCTTGGCTCTGTCACTCGGCTTTCACGCACATCGATAGGGTTGTTCAACAATCGGTTGCATACCACGTTCACCAACCTGTCCAAGGACATGCCCGGCTTGTAGTCATCAAACAGCGTGGGATGCTCCTTGATGAAGCCTATCACGTTGTAGTTCTTCTGCTCTGGTGGTTGGAAACAGCACTTGCCATTGCCTGTGACAATAAACTTGTCACCTCTCACTCGCTGTCCGTGACTGTCCACCTTTACATACGACGGATAGCGCAAGCCGTCTCGTTTGTTCAACTGATAGCCTGCGTCCACCAACAGCTCCTGTATGTTCAGTCGCTGCAAAAAGTCATTGTATGTCAGTTCGTTGTTTGCCATAAGCGTATTCCTTTACAGTCCTTTGCCGATATGTGGGTGCATAGCCTCTTGGTTCATGGCTGCCTCGAAGTTTCTTGCAGCCACATCCATAGGCGTATCAACTCCTGGTTTGAAATAGGGACGAGGTGGTGTCGCTCCATGATGATGGTCAACAATCACCACTGGACCGCCGTGTGGTCGATGTAGCTCACTGCCCACCTCGACTGCAACGCCCAATCCTGCCAATAGTGCAGCTCCTATCTTTGTTCCCAAACTGGTGCGATTTTTCATATCCACCTCACCGAATATCTTGGAGAAGAGTTTCATGCGGTGGTAGTCATCCACAGCCATGAACTTGTCATACTGTTTCTGCGTTATCTCGTGGCTCACTCGCTCACCGTTGATGATGGCGGTCATGCGGTATTTGCCTTCCTGCTCCGCTGGCTCCACTCGTATCTCACCGACATTCACCTCTCGTCCGTGCTTTCCCTCACGAAACCATCCCTTGCTCTCGT
This sequence comes from Bacteroidaceae bacterium, assembly GCA_963594995.1. Classification (GTDB taxonomy): domain Bacteria; phylum Bacteroidota; class Bacteroidia; order Bacteroidales; family Bacteroidaceae; genus Prevotella. Next base: position 12,862 of record CAVBGK010000078.1, read on the forward strand.
CCAAGTCCTGCCCATCCACGATGCCCACCTTGTTGTTCACTGGTTCTTGCGCCACTTGCAGCGGTTCCACGGTGGATTGCAACTGCATCTTGCCGTCCAACTCCTGCTGTACCTCTGGGCGCAAACCGATATGGATGCGCTCCTTGTTGTTGAGCATATCCATCGTTATCTTGTCGGCAAAATCATCCTTGATGACATTGTTCAATACCTCCAGTCGTTTGGCTATCGGCACTTGCTTCACTGAGTTGTTGGTGAGTGCCTTCAACTCCTCATCGGTCAGGTCATACACCATATCGCTCTTGGTTCCTTCCGATTGGATGGTGAGCGTCTTTGCCTTTTCATCAATGATGATGCCGTGCGAAGACAAGCATTCCTGCCACTTCTCGTTGGAGAAATATACAGGTGAGCTTATCAATTCCTTATACGGCTTGGCTGGCTCTGTGCTCCTTGGTCGTGTCTCAATAGGAGTCACCACAGTTTGCAAGTTTTGCAGTACATCGGCTTGTGGTGCCGTTTGTTGCTGTTGACCTTTGTAATAAAAGCCATAACCTCCTGAGGTCAGTTCCCCTGGTTTCAATCTTCCGTCAGGTCTCTCCGCTACCATCGGTGCTCCTGCATAAAACATCTGTCCTCCGACCCTACGAAGATGATAGCCATCCTGCATTCTCGGTGTCCACCCCAAGAACTCAGGACTCCATCCCAACCGTCCGTATTCTCCTGCACCAATTCTATATCCATGCAGCCCCATAGCCACTCTTCCATTGGCATTCCTTGCGTGGACAAGGTTTCTTGGCATATAGAAGTCCTTGCCGATGATACTTGTAAACACGTTATATGCCTTCTTGTTGGCAGAGTTGGTTCCCCAATCGGTCAGTGCCAACATCTGTTTCTCAGTGAGGTCGTAGGTCAGCAGTGGAGAGTCGTGTCCCTGCACCGCTAACTGATAACCATCACCGTTGGCAATGATATGGGCTTGCATACCGTTGTGCATCAGAATGTTACGCATTTCTGGTTGCAAGTCCATCTGCCTTGGATTCAAGTTCTTTCTTATCGCCATAACATGATTGTATTAAGCGTTCTCTTTTTCCATTCCTTTTTCCAACAGCTCGTCCTTGTATCTCACGAACTGTTCAGCACTCTCGTTGCCGATGCACAGAGCGTGTTCCTTGCAGTATTCCTCATACTCGCTCTGCCATTCCTCACTGAAATGGTTCACATAGTCGAGCCAACCGTATTCGCCGCTCTGCATTTTCTCCACGAGAATGTCCTCTGTATAATATGGTCCTTTTCTCATTTTTCTTCCCTAAGTTTGATGTTTCACGTTACTTTCTCACAGCAGCCGAAGCGTGTCTTCCTGCGGCTTTCTTCTGCTCGTTCCACAACTCTTCGGTATATTCTTCCTCTGGAACATAGTCAAGATTGCCGTCATCGTCCATCACCCAACAGCCATAGATGCCGAAGGTGTATTTGTCCCATTCTCGCTTGCCTTCCTTGCGCCATTGTTCTCCGTCACCATTGGCGAATCGGATGCCTGTGTCGCTTTTCAGGTCGATGCCTACAGTTACAGGCTCGTCCTCAACGGCAAAGGTCAATGCCTCTCCATTTTGGATGGTTTTCAGTTCTGTACCTCCCAAACTCAGCTCGTCTGACAGCACCTGTAGGTTTCTGCCTATTACTGGTGTAGGCACAGCCATCACTTGGTTGGTCTCACCATCAATCTGCACGAATGCCTTGACACGGTTACCATCGGGCATATCCACGTCTGCAACCACAGCCTTGCCTTGTTTCAACAACTCCTGCTGCTCCTTGTTGAATTTGTCCAATGGGGCGTATTTCAATACTGGATAGAACATCACGTCCACGTTGCCGTCTGCCATTCTCACCAAGGCAAAACGTGTTCTGCTCTTAATGCTGTAGCCCTCGTTCACCTCCATGCTCACTGGCAGCATTGGCGACGGACGACCATTGCTGATGCCATCCAAGGCGTGCATCGGCAGATCTTCTATCATCTCATGGGTGAGTCCAAACTTTGCGAGTGTCTGATATGGCACTTCGCTTTCTTCAAATGAGTTTCTTTTCATATTCTGATTATATTTTGAATGATACTTTACATAATATCTTGCAAAGTTAAGCCTTCGCACATGAATACAAGAAAGAACTCACTCATACAGCCAATCTTTTCCATTTTATTATGATTATATCGTTACTTCATACTCTAAATCATACTTTAATCTTATTTTATGTTATACTTTTGCTGCATTGCATGATACTCTTGATTTCTTTCCCTAACTTTGCACCATGTTTAGGAAAATAATGGCATTAGGAATGATTGGTTGTCTGTCGGTATCAAGCGCAAGGGCGCAGTTCAATACCGTCAGCGACAATGTATGCCGTTACAAAGTCAAGAAAGTGGAGGAGAAGATTCTGGTTCCTGCAAATAATCAGGTAGATTCTCTTGCAACAAACCTACCTCAACAGGAAACATACTCCGTGGATAGCAAACAAAAACAGTGGACAAGTAGTTATCCAAGCATCACTTATCCACTGAAATCTATCAAGGTCACCAGTCCATACGGCTATCGCTGTGACCCTATCACAGGAAAACAATCATGGCACAACGGTTTGGATCTTCGTGCGAAGAACGAACCTGCCTATGCTATGATGGATGGCATTGTTGAAAAGGTAGGGTATGACAGTCGTTCTGGCAACTATGTTATGTTGAGACATGGCAACTTTCATGTCAGTTACTGTCATTTGTCTTCTATTATAGTTGGAAAAGGTGAGCGAGTTTTCTCTGGTACCATTGTTGGCATTACTGGTAATACTGGTCGCAGTACAGGTTGTCACCTTCATCTTACATGCAAAAAGGATGGCAAGAGTGTCAATCCTATAAGTCTAATCAAATTAATGAGATAATGCTATAACCTTAATTCGTTCAGCCAAGTATTGCCTATATTTTAATCAAAATTTCAATATTTAAATTTCTTTAAGATTTACTCACGCAGTCTTTTCTGTTTTTCTCGTATCTTATAAAATGGTGCATAATAAGCATCCCCCAACATGAAAATAGAAAAGTT
>CAVBGK010000079.1:0-15408 GCA_963594995.1 Bacteroidaceae bacterium
GCTCCTGTGCAGTTTCGCCGTGTTTGCGCAATACACTGCAACGCCGTGCATGGAGAAAATTGGCGAAAGGGTTTGATGGCATTATAGATAGATGAGAGATTGACTATTCAACCATACGGCTATAAGTTTGGGTTTGTCCTTTGTCAACGTTCTCTATCTTGATAAGAACCATAGACCGTGACGGTATTGTGCTTGGCAGCTCTTTCATCAATTTGTCGATAATTTCATCAATGTTGTTAAAGCCGACATCAGTAAACTCATTGAGTTTCCTGCCACGATAATAGATGGAACCTTTCATCATCTGGCGATAAGAAAAGCGTTCAAAGGCGGAGCTATCGTCCGTTGAGTAGTCTCTTGACTTGTCTTCAGTAAAGAAAATCTTCTCCAAGACTTTCTCGTTCAAAGCCCAAGCAGGGGAGAAGTCAACCTTCACATAAGTCCTCGTTATACGATGGCGGTCTGAGTGGTTCATGGCAAATCCCACCTCGTCGATGGATGCGCCACATTCGTTCTGGGCAACCGTTGCCCATGTGTGGCGGAACGTATATACACAATAGGCTTTCTCGTGTGGGATGCGAAGACTCTTCTCGCATATTTGGCGGATTCCGCAGTTTACGTTTGCGCCAAAGCTGTCGCTATTGGTCATACGTTTGTGGAAATCGAATAGATATGGCGAGTTAGTATTGTCAAGATATTTGTTGAAGATAGGTTGCAATATACCAGGCACCTTCATTTCAATATAGGCATTGTCTCTTCGAAACTTGCGAGTCTTGGCTCGCTCATAGCCAATGATGCCATTGCGATAGTCTTCTTTCTTCAGGTTGAAAATATCAACCGTATTCATTCCTGCAAGGCAAAGCACCATCATAGCTACATCATGCCCAAGCTCTGCCAAAGGCTTGGTGCGGTCGGAAGGTGGAAGAGGAGCGGCAAAGAAGGCACGGCACTCTTCCATTTTTATGGCTCGCTTCTCTGGAGTGTCCGACTTAGGTATCTTTACCTTCAACCATGGATTTGTAGTGATGCGCATTATGCCATTGTCATAGTCATTGAAGTCAAGCAGGGCTTGCTTGAATATCTGACGGACACATACAGGGTACATTTCCTTGGCTCTTGCTGTTCTGGCAAGAGACTTTATCCATCCATTGATAAACTTGGATGTGAGTTGTGAGCACATTACCTTGTTGGTGCCAGCATAGCGTTCAAGATGCTGATAGGCAAGCTCGTAGTTTTTCGCATTGCGCTCCTGCCCATTGTTGTATAGGTTTGCATGGTACTGCCGTGCATAGTCGGAGAAACAGACATCGGCTGTGCCGCTCTCCAGATATGCTATGACATCATCAACGCTCCATGAACGGATAGGCTGTTTGTTGAGCATATCTGCAAAATGGGCTATCTTTACCATACAGGCTTCAAGGACAAAAGGATCCTTGACTTCATGGTTCTTCTTGTCCACGGATTTGGTTTCTACGATTTTGCCTGTTTTCAGATACCTTGATTTTCTATTGTGGGTAATACGGATAGATACATTCCAAAATCCATCCGCTCTTTGTCTCAGTGCCACTGTCTTAAATGTTGCCATATTTCTTCTAATTAATTTGTTCTTCAAAAGTTGTAAAACATGTGTAAAACATGTCCTCGGAAATTATAAAACATATGTAAAACATCCATCATCATTTGTAGCATTTCAGTGGTACTTCCGTCAAAAATGAATTAAGTGGAAAGTCCTGTGCCATAAGGACTTTCCACTTAATCTATTGAGAATCAGATATTTCTGCTCATTCCTCAACGGCGGCCTGCGCCGCAGCAAGCCTTGCAATTGGCACGCGGAACGGAGAGCAGCTCACGTAGTTTAAGCCTACCTTGTGGCAGAACTTCACGGAAGAAGGCTCGCCACCATGCTCACCACAGATACCGCACTTCAAGTCTGGACGAGTGCCACGGCCCTTCTTTACCGCCATCTCAACCAACTGGCCTACACCTGTCTGGTCGAGTACCTGGAAAGGATCCACCTTCAAGATTTTCTTCTCCAAATATACAGGCAAGAAGCTGGCGATGTCATCACGGCTATAACCGAAAGTCATCTGAGTCAAGTCGTTGGTTCCAAAGCTGAAATACTCTGCCTTCTTGGCAATGTAGTCAGCCGTCAAGGCTGCACGTGGAATCTCAATCATGGTACCCACCTTGAACGGAATCTCCACGCCTTCCTTCTCGAAGAGTTCCTTGGCTGTCTTGCGAATCACAGACTCCTGGGCGTCAAATTCGTTAACGATACCGATGAGCGGAACCATAATCTCTGGATGTGGGTCGTAGCCTTCCTTCTTCAGGTCGATGGCCGCACCCAGGATAGCACGTGTCTGCATCGCCGTGATTTCAGGATAAGTGTTGCCGAGGCGACAACCGCGATGGCCTAACATCGGGTTGTGTTCGCTCAGCGCATTCACACGTTTCTGGATTTCCTCCACAGAGATTCCCATTTCGTCTGCCATAATCTGCTGGCCTGCCAAATCGTGAGGTACAAACTCGTGCAAAGGTGGATCGAGCAAACGAACATTCACAGGATAGCCGTCCATAGCTTTCAGGATACCATAAAAGTCTTGCTTCTGATAAGGCAACAACTTATCGAGAGCTTTCTCACGGCCCTCCTTGGTATCGGCAAGAATCATCTCACGCATCGCCTTGATTTTCTCATTTTCAAAGAACATATGCTCCGTACGGCAGAGACCGATGCCCACGGCACCAAAGCTACGAGCCACCTCCGCATCATGTGGAGTGTCAGCATTGGTACGAACCACCAACTTGGTATATTTGTCGCAAAGCTTCATCAAAGCAGCGAAATCGCCTGTCACCTCGGCAGGTTTCGTCTTCACTGCACCTTGATAAACCTCCCCCGTAGAACCATTCAAGGAGATGAAATCACCCTCTTGGAGCACCACTCCGTCTATCTCTACGGTACGAGCCTTGTAGTCCACATTGATGGCACCTGCGCCCGAAACACAGCACTTGCCCATACCGCGAGCGACAACGGCAGCATGAGAAGTCATACCTCCACGAGCCGTCAAGATACCCTCTGCGGCATTCATTCCGGCCAAGTCCTCCGGTGAAGTTTCAATGCGCACCATCACCACCTGCTTGCCTTCCGCATGCCATTTTTCGGCATCGTCGGCGAAGAACACAATCTGACCACAAGCCGCACCAGGAGAAGCAGGCAAACCACGTGTAAGCACCTTGGCCTGCATCTGTGCTGTCTTGTCAAAAACAGGGTGAAGCAACTCATCAAGTTTGTTGGGCTCGCAGCGCTCCAGGGCAGTCTTCTCGTCGATCTCGCCCTCACGGAGCAAGTCCATGGCAATCTTTACCATAGCCGTACCCGTACGCTTTCCATTGCGTGTCTGCAAGAACCAGAGATGACCTTCCTGAACGGTGAACTCCATGTCCTGCATATCGTGGTAATGCTTTTCCAACTTGTCTTGGATGTCATTGAGCTGAGCATAGATCTCTGGCATTGCCTCTTCCATGGAAGGATACTTGCTTGCACGTGTCTCCTCGTCGATATGCTGCTGTGCAGCCCATCGGAGAGACCCCTCCTTGGTAATCTGCTGTGGAGTGCGAATACCTGCCACTACGTCCTCGCCCTGTGCGTTCACCAGATACTCACCGTTGAAACGGTTTTCACCTGTGGCAGCATCACGGCTGAAGCAAACGCCCGTAGCAGACGTGTCACCCATGTTGCCGAACACCATCGCCATGACTGAGACTGCCGTCCCCCACTCTGCCGGGATGCCCTCCATCTTGCGGTAAAGGATGGCGCGCTCGTTCATCCAACTGTCAAACACGGCACAGATGGCTCCCCAGAGTTGCTCCATCGGATTGGTCGGGAACTCCTTGCCTGTCTGGGTCTTGATGGCAGACTTGAACGCAGTGACAAGCTGCTTCAGCTCATCCACATTCATCTCGTTATCGAGTGTGATGCCTCTCTGTCTTTTCACGTCCATGATAATCGCCTCGAAAGGATCGATATCCTCCTTGTTGACAGGTTTCATGCCCAGCACAACGTCACCATACATCTGTACGAAACGACGATAGCTGTCGTATGCGAAACGCTCGTTGCCCGTCTTTCGCGCCAAGCCTTCCACGACCTCATCATTCAAGCCGAGGTTAAGGATGGTGTCCATCATGCCCGGCATGGATGCCCGCGCACCAGAGCGAACGCTGACCAAAAGAGGATTTTCCACATCTCCAAACTTCGAGTTCATCAAAGTCTCGATATGCTCGACTGCCTTCTCCACATCATCCTTGAGAAGATCCACTACATCTTCCTTGCCTTTTTCAAAGTATTCGTTGCAGACATCAGTCGTAATGGTGAAGCCTGGAGGTACTGGAACACCGATGAGGTTCATCTCCGCCAAGTTAGCGCCCTTACCACCGAGCAAGTTTCTCATGTCGGCCTTGCCCTCCGCCTTACCGTTACCAAAGGTATAAACTCTTTTTTCGTCCATAATTTAGAATAGGTTGTATTATTAGTCATTATTTTAACTTGTGTTTGCAAATGTACGTTTTTTTTTCGTAACCGCCAAACTTTTTACCATCTTTTTGCAATCCCGACTTTACATTTTTGGTTGTTTACGTACACACTTACATTTTACTCGTTTTCGACAAGCCAATATGCTATTTTTTACATTCGACTTTTAATTACACGAAGTGAGCAGAACATTTCAAGCCATCGAGAAAGATTTTAACGAGAACAATGATTGGAATAACAATGGAAAATCCACTCCCATAAAGAAATAATGTATAAAAAGTTTTCGTTTTTATATAAAAAATCGTAACTTTGCACCCAAAACAAAACATAAATCATGGGTAGAAAACGTAAACCATTACCATTATTAAAAAATATAACCATCGAGGCGGTAGCAGCTGAGGGCAAGTGCATCACTCGTGTCGATGACCAAGTTGTCTTCGTACCTTTCTGCGTACCGGGCGACGTGGTGGATTTGCAAGTCGTCAAGAAGAAACATAAATACTGTGAGGCAAAAGTCGTAAGATTCATTCAGAAGAGCGACGTGCGCCAGGAGCCTATGTGCGAGCATTTCGGCATCTGCGGCGGTTGCAAATGGCAGAACCTCCCCTACAAGGAGCAAATCAAGGCTAAGCAGCAACAGGTGGAAGACCAGCTTACCCGCATCGGCAAGATAGAGTTCCCCGAATTCCGCTCCATCATGGGCAGCGTAAAGACACAGGAATACCGCAACAAGATTGAGTTCGGATGCAGCAACAAGCGTTGGTTCACAGCCGAAGAACTGGCGCAGCTCCCCCAAAAAGAAGACGACACGGTCTCGTCGCTGAAGGAACGCCATGCCCAAAATGCCATCGGTTTCCATATCACGGGAGCCTTTGACAAGATTTATCCTATCAAGAAATGCTGGTTGATGGATGATCTCTGCAACGAGATTCGCAACTTCGTCTTCGAGTTTGCCGACTCCCATGGCTTCACTTTCTACGACATCAGAGAACAACACGGCTTGCTACGTGACATGATGATCCGCAACTCCAACACTGGCGAATGGATGCTCGTGTTCCAGTTCCACTACGACGAGGACGGAGATCAGCAGAAGGCACAGGAACTGATGCAACAAGTGGCAGAGAAGTTCCCTCAGATTACATCACTGATGTACGTGGACAATCAGAAGGGCAACGACACGTTCAACGACCTGGAGTTAAGTCTTTTCAAGGGGAACGACCACATCTACGAGCTGATGGAGGACCTGAAGTTCAAGGTAGGCCCGAAGAGCTTTTACCAGACCAACACCGAGCAGGCCTATCACCTCTATTGTGTGGCACGCGAATTTGCCAACCTGTCGGGCAGCGAACTCGTGTATGACCTATACACGGGAACGGGAACCATAGCCAACTTCGTGGCCCACAAGGCAAAGAAAGTAATCGGCATCGAATACGTACCCGAGGCCATCGAGGATGCCAAGGTGAACTCCGAGGTGAACCACATTGAGAACACGCTCTTCTATGCAGGCGACATGAAGGACATCTTGACCAATGACTTCATCCGTCAGCATGGCCGCCCTGACGTCATCATCACTGACCCACCACGTGCCGGTATGCACCCGGATGTCATCAAGGTCATCCTAAACGCAGCCCCCAGTCGTATCGTCTATGTAAGCTGCAACCCTGCCACTCAGGCACGCGACCTCCAACTGATGGACAACTACTACAAGGTAGCAGCCGTCCAACCAGTGGATATGTTCCCCCACACACCTCATGTCGAGAACGTCGTGCTGCTCGAAAAGCGCGCAGAAGGCGACATCAAGCAGAAGATGAGCAATCAATAAATCTACACAAGACCTAAATACTTAACCAATGAGAATAGGAATCATCATAGCGTTGACAGCCATGACCGTGGGAGCCAGCGCTCAAGAGAAAAACGGCATTCAGTTGCCAGCCTGGCTGAGCAACGTAAAGTTGTCGGGCTATGCCTTGACACAGTACCAATATAGCGGGCTGAAAGGAGCAGAATCAAACTCCTTCAACATCCGCATGGGCCGTCTGGCCCTGGAAGGTCGCATCGCTGGCGACTTCTACTGGAAGACGCAGCTTCAGTTCAACGGCAACACCTCCACCCTGGGCAACAGTCCCCGTATGGTGGACCTTTTCGCCGAGTGGCAAAAGTATGAGTTCTTCAAGGTCAAGATAGGCCAGTTCAAGAACCCATTCACATTCGAAAACCCGATGAACCCCATCGACCAAGGGTTCATGGGATATGCCCAGAACGTAAACAAGCTGGCAGGATTCAGCGACCGCGCCGGCGGACATGCCTCAAACGGACGCGACATCGGTCTCCAGTTCCAAGGCGAATTCCTGAAGAATGGCAACGGACGCAACCTCCTACATTATCAGGTAGGCGTATTCAACGGACAAGGCATCAACACCAAGGACGTGGATAACCAGAAGAACATCATCGGCGGAATCTGGGTAATGCCTGTGAAGGGCATGCGCATCGGAGCCTTCGGATGGACAGGAAGCTACGCTAGGAAAGGCACTTGGACCGACGAGCACGATGCCACATACACTGCCGACATACAAGAACATTCCGGTGTACGCAAGCTCTCACAAAACCGCTATGCATTCTCGTTCGAGTACAAGGCCAACGACTGGACGGTTCGCTCCGAATACATCCATTCCACAGGAATGGCGTTCAGCAAGTCTCTCAACAACACCAACGACACCAACGCCACAGACTGCAACCTGAACGCCAAACTAGGCAACAAGGCTCAGGGTGTATATGGCCTTGTCATCGCCCCTCTCATGAGCAAGAAGCTCTATGCCAAGGCTCGCTACGATATGTACGAGAATGACGGAACAATGAGTAGCATGAAGACGCAATATGAGGTGGGATTGAACTACAACATCAGCAAGAACTTCACCATCCTCTCTGAGTACGCCTTCGTCAACGACCGAAACTTGAGCAAGCACAACTACTCCATGGCAGACGTGGAGGTATGCTTTCGTTTCTAAGAGACAAAGCTGTAAGACAAAAGGGTGACACACCAACATTAGCAAAACATAAGTAAAAGAATAAATACAACCAGTACAAAGATGGAAGAAACGGCACACAGCTCTTCGACAGAGCATCAGCATCACCACCACCATCATAGGCACAGCCAAGAGCATCATAGCGAGCATGTACACCACAGCAATAGGGCTGGGCATAACCGCATCACCAGTTCTCAAAAAAGAAGGGCGATGTTCAGCCACATCTTGTTTATCGTGTTGAGCGTCATTGCGGCATTGATCGTTGCCATCATTCTCTACGACAAATACATAGGATTGTTCTAGGAAGGCAAGTCATTTGAGAACACAACAAAAAAAAGAACAGTGTATAGACGTCATGATTTCATAGACACCTGTACACTGTTCTTCGTTACTGTCCGATGGTGTGTATTTCCCCTCCATCGACCATACGGACTAAAACGAATATGAGAAACCGACGGAAGCGAACTCCTTGAACTGCCAATAGCTATCCCCTTCCTTGCGTGTAGCACCATCGTCGAAACGAGGATATAGGAAGATATTGGTGGAGATATACTTGTTGAACTGGAAGGTAATGGTGTTCTCCCACTCCAACTCCGCCCGTTTGTAGGTGGTATATCCATAAAGACGAGTCTTCCAGCGGATGTTGTCGGCAAATTGCCACGTCAGGTCAACAGTGAATTCCGAACCGTAGTCGGTCATGCCGTGCCGCCCCTCCTCCAGTCCGTAACGCGTGGATAGAGACGACCGCCCCACATACTTCCAGTTGAAAGCCAATGGAGCTATATGCGTGCTACCCTTCAGGCGATGATTGAACCAATCCACCGTATAGTCCATACCGACAGAGAGATTGAGCTTGAAAGGCGACATGAAGTCGGAATATATGAAGCTGTCATTGCTTTTGAGCGTCTTGGTGAATTGCGTCTGCGCTATCACCTGCAAGGTATAGTACCACTTCTTGGTAGCCTGCAAGCCCAATTTGCCAGTATATCGAATCAAGTCCTCCGAGGTCTTGTATTTATGCAAAGTGTCGCCCTTGGAAGTCTGGTAGCCGAGACGCAGCTCCAGCTTGTTGTCCCATTTCACCTTCTGCTTGTTGTTGTAGTTGGCTTGCATAGTGACACTTCCAAGCATCGAGTAGTTGCTCTCGCCACCCTTGTACCAGTTGTCGCTCACATAGTTCTGTAGAAACTGAAGGTAATAGTCACCCTTCACCGCCCAGAAGTTAGGTTTCTTCACATAAATGTTCATCGGTGCAGCCTCAATCTCTATCGGTTTTGGCGCCACCTCCTCCACGATGTCAAGCTTCGACTTGCGAGGAGTTTCCTCTATGATTGGCGCCCCCACCACATCCAACCGCGACTCATGGCTTCTCACCAAGTCCGGACGGTTGAGATAAACGTGCATCAAAGCCTTGTCCAACGCAAGGTCAAGCGAATCAACCGAATGTCCATCCGAGGTCAAGCGCAGGAATCTGCCAGCTGGCGCATGATAGAAAGTAAGAGGCGTAAAAAGTTGGGAAAACCGTATGTCATCCGACTTCCACCTCACGGAATCCAGTCGCAGGCGGCTCATCTCCAGTGAGTCCAGGTAATTTTTCTCCAACCCAGCCCCATCGGTTTCCAACTTGGGGAAAACCACATTCCTAGAATCTCTCGCCTGCGCCCATGCGCCAAGTGCACCGCCAAGAGCCAGCACGCACACCGCAAGCCTCAATCTCATATCATTCATATCTTTCAAAAAGCAATAAATTCTACCTCATCAGATTGCACATCAACACATGAACGGTGCAATTTAGGCGCAAAGGTAATAAATAATTCATAAATAAACGGCATTATTTGCAATATTTTTGGCTAATTCATATTTTTATAGTAACTTTGCATCCGATTTTTTAATTAAAAATATTATTATCGTGGCTGAAACAAAGTATATCTTCGTTACTGGTGGCGTGGTTTCCTCCTTGGGTAAAGGAATCATATCCTCATCCATCGGTAAGCTTCTGCAAGCAAGGGGCTACAACATCACTATCCAAAAGTTTGACCCATACATCAACATCGACCCAGGTACACTGAACCCTTACGAGCACGGCGAGTGCTACGTGACGGTGGATGGCATGGAGACCGACCTCGACCTCGGGCACTACGAGCGTTTCACGGGCATCCAGACCACCAAGGCGAACTCCCTCACCACGGGTCGCATCTACAAGGCCGTCATCGACAAGGAGCGTCGCGGCGACTATCTGGGCAAGACCATCCAGGTGGTGCCCCATATCACTGACGAAATCAAGCGCAACGTTAAACTACTCGGCCAAAAGTACCATTACGACTTCGTCATTACGGAGATTGGCGGAACCATCGGCGACATCGAAAGTGCTCCATTCATGGAAGCCATCCGGCAGTTGAAATGGGAGCTTGGAAAGAACGCCATCAACGTACACCTTACTTATATACCATACCTCAAGGCCGCTGGCGAGGTAAAGACCAAGCCAACCCAGCACTCCGTCAAGGAACTGCAGAGCGTAGGCATCCAGCCCGACGTGCTCATCTTGCGCACGGAGCAGCACTTGGACGAGGGTATTCTGAAGAAGGTGGCTAGTTTCTGCAATGTAGATAGAGACTGCGTGATACAGAGCGAGGACTTGCCCAGCATCTATGAGGTACCTGTCAACATGCAGAACCAAGGTCTCGACACAGCCATCCTCCGCAAGATGGGCGAACCTATCGGCGAGACACCTGCGCTCGGTCCATGGCGTACCTTCCTAGACCGCCGCAACAAGGCTACCAAGACCGTAAACATCGGATTGGTGGGCAAATATGACCTGCAGGACGCCTATAAGAGCATCCGTGAAAGTCTCTCCCATGCCGGCACCTACAACGACCACAAGGTGAAGATTACCTTCATCAACTCAGAGTATCTCACCGAAGACAACGTAGCTGAGCAGCTGAAGGGACAGGACGGCATCGTCATCTGTCCAGGATTTGGCCAGCGAGGCATAGAGGGCAAGGTTAAAGCCGCCCACTACACACGCACACACGACATACCTACCTTCGGCATCTGCCTGGGTATGCAGATGATTGTCATTGAGTTCGCACGCAACGTACTCGGTTACAAGGATGCCAACTCACGTGAGATGGACGAGAAGACTCCACACAATGTCATCGACATCATGGAGGAGCAGAAGAACATCTCCAACATGGGCGGAACGATGCGACTGGGAGCCTATGAGTGCGTACTGAAGCAAGGATCACGCGTGTTCAACATCTACAAAAAGGAACACATACAGGAGCGCCACCGCCATCGCTATGAGTTCAACAACGAGTTCCAACACGAGTTTGAGAAGAACGGCATGATGTGCGTAGGACGCAACCCAGAGAGCGACCTCGTGGAGATTGTGGAGATACCAGGCCTGAAGTGGTACATCGGAACCCAGTACCATCCTGAGTACCAAAGCACCGTGCTGAAGCCACACCCTCTGTTCGTGGACTTTGTTAAGACAGCAATAGAAAACAAGAAATAAGAAAGATGAACAAGAACAACATCATTGGTTTCATCCTGATCGCCGTCGTGCTGATTGGATTCAGCTGGTACACCCAGCCATCCGCCGAAGAGCAGAGAGCGGCATTCGTGCAAGACTCCATCGCCAAGGCCAAGCACGCCGAAATGGAGAAGGCTACGAAACTCGCCGCACAAAAGCGACAGGCAGAAGCAAAGGCCAAGGTAGAGGAAGACTCTACCCGCCTCTTCTACTCGGCCCTGAATGGCGAGGCAAAAAAGATTGTATTAAAGAACGAGAAAGTGGAACTAACCCTCAACACCAAGGGTGGTACGGTCGAAAAGGCCGTTGTAAAGGGTTACGTGGGCCACGAGATCAAGGTGAAGGACGGTTCTGCCGACTCCAAGGACTTGACGCTCTTTGATGGGGCTGACCAACAGCTCAAGTTTATGCTGGAGGCCAAAGAGGCCAACGTCATTACCAGCGACCTCTTCTTCACGCCAAGCAACGTGACTGACTCCACCGTCACCATGACGGCTGTGGCAGGCGAGGGCAAGATGCTCACCATGACTTACACCCTGGGCAAGGACTATATGCTCCACATGAGCCTGCAGGCAGAAGGAATGGCAGGACTCTTCTCTCCTAATTATAATAAGATGGATGTCGATTGGAGTGACAAGGCTCGCCAACAGGAACGCGGATTCATGTTCGAGAACCGCTACACCACCCTCACCTACCATGAAGCTGACGGTGGCACTGACCATCTGAACGAAGGAAGCGAGAAAATCGACGAGAAAATCGAAAACGCCATCGACTGGGTGTCCTTCAAAAACCAGTTCTTCTCTGCCATCATCGTGGCAAAGGACAACTTCGACAAGGATGCCTTCATGACCTCCATACCGCAGGAGAAAGGTTCGGGCTACTTGAAACAGTTCCAGGCCAAGATGAAGACCGCCTTCGACCCTACGGGCAAGAAGCCTTCGGAGTTTGAGTTCTACTATGGCCCTAACGACTTCCAGATATTGAAGAGCACCGAGAAGGAGAGCACCTTCGGCAAAGACTTGGAGTTCCAGAAGCTCGTGTATCTGGGATGGCCCGTCATCCGTTGGATCAACCGCTTCTTCACTCTCTATGTGTTCGACTGGCTGAGCGAAATCTTCCCAATGGGCATCGTGCTGATTCTCATTACTTTGCTTCTGAAACTCATCACCTATCCGATGGTGAAGAAGAGCTACATGAGCAGTGCCAAGATGCGTGTGCTGAAACCGAAACTCGACGCTGCCACGGCGCAATACAACAAGCCCGAGGATCAGATGCAGAAGCAACAGGCGATGATGGCAGAGTATGCCAAGTATGGCGTGAGTCCTCTCTCGGGCTGTCTGCCGATGCTCATCCAGATGCCCGTGTGGATTGCGATGTTCAACTTCGTGCCTAACGCCATCCAGTTGCGTGGTGAGAAGTTCCTGTGGATGAACGACCTCAGCACCTACGACCCCATCTTCGAGTGGAACACCAACATCTGGCTCCTGGGCGACCACCTGAGCCTCACGTGTATCCTCTTCTGCGTGGCTAACCTCCTCTACTCTTGGATGACGATGCGCCAGCAGCGCGACCAGATGGTGGGCCAGCAGGCTGAGCAGATGAAGATGATGCAGTGGATGATGTTCCTCATGCCGGTGATGTTCTTCTTCATGTTCAACGACTACTCGTCGGGCTTGAACTTCTACTACTTCATTTCGTTGTTCTTCAGCGCCGCCATCATGTGGACGCTCCGCAAGACAACCAACGATGAGAAACTCCTCGCCATCCTGGAAAAACGTTACCAGGAGAACAAGAGCAACCCTAAGAAGGCCAGCGGTCTCATGGCAAGGATGCAGGCTCTCCAGGAACTGCAGCAACAGCAGCAAGCAGAAATGGCCCGCAAGAAGGCTGAACTGGAAGAGAAGAAAAAGAATCTCGGAAAGTAAAAAATATAGTCCGTTCTTATATAAGACTCGTGTATAGGACGAGCTTACAATAATAACATGATAAAAGAGTGTAATGGATAACTTCAGTAAGTATTCGTTACACTCTTTTTTATAAACCAACTTATTTCATGAAGACAAAATAGACGGCGGCGACAAGACAAAGGAACGCAGCAAAGTGGTTCCAATGAAGCCCCTGCCCCTGGAAGAGGATATTGGCGATGATGGCAAAGACTATGAGCGACACGCACTCCTGTATCACCTTAAGTTGAACGAGAGAGAATGGACCGCCATTGCCAATGAATCCAATGCGATTAGCCGGCACTTGGCAACAGTATTCGAAAAAGGCAATCGCCCAACTGAAGGCTATCACCCCTACCAGGGGCCAATGGCTGCTCACGCCTGTCTGCTGCAGTTTGAGATGCCCATACCATGCGAGCGTCATGAAAATGTTGCTCAACAACAAGAGTAATATTGTATAAAATCCACTCATATCATTTTCTTTTACTTTTTATAGTGGTGTTATTATTTACCTTTTTACCTTTGAAAAGATTTTTTTACCCCTAAAACGATGATGCAGAACGTGAGCAGTTCCGCCGCGGGGATGGCCGTCCAGAGACCGATGATGCCCAACAGGCGAGGGAGTGTCAAGAAGCCCAACACAGCGAAAACGATACCCCTAAGAACCGTGTAACCCATCGCCCGCTTGGCCTGGGTGATGCTCTGGTAGTACCCCACGAACGCCACGTTGAGGGCGAAGAACAGCGAACAGGTGGCAAACCACGGCATCCCGTCTATCGCCAACGCATAGGAAGGCTCCTCGGGACTGAGGAACGCACCCACGATGAGATGGTCGCCCAGTACCAATACCGCAAGCACACCCGCACCGCACAACATGGCGGCATAGACCGACACCCTCAGCGCACTGCTCACGCGCGCCTCCTCGCCAGCACCATAATTATAACTGATGATGGGCTGGGCAGACTGCGCCACGGCATTGTTGACGGAGAAGATGACAGGGAAAAGATAGCACACGATGGCGAACGCCGCCACACCCTGCTCGTGGAGCATCGACATAAACATGTAGTTGCCCGAGACCATCGTAATGCTCATGGCAATCTCGGTGAGGAAAGTGGCGGAGCCTACCTTCATCATGTAGCCCGTATTGCGCAGGGTGAGCAGGAGCGAGGTGGCACTCGCCTTCAGACGGTAGAACCTCAGCGTGTTGGAGAACCAGACGAAGTAGGCCACGCTCATCAGTCCGCCCACACCGCAGGCTATCGAGGTGGCTATCGCCGCACCCTTCACAGCCATCCCCATGGGGAAGATGAAGAGCCAGTCGAGCGTCAGGTTGACCACCGCTCCAGCCACCTGCATCCACATCGCATAGCGTGGCGATCCGTCGAGCCTCACCATCATCATGCCCACGCATTGCCATAACAGGAACACCGTGCCCGGCAGAAGCCAGACCAGATAGTCAAGGGCGTAATGCTCCAATGTCGGGCTGCACCCGAGAGCGTAAATCACCGTCCGGGGCATCGCCAGGCACAGGAGGCCGATCACGGCGATGATGGCAAAACCTACGCCGAACGCCTGGGTGAGAATAATGTGCGCCGCCTTCTTGTTGCCGCCAGCAAGGTGCATACTGGCGATGACCGAGGCACCGATGCCGAACATTAGCCCTACACCCGTCACCATAGTCCACAGGGGAGCCACGATGTTGACGGAAGCGATTCCTTCCGCCCCCACTCCCCTGCCCACAAGGATGCCGTCGATGATAGTCTGCGCCGACATGAAAATCATACCTACGAGCGTAGGAAAGAATATTTTTCGGAACAACGGCCCAATCTTGCCCGACCCGAAATCAATCTTGTCACGAGATGTGTCGATTTTCTTCTTCATATTCTTCGAATTTTGTTTTTGGTTGCAAAGTTACGAAAAATATCTGAGAAAAGGGGGCTAAAGGTGAGTGAATATCATCCGCCGAAAAGTTCCTCGCCATGAAACCATGAGTTCCACGGCATGAAACTCACAGTTTCACTGGGTGAAACTCTTTGCTGCCTCCTCATCCATGACAATGAACATTTCTCTACATCTTCTCTTTGTAAACAGTCATTTTTGAAGGAAAAAGGGTGATAGATACTGGTTAAAAGGTGACAGATAAAGCCGCACAAAAAACATCTATCACCACATTAAGTCATTCACTACCAACATAGTAACTATTTTTTGTGATAGATGACAGATGTTTTCAAAAAACTTATTACGTGCGCGCATAAGCATATTAAGTTTGGGAAGTTGATGTCTCCTAGTTACCGCACGCCGTAACTACTCAGTCTTCTTTTTATCTGAAATGTAAACCTTTAGATATTCGTCAGTTCACCACCAACTTATCGTTAAGAAATTATAAAG
>CAVBGK010000080.1:0-11961 GCA_963594995.1 Bacteroidaceae bacterium
GTTGAATAATTGGATTACAACAGGAAAGGTAAATTTCAAGCTGGTTGCCTAACGGCCACTTTCAACCGTACAGGTCGAAATCCTTTCTTTTACTCCTTCTCCACTCTCTTCCAATCCACAAGCCCCTTGCCCATGTCATCGAGTTCGATGGCGAGGGCGATAACCTCTTGCTCGTTAGCCTCGAAAGGAACTGTGTATTGATGGTCAAGAATCTGCTGAGCAGCAGACTCCTTACCTCCATTATTAGACAATTTCAATTCCAACACATAGGTATATCGAGACGTTTTTACAAGAATGTCGATTCTGCCAGTGGCAAGCATGTGCTCCACCTCCACCTTGAAACCGATGGCATTGAGTATCGAACTGATGATAAGGCGATAACGCCCCTCCATATCCATGGATGCCATCTTCTTGTTGCTATATGGCACATCGGCAATCAAGGATTTGAGTGCTTTCATTGCCTCTGGCAACTTGGCGTTCTCCAGATAAGAATAGAGCTGAGCCTGCAAGGACTGTATATCCGATTCTTCCCTCAAGGTCAAAGATGGAAGCACGCAATCGTAGAGAGCTTGCTTCACTTCTTCGTTAGGAAATCCAAGATGATAGACATTCCCCTCCACAGATTTGATAGTAAGATACCCTGACTGATAAAGGAACAATTCTGCTCCGCCACCAGTTACATCAGAGGTTTCGATGGTCTTTCTCATAATCATGCAATCCTCGAAATCTTTTAGGCGCAACTCCATGTTATCCACGAATTTAGGAAGCAAGGTCGTAGCACCAGACATAGCCCAATAATTGCCAAGTTTCTTATGAGATAAAGAATGGATAAGGCTAAACGGATTGTAAATATCCGTCATATTGTCCTCACTAAAATGATAACCATCATAATAATCCTTCAAGTTGTCACGCGTCTGCTGCAAAGTCCAATCGTTAGCCTCAGCCATCGCCTCCAACTCGGGTTGGAAATTCTCCTGTATCTCGTCTTCCGTAATACCACAGATGGTGGCATACTCTGGCAAGAAACTGATGTTGGTGAGATTGTTGAGCGCAGAGAAGAGCGAGAGTTGGGTGAACTTGGTGATACCTGTGATGAAGACAAACATCTCATATTCATCGTCAGCCTTGATGATAGCAAAAACCTCACGATAAGTCGCAGTACAAGCGTCATGGTCTGGAGTTTTCCAAGAATGTTGGAGTGGCGCATCATACTCATCAATAAGGACAGCGACCTGCATACCAGTCTTCTGGTAAGCAGTCTTGATGATGGCATCCAAGCGGTCGGCAAGTTGGGCGGTTGGGAGAGGGGTGATTCCATAGAGTGTTTCATATTCGCCAAAACGAATATTGAGATAAGAGCGAATGGTAGCCTCGTTGGCTCCACCTCGACTCATGTCAAGACGGATGACTGGATGTTGATTCCATTCTTCTTCCAACTCCATGATTTTCAAGCCCTCGAAGAGTTCCTTCCTGCCTTCCAGGTACATCTGCAGTGTATCGACAAGCACAGACTTGCCGAATCGGCGAGGACGGCTCATGTAATTAAACTGGTCACCATTGTTCACCAAATTCCACACGATGTCGGTTTTATCGACATAGAGATAGTTACCTTTTCTAATTTTATTGAATGACTGAATGCCAGCAGGCAGTCTTCTTCGATTGATTTTCACCATGTTTTCTTTCTTTTATAGCAATACTGCTGCAAAGAAAATGCAAACGAGAGCAATGAAAGCTTGCTTTCAAATTGCTGAGTGCAGCTTTTATTCTGCAAAGATAGAACTTAATTCTAAGAAAAACAAATTTTTCTGGGAAATCTTATGGAATTATTTGCATGTTTCAATAGTAAATAGTATCTTTGCATTTATCAATGAATAAAAACCGTTGAATAAAAGACTATAACAATCATAAAATCTAAAGACATAGCATGAGATACCTTATTCATATTCTACTATTGATTCTCTTCGCATGCGATTTGCAAGCACAAGTACCTCTCAAAGAAAAGTTGACCGCCCGACACATCACCACCAACAACGGTTTGTCGAGCAACAGCATCACGGACCTATTGCAAGACCCCGATGGTTATATCTGGATTGGCACCAACAATGGCTTATGCAGATATGACGGTTATTCTATCGTGAGATTCAGAAACATCAGTCCTGACAAGAATGCCAAGACCGACCAACACATAGGCAACCTCACCAAGGATGCCCACAACATGTATGTCAAAACTTCTAACGCATCCGTGGCTACATACAACTTTGCTGCTGCACGTTTTATCAAATATGAATTGCCTGGCTATCATCCGAAAAAGAATAAGCCAACAATTCAAGCGACTTCATACACCTTCCAAGGCAACGGATTTACATACGAGAACACGAAAGATGACCAATTGATTATCCACGACAAAAACGGAGTAAACAAGAAACTAGACCTTCTAGAGAATGTGAAATATGCAACCAACAAAAAGCATAAATACTTCGTTGTAAAAAGTGGTAAGCACCAATATTACATCGCCACTTACGGCAATGGACTTTTCTTGTATGATGCCAGTAAAGGAACTCTTTCCCATTATACAGCACAAGACATTCAGCCTGTCATTCAGTCCAACTTCCTCACGACCATCCTCATCGACAAGGACGGATGTTTTTGGACTGGTTCAGAGGAAGCAGGAGTCTCTTGCATCATGCCTTCACAAAAGAATGAAGCAAGATACATTCTTCCAGAACCAGCAAACCAAGGTGACTGGAGCAACTATATCAGAGCCGTCCATGCCCCATCAGACCAAGAAGCATATATCGGAACAACACTGGGAAAGGTATATCAGTGCAACCTCCTCACTGGCAAGATGAAACTTATCCTAAAAGCCAACGACCAGATTTTCGACATCATAAAAGACCATGATGGACATCTTTGGATAGGAACGAGAGGAGATGGCATCTACATCGACCAGGAACATTATACTCCCAAAGACCCGATACATAAGATTCCATCCGATATGGTGTATGACATCGTGCAAGACAAGATGGGAAGAATCTGGTTGGCATCCTGGGAGAAAGGGTTGCTGATGACCGATGGAAAGAAAAAGCCTTATCAGTTTGTTTCATTCCTCAACAAGCACTTGGCGCAAAGCCGCATCCATGACCTAGAGCTGGACCGACATGGCATTTTGTGGATTGCCACCAATGATGGCATCTACTCGGTTGATACAAAACTAAGAAACATATCAGCCAAAGACTTCAAGCATTTCGGAACGAGCAATCATCAACTGGCAGGAGATGAAATCATATGCCTACAAAGTACTTCTCAGGGGAAGTTGTATGCTGGCATCATGGGAGTTGGACTGCTAAAATGCCTTATAGAACATCAAGGTAACATCACCCAGCAGGAGGTTATCAGCGAATCCATGCATATCAATACCAATGTTGTCAACTCCATCTCGCAAGACAACTTTGGCAACTTATGGGTGGGCACCGAGCTTGGGATTTATCGCCTTTCTCAAAACTATTCTTCCATTGAGAAATTCGAATACTCCCCTACGCTCACCAGCAACGCATACACAGAAAACACTTCCTGTGTAACACCATCAGGCAACTTGCTGTTTGGTACCCGCAACGGACTTGTCATCATCAAGCCCCAAGCCGTATCAAGCCAACTAGCAGCACGTCCTTGTCTGATTACAGACCTACAAGTCAATGGCAAATCCATATTGGAAAGCAATGACTTCGATTCTGAAAAATTCAATCTGAAGAAGAACAAGATAGAATTGGCGCATAACCAAAACACCCTCAATATATTCTTCTCACGATTCAACTATACCAACTCCTATAATGTTTACCAGTATTACCTGGAAGGCATCAATGAGGATTGGCAAGAGGCAACCACCCAGAGCCATGTCAACTATTCCGACTTGGCACCCGGCAAGTATGTCTTCCATGTAAGAGGCATCATCAATGGCAAACCTCAACAGGAAACGACCTTTACCATCGTCATAACCCCTCCATTCTATGCTACATGGTGGGCCATCTGCCTATACCTTATTATAATAGGTATCGTAGGCTATCGTGTCTATCGCAACAGAATGGAACGTTTCCATATCTATCAACAGATGAAGATGGAAAAGCAACTCACCGAGTTCCGTCTCAATTTCTTTACTCATGTGGCGCATGAGTTCCGCACCCCACTAGCCATCATCCAAGGTGGAATGGACAGACTTATCAACTACAAAGGTACGGAACCTCCACAGGCTGCCATCGCTTCTGCCAACAGAGGTGCCAAACGACTTCTGCGACTCATCAACCAGATATTGGAGTTCAGAAAAATCAATAACCATGCCGTCAAGCTCCATGTATCCAAAGGCAATATCATCGAGTTTGCCCAGCAACTCTACAAGGATTTCTGGAACATCGCCAACCAAAAGAGCATTCAGTTGACCTTCACGCCATTCGCCAAGCAATATGAGATAAGTTTCGACCATGGGAAGGTAGAAACCATCCTCTACAACTTGCTGAGCAATGCCGTGAAATATACCCCACAAAAGGGAGTCATCGAAATCAACCTGTCGCATGAAGAAGACAAGCTCGTCTTCACCGTCTGCAACCAAGGCGAGGAAATCACTGCTGAAAGAAAAGAGCATCTCTTCCAGCCATTCATGCAGGGCTACACTTCGCAAGGAGGCATGGGCATCGGTCTTTACTTGGCTTACCAATTCGCCCAACTGCACAAGGGAAATCTGACTTATAGCTATGATGAGGTACATCAGATGAACATCTTCGAACTGTCTCTTCCTGACAACGATGAGCAATATGCTCCTGAAGACTATATGAGCGAGACGAATATCCGCCAAGAGAAAGACAAGGAGAAAGAGCAGGAAGAAACCGCTAAGTTGAACGACATCTTAAGGGAAATGCAAGGCGAGGCACTCAACTCCCAGCATGTTGCCATCATAGAAGATGACCCCGACATGATGGAACAACTCAAGCATGACATCGGTGCTTACTTCCGCACAGACATCTACATGAACGGACAACAAGGATATGCTGGAGTGTTGACCAATCCTCCTTCGCTCATCATTTGCGACGTGATGTTGCCAGACCTCAATGGCTATGACATCGTTAAACGCCTCCGTGCTACGGAAGCCCTCAAGCGAGTTCCTGTCATCATGCTTACCGCCCTCGATGATGAAGACCATCAAATCA
This sequence comes from Bacteroidaceae bacterium, assembly GCA_963594995.1. Taxonomy (GTDB): domain Bacteria; phylum Bacteroidota; class Bacteroidia; order Bacteroidales; family Bacteroidaceae; genus Prevotella. Next base: position 5,196 of record CAVBGK010000080.1, read on the forward strand.
AGGGCTACAAGTGTGGTGCCGATGATTATATGACCAAGCCATACAAGGCTAGGATTCTGATAACTCGCATCATACAACTCATCAAATGGAATTCAAGCAAGAATGACCTTCCTATCGCACTTGAGAAAAAGCAAGTTATCCAAACGGATGAGGCGAAAGAGAAGATGAAGGATATCGTGATGGAAAGCAAGGCAGACAAGGTTTTCCGTGAGAATGTGATTAACCTGATAGCCCAAAACATCAGCGAACCAGACTTTACGGTGGATAAGATAGCAGAGATGATGCACATGGGACGCACCAAGTTCTTTGGCAAGATGAAGGAACTGACTGGCATGTCGCCCAACAAGTACTTGCAAGCGGAGCGTATGCGCATCGCCGCCGAGCTGTTGTGCGACGGCAGATACAACGTGAGCGAAGTCTGCATGAAGGTTGGCATTCAGGATGCCTCCTACTTCTACAAGTGTTTCAAGGCGAAGTATGGAATGCCACCGAGCAAGTATGCACAGACACAGATGGTCGCCAAGGAATGAACAAGGGAATCCGAACGAACTAGGACAAACACCCATGATTTCGGACAAATAGCCATACTCATATCCTTATTTTTATAGTAATTTTGCAGTATCATTACTGAACGATAGCTAATAACAAACTAAAAGATATAGAGATATGAGAAAATTGCTTTTCCTCTTGACGCTCATGATTTCACTCTCTGCGTCTGCCAAGAAGACCATCCCTGTGTTCATCACGGCTGGTCAGTCTAACACGGATGGACGAATCGGCAACGAACTGCTGCCTGATTACATCCAGCAAAACAAGTACAAACATTGCTACTGGTGCTACAACAGTGGCGCACACAGCATGGACGGACAGTTCGAACTCTTCTGGCCTCGCATCATCAACAAGAACAAGCCGGGGCGCTGGACATACGATGCCGTCACCTACTATTGGCTCGAACAAAGCCTGAAGGAAGATTTCTATGTCATCAAGGAATCGCTCGGTGGAACTGCCATCGACCTCAGCTGTGGAAGCAACCAGAAGATGTACTGGTGTGCCTCTCCAGCCTACCTTGACTCCGTTGTCGCATCCGACAGAGGCGGAAAAAGCCTCTTGAAGGCACTCTGCGAGAATATCGACCTCGCCATTGACAAAAGCCTATCTAAGATGAATGGCAAGTATGAGTTCAAGGCGATGTTGTGGCACCAAGGGGAGAGCGACCGCCATGCCAGCCGCAAATACTACGATAACTTGAAAGCAGTCATTGCTTACGTTCGTCAGCATCTCGTAGAGAAGACAGGCGATAAGCGATATGCTAACTTGCCTATCATCCTCGGTGGCATTTCGCACAAGAGCCGTGGTTGGTCACAAGGCGTGGAGGATGCCCAGAAGAGACTGCAAGCTGAGGACAAGAATATCCACCTCGTGGAAGTTCCTAATACAGAAATGCAGAAGGACAACATCCACTTCAATGCAGCAGGTGGAGAGATTCTTGGAAGAAAAATGTATAATAAGTTGGTGGAACTGAAGTTGGCTGGCAAGAAAGCCAAATTGATTGAAACTGGGGAATAATTCATGAAAAAAGTATTTTATTTGAATCTCCTTTCCCTTCTTTGTGCATTTGCCCCCATTACGGAGGCAAATGCACAAAGCGTTCATATCGCCAAGTTTGCAGATAACAAGCAAGCTGCCCTTTCCTTTACCTTCGATGATGGGCTGAAAGAGCAATACACCGTCTTGTTCCCGAAATTGAAAGAGCTAGGCATTAAGGGCACTTTTTGCCTGATTGGCGCATGGATGAACAATCCACCCAAGAATCCCAACAAGCAACCTTTCACTTGGGAACAAGCCAATGAGATGGCTCTTGATGGACAGGAGATAACAAGCCACGGCTACAACCATAAGAACGTATCCAAGTTAACACCAGCCGAACTCCGCTTTGAGGTTCAGCACAACGATACACTCATCTATCAGCATACTGGCGTTTTTCCTCGTACCTATTTCTATCCAGGCAATAGAAAGAGCGACGAGGCTGTGGCATATTGCTCAAAAGACAGAGTGGGCACTCGTACCTTCCAAGTGAGCCTCGGAAGCAAACGAACCCAAGAATGGTTTGAGAGCTACATCAACAATCTCATAACAAAAGGCGAATGGGGAGTCACTATGACCCATGGACTTCGCATCGGATATGATTGTTTTGGGGATGAGACCAGACTTTGGAAAATGTTCGACTATGCCCTCTCACAACAATCCAAGCTTTGGATAGCCACCTTCCATGATGTTTCCGCCTACCAACAGGAACGAGACAATACGTCGCTAAAGATGAAAGTAAAGAAAAGCCAAGTTATAGTTACCCCGAAGCTGAAACTCAACAAGGAGATATTCAATGTACCGCTTACCTTGGTCTTGGATTTCAAACCGCAGCAAGCGATGCAAGCAGGAATTATCTTACCTATCAAAACTGTAGATGGGAAACATCTTATACAAATTTCACCTTCAAAAGGGAAAGTTTTTATCAAGAGATAGAGAATATACACAAAAGCTCCGATAAAATATCAGACATAAACAAGAAACGACATCCTTAACTCGTACTGTTAAAGATATCGTTTCTTATTTTGTTACTTTATTGTTTCTGTTACAAAAGGACTTTTATTTCTAAGCCATTTTGGATTCTTTTGATATTTCTGCCTTTATTGATAATCAACCTTAATTCCTTGCACCGCCAAACCTGGGTCTAACAAACTCAGTCGAACCAAGACTTTGCCATCCTCTTTCGTTTGATAATGGCTTGTCGTAGTGCGAGTATAACCATAGAGTACGTTTTCACTCCAGACCTCACTCCCCACTTCTGCATCTATTTTTTTTGTTTCTGACTTACCGCCAGCAATAGAGATGGCATAACGGAGTTGATAGTCCTTGTTGAGTGGGAAGGAAGGAACGCACATCACAGTAATTGTATTGTCGCCTTTCTTCACAGGAACCTCGTACTCCACGTATGGCGTATCTTCCATCATGTCATAGACGGCAACTGATTCGCCAGTCACACCCAAGCCCTTGATGTCTTCCACCGATGGAGTCTTGGCCACATACTGCAATGCCTTGACCACATGGTTTGCTTGTCGTGGAATCGCATAGACCGTCGCCTCCTTCTTGGTCTTGATGGAATCATCGAATGGAGCAGCAAACTCTGGTCGCCATCTTGCTCCGATGCCCATCATGCCATCCCACTTGCCATGAGCTATCTCCTTATTATATTTCTTGGTCAAAGAGAGGATTTCCTTGTAGGCTTGTCGAGCGTCCTGCTCATAAGTACGTGAACTATCAATGGCAACCTCCTTGATAGCTGAGAGCATCGCCAATCGAGCCATGCGCTCCTTCAGTATCTTGACATTCATCGCAGCCGCTCCCTTCACAGGATATTCCACCAACTCGAAGTAAGCGTCTTGCAAGCGAGCAGGGATTTTAGATCTCACCTTATCCACTTTCTTGACCAAGGCAGCATAATCGCTCAATCGCTGATTAATCTCTTCTTGGGAATACGTAATCAGATTGATATGCTCTGGCTTGCCACCTGCCGCTAAACGATAATACTCGGTCTTGATGTCACCAATCTCCTTTGCTATTGACGAAACAGAGGAAGGCGAAGAGATTGAACTTGAAGAAAGAGAAGAAGATCTTTCGTTCTTATTTCCTCCAAACGTTTCTTCCGCCCAATGATAAGCGAACCTCCAAGCAGTATCGGTGTTCCACTTACGTGTATCCCAAGCCATATCAAGAAAGAACTCCGTCTCAGACTCGGCTGGTTTAATATCCCCCACATTCACTATCCACATTCTTCGCACATTCATGGAGTATGCCTTCTGCATCTCAAAGGCTACCAATGATGGAGAAATGCTAGAAAGCCAAGTCCATTGCTTCGGCGCGCCCCAATAAGAGAGGTGATAATAGATACCATTGCCACCGTTGCGAGCTTGTTCCTCACGGTTTGGCAACTGACGAATATACCCGTGGTTATCATTCACCCAACACATCATGATATCGCCGGGAACTTTCAGTCCTGCATTATAAGCCTCCAATACTTCCTTGTAGGGACAAAACATCTGGGGAACTTTCGTGATGTCGGAATTGATGCTGTCCATCAACATCTTTCGCTCGGAAGAAATGATGTCGGTCAGCCCACGAACCTTATCTGCTGTGGTCTTATATCCTTGGATTGGTAAGTCATGAATGCCACGCATACCCATCGTATAGATGACATCCATCCCCCTCGACTCGCTCACTCGTTTGCCAAGATATTTTAAGACACCCTCCTTGTTGGTAGAAAAGTTGTATGCCCCCATGTCCTTCTTCCACTCGGCAGCCGAATTGGTCAAGAGTGGTTCGCAATGACTGGAACCTATCACGATGTCGTATTTGCGAGCCATCTCAGGGTTTCCCTTGAACAACCAGAAAGACTTGCTCCCTGGATGCATCGCTGGCCAAAGTGTATTCGCCCTTAATCGAAGCAAGAGTTCGAAAACCTTGGCATAAGCATTCGGTCCACAGTTTTTGATGTCAATGTCTTGCATCTTTGCCGCCCAAGGACGGAAGCCTGCATCCTCATCATTGATAAAGATACCACGATACTGCACATCAGGACCTTCCTCCACCATCTTGTCAATGTCGAGGATGACCTCTTGTTTGCGAGCTGGGGTTACATCCGCCCACCATACCCAAGGAGATACGCCCATCTTTCGAGAAATCTCAAAGATGCCGTATGCCGTGCCACGAGGGTCAGAACCATAAACTACCAATGCCTCGTCGATGCCCTTCATCGGTTTTTTGATGGTTTGCAGACCGTATGCCTCCCATTTTCCTTGCACCGCCTCAGCATCTATCTTCACCTTTTTTGCTAATCGGTCGATATACTTGGAACGTCCCAAGGTACCAGCGACTATCATCTGGCGAGTGCCGTCAGGCTTCGTCAATACCCACTGCGAAGTCTTTGCTTTTGTCGCATCATTCGAAGGCTGTCCCAACACCATTCGAATATCATTGGAAAGAGCCTCAGCAGCCACTTTCACCACCTCAGCATCCTGCTGAGTATCTATCAAAATCTTAGTTTTGGATGCCGCCACGTAAGCATTCATCTGCAACGTAGCTAGCAATCCGATAACCATCAAAACATATTTCTTCATAAATTTACCGTAATTACTCCCTGATTGCTAGTTATTATTCTTTTCGAAAGCAAAATTAGTAAAAAATCTGATAAAAACAAGTGGAAATTTGTTCAAAGCGAGTGTTTTTAGTACAAAAAAATGCCCGATAGCAAATCACTATCGGGCAATTATAATGCTATATGCAACTTCTAGAACTTAAAAGCTCGTCATCTTCAAGAAATCTCGGAGATGAATATGCTTGATACCATCAATATTGGTTTACCCATACATTCTATCCATGGAAACCACCTATTTCGGATGACTATCCTTTATAAACTTCAAGTTGCCAAACTCTCTTTTCACGGTATCTTCCGAAGCCAGCAGGTAAGTAACCTGGACATAAACCATACTGTCAGCTTTCTCCGCCATAAAATCAATCTCACCTTTCTGTAACTGGCCTATATTCACTTTGTAACCCATACGAGAAAGATGACAATAGACGGCATTCTCCATCACCTTTTCTATATCAAAACTACGATTGCCACCTATGATGTAATTTCTGATACCCAAATCCTCAAAGTAGAACTTGTCGCCCAACTCGAAAAGCCTCTTTCCATGAATGTCATACCTATTCACTCGGTCGATGATGTAGGCATTGCAGAGATATTCCAGATAAGAGAGTATCACCTTGGCAGAAGTGTCTGTATTCTGCGACTTGAGGAACTTCACGATGCTTTGGGCAGAAAACTGTTTGCCTATATTATCACTGATGAATTTCAACAAGGTCTTCAATAGAGGAATATTACGAATGTTCTCACGCTCTATGACATCACGCAAAACTATCGTATTATACACATTCTCGAAATAATCCTCCACCAATTCAGAATTGTCAAGCCCCAAATTGCGCAACTGAGGCAATCCACCGTTTTGCAAATATAGGCTCAACGAGGCATCTTCATCTTGCAAACCATGGAAGGTCAGGAACTCCTCATAACACAAACCTCTGATGCGATAAGCAACATACCTGCCCCTAAGACGAGTAGCCAATTCACCAGAAAGCATCTTCGCATTACTTCCTGTTATCATGATTTGACAAGTTTCATCCGACTGAATGCTCAATATCGCCTTCTCAAACTCAGAGATTTCTTGCACCTCATCAATGAAAAGATAATTTTCTTTCTCCTTCTCAATATGATTTGTTACATAAAGCTCCAAGTCTTGATAAGTAGCAATCTCATCAAATAAAGTTTTCTCCTTATCAATATAAATGACATGATTCTCTGGATTTTCTGCTATATGGTCTCTGATACGACGCATCACACAGCTCTTCCCGACACGCCTTTGACCTGTCAATGCCACGATGATGCCACGCCCAAACATTCGTTCTATACGGTCTGAATAGCCAAACCTTTCTAATATTTTTTGTTTCATATAAGTAAAACTTTTACAGAAAACATCATTTTCATTTCTCATAAGAAAAACTTTCTGCAAAATAAGCATTTTATTTCTCATAAGAAACAAAATCAGGAAAAATATTAGATTTATTACTTATGATTAACAAATATGCCGCCTATCAGTAACTATATCCCCGTACCCCCATACGGCATTTCTATTTTACGAGAATCTCAGAGAAT
>CAVBGK010000081.1:0-10997 GCA_963594995.1 Bacteroidaceae bacterium
CTTGGTGTGCCTGTCCAGGCACTGCTGGTTTGGGAAAACGTGGCAACAAGTTTTTATACAAATTAACTTATTGAAAGGCAACTGGTCGTGATGACGAGTTGCCTTCTTCCATTTTCAGGATATGGATAGTTCCCGATATCAGCCTTAGTCCTCCAGCCGCAAGAAAGCCTTAGGAAGATAATTGATGATGTCGCTGGCGATGAGGCTCTCCTTGCCCAGTTCCTTGGCGGCGATGTCGCCAGCCAGTCCATGGAGGAACATGGCAATCCTGCAAGCGTCCGCCTGGCTGTAGCCCCTTGCCAGCAAGGCAGTGATGACGCCGGTGAGAACATCGCCGCTTCCAGCCGTAGCCATGCCGCTGTTGCCGGAGGAGTTGAACTCCACGTGCCCATCGGGGAGGCAGAGGGCAGAGAAGTGCCCCTTCAGGAGGATGTAAGCCTGAAGTTTCTCGGCGAGTTCGCAGGCTCTCGCCAGACGCTCATAGCAGAACGGGCTGCTGGTGCCCGCCAGTCGGTCAAACTCCTTAGGGTGAGGCGTCAGGATGATGTCTTTCGGCAACTGCTGCATCCAGGCACGGTGGCTGGCAAGGATGTTGATGGCATCGGCATCGATGACGACGGGGCGGTTGGTGCGCCGGATCTGGGCGATGAGGGCGATGGCAGTGCTCTCGTTGGTGCCCAGGCCAGGCCCGATGCCCACGGCACTGAACGACTCCGTCTCCGTAGGCTCGCTGAAGTAAGTCTCCTCACGGTCCATCTGCAGCACCGCCTCAGGTACACTCATCTGCAAGATGTCGTAATTTCTTTTCGGGGTATGTATCGTCACCTTTCCGGCACCCGCCCGCAGGCAAGCCTTTCCGGCGAGGATGGCAGCCCCGCCCATGCCATAGCAACCCGCGACCAAAAGGGCGTTGCCCATGTTCCCCTTGTGGGCGAAGTCGTGGCGGGGACGCAACAGCCCCCTGATGTCGTTCTCTTCCAGCAAGCGGTATTTGCACTCCGTCTTCTGTATGAAATCCTGCGAGAGGCGGATGTCCAGTACCTTCAGCCTCCCCAGGAATTGCTGGGTATCGGCAAGGAACATACACAACTTAGGCTGTTGCAAGGTGAGCGTCAGGTCGGCACGGATGATGTTGGCCTGGATATTGTACGTATTGTCCTCGCACATCAGCCCCGAAGGGATGTCGATGCTTACCACCCTGGCAGGACTCTGGTTGATATATTTCACCATGGCGGCGAATCCGCCCGCCAGCGGCTTGTTGATGCCACTGCCAAAGAGACCATCGACGACCAGCGTCTTGTCGGTCAACTTCGGAGGGTCGAAGTTGACCGTCACCTCCGTAAAGTTTCTGACATTCCTGCCCTCGATAATCCTTTTCTTGTTGGCGGCACAGTCAGCGGACAGCTTGTTGTATATATTGAACAGGAACACCTCGACCAGGTAGCCGTCCTCAGCCAACAGGCGAGCCACCGCCAGGGCGTCGCCGCCATTGTTGCCCGGACCTGCGAAGACAACGACAGGAGTGCGGTTCGACCATTCATCCTCGATGCAACGCGTGATGGCCTTGGCGGCACGCTCCATCAAGTTGAGCGAAGAGACAGGTTCATGCTCAATGGTATATTTGTCAAGCTCATGAATCAGAGCACTTGTGAAAATCTTCATAATATTCTGTTTTTGTGCAAAAGTACTAAAAAAAGCCCGATGAAAGCCCGAAGTTTCGTATTTTTTTCGTAATTTTGCACAAAATATTATATTTACAGACTATGGGCGTAGTTAAAATCAAGGACAAAACCTTCAAGACTTCCATCCCGGAAGCCGAGATTTTAAAGAAAGTGCAGGTCGTGGCTGACCGCATCAACGAGGACTACGAGGGCAAGACTCCCGTGTTCTTGGCAGTGTTGAATGGCTCGTTTATCTTTGCGGCGGACCTGATGCGAATGATAACAGTTCCCAGCGAGATCTCTTTTGTGAAGTATGCCTCTTACGAGGGCACCTCCTCTACGGGCAGCATGAAGACCCTCATGGGCATCAACCAGGATTTGGACGGCCGTCACGTGGTGATAGTCGAGGACATCGTTGACTCAGGCTTCACCATGGTCCACATGATAGAGGAGCTTAAAAAGCACCATCCCGCCTCCATCGAAATCTGCTCGCTTCTGGTCAAGCCCGGCAACCTGAAGGTGGAACTCGACATCAACTATGCAGTCATGGAAATCCCCAACGACTTTATCGTGGGCTACGGTCTCGACTACGACCAGGAAGGCCGTAACCTCCGGGACATCTATACGATAGTAGAGGAATAACAACATAAATTTTTATATATTATCAAGAAAGATGAAAAATATTGTAATTTTTGGCGCTCCAGGTGCCGGCAAGGGAACCCAGAGTGACAAGATGATTGAGAAGTATGGTCTTGGCCACATTTCCACTGGTGACGTACTTCGTAACGAAATCAAAAACGGTACAGAACTCGGCAAGACAGCCAAGGGCTATATCGACAACGGACAGTTGATACCCGACGAGTTGATGATAGACATCCTGGCCAGCGTATATGACAGCTTCGGCAAGGAACACAAGGGTGTCATCTTCGATGGATTCCCACGTACCACACCACAGGCAGAGGCATTGAAGAAGATGTTGGCAGAACGCGGTCACAAGGTGGCAGCCATGATAGAGTTGGCAGTGCCGGAAGATGAGTTGATGGCCCGCTTGATCAACCGTGGCAAGGAGAGCGGACGGTCAGATGACAACGAGGAGACCATCAAGAAGCGTCTCAACGTTTACCACACCCAGACATCCCCGCTCATCGACTGGTATGAGAAGGAAGGCATCCACCACCACATCGAGGGCCTCGGCACAGTAGATGAGATCTTCGGCCGTGTGTGCGATGTAATCGACAACCTCTAAGATAGTTAATGTACAATGGAATAATGTATAAACTGTACATTGTCCATTGTACATTTCCATTATAAATCATACATTCAAAAAATGGCAGAATCCAATTTCGTAGATTATGTAAAAATCAACTGCCGCTCTGGTAAGGGTGGTAAAGGCTCCATGCACCTGCGCCACGTGAAGTACCAACCCAATGGCGGTCCTGACGGCGGTGACGGCGGACGTGGAGGAAGCATCTATTTGCGCGGCAACCACAATTACTGGACGTTGCTGCACCTGAAATACCAACGTCATTTCTTCGCCGAGCATGGTGGAAACGGCGGACGTGACAAATGCCATGGCACCGATGGCAAGGACATCTACATCGATGTGCCTTGCGGAACCGTGGTGTATAATGCCGAGACGGGCAAGTTTGTATGTGATGTCGCTTACGATGGCCAGGAAGTGCTCTTGTTGAAGGGCGGTCGCGGCGGTCTGGGCAACTTCCAGTTCCGCACCTCTACCAACCAGGCACCCCGCTATGCACAGCCGGGAGAGCCGATGCAGGAGATGACCATCATCATGGAGCTGAAGCTCTTGGCTGACGTGGGTCTTGTAGGTTTCCCCAATGCCGGAAAATCGACCTTGCTCTCGGCGGTGTCAAGTGCCCGTCCCAAGATAGCCAACTATCCATTCACCACGCTCGAACCATCGCTGGGCATCGTGGATTACCGCGACCACCAGAGCTTTGTCATGGCAGACATACCGGGCATCATCGAAGGTGCGAGCGAAGGAAAGGGACTCGGCTTGCGGTTCCTCAGGCATATAGAGCGCAACTCCCTCTTGCTCTTCATGGTACCCGGCGACACGGATGACATCAAGAAGGAGTACGAGGTGCTGCTCGGGGAGTTGAAGAACTTCAACCCGGAGATGCTCGACAAGCACCGTGTGTTGGCGGTAACCAAGTGTGACCTCCTCGACGACGAGCTCATAGAGATGCTCAAGGAAACTCTACCAGATGACCTCCCTGTAGTATTTATTTCTTCTGTGACTGGACAGGGCATCCAAGACTTGAAGGACGTGCTTTGGAAAGAGTTGAACTCCGAGAGCAACAAACTTCAGGAGATTATAGCGGAAGATACGCTTGTGCATCGTGACAAGGACATGTCACGCTTCCAAGCCGAGCTAGAGGCTGAGGGCGAGGATGAAATCGAATACATCGACGATGATGAAATCGAAGATGTGGAAGACCTCGAAGACTTCGAGTATGAATAAGTGAAGAGTTATCATGCTAAAGGAGTATCAAATCGCAGCAGGAGCCAAGGCTTTCTCCACCACCCGAAAGGGAGGTGTGAGCGAGGGCAACTATGGCGAGTTTAATATCAATGAGTATTGCGGCGACAGCTTGGAACATATCGCCGAGAATCGCCGTTTGCTTGCTGCCGAGTTGGGTATTGATCCTGATAGAATCATCTTGCCACATCAAGTGCATGGGGTAGAGGTTCGGCAGATTCCATCAGAGTACCTTACACTTCCAGAGGATGAACGAAAGGCATTGCTGGAAGGTGTGGATGCGGTGATGACCGATGTGAAGGGACTCTGCATAGGTGTCTCCACAGCCGACTGCATCCCCGTGCTACTTTATGATGAGGAGCATCATGCAGTGGCTGCCATTCATGCAGGGTGGAGAGGTACCCAGAAGCGTATCGTTAGCAAGACGGTGCAAGAGATGACCTCGGCATTCAATACCAATCCCAAGGGCTTGAAAGCAATCATAGGTCCAGGTATCTCTTTGGAAAACTTTGAGGTAGGCGGTGAAGTGTATGAGGCATTCCGGCAAGCCGCATTCCCGATGGAGAAGATAGCGGAACAACGGCCAAGCACCGCACAACCCCTCAAATGGCATATCAATTTGCCACTCTGCAATGAACTTATCTTGGAGCATGTTGGAGTTCAGCCAGAGAACATATTCCAAGCGGATATTTGTACATACGTTCATTGCGACGAGTATTTCTCTGCAAGAAGATTAGGAATAGAATCGGGTAGAATCTTTACAGGCATCATGTTAAGATACTACTAAGGGAGAAGCCGTCAAGGCGATTATGTCAAGAAAAGAAGGACCCTTCACCTCTTGGAAAGCCCATAAACAAAGGGCTTTTGACCCAAAAGGTGAAGGGTGAATAGTTTTTGGTGCAATTCTTCTTTATTTCTTTTGCGACTTGCGGTTGGCACGCTGTTGGCGGTATTTCGCCTTTTGGCGAGCGGAGCCACTGCCGTGGGCACCAGTGATGTATTTCTTTTTCTTAGCCTTGGTCTTCACCTTGCCGTCGTCCTCCTTCTTAGGACCACCGCCAGACTTGAAAACCATGCCACCCATGATAATATCATCTATGTCACTCATAAAAGTAAGATTAGTGGTGGAACAAACGAACGTGGGTGAACGCCATGGCGATACCATACTTGTCGCAGGTCTCGATGACATTGTCGTCACGGATAGAGCCACCAGCCTGGGCGATATACTCCACGCCACTCTTGTGGGCACGCTCGATGTTGTCACCGAATGGGAAGAAAGCATCGCTGCCGAGGCAAACACCTGTGTTCCGGGCAATCCAAGCCTTCTTCTCCTCGCGGGTCAGCGGATCAGGCTTCTCAGTGAAGAACTGCTCCCAAACCCCATCCTGGAGCACGTCTTCCCACTCATCGGAGATATAGACGTTGATGGTGTTGTCACGGTCTGCACGGCGAATTTTCTCCTTGAAAGGAAGGTTCATCACCTTAGGACACTGGCGCAACCACCATTCATCGGCCTTGCTGCCAGCCAAACGAGTACAGTGAATACGGCTCTGCTGCCCGGCACCGATACCGATGGCCTGCCCGTCCTTGACATAGCAAACAGAGTTGCTCTGGGTATATTTCAAGGTGATGAGAGCGATGATGAGGTCACGCTTGGCATCAGCCGGGAAATTCTTGTTCTGTGTAGGGATGTCCTCAAACAAGGCAGGGTCATCCAACTTCACCTCATTGCGTCCCTGTTCGAAAGAGACACCGAACACCTGCTTGCGCTCAATGGGAGCAGGAACATAGTCGGGGTCAATCCTGATGACATTGTAAGTGCCCTTGCGCTTCTCCTTGAGAATCTCGATAGCCTCTGGAGAATAGCCCGGAGCAATGACACCGTCGCTCACCTCACGCTTGATGAGGAGGGCAGTCGCCTCGTCGCAAACATCGCTCAAAGCCACAAAGTCACCGTAAGAGCACATACGGTCGGCACCACGTGCACGAACGTATGCACAAGCCAAAGGAGAAAGTTCAAACTTGACATCATCGCAGAAGTAAATCTTCTTCAACGTGTCGCTGAGGGGCAAGCCCACAGCGGCACCGGCAGGAGATACATGCTTGAAACTTGCTGCGGCAGGAAGACCGGTGGCAGCCTTGAGCTCCTTGACCAATTGCCAGGAATTGAGGGCATCGAGGAAGTTAATGTATCCAGGGCGACCATTGACCACTTCGATGGGAAGTTCGCCTCCATCCTCCATGAAGATTCTGGAAGGCTTCTGGTTCGGATTACATCCGTACTTGAGTGCTAATTCTTTCATTGCAAAGATGTATTTATGATGTTTTCGGTGCAAAGTTACAAAAAAACTCCCATTTTTTATCATCCATTCAAACTTTTTTGTACTTTTGCATCCGATTAGTTAGATATGTTAGTTTATGAAAAATGATTTGAGACTTCTTACCCATGAGGTAGAGAAGAAAATCGGCAAGAAGATAGCCCATGGAGCAGATTTTGAGAAGTTGGCATCTTTCTTTTCCGTCAAGCATCACCTGAAAATCAGTGCGCAGGGACTCCACAAGGTATGGAATTATGTGAGCGGGAAGGAAAAGCCCTCCAAGGAAACGCTCAACAAGTTGGCTCTCTTCGTGGGCTACCAGAGCTGGGACGACTTCCACGAGGCGTTGGAAGGAGAGGACAACGGGAACCTCAGCTATGATGCGGACGAGGACCACAACCTGCCATCCTCTTCGGACGATGACATAGATTGAAGCAGGAAACAAGTCCGAAAGAAAGAAAACAAAAAAGGAGATTCCGCAAGACACTTGCAAGGAATCTCCTTTTTATCTTTTTGCCAGGATAGCAATCGAAGTGTTTACTCTGCGCTCTTGGCAACAGTCTTCTTCTCGGCGATACGAGCCTTCTTGCCAGTAAGCTTACGCAAGTAGTACAACTTGGCGCGACGTACCTTACCACGCTTGTTCACCTCGATAGAGTCGATGGCAGGTGACTCGATAGGGAAGATACGCTCAACACCTACAGTACCAGACATCTTGCGAACAGTGAAACGCTTCTTGTCACCATGACCGGAAATCTTGATGACAACACCACGATAGAGCTGGATACGCTCCTTGGTACCCTCGACAATCTTGTAAGCGACTGTGATAGTGTCACCTGACTTGAACTCAGGGAACTTCTTGCCGGTTGCAAATGCTTCTTCAGCAACTTTAATTAAATCCATTTTTGTTGTAAAATTAAAAATTGTTTGTCGTTCCTGCGCAACATGGACGGGCAACACATCTGCCCAGACAACAGCGGTTACGCCGAAAAGCGGGTGCAAAGTTACGACTTTTTCATGTATCATACAAATTTTCAAGCAGTTTTCTCTTGGATTTCACCGATTATTTTGTAATTTTGCATTGTCAATCTAAATAAAATGATGATATGAGAAAGAAATTTGAAGTAAAAACTTCTCTAGTATCGGCTTCTTTGATGTTGTTGGTAACTTCTCCTTGCGCAGCGCAGAAATACAAGGTGGCGAAGGTGGAGCGTACCCGCATCCTCATCGACAAGAGCTGGGATGCCGAGCCGGATGCCGAGGCAGCAGCTTTCATTGTCCCTTACCAAAACAAGGTGGATAGTATCATGGGACCTGTGGTCGGGACCACGGCACACGACATGAATCGCCATCGCCCGGAGAGTGAGCTCAGCAATTTGCTTTGCGATATCCTCGTCTGGGGAGGCAAGGCATTTGGCGAGCAACCTGTCTTTTCAGTTTATAACATGGGAGGTATTCGTTCCAGTCTTCCGAAGGGAAAGATAACAGTGGGGGACATCAACGATATGGCACCTTTCGAGAACAAGATCTGCTTCTTGACGCTGACAGGCGAGAAAGTGACCGAACTCTTCCAGCAGATAGCCCATCGGGGAGGAGAGGGATTGAGCCAGGGAGTCCGTCTCGTCATCTCCAAGGACGGGCATCTCAAGAGTGTTGCGATCAATGGCGAACCCATCGACCCCAAGAAGGAATACCGTGTCGCCACACTCGACTATCTGGCGGAGGGCAACGACCAGCTGGTGGCTTTTAAGAGTGGAACGGATGTGCTCGCTCCGAAACAAAAGGAGAACAACGTGCGGTACATCATCATGGACTACTTCCGTGAGATGCAGAAACAAGGCAAGAGCGTGGAGTCTAAAGTCGAAGGACGATGCATTGTGGAGTAATGGATAAAGAGAAATGAATAATGAGAAATGACAAATTGGAAATGATGAAACATACATTATCATATATAGGGTTGGCTCTCGCAGTTCTTGTGATGCAGCCTCTTTCCGCAGGAGCCAAGGCTTCCAAGGGCAGCCGTGTGGAGAAACAGATCGTGGTGCTCCATACCAATGACACCCATTCGTGCGTGATGCCCATCAATCCGAATCTTGCCGATACGGCAATGGCCAATCGCGGTGGTTATCTCCGTCGCATTTCCATGGTCAAGGAGGAGCGAAAGGCCCATCCTGACTTGTTGCTTTTTGACAGCGGTGATTTCTCGCAGGGGTCTCCTTACTATTCGCTTTTCAAGGGTGACGTGGAGGTCGGACTGATGAACGAGATGAAGTATGATGCCGCCACCATAGGCAACCATGAGTTTGACTTCGGCATCGACAACATGGTGCGCATCTTCAAGAAGGCGAAGTTCCCGATTGTTTGCAGCAACTATGATTTCACAGGTACACCCCTTGCCGACATCGTCAAACCATACACTATATTATATAGGAAAGGAGTGAAAATCGGTGTCTTTGGACTTTGCCCAGAGTTGGCAGGACTGGTCAGCGAGACCAACTATGGTAGCATCAAGTATGAAGACCCCATCCAGAAAGGCAATGAGATGGCAGAGTTCTTGAAGAAGAAAGAAAAGTGCGATGTCATCATCTGCCTCTCTCACTTAGGTTGGGACATTGATGGCATTGATGACACCGAGTTAGTGCCGGGCACTCACTACATCGACCTCGTGCTGGGCGGACATAGCCATACCTACTTCAAGAATCTTGAATATTTGAAGAACCTTGATGGCCAGGAAGTGCCCGTTGACCAAAATGGCAAGAGTGCCATCTGGGTGGGAAAGATGGTGCTGGACTTGGTCAAGGCATCCCGCTAGGAGGGAGGCGTTTCTTCTTTTTGGCCAGTCTGATGCAGTAGCCCGACCAAAGGCACCAGATGGCAAGGATGCCCATGACGAAGATGAAGATGAAAGTGGCGATGCTTCCGATGAAGATTCTTCCGCTATGTATCTCCAAAGCAACGTTCCAGAGTGACATCGGGAGTTGGTCCATGTTTGCCGGCTGTGGCGCGAAGTGGGTTCCCTCGTAGTATTCCGCGATGGCAGGCACTTCGAAGTCTTGGCTCATGCCGGCGATGGCTTTCTTGCCGAATGGTGCTCCTGCTTTCTTGGGGGCAGGCTTGCCCGTGAAATAGTCTGTGGCAGAGCCTCGCAACCTGTCCCAGACGAACAGACCGCTGAAAGAACCGCAATACCATTTACCCGTGCGGTCTTGCTGGAGTACGTTCAATCCCATCACGCTGACCGGTGGCGTGTGGGTCAGAGCCTCCAGTTTCCCACTTTTGAAATCCATGGAGTAGAAGCCTTCTGAAGTGGATAAGATCCAATCGCCTTGTTGGTCATCGTGGCGAATCATACGGAGTTTGTCGTTCCAGACGTTCTCACTCTTGAGCGTTGTGCCAGGGAGAGCAGGAATCTTGCTCAATGCCAACGCTATCATGACCGGAGGACGCAGACACCAACCGGTCAGTGCAACCAGCAGGGTAAGGATGATGGTGTACCTGCCGACCTTGTCGTGGAGCAAGAGCGACGATTTCACCCAGAGCTTCCGCTTGGGTTTCAACCAAAACACAAAGCCCGTAAGACAGAGCAATGCCAGGATGACGGCGACGGCATCGACCACCAACTTTCCTGCCGTTCCGAACAGTTCGCCACTATGGAGTAACCACACGAAACGGAATGCTGTCACTTTTCCGTCGAAGTCCTGGGGACTAGGGAGTTGGATGCGCTTAAAGGATGTATAGGGGGGAAGGGAGAGATAAGCGTAAGAACGGCTGAGAACCACCAGAGAGTCGCCATGGGAGGCGATGTCAGTCAACTTCTCATCTTCTTCCAGTGGCATATTTACCTCATGCCAGTATCCATGCTCACCATAGCGGTACAAGCCGAATGGAGAAACGGCGAAGAGGAAGCCACGGCTTTCGGTCTGGATGACATTCTTGATTTGACGGAAGTCTGCTCCTTGTGGCAAACCTTCGTTGAAATCCTTGAAGAAAGATGCCTTGGAATCGGTGAACCAAATGCCTCCATTGCCATATAGTAACAGGTGGTGACAAGCGTCACCTGTCGGTAAGGTGTCGGATGGGGAAGGGCGGTCAAGGTCGAGTGTACCTCTCAGCAAACCGCCGTTCCAGTTGCGGAACTCATAACGGCTTGGCAGGTATCGCCTGCTCACGTTCGAGTTTTTGATGATCGAACGGTGATTGAGCAGAATACCTGACACGCAGAACACCAGCAAGAAAAAAGCCATGCCGAGTCCTAGCCATTTATGTTGTTTCCTCCAAGTTCCTTTCTTCATAATCTTTTTTATTTTAGTTCGTCGAGGTAATAACTGATTTTACCACCCTCGTCACCTATCTCTACATTGGCATCATACCAGGAGATGATGTTCAACTTATAGTACCGTTCGCCGTCGCACGAACGGATTACGTAGGTATGGAACGAGGGCGAATACACGGGAGGCGGCCCCGAGAAGCTCATGGCGTTGCCCAGCACGGGGTTGGCACTTACCAGCTGCT
>CAVBGK010000082.1:0-10904 GCA_963594995.1 Bacteroidaceae bacterium
ATAAAAAGTTGTCTACCGAGAGCACCAAATACTGGCACTTGGGTCCGGTGGACTTATATGACGAACTGAAGACAGAATTAAAATAAAGAGTTTTCCAAAATATGTAAAGATAAGGCATTCTGAATAATTAAAACTTGTAAAATAAGGCGTTCTTCCATTTTTTTGTTTTATATTTGCACCAATGAAACAGGAAGTTATAGACAAAAGGAGCTTAGAAACCACGTGAATTCAACATATGATTTTGCAATCATAAAATATTTGAGAGATTATTAACAAGAGCAGGATACCGTGTCTATCAATATAAACATAGCAGAATTCGAAAGCGTATATAAGGAATATTATATACGCTTGTATCGGTATGCCTACGGATTTGTAGATGACGAAGATGCCAGCAAAGACATCGTATCTGAGGTATTTTCCAGGCTTTGGAAAAATCATACCCAACTAGAAACAGACCGCCTTCCCAGCCTTCTCTATGTATGTGTACGCAATGAAAGCATGAACTATCTGCGCAGACAGAAGGGCATGGAACGATACAAAGAATATTGCAAGGCTGCCTTCAGCGAAGAAGATGACGACTACCTGACCCACATGGACAGCCGGCTGGACGAAATCAACCAAGTGATAAGCACCATGCCCGACAAGACACAATTCGTGATGGAGCAATGCTGCATGAACCAACATACATATAAAGAGGTGGCAGAAATGATGGGCATCACTACAAACGGTGTGAAAAAACATATCACAAAAGCCTTCGGTTTGTTACGAACTCATTTCAAAAAGACGTAGCCCGCAAACAATCTGAAAGACAGAGCAAGCAAATGTGTTAAAAAAGCAATAACACAGTACCTGATTCTATCGGGAAATGGGTAATAACTATAAAGAATGAACAAAAAGTATGAGCATACAGACCAACGATAACTGGCAAGAAAACGAGATGCCTTCTACCTTTGAGGAATTGGAGGTAAGGAGAGCCCTGAACAAGACCCGAATCAACAATCCCGACGTGAATGCGGAGTGGGACAAGTTCTGTCGTGACCTCCAGGCATCGGGCTACCTGACGGCAAACGAAGACGAGCAGCTCTACGACGAACATCCCGCCCAGAACCGCAGCCTCATCTACACCATCATCGGCTGTGCTGCCGCCATCATCATCGCCTTGTTCATTCTCTTCCCCGTGGGCAAATCGTCTTCGGCTGTAGAGGTGTTTACCGCCAACAAGAACGAGAAAGACATTGTCGTATCCTCCGAAGACGGAAAAATAACCGTGGTGAAAAACAACCGACAGCTGGCTTTCGACCGACCTCGACAGCAAGGAAACACCTTAACGGAGAAAATCAAGATGATGGAACTCTCCACCCCCAGAGGCAAAGACTGCCAGATGACTCTGCCCGACGGCACCCGGGTATGGCTCAATGCCGACAGCAAGATAACCTTCCCCAGCCTCTTTGCGGACAAAACCCGCAACGTGAAAGTTGAAGGTGAGGCATATTTCGAGGTAACCAAGGATGCGAAGCACCCATTCATCGTAAGCACAGACTATTTCACTACTACCGTGCTGGGCACCGTGTTCAACATCAACGCCTACTCTGCCAAAACAGCCAACGTAACCTTGGTAAGCGGCAGCGTGGCTGTAAAGCCCAAGAATAGCAGCACCCAACAGATAGTTCCAGGCCAGATGGCCAAATGGAATACAGACGGCACCATGACGGTATCTGATGTGGACGTATATCCACTCACCCAATGGAAGGACGGGTTCTTCTATTTCAACAACGACCGTCTCGTAGATATCATGCTCGAACTGGGCAGATGGTACAATGTAAGCATTGTGTTCGAACATGAGGAAGACATGAACCAGCGACTCCATTTCGTAGCAGAACACAACCAGAGTCTGGAGGAAATCATCAGGCACCTCAACAATCTGGACGTAGCCAAGATAGTGATGAAGAACGACCACATCTCAGTAGAATAAGTCACAAAAACAGCTCTTTTTCCATAAAAATGAACAAAAACTTGCATTATTCTTAAAAATAATGTCATTTTTAGTACCCATTCCCTTTCAAACTGTGTACTAGAAATAAAGTTTTATTATTAATTTAATGTGGATTTAATATGAAGAAAGAGAGAGTTGGAACATTTTTCCTTAGTCTCTTGTTTCTCTTGAATGCCGTCACGACATTTGCTCAGGGTAACAAGATTAATCTCACCACCAACAAAGTGGCATTGCCTTCTGCACTCAATCAGGTAGAGAGACAATCGGGGTACTACAAAATCAATTATGACTACAATCAAGTCAGCAAGTATCGGGTAACTGCCGAAATCAAAAACAAGTCGGCCATCGAGGCCGTCAACCTACTCCTGGTGAAATTGCCTTTTACAGCCAAAGTAGATGGTCGTTACATCCAAATCAAGAGCCAGGCTGCCAAGACAACCTCCCTGCCAAACGGCAATGCCTATGGCGACAAAGGCATCAAGGGACGAGTGACTGATACTGATGGCGATCCGCTCATCGGCGTTACCGTAAAAGTGCCCGGCACACAGAAGATGGCCGTTACCGACATAGAAGGCAACTTCGTTTTGCCTACTGCCGAAATTGGCGAGCGCATCGAGATTTCATACATAGGCAAGAAGAGCATCAACCGCAAGGCTTGCAGTCATCGCCTGAACATCGTGCTGGATGACGAAGACAACACACTGAACGATGTGATGGTAACAGGCTATCAGCAACTCTCCCGCGAACGTACCACAGGTTCTTTCGACAAGATTAGCGAAAAGGAACTTGCCGCCCGTCCTGCCACCGACCTTTCTGCAGCCTTGCAGGGTTTGGTAGCCGGTATGCAAGGATCTGAGAACGAGGATGGTTCGGTAGATTTCAAGATTCGTGGTACCTCCTCGCTCTATGCCAACACCTCTCCGCTCATCGTCGTGGACGGATTCCCCATCGAAGGCACCTTCAGCAGCATCAATCCTAACGACGTGGAGAGCGTCACCGTATTGAAGGATGCCTCTGCTGCCAGTATATGGGGTGCCCGCTCTGCCAACGGTGTCATCGTAGTCACCACCAAGAAAGGCAAGAAGAACAGTCGCCTCGATGTAAACGGACAGGCTTTCTGGCGCATCGGCACCACTCCTGATGTAGATTATATCCTCTCCCAAGCCGACAGCAAGACCAATGTGGACTATGAAATCCAAGCCCTCAAGAACGGCTGGAACATGGGCGAATACACTCCGGGGGGCGTAAATGGCTTGATGTCGGGACTTACCGAGGCACAGGAGTTGTACTTCAACCATAAATATAACGGTTTGTCAGAGTCTGAGATGAACGCAGGCCTGGACAAGCTCCGCAATCGCAGCAACCGCAAGCAACTGAAGAAATACTTGATGCAGCAGCAGTTGTTGCAGCAGTATAATGCCAGCATCTCCGGCGGTACCGACAAGTTTGACAACTATCTCTCCTTGATGTATGAGAAGAATGCCGAGGCTACCATCAAGCGTGGCTACGAGCGATTCATGATGAACTACAACACCTCTTATCACTTCAACCGTAACATCACGGCTACGGCGGCCTTGACTTGGCAAAAGAAAAACCGCGAGACATCCGGTGTCACCATCAACGAGTTTGCCAATCTCCAACCCTACGAAATGCTGAAGAACGACGACGGAACATACGCCTATAACACAAGCGATTTCAACCGTCAGGAATTGCAGAACATCAATACGTCTTCTTATCCATACAGCGACTTCAGCTACAACATGTTGCAAGAGGTGGAAAACCGTGACTACCGAACCAAGAGCAACAACCTCCGCATCCAGTTGGGTTTGAATGCCAAGATTTTCAAGGGCTTGAGCTACGACATGAAGTATCAGTACGAAAGCAATACTTCCAGCTATCGCAACCAGGACGGCGAGGCTACATACGCCACTCGCTATGACGTGAACTTCTACTCTAGTATCGACAAGGACTTGAACTGTACACAGTCTTACCTGCCCAAAGGTGCCCGCATCAATTCGGGTAGCAGCGAAAACCACAACCAGGTGTTCCGCAACCAGCTGACATACAACAACGTCTTTGCGGAGAAACACGACATCTCTGCCCTGGCTGGCATCGAGATGAGCGAATACGTGAACAGTTCCACCACCAATCCCCGCATCTACGGTTACAACGAGGATACCAATACTGTACCTGTTCCTTACTATGGCTCTAAATCGAACATTGGCAACATGTACAACTATTCGTTCTATACCACTTACTATCTGACCTCTTACCTCGGTTATCAGTTTAGCGAGCGTACCGACCGCTACTTGTCCTACTTCGGCAATGTGGCTTACATGTACGACGACAAGTATGGAATTTCTGCCAGCGTTCGTTCCGACGGTTCTAATTTCGTGTCCAAGGACAAGTCGCTTCGCTGGTCGCCCATGTGGTCGGTAGGTGCCAAGTGGAACATGAAGAAAGAGAACTTCTTGAAGGACGTAAGCTGGGTAGATCGCTTGACGCTTCGCGCCACATACGGACTGAACGGCAACGCAGAGAAGAGCACTTCTCCCCAGACCCTGATTTCCGTCAGTTCAAATGTCACTACATTGACCGACGTGGCGTATATCGCTAGCTATGGCAACCCTACATTGAAGTGGGAAACCACCCATACCACCAACTTAGGTATAGACTTCAGCCTCTTCAAGAACATCCTCTCCGGCAAGGTGGAATACTACAACCGCATGAGCAAGGATGTCATCGGCGACGTTACCATTCCTGCCGTATATGGCTCTACCAGCCAGCGATTCAACAATGCAGAGATTTCCAACCGTGGTTTTGAGGCAGAGTTGACTGCCCGCTATAAGTTTGGCTTCGGCTTGAGCATCCGTTCTACCCTGACTTATGCCTATAATAAGAATAAGGTGGAGAAACTCTACAATCCTAACGTATATAGCTATGGATATATGTATGCATCCGATGCCTCATATGGCTACTTCATCGAAGGTCGGCCTATCGGAGCGGTTTATGCCTATGAATACGCAGGCATGCAAGACGGTGTTCCATACGTAAAGGGACCTGACGGAACCACTTGCTCTTTCGAAGACTTGAGTCTGCACAACAGCACATTCGGTTCTGAGAAGTTCCTTACTTACAAGGGCTGCACTATCGCTCCCAGCACATTAGGTTGGGCAAATGAGTTCAGTTGGAAGGGACTCTCACTCTACGTATATCTCACAGGCAAGATGGGCGGTAAATTCCGTGCACCAGTAGCCGATACACCTCCATTGGTAGGTGGTGGAAATGAATTTATCAGCAAGTTCATCTCTTACTATCAGAACAGCGATGGAACACAGTGGCCAACCCTCCCTGCCGAGAACGACTATATGTGCTACCGTTGGGGACGCTACATGCCGTATCTGTCTTGTTTCGTAGAGGACGACTCCTTCATTCGCCTGAAGGAATTGACCCTCTCTTACCAGTTGCCTACCATCCTGTTGAGCAAGATAGGCTTGAAGCAAGCCAAGGTATTCTGCCAGGCTCGTGACCTAGGTTGCATCTGGGCAGCCAACTCTCTCGGCTACGACCCGGAATGGTTGCCAGGAAGCGGCACGAACAAGCCTGCCACAAGCATCACCCTCGGTGTAAACATCAACTTATAATAAAGAGAAAGGAGAAACATTGATATGAAAAAGATAAGCAAAGCCTATATCGTCATGGCACTCGCAATGGCAGGACTAAGTTCCTGCAGCGATTACCTTGACAAGACCCCGTCCAAGTCGAGCAACACCCCCGTATCCACAGCCGCCAACCTGCTGGCTGTATATGACTATGTAACCAATCGCTACTGCACCAACTATTTTGCCACTTATAGCACAGACGATGCCGATATTCCACAAGAAATGTACAAGTCGGCACCAAGCACATTCGACATCAACTATGTGGTGTCTAACTACGCTCACTTCCGCGACGGCATTATCAACAACTCTTATGACGGTTTGTGGAGTTCAGAATACAACCGCATCTATAAAGCGAATCTCATGATTTCCTCTGCATCAGAAGTATCTGGAACACAGGAAGAACTCAATGAGGCATTGAGTTGCGCCTACTTCATGCGCGCCTACTCATTCTTCGAGCTCGCCACCTTCTATTGCCAACCATGGAGCGAGACTAACAAGGATGAACTTGGCATTCCACTTCGCATGGGACTGTCTTTCGACGAGAACATCTCTCGCGGAACCTTGGAGCAGACCTATAACCAAATCTTCGCCGACCTCAAGGCCAGCGAAGAGCATGCCGTATATGATGCAGTGCCATCCATGCCTTGGCGTGTATCCAAATGTGCCATCAATGCCCTGTATGCACGCATCTACTTGGCTAGAGGCGAGTTCGACAAAGCCCTGGAGTATGCCAACAAGACTTTGACCAATGCACCAGCACTCTATGATTTCAACCAGTTTACGTACAAGACACCAGTCACCCATTATTCAGCCACAGATTTCTGGCCAGAACTGGACGTCAACTATTGTGAAACAGATGGCTGGAATATGAACAAGATACTCTACAACTACTCAGAGTGGATTTATCCTGATTTAGCCGAAGTCCGCACCCAGATGACCTATCCTTCCAAGCAGTTGATGAATCTCTACGACCACACCAACGACCTCCGTTTCCGCTACTATTATGTAGAGCACGGAACCCGTCGTATGCAAAGCATCAAGTATGATGGCTATCGCTATGATTCCTGGAATGACGGCCGCTACCTTACTTCAGGCTTGACCACAGCCGAAATGCTGCTCATCAAGGCAGAGAGCCAGGTTCGCCTGGGGCAATGGCAGGAAGGCCTGGCTACACTTACCCCTCTTCGTGAGGCACGCTATGAGCACGGCACTGCCACTGCCCTTACAGCCAATAACCAGGAGGAAGCCCTGCAAACTGTTTTGCAGGAGCGCCGCCGAGAGATGCCATTCTACTTCCGCTTCGGCGACATCAAGCGCTTCGCCATCACCCCAGACACCAGCGACAACGTAACCGTGACACATGAGTTCTTCGACATGAGCGTAACCAAGGTAAATACCGACTCGCCAAAGACCTATGTCATCCCTGGCAACAGCAAGTGCTGGGCTATGCCTATCTTCCAGACAGAGATCAACTCTGCTCATGGTGCGATAGAGCAGAATCCGGAATAAACAATCATAAAGATAACATCATGAGAAGAATCATTATCAAATCAGTCATTAGTGCAGCACTATTAGCCTGCGCTATGAGTATCAATGCCCAGGTTTCTGTGAAAGGGCAAATCAAAGGCATGCGCACAGATAGTGTCATCGTAATCACTACAGACCACAAGAGTGACCAAAGCACCCGAGACACACTCGTTTGGAAGAAAGGCAAGTTTGCACTCAGCTATCCAAACACCAACATGCTACAAATCTACATCTACGAAAAGCCAGCCCCTGGCGAAAGGCTCAATCATGGCACCGCTTTATACCTCTTGCCCAACAAGCCTATGACCGTAAGTGGCACACTTGACGATTTGACCACCAAGGGATGCGACATCTATGATAAGGTGCAAACTTTCCAACATGACGTCGCACCCGTCTATAAGAAGCTGGACGCTGTAAACAAAGCATACGAAAAGGAAGGGCCAAAGGCTAAAACAGAAGAAGACCTAAAGGCACTCAGAGAGAAGTATTTCCCAGACATGAGAAAATACAGTAAGGAGATGTATGAGTATACGCTTAACTATATCAAGCAAAATCCTGACAACGAGGCATGCTGTGTGGCAATCAACAACTGCAAGGATTTCTATGCGGCTTACAATATGATGACAGACCGCGTGAAGAACTGCGAACTTGCCTTGGCCTTTAAGCAGCACAAAGAAATTGCAGACCGCAGGATTAAGCAGGAAGAACAGGAAAAGAAACTGGACAATGGTGCCGAGGCTCCCGACTTCACCCTGAAAGACATCAACGGCAATGACTTCAAGCTGTCTAGCCTCCGCGGCAAATATGTGATGCTCGACTTCTGGGGCTCATGGTGCGGATGGTGCATCAAGGCATTGCCCGACATGAAAGAATGCTACAACAAGCACAAAGATTCCGGCAAGTTCGAGATTGTAAGCATAGACTGCAGAGACACAGAAGAAAAATGGAAAGCAGCTGTCAAACAACATGGTATGACATGGACACAAGTGAAGAGCGAGAAGCAAGACGACATTCCCACCCTCTATGGTGTTCCCGGTTATCCTACCTTCATCATCATCAATCCTGAGGGCAAGATTATCAAACGCTATGTTGGCTCTGGGGAAGAGCTGTACACATATATAGACTCTCTCTTTCAATAATCAAAGCCTAAAGTATTGCGGAGCAAGCAACTTCAACGCTCTGATTGACAAAACAATATTAAAAGTTCACAAGTTTGTGGTCCACAAACTTGTGAACTTTCTGTTTTTTGCTTGTCTTTGCAGAACCAAGCAAAAAAGAGAAGATATGTAAAACGGTTACTCCAATAATGAGTACTGGGTAAATAGAAGCAAAGCTGGTAAATGATATAAAAAAATATCTTTCGAAAAACTCCTTATTTATTTTGTAGTATGACAAAATAAATGTAATTTTGCACCTTGAACGGGGAAACACCTTATTATAAAAAAGAATGCCCACTATTGAACCATAAAAAGAAGAAAAATAAAAACAAGATAAAACAATGGAATACAACTTCAGAGAAATCGAGAAGAAATGGCACCAGAAATGGGTTGAGAACAAGACCTACAAGGTGACGGAAGATGAAAACAAGAAGAAATTCTATGTGCTCAACATGTTCCCTTATCCATCGGGAGCAGGTTTGCACGTAGGTCACCCACTGGGATATATCGCCAGTGACATCTATGCTCGCTACAAGCGTTTGAACGGATATAATGTACTGAATCCCATGGGTTACGATGCTTACGGATTGCCTGCCGAGCAGTATGCCATCCAGACAGGCCAGCACCCGGAAATCACGACCGTCGCCAATATCAACCGTTACCGCGAGCAGCTCGACAAGATCGGTTTCTCTTTCGACTGGGACCGCGAAGTTCGCACTTGCGACCCTAAGTATTACCATTGGACCCAGTGGGCTTTCCAGAAGATGTTCAACCACTTCTTCTGCAACAGTTGCCAGAAAGCACAGCCTATCGAGAAGCTCATCAAGCACTTCGAGGAGAAGGGTAGCGCAGACCTCAACGTGGCTCAGAGCGAGCAGCTCGACTTCACTGCCGAGGAGTGGAACAGCTATGACGACGTAAAGAAGCAGCAAGTATTGATGAACTACCGCATCGCTTACCTTGGCGAGACTATGGTGAACTGGTGTCCAGGCTTGGGTACAGTGTTGGCCAACGACGAGGTAGTGAACGGCGTGAGCGAGCGTGGTGGCTATCCTGTCATCCAAAAGAAGATGCAGCAGTGGTGCTTGCGTACATCGGCTTATGCCCAGCGTTTGCTCGACGGTCTTGATACTATCCAGTGGAGCGACAGTATCACCGAGACTCAGAAGAACTGGATTGGTCGTTCCGAGGGTACAGAGGTGGTTTTCTCTGTGAAGGACAGCAATGTGAAGTTCACTATCTTCACCACTCGTGCAGATACCATGTTTGGTGTAACCTTCATGGTATTGGCTCCAGAGAGCGAGTACGTACAGCAGGTCACAACAGCCGAGCAGAAGGAAGAGGTAGAGAAGTATCTCGACTACGTGAAGAAGCGTACCGAACTTGACCGTATGGCCAACCATAGCGTAACAGGTGTATTCTCTGGAAGTTATGCCATCAATCCATTTACAGGTGAAGCCATCCCCGTATGGATTTCAGAATATGTATTGGCTGGTTATGGTACAGGTGCCATCATGGCTGTACCAGCCCATGACAGTCGTGACTACGCCTTTGCCAAGCACTTCAACTTGCCTATCATTCCCCTTATCGAGGGTGCTGATGTTTCAGAGGAGAGCTTCGATGCCAAGGAAGGTATCGTAACCAATTCTCCAGTGGCAGGCAAGAGTAGCATGGATGGTTTCTCACTGAACGGTCGGACTGTGAAGGAGGCCATCGCAGCCACCAAGAAGTTTGTCACAGAAAAGGGAATCGGTCGTGTGAAGGTGAACTATCGTCTTCGCGATGCCATCTTCTCTCGTCAACGTTATTGGGGCGAGCCATTCCCTGTATATTACAAGGACGAAATGCCTCAAATGATTCCAGAGGAGTGCTTGCCACTCGAATTGCCTGAGATTGAGACCTATAAGCCAACAGAGACCGGCGAGCCACCATTGGGCAGAGCCAAGAAATGGGCTTGGGATGCAGAGAAGAAAGAGGTGGTGGACAAAAGCCTCGTGGACAACAAGACCGTATTCCCACTGGAACTCAACACCATGCCAGGTTTCGCAGGTTCTTCCGCCTACTACCTGCGCTACATGGACCCCAACAACGACAACGCCCTCGTAAGCAAGGAGACTGATGAATACTGGCAGAACGTGGACCTCTACGTAGGTGGTTGCGAGCACGCTACCGGTCACTTGATTTACTCTCGTTTCTGGAACAAGTTCCTCTTCGACCTCGGTGTAAGCTGCAAGGAAGAGCCATTCCAGAAGTTGGTGAACCAAGGTATGATTCAGGGTCGTTCCAACTTCGTTTATCGCATCAACAGCGATGACCACGACAAGGCTCCTATATTCGTAAGTTTGAACTTGAAGAAGGATTACGACGTAACTCCTATCCACGTGGATGTGAACATCGTAAGCAACGACCAGCTTGACATCGAGGCATTCAAGGCATGGCGTCCTGAGTATGCCAACGCCGAATTCATCTTGGAGGATGGCAAGTACATCTGTGGATGGGCGATAGAAAAAATGTCGAAGAGTATGTTCAACGTGGTGAACCCCGACATGATTGTTGAGAAATACG
>CAVBGK010000083.1:0-8336 GCA_963594995.1 Bacteroidaceae bacterium
CAAACCAGCAATAATGAATAATCTTTGGTATCATGTATCTTTAGACCTTACTTTCCTATTTGTGTTTTTCTTTGGTAATAGGATTAATACCCTAAACTAGATTAGCCCAAAACGTTTGAGCATCTTTACAGATACGTTTTCATAGGAACAAATTGCCTCTCTTATTTGAGCCAAATCTTCTTCATCAAGTTTTCCCTTTAGTTTATCAGCAGAAAATACTTCCACAAAGCGGTCCTTAGAGATTTTCTTGAAATCCGAGCAATCGACATACCGATCTTGATTCTCCAAGAAATCATATTTAGATGCCCTCAGCACCTTATGCAAGTCGCGACGACATTTGGGAAGATGCTGATTTATACTAGAATTAATCAAGACAAAGCCAAAAGCGTTCCCTTGATTGTCTTTACCTACTACTATAAAGTATTTGTTCCTTTCAATATCTCCTTTGTTTTTGGGAACCACACCTTCTTCTGGAGTTAATCGAAAACGGTACACATCTCCCTCTTGAACAGAATTCAACACTATACCTTTGGCTTTTTCGCCTAACATTTCGCCTATATTTACCATTTTTATACTTCCAAAAAAGAATTGATAGCTTCCTGTTCCTTTAAATATTTCAAAAATTCCTCTGTTGCATTCCCTGCTTTCGCAATGCTAGCAGAAGACATCACAGTATTATGGCTACAATCCCATGCTTCATGCCAAGCCGTATCATGTGATATTTCTGACAATGTCTTTGTATCTATATCCTTATACTTAGCAATAGCGGCATCCAATGCCTGAATTTCAGCCTTACTCAATTCTTCCAAATCTGGCTTTTCAAAACCTTTCACAAAGAACCAAGCACACTCGCCACCAGCAGGGAGCAACGCATCACTTATATCTTTCACATCATAATTGTTTCCTTTGCCATTCATCAATTTCAGTGCATCATAAAGATTCGAAGGAACAGGTCCATGTTCCATCGCCACAAATGTATCATTCACAAGATGCTGCCCATATTTTGCATAAAGGCTCCTTTCAGCAAAATATATTATCTTAAACAAATGAATGAAGTCCGTTTCTCCACATTTGTCCAAAACATACAAAGTCACTGCTTTAAGTTTCGCCACGTCATCTTCTGACATTTTATACTTATTTTTCTTCATTTCGTTTTCCTATATTATAAGGATTGCCTAATTCTGTTGCAAATCTACAACTTTTTAGCGAATCCACCAAGTTTTTCCAAAAGAATCAAGCATTCAATCATCAGTTTTAACATAAAGCCATCAACTCTGCGTACTTCTCCGGCTCATACACCCGAAGGAAGTCTTCCTCCTTCCTGGCATACACCTCCCAAAGGAGCGCATCCCTCTTCTCCGGGTCACGTTCCTGCGAAAGCAGGTATCTTACCAGCGCATGCTCCTGCATACAGTTGATGACACCACCCTCTTAGACTGCCTTTCGGGTCCCGTCGCCCACATGTTCCTTACGCAAACTTCTCGTGGTGTGCTTGATGCCGCCCATCATCTCCTTCACCATTGCCATGAATGAGGGAGTTCTACGATAATTACTCATTTCTTTAATTTTTAAAGTTAATTTATGTATCTAAAATGATATTTATCTTAAATGTTCTCGTTTTTGCACTTATCATTGATAAGGGCACGAAATTTGGCAACATAGCATTTTTTCACTAACTTTGCCATCGTCTTTTATCCAAGTGTTGAACTTCATCGTTTTTCATTTTCATACTCGACACGCTACATTTGGGTAAAACCAATTACCATTAAAACCTATACAAGATGACACAAGTCAATCTCTTCGCCGACTTCTTCAGCAAGTCGCCCATCGTCTCCTCCATCGAGGAAGTGTACCAACAGGTCTTGTCCGACCCCAAGCTCAAGGTGCTGACCGAGAGCTACCGCCTCACGGGCAACAAGTCGTTCAAGGAGAGCTGCCCCACCTTCGCCGTGGCGTGCCTCTTCAAGGACGGCAAGTCGCAACGCCATGTCATCGGCTTCACAGGCTTCTCCCTCGCCGACCTCGACCACATCATCCCGGGCACTGGTCCGCTCTCTGCCGAGGAGAAGCAAAGGCTCGATGCCGTGAAGGCGAAGGTCTGCGCCGACCCTCACACCCTGCTCTGCTACGTCACGGCGAGCGGACGGGGACTGCGCATCGTCTTCCGCTACGAGATGAGTCTGTCGCTCTCCATCGAAGCCCAGAAGAAGTACTATCCGCACGCCTTCGCCATCGGAAACGCCCACTATGCGAAACTGCTCAAGGGGATGCTCTGCGAGCCGCCCGACGAGAAGTGCAAGAACTGCACACGGCTCTCAGGCATCGCCTACGACCCCGAGGCTTTCTTCCGCCCTGACGCCGAACCTTTCACCATCACCGAGGTCTATCGCCGGAAGGAGGCCCACACCGAGAACCGCCAGAGGGAGATTCACCTGCGCCGCATCCAGTCGTACTACGAGGGCGTCATCGTGCCCAAGCTCAGGGAGGAGTGCATCCCCTACGAGCCGGGGCACCACAACGAGCATGTGATGCGCACTGGCTACTACCTGAGCAAGAAGCGTTACAAGCTCAAGACCGTGCTGGAGTGGGCATCGAAGACCTTTGCCGACTATGCCGACACCGAGAAGGTGATACGATCCTGCTTCGACGAGAGGAAGCCCGAGACCGACAAGCTGCCGTGGGCTTCGGTGGACGACATCAAGCTGTACCTGGAAAGCCACGTCAAGCTGCGGTTCAACGAGGTTACGCAACGACCTGAGTACCTGTCCAGGAAGGAAGGGTGGCAGAACGTCAACGACCGCGTCGTGAACACCCTCTGGAGCGAGATGTCAAAGACGGCACGCATCAACGTGCAGGACATCTATCGCATCGTCAACTCCGACTTCGTGCCGCTGTTCAACCCCTTCAAGGAATACTTCAAGGGCCTCCCCGAGTGGCACGAGGGCGACCACGACCATATCCTGGACCTCGCCAATACCATACGGTTGAGGGCGAAGGACGACTCCTCGCTCTTCACTTTCCGTTCTTCACTCAAGAAGTGGCTCGTGGCGATGGTGGCGAGCTGGCTGAGGGAGGACGTGGTCAACAACGTCATCCTCGTCTTCATCGGCGAACAGGGCACCTACAAGACCACATGGTTCAACTATCTCCTGCCGCCCGAGCTGAAACAGTACTTCTACACCAAGACCAACGCCAACCGAATGACGAAGGATGACCTGCTCACGCTCGCCCAGTACGCCCTGGTTTGCTGCGAGGAGCTGGACACCATGCGCCCCAGCGAACTCAACCAGCTGAAGGCGATAGTCACCATGCCGAGCATCGACGAGCGGGCCGCCTACGCCCACTACCATGAGCACCGTAAGCCACCAATACAGCGTCCCCACTATTTATCAGTGGGTTAGCCATACCAGTAATTTTGAAAAAAGTTTCGATTTTTTATAATTTAACTATCAAGCGACAGCCTTGCGAGGCTTGGTGACCTCAGCATCCTTGCCGTCTTCAAAATGGCGAACATAGTCACATGGCAAGAATGAGGCATCCATCTCCTCGCCACAAAGTATGCGAGTAAGGATGTCTTCGATATACTCACCAAAGTTGACATTGTTCAATTTGCAACTTTCCAACAACCCAAACATAAAGGATATGTTCTGGGCTGCAAAGTGACTTCCCGTATTAAGCCAATTGCGTCGTCCCATAGCGATATGCCTGAAGCATCTCTCTATGGCTATATTGTGCATGTCGATTCGACCGTCCGAAAGGAATGTTCGGAAGGCTTCTTCGTCATCTAGTATGTAATCTATTGCTCTATGGACCATCTGACCATAATCGTCACCGGCGGCACGCATCTTTTTGAGGGTTTCCATGATGCGGTCAACTATAGGCTCGCTCCATTCCTTGCGGAACTCAAGGCGATGCTCTGGGCTTTGGTCGTCTTCCTGTAGGAAAACTCGCTCGATATAGAATAGAGCGTTGATTAATATCAACAAGGGTTCCATCCTTGAATCGACCAAATAGGCATCCACCAAATAGTGGCGACCATGGAACCAGCAGGCCTGACGTAGCAGCTTCTGACCCTCCAAGTCTTTGACTATGGCAGGATATTGAGGAGCTCGGTCCGCTACAAAACCCTCAATGGAAGAGCCCTTGAAAATTTTCTCCTCCTGGAGCTTGTGGTCTCGTGTTCCCTCGTCATAGAGCATCACACAAAGTTTCTTCTCCAACGAGAGGGCTGCTTGCACATATTCTATGGTATATTTCTGCGGGTCTTCAGGAGTTTCACGGCTGCGTACCAGCAAGCGAGTGCCATCATTGTTGGTAAACTTCGACTGTCGGATTGCCTCCAACATCAGTGGTTCCAACTTTTCTCTCAGCATTTCCATTATCTGATGCATCCAGAAGTTCAAGGAAGACTGGGGTATGTTCGTCTTCATCCCCTTCAACATCTCCAAGATTCGATTCTCACTGAGGTTGTAGCTAAACTTTGACTCTAAGTAAAACCTTGCAAAACTTGGCATGACCGGGTTGCCTTCCAAGATTCTGACAGGATGCTTGCTGCACATAGGATCACTCTTTGGTACATTGAACCGACCGATCTTGTATTCTCGGCAAGTAACCTTGGCAGGAGTATGGAAGAACAGCTGAATGTACCAAGTATCCTCGCCTGTCACCTTATCCTTTCGGTTTATCAGCTTTGAGCCTTTCGGAAGGTTGCTGGTATCTATACCCATCTCCTCCAATATGGTTGCTGTATATACACGACGGCGACGAGGTTTCTTTGGCTCTGCGTCCGAAGGTGCCTTGGACTTGGCCCCCTTGCTCTTCGGGACACGCACCTTTGTGTTGCTTGCTTTGTTTGTTGTTGGTTTATCCAACCCATTGCGACCATTTCCATTGGTCACAGACATCACATGCTTGATAATGTCTGCAAGTCCGTTTTCCTCCAGCAATGGACAGCTAGGGTCTATCTCACCATTGAGGAAACGAGTGGCATCGCTGTTGCGTTGGAACACACGACGATTGATAAGCTCAATTACCTGCCTGGCATCCAACACCGCCTTGTCTGCAGCGTCGGCCACCTCCTTCAAGTCATCGACAGACTTCACCTTTTGAGTCAGAGCGCTCACCTTTTTATTGCTTTCTTCAAGAGCCTTCTGAGCCTCTCTCAACATTTGCTCGGCATTGTCGGCACGCATTCTTTCCTTCTCGGCCTCGTGATTCGCAGCTTTTGTCGCAACCTCCAATTGCTTGGCTTTCTCCAAGGCGTTGTCACGTTCCTTCTGCATCATCGCAAGCTTGGTTTCATACTCTTGACGAGTCTCAGACTCTATTGCCTTATTCTCATCCTCCAAGAAATCGACATACTCGTCACGTTTGACCAACTCATTGGTCAAACGAACATTCTCCATCTGCAAAATACGGAGTTCTGCCTGTATGTTGTCTCTTGTGTCCATAGGTGCAAAGGTACTAAAAATCAGCGAGATACGCAAATATTTATAGTTAAATATTATATATAAATATCTGAATCACAACAGGTTACATCAAGCTATACTTTACTTCCAGAAGCTCGCATTTTCGCTAGGATTCGCTGTTTTTCTTTCTCTGGGAAGTTTGGACTCAAAAGCAACTTTAGCACCTCTGCCTCTACCTTGTCGGCATGGGCTCTATACTCAGCAGCCTTCCGCTCATAAGCCATAGTTTGGGCTTTAGCCTTAGCTATGCGAGCATTGGCGGCAGCTATCTCCGCCTCCAATGCTGCTATTTCATCTTGTATAATCATATTCTTATTTTTGTCTGAACAGACGTTGACATTATCAAAATCAAAGTTTCCCTTGACAACTCATGGGTAACCTTGCATTCCTCAAACTCTGGTTTAAGGAACTTGCCGTCGGTAAACCACTTCGAGCAAAGTACCCAACCATTTATGTCATAGTGCAGGATTTTCACCTTGCGATAATCCTTGGAGTAAAATACAAACGCTTCATTATAGTCTCGAGGATTGTGCCCCATGACATCACGCACTATGGAAGCCAACCCTTCATAGCCTTTACGCATGTCGGTTGGAGTGGACTTCATAAAAAACTTAGTTCTGCGATTAAAGTTTATCATGGCTGCGACATTTTATGTAGCAACTCTGCCACGACAAACAAACTGTTGCTCTTCAACTCTATCTGCTCTCCATCGGGAGATTTCAGTATTAAGGTCTCCACTTGCCAGATTGGTGGTTTGGGAGCATCTTCCTTTATAGTAATAGGTATAAAAGCATCTTCGGGGTGCTCTTGCTTCTTTTCCTGTAAAGGGTAGGTCTTCTTAAACTGGATGAGCCAGTCATAATCCACTGCTTCATCCTTGCAATACTTACGCAAGCTACGCCCCTTGCGGTTCTGGTTGTAGTCTTGCATCACTTTCTCGAAATATTCCTTACTTTCCATCGTTATGTGAATTTGTAAACGGTAGCAAAGGTAACATTTTTCATTCAGTCCACCTTACGCTGTATTGGTGGCTTACATGAGCACCGTCACCACCTGGCATCCTTCTGCGGCACCGGCAACAACCTCCAGTTCCTCAGCGACCCCACGGGCAACCGCCGTTGGCTGCCGTTCGAGGTGGAGAGCATCGTCTCGCCAAGGGATTATCCGTTCAACTACGGGGGAATCTTCTCGCAGGCATTGGCTCTGTTCAAGGGTGGCTACCGCTACTGGTTCTCCAAGGAGGAGGTGCAGTCGCTCAACAGGCACAACAGGCTGTTTGAGGCACCCCGCCTGGAACGAGAGCTGGTGCAGCTCTACTTCCGCCAGCCCCTGGAGCAGGAGACCGGCATCTTCATGACCGTGGCTCGAGCCATGCAGCTCATCGGCAGCGGCATCAGCCAGAAGCTCAACAGCGTCTATGTGGGCAGGGCGTTCATGGACTTGGGCTTCAAGCGGGTGCGCAACCACTCGGAGCGAGGCTACCTCGTGATAGTCAGGACCGCCAAGGAGA
Organism: Bacteroidaceae bacterium; assembly: GCA_963594995.1. Lineage (GTDB taxonomy): Bacteria > Bacteroidota > Bacteroidia > Bacteroidales > Bacteroidaceae > Prevotella. Next base: position 6,979 of record CAVBGK010000083.1, read on the forward strand.
TAGAGCAGTACCAGCAACGCCTGGCTACAAGTTCGCAACCCGACGGAAACGAGTAGTTTTTGCGGCAGCGTGTCAGGTGCGGCAGGTAGATTTTCAAAATCCCATACGCGCAGGCGGGAAAAACTATTTTCTATTAATTAAAAGTTATCAGAAATATATAAAGAGTTTAGAAAACCACTCGACACACATGACACACCTGCCGCAAAGATCTTGGTGAAGAATTCAAATGACTTATTTGGCACTCGCCGGTGACTAACAGAGATTTTCCCGTGACTTACCGAGAAATCCCTGTGAGTTACCGAGAAACCCCATTCAACATGAAGACAAACATGGAATTAGAACAACGTTCATACGACAAGGCAGAGCTAGCCATGCTCTACTTCCCCCAGTCGACGCCGACGGCAGCACTCAAACGCCTCACCCGTTGGATTGGCAAGAACCCGGAGTTGTGCAAGAAGCTCAAAGCCAGCAACCTAAGCAAATACTCCAAGTACTGGAGCCGAAAGCAAGTGGAAATCATCGTCTTTTACCTTGGAGACCCATGATTGCTTAGTAAATTCCTATTCTAGAACATTTTTTTGAAGTTTATCGGACGGAAACGGACAAAACGGACGTAACCGGACAATGGGCAAGAAAAATGTCGTACCTTTGCATTGTCATTCAGAATGATTGACGATGCGGGGTGACGGCAAACCCGGGACTGCCATTGCCAGCATCCATTACTACTCCAACTAAATTAACTCGAAGAGATTATGATTCTATTCAACGTCAAGAAGAACAAGAACGAGAAGATGCCGAATGCGTACGGCAAGTATTACGCTTACCCGGTGGTGACCCAGACCATCGGCATCGACGGCCTCGCCGACCACATGTCGAGCCACAACACGCCTTTCTCACCCGGTGCCGTCAAGGGTATGCTCACCGACATGGTGATTTGCATCCGGGAGCTTGCCTTGCAGGGCATCGCCGTGAAGATCGACAACCTCGCCATCTTCAGCATCGGCATCAAGAACAAGCTGGGCGCCGACTCGGAGAAGGACTTCTCCGTGGCCAAGAACATCGAGGGCGTGAAGCTACGTGCCAGGGCAACCGGCGAGCTGGTGGCGGACCGCCTCAACCTAGATGCCACCCTGAAGAAGGCGACTGCCATCGCCGGCACGGACGGCAGCACTTCCGATGACGGCGGTGGTAGTGATGACACCCCTTCGGGAGGCGATGACTCCAAGGGCGGCAGCACTTCGGGAGGCAGCTCCGACCCTGGCAGCGGTTCGGACGACGGCAGCAAAGACGGAGAATATTAACTTAACCCGTTGGCGGAATTAATTCAGTGCGTACTTAATTCTACCAATGGGCTTCTC
>CAVBGK010000084.1:0-8212 GCA_963594995.1 Bacteroidaceae bacterium
GCCTTAAAACTTCTTGAAAAATGGGAAAAGCTCTCGAATCCCAGTTCATATATGAATGATGACGGTTGTCTGTTTTCTTGTGTAATCAAGCGATAAGCCTCTTTCAGTCTTCTCACCAAGAGCCATCTTCCTGGAGGCATTCCAAACTCTTTGATGAAGTCACGGCGAAAAGTGGAAAGACTTCTGCCTGAGGCAAGTGCCAATTGTTCTATCGGCTCGTTGTCTCGATAATGCACCTCCATGAAATCGTTAAGATTCATCTTGCCCACACTGTTTTTCTTTGCCAACCAATAGTACAACTCTGGACGAGTTTGGGTAATAATGTTGATGCACTCCAATATTTTCAGATAAACCAATGGTTCAGATGCTCTATACCCATTGTCAATGCCATCTACTATACCTGACACCAAGCCATGAATAAGAAGATGGTTGGGAAGTTTCTCCACTTCTGCATCTTCGATATTTTCAAGTTTGTCGTTCTTATCATTGGCATTATCGCATTCTGTAGGTTTGTATCGCAAGAGGAATTCTTTTACAGATTCTTCTGATATGCGGATAACTACCACCTGCATGGTCTCCATTGTCTCAAATTGTAATTTTGCAAAGCGGTTGATAAGAAACGAGAAATCCTTATATAGCTCATAATTGATGCCATTAACCGTCATACGTCCTGTTCCCGACATGACGTATATGAAAGTGAAATCGTTTATCGCTTTCTTCCTTATGGTTTCCTGCATCATGTCCATCTTGTACATCACAGGATATTCTGGTAATTCATATTTTTTCATTCTCAATAGTTTTACGGTTTATTTTTCTTTCCTCGATGCCATCCTATAGCAATAGAGTGTAACCATACTGCAAATCACTATGACAAGGCTCGTGGTATATATCATGTTGCCTAAACCAGTGACAGGCGAGAGCACTCCACCAAAGACAAACATGAGAAAGCCCAATAAGGCAGATGCAATGCCCGAGTTCTGACGTTCCATGTCGAGTGCGATAGTCGTGGAAGTGGGGAGTATCATACCCAGGAAGAATAATAACAAGAATATTGCCATTTCCGCCAAGTAGATGGATTCGCTATATATCAGTGTCAAACTGACAAGCACACTTGCCATGGCAAAACAGATACAGCCACATCTGAGTCCCTTTCGGGCTTCCTTTGCTTTTCCTACCATTAGACTACCCACCATTATAGCGACAGCATTCATTCCGAAGCACAAGCCATATACCTGTGGTGAAGCTCCAAAGTGAACTTGAAAGATGAAAGGCGAGGCAGAAATATAGGAAAACATCACTCCCATGGCAAATGCCTGTACCAAGACATAACGCATAAAAAGAGTATTGCCGACAACAGGTTTGTAGAGGGCAAATGTGGATAAGATACCACCATTTATCCTCTTGTCTTGACTTAATGACTCTGTGAAGAAAAGCAGACCGATAATCAACAGGATACCTATAGTTAGCAATACCCCAAATATGCCTTTCCAATCTGTTATAGCCATGAGAAAACCGCCCAAGACTGGAGCGCAGATTGGAGCGATGCCTTGCACGGAACTGAGCATGGAATAGAATGCTGCCAGCTGTCTGCCCTCATACAAGTCGGTTGCGATGCTTTTGGAAATAACAACACCGCCAGCACCAGCCAATCCTTGCAATAGTCGAAATGCGATAAATACATAGATGTCGTTGGAGTATAGGCATCCTAATGTCGATAGACAGAATATGACGAGTGAAGCTATCAATGGTTTCTTCCTACCATACTTGTCGCTAATCGGTCCGAAAATCAACTGCCCGACAGCCAAGCCTATCATACTGAATGTAAGGCTTAGCTGCACTCTTGATGCCGTGGTACAAAAATACTTCAGCAATGAGGGAAATGACGGCAAGTAGAAATCCGTAACGAATGGCCCAAATGCGGAAACTATACCCACCATCAATAATATGTATAACTTTGAGTTCTTTTTTCTTTTCATGTTTGCAAAGTGCTTATATTAATAATGTATATGTCATGTCTTTTGATTAGACGATGCAAAGGTACTATGAATGTAGGATAAAGATTGTACCAAAAGAACTAAATACATTTGCCTCACAAAGTCATATTCCGTATTTCTGAGACAAATAGGAATGGATTTTTCAGAATAACGCAACCTATAAACAAAATGTAATTTTGCAACCGTTAGAGAATCAAGCACATATTTTCTCTCTCTTATTCTTTCATACCGATGTAGTGATTTCCCTGTCTTTTCGTTTTGATTAGACAGGGATTTCTTATGTGGATTTTTGGGACAAATGTAGTTGGACTTATCGAGCAACTATGCTACACCAAATATGCCGACCTTTGCAGCAGTTTTTAAATTTACATTCAACTATGCAGAAAAGAAAGAGAAAATTCAAGCTTTGTGCTATTGCACTATTGGCTCTTGGCACGTTTCTGATGAGTTCGTGTAGCAAGAAGCAAGAGACAACAACGGTGGATAATCAATATGAGACAATGACTATCCATCGCCAGAATGTCAAGTTGGAGCAATCCTATTCCGCCTCGCTCAAAGGAGTGCAAGACGTGGAGATTCGCCCACAGGTATCGGGTACGATAACCAAGATTTGCGTGAAGGAAGGCGCGATTGTGAAGAAAGGACAACCTCTCTTTATCATCGACCAAGTACCTTATCAGGCTGCTCTTGAAACGGCTGAGGCGAATGTGCGTGTGGCTGAGGCTAATGTGGCGACAGCAAGGGCGACATCGAAGAGCAAGGACAATCTCTTCAACAAGAATATCATATCAAGTCTCGACCGCCAAACGGCAACCAACACGTTGAACGGCAACATCGCCCAACTTGCCTTGGCTCGTGCCGAACTGAAGAATGCGAGAAACAACCTTTCCTATACCGTAGTGAAAAGTCCTGTGGATGGGAAGATTGGCATGTTGCCTTATAAGGTCGGAGCTTTGGTTAGTCCACAAATAGAGAAGGCACTGACTACGGTTTCGGACAACTCCAACATCTACGCCTATTTCTCCATGACGGAAAACGAGGTGCTGAGTCTTGTCAAGAAATCAGGTTCTTTGGACAAGGCTGTGGAGGATATGCCGTTGGTCCGCTTGGCATTGGGCGATGGCAGCACTTACCAGCATCAAGGACGCATAGATGCCGTGAGCAATATCGTTGACAATACTACGGGTGCCGTAAGCCTACGAGCCACATTCCCTAACCGAGAGCATATCTTGGCGAGTGGCGGAAGTGCCTCTGTCATCTTCCCTTACGAGAAGGAAGATTGTATTGTCATTCCGCAAGCCGCCACTTACGAGGTGCAAGACAAGGTGTATGTATATAAGGTGATAAACGGCAAGGCGGTAGCCACCATGATTTCGATCCTCTCCATCAATGACGGAAAGCAATATGTGGTGAATAGTGGTCTAAAGCCAGGGGACGTAATTGTTTCGGTGGGTGTCGCCAACGTGAAAGATGGACAGGTGATTGTTCCCAAAGAAATCCATAAAGCCAATAAGCAGACAATCCATCATCATACAACCAACAAGCAATAATTCTGCCCTATGAATATCAAGAGATTTATCGACCGACCAATCCTTTCCATCATGATTTCGGCGGCAATCCTGCTTGTCGGAATCATCGGATTGGCAACATTGCCTATTGAGCAATATCCCGACATTGCGCCTCCTACAGTTATGGTTTCAGCCACCTATACTGGAGCCAGTGCCGAGAGTGTGCAGAAGAGCGTCATCGTTCCTTTGGAGGAGAGCATCAATGGTGTGGAGAATATGACCTACATGACTTCCACCGCCACCAACACAGGCGATGCCACTATCAACGTGTATTTCAAGCAAGGTACAGACCCCGATATGGCTGCCGTGAACGTGCAGAACAAGGTGAGCAAGGCCCAAGGTCAGTTGCCTGCCGAGGTGACCAAGGTGGGCGTGACCACCATCAAGCGACAAAACAGTTTGTTGAAAATCTTTGGTCTCTACAGCGAGGACAATCAGTATGACGAGACCTTTCTCAACAACTATATGAAAATCAATATCCAACCTGCCTTGCTCCGCATATCAGGTATCAGCGAGATTGTAACTATGGGTGCCAATTACTCCATGCGCATTTGGTTGAAGCCAGAGGTTATGGCACAATACAAGCTGATTCCTGCTGATGTGGAAAAAGTATTGGGAGAGCAGAACTTGGAAGCAGCAACTGGTTCGTTGGGTGAGAACTCCAAGAACGTACACAAGTATGTGATGAAATATCGTGGACGCTTGGAAAAGCCCGAAGAGTTTGGCAATATCGTCATCAAGGCTTTGCCCAACGGAGAGGTGTTGCGACTGAAAGACATCGCCAAGATAGAACTGGGCGCACTCGACTATACCAAGCAAGGACAGATAGACGGACATCCTGCCGCAACTGCCATGGTATTCCAGACAGCAGGTTCCAATGCCAACGAGGTAGTAGGAGAAATTGACAAGTATCTCAAAAGCATTGAAAAGGACTTGCCGAAAGGAGTAAAAGTGGCTCACCTCATGAGTACGAAAGACTTCCTTGATGCCAGTATTCACGAGATATTCAAGACCTTGATAGAGGCTATCATCCTTGTCGTGCTCATCACGTTCGTGTTCTTGCAGAACCTTCGTTCTACTTTGATTTCTGCCATCGCCATCATCGTGTCGTTGGTGGGCACGTTCGCCGCATTGTCAGTGGCAGGATTCAGCATTAACCTGCTCACGCTCTTCGCCCTTGTACTTGCCATTGGTATCGTGGTGGATGATGCCATCATTGTGGTGGAGGCAGTACAGGCTAACTTTGACCAAGGCTATCGGTCGCCCTATACTGCCACGGTAGATGCGATGAACAGTATCACGTCAGCCATCCTCACCTGTACCTTTGTGTTTATGGCGGTCTTTATCCCTGTGGCATTCATGGGAGGCACCAGTGGCACTTTCTACACCCAGTTTGGTGTGACCATGGCTGTTGCCGTAGGCATTTCTGCTATTAATGCGCTCACCTTCAGTCCAGCCTTGTGCTCGCTCATCCTCCGTCCATCGTCAGAAGATGGGAAGAAAGGCTTTGCCGCTCGGTTCCATACGGCTTTTGAGGCATCTTATACCCATCTAAGAGACCGATACGCCAAGGGCATCCTTTTCTTCATGAAACACAAGTGGGTGGCTTGGGGCGCATTGGGCTGTTTCAGCATTCTGCTCGTTATGTTGATGAGTACCACCAAAACAGGACTTGTGCCGCAAGAAGATGTTGGCTCGGCATACGTGGATGTGATTACGGCTCCTGGCAACTCGGTGGAGGAGACGGAGCGCATACTGACCAAGATAGAACAAAGGATAAAGGACTTGCCACAGATAGAGCACTATTCCAAGATAGCTGGTTCGGGAATGACATCGGGAGATGGGGCATCCAACGGACTGTTCATCATCAAGCTCAAGCATTGGGATGAACGCAAGGGTAAGGAGAACAGTGTGGAAGCCTTGTGCGAAAGTATCTATGAGCGTACTGCCGATGTAAAGGATGCACAAGTGTTTGTGTTCACTCCACCGATGATTCCTGGCTACGGACAGAGCAGTGGATTCGAATGTTATGTGCAGGACAAGAAAGGCGGTTCGGAAAAGGACTTGTATGAGACTTGCCAAAAGTTCTTGGAGGTTTTGAAGAAACGTCCTGAGATTGGTGCGGCGCAAACCTCGTTCAATATCAACTTCCCTCAATATATGGTGGATGTTGATGCCGTAAAATGCAAGAAGATGGGAGTGTCACCCAACGATGTGCTTGATGCCATGTCGGGATATTATGGTGGACTGTACGCCTCCAACTTCAACCGTTTCACGAAACTCTATCGTGTGATGATTCAAGCTTCTCCAGAATATCGCCTTGACAAGGAATCGCTGAAGAACATTTTTGTCAGGACAGAGAATGGTGATATGGCACCGCTCAATCAGTTTGTTACGCTGACCAAGGTTTATGGCTCAGAGAACATGACTCGTTTCAACCTCTTCTCCAGCATCGCAGTGAACGGAACTGCTGCCGATGGCTATTCTTCGGGAGATGCTATCAAGGCAATCAAGGAGGTGGCAGAGCAAGTGTTGCCAAGGGGGTATGGCTATGATTTCGGTGGCATCACAAGGGAGGAAGCCCAGTCTTCGGGCAATACCATCATCATCTTCGGCATTTGCATACTCCTTATCTATATGATATTGTGTGGACTGTATGAGAGCCTCTTTGTGCCGTTTGCCGTCATTCTCTCTGTACCGTTCGGATTGGCAGGAAGTTTTATCTTTGCCAAGTTGATGGGTTTGGAGAATAACATCTATCTCCAGACAGGACTGATTATGCTGATAGGCTTGTTGTCTAAGACTGCCATCTTGATGACGGAATATGCCTCAGAGAGACGGAAGTATGGCATGGGACTTGGTTGGTCGGCGATGACGGCTGCAATGGTACGTTTCCGTCCTATCCTCATGACCGTGTTGGCGATGATATTCGGTTTGTTGCCATTGATGTTTGCCAGTGGCGTAGGCGCAAAGGGAAATAGTTCGCTTGGTACAGGTGTGGTAGGAGGTATGATTTTCGGAACAATAGCCCTACTGTTTGTCGTGCCGATATTCTTCATCGTGTTCAAGTGGATAGACGAAAAAGTAATGGGAAAGAACAGACTCGAAAAAATATACGACAATGAGAAATAGATTACTGACTATATTATCGGCGGTACTCATCTTGACAGGGATGAGCAGTTGCCAGGTTTACAAGGCATACGAGCGACCTGAAGTAAAGGTGGATAGTCTTTACCGTGATGTCGGAGCTATGCAACAAGCAGATACGACCTCATGCCTTGCCAACTTGTCTTGGCGAGAAGTTTTTACCGACACCTCGCTCCAACGATTGATTGAGGAAGGACTTGAAAACAATATGGACTTGAAAACTGCTCGACTTCGCATCACCGAGGCTGAAGCCAGTTTGAGAGCGGCAAAACTTTCCTACTATCCGAGTGTAGCATTCTCACCCCAAGGCTGCATTACCAGCTTTGGGGGCAATGCCGCCACCAATAGTTATTCTTTGCCAGTGACGGCAAGTTGGGAAGTGGGCGTGTTCGGGAGTTTGCTCAACACCAAGCGCAAGGCAAAGGCGGCTGTTGAGCAGAGTGAAGCCTATAGGCAAGCGGTGCAGACCCAGCTCATCGCTACCATTGCCAACGACTATTACACGCTCTTGATGCTCGACCGCCAGTTGGAAATCAGCCAACAGACCGCTGAAACATGGCGAGCAAGTGTGCAGACTATGCGAGATATGAAGGAGGACGGTATGACCAACGAGGCAGCTGTAGCCCAAAGTGAGGCTAACTATCGTTCTGTACTTGCCAATATTCCCGACTTGAAGCGGAGCATACACGAGATGGAAAATAATCTTTGTATGGTATTGGGGTGCAGTCCTCGCACCATCAAGCGAAGCAGTTTGAAGGATATATCATGCGCTTCCTCCTTCTCAGTAGGCATTCCTCTGCAACTATTGGGTAATCGCCCTGATGTTCGCCAAGCTGAAGCAAATCTCAAGATGGCATTTTATGCCACCAACATCGCTCGTTCCGCCTTTTATCCAGGCATAACGATTGATGCTTCGGCAGGATGGACGAATAGTGCAGGAGAAGCAATCACGAATCCAGCCAAGTTTCTATTGTCGGTAGTTGGTTCAGTGGTGCAACCTATTTTCAATAAAGGTAAGAACAGAGCCAATCTTGAAATAGCCAAGGCACAGCAGGAAGAATCCCTTCTTGCGTTTCAGCAGAGTTTGCTCAATGCCAGCGCAGAGGTAAGCAATGCCCTGTTCATGTACAACAGTGCTAAGGAGAAAACGACAGAACGCACCGAGCAGATTGCGGCTCTGAATCGTTCTGTATCTTCCACGACAGCCCTATTCCATGATGGGACTGCCACTTATCTGGAAGTATTGACTGCCCAGCAGGACTTGTTCTCGGCACAGTTGTCGGAAGTAAATGATAGGTTTGAGCAACTGCAAGCAACTATCAATCTATACCATGCTTTAGGTGGCGGAAGCCATTAAAAGAAATCCACTGAAAGGTTCCTTTATCCCCCTTTCAGTGGATTATATTATCATCTTTTCTTTGAGTCCGAAAATTTCTTCTTACAGCATACTCCCCAACCATTAATTTTCAGACTTCCATCCCAATTCGTCAGTTGGTCGGCACA
>CAVBGK010000085.1:0-8179 GCA_963594995.1 Bacteroidaceae bacterium
ACTGAATTCTGATATTAGAATGCGTAAAGCTGGTAGGTTATGAATAATTCAGGCTAGATGTATTTCATGAGGATGTCCCAGACGGCGATGATGTGACAGATGCTTCCTGCAAGGACAAAGAAATGGAATACGGAGTGCATGAACCGCTTCTTGTTGATGCTGTAGAAGACGGCGCCCGTGATGTAGCAAACTCCCTCGGCTATAATCCAGATGACGGTGGCGGGTGTAACCGAGTCTATCAAAGGCTTGAAGGCTACGAGCACCGACAATCCCATGCCCACGAAGCAGAGAGTCTCCAAGTTGCTGTGGTCTTTGAGCTTGGCAAAGCTCATAACCGTTCCAACGATGGCGCAAGCCCAGATAAAAACAAAAAGACTCCATCCCCAATAGCCTTGGTCTCGTAAGGCAATCAAGGTGATAGGTGAATAAGAACCGGCGATATGCCAGTAGATGGCGGCATGGTCCCATTTGCGCAGTCGTTCCTTCCACTTGCTCCAAGCCGATAGGGCATGGTAGGTGGTAGAGGCAATATATGACATCAGCATACCGAAAAGGTAGAGGATGACTCCTGCCGTCGCCCATCCGTTGTGTTCAGAAAAGCACCAATAGAGAAAGATAATACCGAAGATGACACCCAGGAGAATGCCCCCAGCGTGTGACCAGGAGTTCCAAAGCTCCTCCTTATGACTGAAATGAATTTTGAGTTTCATATTACTTAATACCTTAATTGTTATACATATAAGCCTTTGCAAAAGTACACTTTGACTTATCTGTGGGCAAAGATACTAAGAAATATCGAATCTTAAAGCCTATTTTAGGATTTGTTACTATATAGACGTTTACTTTGGCAAAAATCTTGTAAAGTTGTGAGATGCAGTAGCCAAAACTTACTTTGGAATCATTAAGAAAGCACGACTCTGCGTTGTGAAAATATGGGCCATTCTGTAAATCAGTTCCATCAATCAGTAATTTGGATAAGAGTTATTTTAGAGAAAATATGTAATTTTGCAACCGAATAGTTAAAAATCAAACGATTTGGGTCACTTTTAAAGTTATGTTACACTATATATATATTTTATTATGTTATTGGAAAATATCAAATCACCCAAGGATGTAAAGGCACTCCCCATCGAACAACTGCCAGCACTCGCCAAGGAGATCCGTGACGGTATCCTAAACCGTGACAGCAACATCGGTGGTCACGTAGGCCCCAACCTCGGTATTGTGGAGACTACCATCGCCATGCACTATGTGTTCAACTGCCCAGAGGACAAGTTTATCTTCGATGTCTCTCACCAAAGTTATCCCCACAAGATGTTGACAGGCCGTGCATTCGGCTACTACGACAACAGCCGTTTGCAAGAGATTTCCGGCTACAGCAGTCCAGCGGAGTCTCCAGAGTACGACCAGTTTGAGCTGGGGCACACCTCCACCTCCATATCCCTTGCCACCGGTCTTCAGAAGGCACGTGACATCAAGGGCACCAATGAGAACATCGTGGTCGTTATCGGCGACGGTTCCCTGAGCGGCGGCGAGGCACTGGAAGGACTCGACGAAGCAGGAGAACTGGGCACTGGAATCATCATCGTAGTCAATGACAACGAGATGAGCATCGCCGAAAACCATGGCGGACTCTACAAAAACCTCGCCTTGCTCCGTGCCACCAATGGGCAGTCAGAGTGCAACCTCTTCCGTGCCATGGGCTTAGACTACAAGTATGTAGCCGACGGCAATGATGTGAATACACTTATCAAGACCTTCGAGGAAGTGAAGGATACCGACCACCCTATCGTCGTTCACATCCATACAGAAAAAGGCAAGGGCTATGCACCTGCAGAAGAGAATAAAGAGACTTGGCACTGGAGCATGCCCTTCGACATAGAGACTGGCAAGCCCAAGGTAGAAGGAAACGGCGAGGACTACGGCAACCTGACAGGCGAATATCTCCTGGAGGAGATGAAGAAAGACAAGCATCTCGTGGCCGTTACCTCTGGTACCCCTACCGTGGCAGGCTTCTTCAAGGCTCGCCGTGAGGAGGCTGGAAAACAGTTTGTAGATGTAGGCATCGCCGAGGAGCAAGCCGTAGCTATGATTTCGGGTATGGCAAAGGGCGGCATCCGTCCTGTATATAATGTATATAGCACCTTCATCCAGCGCACCTACGACCAGATAGCCCAGGACCTCTGCATCAATGGCAACCCAGCCCTCATCAATGTGTTCCTTGGCTCTATGTATGGCTTGAACGACATCACCCACATCGGGTTCTACGACATCCCGATGCTCAGCAACATCCCCAATCTCGTATATCTCGCCCCTACCTGCTGGGAGGAGTACAAGGCGATGATGGCATGGGGCATCAAGCAGACCAGCCACTCTGTGGCTATCCGTGTGCCGGGTGGAGCAGTAACCCACAGCAATGAGAAATTTGATGAAGACTACTCTGAATTAAACCGCTTCAAGATGACCCAAAAGGGCAGCAAGGTAGCCATCATAGCCCTTGGTGCTTTCCATGGTCTCGGCAAGCAGGTGGCAGCCCTCTTGAAAGAGCAGAAAGGCATTGACGCTACCCTCATCAACCCTCGTTACATCACAGGTCTCGACGCGGAGATGCTCGAAAGCCTCAAGGCCGACCACGAGAAGGTACTTATCTTGGAGGATGGTGCGCTGGAGGGTGGATTTGGCGAGAAGATAGCCCGCTTCTATGGCGACAGCGACATGAAGACTCTCTGCTTCGGCATCAAGAAGGGACTCTACGACCGCTACGACTATCAGCAGATGGCTCTCGACAACGAACTTACCCCAGAGCAGATTGTAGCTAGAGTTTAGACTTTGGATAATACTTCATATTTAAAATAAGGCGGCATTTCCTTGCGATAAGGAAGTGCCGCTCTTATGTTAGTTTTTTTCCTGCCCATCACACCAAAAAGGAATACCCCCAGAGGCTTTCATCATCCGCTCGCAGAGCTTGGTGAAGTTTTGGCAGAGCTTGGGCGACCACTTGGTCATCCCATACATTTCCTTTTTCTCCAAGAATATCTCCTCGTCCCAGTCGGTGTAATCGTATTCATTGAAGTAATGGGAATAATCGCTCAGGTTGTCGGCGGTGAAACGCACGATGCCTTCCGTTTTCCCAAACCACCCGGCACTCATCATCTGATGGGCGAAGGTGGCAAAGGTGGCACCCTCCCTGATGAGATTGAGGTGCCTCAGCACGCTCCATACGCAAAACCACTGGTTCTTCTTCTCTACCAGCACCACCATCTTGGCTATCGACTTCTTCAGTTCCCGTAAATCTACACTCTTGCCATTTACCATCCAGTTGAAGGTATCGTTAGACAGACTATGGGTCTGCTCCTCAGGATGGGTTATCTCAAAGATACGACGGGTTACGAGCTGGTATTTTGCCAAGATATCCACCCAGATGTCAAATTCCTCAGCCGAAATGGCGATCTTGGCAAGTTCGTTGCCAGCCTTGCTTACATCATCCGCATAATAGAGGAAGGCTAGTTCAAACTTAGGAGGTACCTGTGCCTTCAGTTCTCTCCTTGCCTTCAGCCATAGGTCTACATCGAGCGGCTTGCCATCATTCTCGTATTGCAAACGAGCCTGATAAAGGTCGAGACTGCGCTTGCCCCTCTCCTCGCTGATATATTTCTGTACTTTCGATTCCGTGAGCCGGATGATGGCATTGGCTTCCAATGGTCTGCTGGTTACATGGCACACCCTTCTGAAATGCAGGAGGAGATAACTGTTCAAGGCAAAGAGGCGCAAGAAATGAAAAAGGTTGACTGCCATTTCCATCCTCAACTGGTCATCCGCCAAAGAAGAATCAGACGGCTGCATCAGGGATGCTTCCGGTTGCAGCGACAGGGAGGGTTCGTTTTCCACCATACTCTCCAAGGTCTGTACGAGTCCTTGCACTTGCTGAATCTTTTCCTTCTCCATTCCCTCCATCGTCAGCAGGTCGGAGATGAGAGGAAAGATGGCGCTCAATCTCGATGAAAACATAGGCGACTCATGCCCCATCATCATCTTGCTCTCACGTAGCCCATTCACCACTTGCAGCAAAAAGGGCGAAAACTTCTTTACCACAAGTTCTTCCATCAGCTGATGCCAGTTTTCATTTTACTCCTTTCTCGCCTTAGCCACATCGGTATGTTGCAAGACGAGGTCTTGGTCTGCCATATAGCAGAGACTTGATGCCTTGGTGCACAGAGACTTGAGGTCGGAAGTCAACTCCCTGGAGCTGTAGTCTTCCCACCCCTCTAGCAACACCCGGAGCATCATGGAGAAATGCTCTATCTGACGGTCGAAAACCTCATATTTAATATGTGGACAGTATCTATTTCGTTTGCCATATTACTTCGCAAGTTCAACTTAGAAGTGCAATAGAGGATGCACCGTAATGTTACATCCTTCATTCACCTACACTTGTTGCTATAACAGTTTCAAGCTGTTTTCATCCATCAAGAAATCCAGCAAGCCGATAGTCAAGATGCCATTCTCGTCTCTCCAGGGCTTGATGTCATCCTTTACCACGATGACCTTCTTAAAGGAATCATTGATTTTCAAGAGAGATGCCATTTCTTGCTGGCGCTTTTCCTCATCCGGCAATGCCAAAGCAGACTGGATATAGTATCGCTGGCTGCCTTCGTTTACCACAAAGTCGACCTCCAGCTGTTTACGCTGCCATTTACCGTCCTTGTCGACAAATCGCTGCTCCATCATGCCGACATCCACCTTGCAGCCACGACGCCGCAGCTCATTATACAAGATATTCTCCATGATATGCGTTTCCTCTTGCTGACGCAACCCCAGTATGGCATTTCTGATACCCATATCAGAAAAATAATACTTCGCCAAACTGCCAATGTATTTCTTCCCCTTGATGTCGAAGCGGATGGCTTTCTCTATGATAAAGGCATCTTGCATATAGTCTAGATAGCGATCTATCGTAACCGAACCGATGCTCACCTTCTTCACGCTCTTAAAGGTGTTGGATAATTTGGCAGGATTCGTTGGCGCACCAATACCAGATGCTACAATGCGCACCAGCTCCTCAAATTCCGCCTTGTTCTTGATTTTATGCCGCTCTATCACATCTATCAAGTAAACACTCTCAAATAAGTGGGATAGATAATCGATTTTTTTCTTTTCCGTTTCCAGCGACAGTACATGAGGCAGTCCACCATAGGTATAGTAGTCTTTCCAGGCATCCCTGGCAGTCTGCCCCATACCCTCGCAATACTCCGAGAGAGACAATGGATAAAGACGAATCTCATCGCCACGCCCTCTGAACTCTGTGATGATGTCGCTCGACAAGAACTTAGAATTACTGCCCGTAACATACACATCGGCATTTTCTACCCTCAGCAAGCTATTCAGTACCTCTTCAAAACGTGGCACCAACTGCACCTCGTCCAACAGGATATAATACAAGTCGCTATCCTGCATTCTTGCCTTGATGCTTTTGTAGAGTGCAAGCGGATCACGCAATTCTGCATTCTCTATGTCGTCCAGTGCTATTCGGATGATATGGTCGTCGGCAACACCTGATGCTATCAGATGCTGACGAAAAAGAGTAAAAAGCAAATACGACTTTCCACAACGCCTAATGCCGGTTATGATTTTTATCAACCCATTCTTTTTACCATCAATGAGCTGTTGTAAATAGAAGTTTCTTTTTATTTGCATAGCACAATTTTTACGAAGTTTTTTGGCAATATTGTCACTTTTTCTTCGCAAAGATACGAATATTTCCTTAAAAACACGCTTCCTACAAAGATTTTTTGGCAATATTGCCATTTTTTCTTCATAGAAAGCTTTTTGGAGCCAATCTTTTGAAATTTGCAGCCTTTAAAAAAACGTCTTAATCATTCATAACCTTATACTCGCTTGGAATATAAGGTTTTATCACCTTTCCCTGTGTCCACCCAACGGAGAAATGCAGTAGCAATAAGAAAAAACTTTCACCCTTCACCTTTCGCTCGGAATGCCCGTAAACAAAGGGACTTCAGGGGGTGAAGGGTAAGCTGATACCCCGCACCCACCCTTCACCCAGTTGTCACTCTCCTATCCAAACAGAACATAAATTTTAGCAAAAAGTTTTGTTGTTTCGATAATAATTGCTATTTTTGCAGTGGAGTTGGAGCAGACGGAAAAGAACGGACGTGATGAAGACTCAAATTCTATGGAGTTGTCGATACCATTTGAGATAAAGTCTCATTCCTTGTCACCAAAGAAGCAACTATCATCAGAACAAGATTTAGTACTTAGTCAGATTATAGGTGCTTTACTAAGAGTTGTTCAATAGTATCTTAATTGGAAAGTAAGCCATCAGCTAACCCCATCTTGTATATTCTCTGAATATCTTGTAGAAATCTTCAAAAAACTGCAAAATTTTCAAAGGACATTTTCAAATGTTGCCCCCATTGGCATCTAACCTGAATTATTCTTATCGAAACAAGTCTTCCATTGTTATGACTTTCTGTATTCTTCCTGCATACTCGTTGAATTTCAAACCGTATGTTGTGATGAGCGTTAAGTGTAGTGCATTCTTACATTTTGTCTCTTCTTGAAAGGTGGTGAGCTTATGGCGTAAGTTCTTATCGTATGCTGCATTGATAGAGAAGTCGTCTTCACAGAACTTTATCTCGCAGATATTGCAGATATGGTCGGCTCGTTCGATGACTAAGTCTATTTGTGCTCCCTCTTTTTCTTTTCTACTTTTCCAAGGACTAAATTCTGTTTGTACTCCACTAATGCCAAGGGCTTGCTTGATTTGGGGCAGATGGTAGATGCAAAGGGATTCGAAGGTAAAACCTCGCCAGGCTGTGAGAGACGGTGTGAGTAGATTGTCCTGCCAAAAACTAGGATTGGTGGTCTTCTTGCCATCAATGAAAGATAGGTAAAACTTGCTATAGAAATCGGTGAGGCGATAGTAAACCTCTCTCTTTGGATAGTCGTATTTTACATAGGAGGTGATAAAATCGCTCACTTCCAAAGTCTTTAGTGTCATAGAGAGCCCGCCGCCATCTGATAGTTTGGTCTGTTCCTGTATTTCCTTTCTGGTGTATCCTTGTTGCTTCTTTGCCAATAATCGCACAATCTTCTTGCAGTCTTCTGCATTTGTAAAGAGAGAAGAGTAGAGGCGGTCAAACTCTAACTTGAGCTTGGCGTTAGGTTCGAAGAATAGACGGTCGATGTTTTGTGCCAGACTTTTCCCCTTTTGAAGCATGGATATATAATAAGGTATTCCACCTGTAGCCATATAGCATTGCACTTGGTCGAATTTAGACATCATGATGTTGTTTGCTTGATAATACTTCTCGCATTCGCCCAAGGTGAAAGGACAAAGCTTGATTTCATCTGTTGTGCGGTCGAAGAGTCCTCCCTTGTTGTTGAGAAGTTTGTCGGAAATCCAAGAGGTGGCGGAACCACAGACGATGAGCATCAAGTTTTCTCTTCCTGCTCCCCATCCATTCCAAAAATGTTCCAAGGCTGTGATGAAGCCAGAGCGAGGCGTATCCATCCATGGTAGTTCATCAATGAATACAACTTGTCGTTTGTTGGTGTCTTGCTTTTCCAAAAGAGCAATGAGCGCATTGAATGCTTCCAACCAGTCGGTTGGTACATGTTTGATGTCGCTACCATATTTGAGAAGCGAGGAATAGAAATTGCTTAGTTGTTGCTCTTTCAGTTTCTTGCCTTCTAACTCGTATGGTGATAGACCTGTGTGATAGAAGGTGAACTTGTCGCCCAACAATTCTCTAATGAGAAAAGTTTTTCCAACTCTTCTTCTGCCGTAAACCACAGCAAAAATAGGTTTGTTTGCTTGATATAGAGCCTTAATCTCTTTGATTTCTTGCTCTCTTCCAATAATCTCTTGTGCCATAATGAGGTCGTTATTTTGCTGCAAAGATACTAAAAATATGATTTCGCGCAAAATAATGAATCACTATTTTGCGCGAAATGGGTAAAAATAGGCGCTTCGCGCAAAATAACGATGCAATAAGGCGATGTTTATGTCTTTGCTCAGAAAGGAATTTCTTCTTTATTGGACTATTTGCAAAAGTTACCCCCCCATTGGCTTCTAGAGATAATTTACTACAAGTTTCTGAAGGAGAAACTAAAAGCCGATGGGCACGACGAATGGTATTTCGTTGTATGGTTTATGGCT
>CAVBGK010000086.1:0-6413 GCA_963594995.1 Bacteroidaceae bacterium
GATATTGCAAGGAGATGTGGTACACGTTCAAGGGCAAACGGTATTTTGGAATAGCTTTTCCGAATATTAGGGATGGTTATGAGCTTCGCAATCCCTACTACAAGGGCTGCGTGGGTGAAAAAGACATATCCCTAATCCACTCACAACCGGTCGGAGTACAGAACCAATGCTGTATTTTTGAGGGCTTCATGGATTTTCTCTCGTACAAGACTTTGGAGAAACGAGGTGATGCTATAATCTGTCAGCAAGCTCCATGTGACTATATCGTACTGAACTCCATCAGTTGCCTTGGAAAATGTATGGAGCGATTGACATATTATGCAGCCATCCACTGTTATCTTGACAATGACAAGGCAGGACAGATGACAACAGAGCGTATCAGGGAATATTATCCCCAAAAGGTATGCAATGAAGCCGTGCGATATGCAGAATATAAGGATGTGAATGACTATCTGATAGGCAGGAAATCCATCAATATACCTGTAGAACGGTAAATTTACGATAGTTTTGAACGGATATAATAAATATTCTCCGTAGAAAACTATCGTTTTTGAAGATAAAGTCGTATCTTTGCACCGTCAAATAACTATAATAAGGTGAAGGTATGAATGAGATTATGTATAAGGCAACCTCGCAAGGTGGAATCATAACCACCGCTGAGTTCTCAAAGCAATCCGACTATCAGAAAATAGTGAGGGCTAAGGAACGTGGCGAACTGATAAGAGTTCGTCATGGAGTCTATGCTGTTCCAGACGCTCTTTTCAATACGATGATAGATGTTGAGCGAATCGTTCCCAATGGAATTGTATGCCTGTACAACGCTTGGGCATATCATCAGCTCTCCACTGTTGTTCCACCTTCCTTTTGTGTCGCCATAGAAGCCAAACGAAAGGTGGCAATACCGCCAACCCTACCGATAGAACTCTATTATTGGAAAAAGGAGAACTTGGAGTTTGGTGTTATGGATGTGGAAATATCGGGCTACAACATCCGCATGACAGATATGGAACGTAGTGTATGTGATGCTGTCAAATACCGCAACAAAATAGGATTGGAAGTATGCTCCGAGGTAATACGAAATTATCTGAAGAAACCGAACCGCAACCTGAGCCAACTGGCAGAATATGCCAAGCGGCTGAGGGTTGCCAATATTTTGAAAAATTATCTTGAAATAGCAATAGAATAAAATGGGAAAGAAAAACTATGGCAAGTCTGTCAAGACACGTCTGCTCAATCTGATGAATGAGACTGGCTATAAATATATGTATCTTCTTGCAAGATACTTCAACGAGCGACTGCTGTACAGAGTATCTGTAAGTCAGTACAAGGACAACTTTCTACTGAAAGGCGGTTCTTTGCTCTATGCGATGGACGGTCTTAACGCTCGTCCAACCATAGATGTGGACTTCATGGCAGAAAGAATCAGCCGTGACAGAGAGTTCTTAACCAAAGTGTTCCAGGAAATATTGGGCATAGCCTGTGATGAGGATGGCGTTACGTTTGATACGGAAAACATAACGATGGAGCCTATCACTGTGGAAAAGAAATATCCTGGCACAAGATTCTTTTTCACGGCACACATGGACAGCATTATACATAAGATGTCCGTGGACATTGGCTTTGGTGATGTCGTGACACCTTATCCAGCATCCATTGATTTTCCCTTGTTGTTGCCGAATATTCCATCAGTCAACCTCCAAGCCTATTCGTTGGAGACGGTTGTCGCAGAAAAGTTTCACACCATGTTGGATCGGGACGAGTACAACAGCCGAATGAAGGATTTCTTCGATTGCTACCAGTTGTTGACAAAACGAGAGTTGGACGATGAAACACTATATGACGCTATCAAGGCGACGTTTGACAATCGTGAACTTGAACACAATCCAAAACTGAAACTTTTCACAGACGAGTTTGTCAATGATGCCAATCGGCAGATGCAGTGGAAACTGTTTCTTAGAAAAATTCAGTGGAAAGAAGAACTTAGCTTTAATGTGGTAATGCAAGTTATCACAGACAGGCTAAAGCCTATGGCTGAAAAATATTGGAATAAGTAATAATTGTGGTAGCTGTGGCTACCTATATGTTTACTCTTTATAAGCTCTCCTATTCGGAGGGCTTTTTTTATGCCCTTTTCCAAAATATGCGAAAACTTACAGCGGAAGCTGCCCAAAGTATGATTTAGAGTATGATATATAATTATAATTTGAATATATCTTAAACTTTCAGTCTCATACTTTGAAAAATTCTTTTATCTCGGATTTTACCTTTTACTTTGCACTCGCAACTGGCACGAATGCCACTGCATAGAGTATAAATTATCAATAAAACAAAGTATTATATGAGTCCATTTGTGATATTCGCCATCAGCCTGACCATTGCATACGTCATCTATTATGCGGTGATGATAACAAGAGACCTGTATGGCAAGAAGGAAGAAGCCAAGAGCAATGAGGAAGTGTTTGACATCAGCAATATGACGGAAGAGGATGCCGCCGTTGCCGTCAATGAAAGCGACGGAGGATTCAGCGTTGCTGATAAGCTGTACGACACAAGTTTCCAAGGAGGTACATCATACGATGAAGGCTACGATATGGGAACAGAGAACAACGGCACTGACGGCTATACCTCTGATACGGATTCCATTGGTGGAGAAAATGGTAATGATGAGGAGAATGACAGCCAAGCCAAGAAAAAAGGCTGTGCCGAGTCATTGCAGGAAAGAGTGAGTGGGCAGATGGAAAGCACCTCACCAATATGGATAGACGGACTCTGGCAAGACGACTTTACCGAGAGTCTGCTGAAACAAGGCGAGACAAAGCCTGGACGACCAAACATCAAAACAATACCAGTCAAGGATGAAATTTAGCCATATCATAAGGAATTTAGTTAGTTCTTTTGTCTTTGCGCTGCTCCCCCTGTCCGCATCAGCCAAATGTGGCAATGTGGACTATAGCTGGGGAGCGGACGCACTGGCAGGAATGCACGACTATGTGGTGACGATGATGCTGTATGTGCTGTATCTGACATACGCAGTCGCTGCCGTGATGGTGATTATATCGGCATTGCAGATATACATCAAGATGAACACAGGGGAAGACGGAATCACCAAGTCCATACTGACGCTGATAGGTGCCTGTCTGTTTATGATAGGCGCATCCATCCTGTTCCCGGCATTCTTTGGCTACCAGATTTAAGACTCAACTGCAGAAGAGTATATCATGTGAAAGCGGCAATGCCATATATAGAATAAGGTGTTGCCAAACGAATCATTAACAAGTAAAACAAGAAAGAATGTTTAAGAAAACAACGAACTATTTGAAGAAGACCGCCAAGAGCGTTCTCTCTTCAGGACGCTTGAAGACATTGGCACTAATGCTCCTCGTGGGCGGTGGCGTTGCCATGGCGCAGAACTCGGCAGGTGACTACACGGCAGGTACCACAGCACTTACAACCGTAACGGAGGAAATCGCCAAATATGTGCCTATCGTGGTCAAGCTCTGCTATGCCATCGCAGGTGTGGTTGCCGTTGTGGGCGCAATCAGCGTTTACATTGCGATGAACAATGAGGAGCAGGATGTCAAGAAGAAAATCATGATGATTGTAGGCGCATGTATCTTCCTCGTGGCAGCAGCACAGGCTTTGCCTTTGTTCTTCGGCGTGACCAACTAACAAACTATAGCAATTTGTGTGAATTATTTGTGAGTAACGACGTGAAGAATGGCAAGAGAAGAACAGGAAATCCGCTACCCCGACTACCCACTGTTCAAGGGATTGCAGAAGCCCCTTGAATTCATGGGCATACAGGGGCGATACATCTATTGGGCGGCAGCCACGGCAGGAGGAGCCATCATCGGCTTCATCGCCGCCTACTGCTTGATGGGTATCATTGCAGGACTGATAGTGTTGGTCGTGGCTATCACTACGGGAGCAGGACTCATCATGTTCAAGCAACGGAAGGGACTGCATACCAAGAAGAACGACCAAGGAGTGTTTATCTATGCCTACAGCAAGCGCATATAAAAATGTAAAACAAGAAAAAGTATCGACATGACCAAGATGTGGATGACAAGTAGAAAGTGAACGACTGGTAGGCTCATTCTCCCCCAAGGGTGTGGGCCTACCTTTATTGGTTTCTTTCGTGGGCATTCCCGATATAAAAGAAAAGTTATGAGCATGAAGACAAAGAACATCGTTATCATTGCATTGGCAGCAGCATTGCTGACCGCTTGCAAGGACAAGACCTACAAGCCACCCACATTGGATGCCATGCGAAGCGCAGACAAGGCAAGGGCTGCTTGGGCTATAGAAGCCGATGGACATTCAGTGATAATGGAAACTCAGATGAACGCAAATCCAACAGATTCTATTGTCGAGGATAGTGTTTCCACCTCCTATAGCAGAGATACTAACAAATCGTCAGATGTGGGCAATCCCCATTCATCCATCAATGAAACAGAAGAATAAACGAGTATGGTACTATATGTAATCTTATTTTTCGTGGCAACCTGCATCGGCATGGCCATATCGGTCTATGCCTTTGGCACTGGAGGCAAGCGGAAGAGAATCTTTCAGGACATCTACTTCTCCGTGGAAGACACGGAAGGCATTGGTGTTCTCTATACCAAGACAGGAGAATATTCCGCCATTCTGAAGATGGAGAACCCTGTACAGAAATATTCAGCCAACATCGACAGCTATTACGAGTTCACCAACCTATTTGCTGCCATAGTGCAGACCTTGGGAGAAGGCTATGCCTTGCATAAGCAGGACATCTTTACAAGAAAGCAGTTCAAGGACGAGAGTGGCAAGGGACATGAATTCCTTTCAGAGTCCTACTTCCGCTATTTCAATGGAAGAGAATATACGGACAGTACAACCTACCTGACCATCACACAGGAAAACAAGAAGAGCCGTCTTCTTTCTTTTGATAACAAGAAATGGCGTGACTTCCTCGTGAAAATCAGAAAAGTGCAAGACCAACTGAAGGACGCTGGCATCAAGTCTGAGTTCTTGGGCAAACAAGAGGCGAGCCAATATGTTGACCGTTTCTTTGCCATGAACTTCCGTGACAAGACAGTGAGCATGACAGGCTTCAAGGTTGATGACGAGATGATAGGTATGGGTGACAGACGCAGCAAGGTGTATAGCCTTGTGGATGTGGACTGTGCCAACTTGCCGACACAAATCCGTCCGTTTACCAATATCGAGGTGAACAATACTAGTATGCCTGTGGACTTGGTGGCATTGGTGGACAGCATACCGGGCGTGGAGAGCGTGGTGTATAACCAAATCATCTTCATGCCGAACCAGAAACGTGAGCTTGCCCTGCTCGACAAAAAGAAGAACCGCCATGCCAGTATGCCGAATCCAAGCAACCTGATTGCCGTGGAGGACATCAAGCGAGTGCAGGAGGTGATAGCGAGGGAAAACAAACAGCTCGTCTATACCCACTACAATCTGATAGTGACGGTGAAGCCCGACACCGACATACAAAAGTGTACCAACCACTTGGAGAACGCCTTTGGCAGGATGGGCATCCATATCTCGAAGCGAGCCTACAACCAGTTGGAGCTGTTCGTCAACTCATTCCCAGGCAACTGTTATGGGATGAACGCCGACTATGACAGATTTCTGACTTTGGGCGACGCTGCCACCTGTCTGATGTACAAGGAGAAGATAGTGCATAGCGAGGACACGCCCTTCAAGGTCTATTACACCGACCGCCAAGGAGTGCCAGTAGCCATCGACATATCAGGAAAAGAGGGAAAGAACAAGCTGACCGACAACAGCAACTTCTTCGTCCTCGGTCCTTCGGGAAGCGGAAAGAGTTTTTATGTCAACTCGATGGTGCGCCAAGCCCATGAGCAAGACACAGACATCGTGCTGGTAGATACAGGTAACTCGTATGAAGGTTTGTGCGAATACTTCGGAGGAAAGTATATCTCCTATACTGAGGAACATCCTATCACGATGAACCCATTCAAAATCAAGCGAGAGGAATGGAACATAGAAAAGTTGGGATTCCTGAAGAACTTGGTGATGCTGATATGGAAAGGTAGTCAAGGCACGGTGAGCAAGACCGAGGACAGACTGATAGAGCAAGTCATCAACGAGTATTATGATGCCTACTTCACCACTAAGCGAGTGAGCAACCTCTGTTTCAACACATTCTACGAGTTCAGCACGGAACGACTGCCAAATATATGCGAGGAGAATGGTCTGCATGGCATCGACCTTTCATCCTACAATTACTTGTTGAAAGACTTCTACAAGGGAGGCAGCCACGATGTGACACTGAACGAGAACATGGACAGCAGCCTGTTCGACGAGACCTTCATTGTTTTCGAAAT
Source organism: Bacteroidaceae bacterium (assembly GCA_963594995.1). GTDB lineage: Bacteria > Bacteroidota > Bacteroidia > Bacteroidales > Bacteroidaceae > Prevotella. Next base: position 6,351 of record CAVBGK010000086.1, read on the forward strand.
CGACAGCATTAAGGGTGCGCCCGTCAAGGCTGCATAAATAACTATTCCATTAGCAAGGAATTA
>CAVBGK010000087.1:0-6195 GCA_963594995.1 Bacteroidaceae bacterium
GCACAATGTACTGATTAGCAATCAAAATGCTCTATACTGTGTTAAAGTTGGGTTAATGACAAAAACAATCAACGATGAATAATCTCTTGAACGAAACGAAATTTGAGGAGCACATTGCAAGTTATCTTGCCAGTAGCGACCTCTATAATCAAAGGAGCAGCGCACAGTTTGACATCGAAAAGCTGTGCGATGTAGAGATGCTGGAGCAGTTCTTGCGTCAGCAGCCTGTGGTCTGGAATAAGCTGACCAAGCATTTCCCTGGTCAGGAGATGGCGACGGTCGTTCGTGAGTACAACAAGCGAATAGACCGTGGCGAGAGCATTCTTACTATCATGAGAAAAGGCTTTACTGTCAGCGGAGCAAAAGTAAAGTTCTGTCAGTTCAAGCCGGTGCTGGAAGGTGAGGGAACAGACAACTACAGACTGTACCGTGCAAACAAGTTCAGTGTAGTCCGTCAGATGCGCTATTCATTGGGCGAGGACAAAGGCAATGAGCTTGACTTGTGCATTTTGCTCAATGGCATCCCTTTGTTTACTTTCGAGTTGAAAAACGAAGGCTCAGACCAGAATTATACGCATGGCATCTTGCAGTATAAGCGAAATCGTGACCCACACAACCGAATGCTGAGAAACAGCTTGGTTCACTTTGTTATGGACAACCAGTATGCCTTCATGACTACTTTCCTGAACGGCGAGAAGACAACATTCCTGCCTTTCAATCAAGAGACCGTTAACCCTCCTATCGAGGGCGAATATCCTACAGCCTATATGTGGCATAGGGTTTTGCAAGCAGATTCCATCCTCGACCTACTGGAGAATTTCATCAAGCGTTATGATGAGTATTATGAGGACAAGGACACCAAGGAGCAAAAGAAGCGTACCGTGGTCATCTTCCCTCGTTTCCACCAACTCCGTGCGGTGAGAAAACTCCGTGGCTTGGTTCGTGAGGAAGGACCGGGGTATAATTATCTGATTCAACATTCCGCAGGAAGTGGAAAGACCAAGACGATGGCTTGGCTTGCCCACCAGCTTGCCAACATGACAAATCCTGATGGCACGGCTATCTTTGACAGCATCATCATGGTGACAGACCGTATTGTGCTCAATCGCAACATGGCTGAGGACGTGGTGAACTTTGAGGTGACGGCAGGAACGGTGAAGGACATTCGCAAGGGCTCCAAGAAACTGGCTGATGCCTTGAACGGCGAGAACAGAATCATCATTTCTACAGTACAGAAGTTTGCCTTTGCGCTCGATTATCTCAAACATGAGAAATCCAAGAAGTATGCCATCATAGTAGATGAAGCTCACACGGCAATCGGCAATGAGGCTGCCAAGGACTTGGTCAACGCTCTTTCCACCAAGGAGGACTTGGAGAAGATGGGCGATTACGACCCTGATGAGTATGACAGCCCATTGGATGCCTTGATGGCGCAGATGCAAAGCTACAGGAAGATGATGAGCCATATCTCGTACTTTGCTTTTACTGCCACACCAAAGGACAAGACTTATGCCCTTTATGGAAAGGATAGAATGTCTGCCCATGACTTGTACTCCATGAAGCAAGCTATCGACGAGAAGTTTATCCTTGATGTCACACAGAACTATGTCAGTTACAAGACCAAGTTTGAAATAATAGAAAAGCATCCTGACGAGGATAAGGACAAACTCTTCGAGCAAAAGAAAGCCTTGAAGGTGATTGGCGAGTGGCTGGGCAAGAACAAGTACATCAAACTGAGAAAGGCGAGCATGATAGTTGACCAGTTCATGAAGTTCACCATCAACAAGATAAACCATCAAGCCAAGGCTATGGTGGTGTGTGATTCCCGTCAGTCGGCTGCCGACTACAAGCAAATCATCGACCGCATCATCAAAGAGGAATACCATGGTGCTATCAAGACCCTTGTAGCCTTTTCTGGTGAAGTAACCGATAGCAATGGCAACAAGTGTACCGAGGCAAACATGAATGACGATGGTGTTACGGACAATGACATCGCCGAGAAGTTCAAGGAAGACGATTACAAGATATTGATTGTAGCCGAGAAATTCCAGACAGGCTTCGACCAGAAAATGCTTCATACGATGTTCGTTGACCGTAGTTTGGGTGGCATCCAGTGCATCCAGACGTTGTCACGCTTGAACCGTACCTATTGGCCATATAAGGAAGACACGCTTGTCGTGGACTTCCGCAATGATGCCGACTCGGTACGCAAGGCTTTCAACCAGTATTATACCGAGACAACGTTGACAGGTGATGTCGATACGCAACGTGTATATACCTTGATGGAGACGGTGCAAAACTGGAACATCTTCAATGAGAGCGAGATTGACGCTGTTTGTGAGCGAATGATAGACAAGGACAGGGTGCATGAGGTACCTTCGATACTACTGAAGATTGTGCATGAGAGAGTGGATCCGTTATCGGATGAAGACAAGGATAAGTATCGCAAGGAAGTGAACCGCTTTGTCCGTCAGTATGGCTTCTTGGCTCAACTCATGGATTTCACAGACCCAGAACTGGAAAAGTTCTATGTGTTCTGCAAGGTGTTCTATAAGTATCTGCCATATACCAAGGAGACTTTGCCTATGGAACTGATGGGCATGATAGACTTGGACAAACTGAGAATACAGCTCTCATTTGACGGTGCCATCGAACTGGAAGACTCTCCTACGGAGTTGAAGGCTACACGTATAGGGGAGGTCGGAAAGAAAGTGGAAGATGAGAAGAAAACCGTTGCAGAACTTCTCGACATGGTGAACAGTCCTTTTGCGTCGATACTCAACGAGAACGACAAGATTATCAAGCAAATCTGGGAAGAGTTGCTAAGCGACCCTGAGGTGGTTGATGCGGCACGTGCAGGAAACTCATACGACGTGATGGTGAATATCTGCAAGGAGAAGTTTGGTGATGCCATCATCGACCAGATAGACAAGTACTATCATTTCAAGGAAATTCTTGACAAAGAAAAGGGATTCGCCTTGACCTTGGTAGGCAAGTTCGTGGAGGCAGTGGCGAAACAAGCTGCCGCAACATCAAGTTTTGTCTATGACGAAGCCGTATTGAAGGAAAAACTCGCCGAGGCAATGCAGGGAGAAATGGCTGGTGTTTGTAGCAAGATGAGAAGCTTGCCAGAGATTATCGACAATCTCTTCTTCGTACTGAATACCGTAAGTATTCCTAAGTTGGACGGTATTGACATGCTCTTGAAGGAGGCGTTGAATAACATCTATGCCAATCCTAACATCACCCCAATCGTAAGATATACCTTCTTCAACTCATTGGTTCAGAAGTACGAGGCATTCTTGAAGAAACTTTATTTCTTGATAAATGATGATGAGATTCAAGGTCAAGACGGTAAGGAACCAGGACTTGCGGATGCCATCCATGCCTTCAAGTGCCTTTGGAACTTGAAGTATTCAACGGATGATGATGGCAAGAAGTTCTCTACTTATCTTCAGATGGTGAGAAACTGGAGAAACGACGAGGCACATAATGCCCCTTGCTCGTCAGACGAGGAGGTGAATGCAGGTATCAAGATTGTTGTGGCATTATACCTTTATGTCATGGCTTACTCCATCACGGATTTGGAGATGGCTGGCAGAGGTGTGGATGGTGCGGCAGAAGATACTCCATATGAACTTCCGAAAGATAATGGTGAAACGTATGCTTTTGCAGCGGAAGATTTACATCGGGATTAAAAAAATATATTGGTTAGTGCAGAAAGAATGCACTAGCCAATCTTACTTTTGCAAACTTTAGTTCCCTTGGTTCATGGGTTAGAAGACGTAGATTCTACGTATAGACGATAAGTGGCGCATATCTGGCGCAGCTTACAAACGAAAAACAGCGTAACCCTCTGATAATCAGATTGTTGCGCTGTTTTGAGCGGAGAGAGAGGGATTCGAACCCCCGGTACCTCTCAGTACGCCGGTTTTCAAGACCGGTGCATTCGACCACTCTGCCATCTCTCCAAAGATTCGGCTTGAATGTCTATAGCTTGTTTTGTCAAGCGAGTGCAAAGGTACTGCTAATTTTTGGTACTACCAAATTTTTTGGTGACTTTTTTTCTGTTTTTTGCGAAAAATGTAAGAAATATAAAAAAAAAGGGAATTTTCGCACGAAATGGTGGGCGAAATAAAGAAAAAAGGGCTGCCGCTGCAGCCCCAACCTTGATAACCTTAAATCTAATACTATGAAAAACACAGTGCAAAGATACGCAATTATTTTATACGTGATGTACAAAAAATAGAAAAGTTGCGAGTTTTGCTCTTGTTTTTACGCTTTTTTATACTTGTCAATCAATATATCCTCTTTTTTTGAACTCCTCGTAGAGCGGTTCTGCCAATATCTTGGCATCAGGATGAGGGGCTCCTGTGGTGCCGATGGCACGCAGGTCGAAGAAATGCTTCCAGTCGCTGACGAATGCAGTGTGTACCAATTCCGAGTTGGTGTCGAGGGGGAGGATGGCACGTGCTTCCTGTGGCTTGCAGCCTGCATCGACCAGTTTCATGTAGGAAAACTCGGCGGCGAGGTTGGCAAACAGCCAGTATTGCAATTTGTTCCACTCGTTGTTCTTTCCTTCGCTTGCTTGTTGGCATAGTGTGGTGAACGTAGGCATGGATGTGTCGAGTTCTTGGGATATGCAACCCTCTTTCTCTACCCAGGTTGGTAGGTTGACGGAGATTTCTTGGTCAAACTTATTCTTGGAATAGTTGCAGTAGCGAGTGCTCTGCTCTGCCATGGAGTTGGCACGATGACGGTTGTACTCTCGGGTGATGGCTATTTGGGTCGTGAAATGGACGGTGATTCTTTGTTCGTGCTTCCCAGGCTCGTATTCGCAGAGATATTGCAAGTCGTTGAGCCATTTGTTCTCAGCCAAGACACGAAGGTTGGTGGTGATGTAGTCTTTGCCCTCGATGGCGGCGAGATGCGAGAACTTGTTGGTGGCATAGTGTGGAAGTAGATTATGACCGCATAAGAGATACACGGTGCCATGTTCCAGCATGGCAAAATGCTCATTGGCAATCATTCTGCCTACGAAAGGTTTGGCGGAGTCTTCGGTCGTGTTGTTCTCACTTTTGTAGCATACTCTTCCGGCACGTTCTATCTGCTGGTAGATGCCCAACTCGCCTGGCTTTTGTTCCCAGATTTCGAATGATGGTTTCTCTATTTTCATTTCTTTATGTGTTATTGTTTTGGTGCAAAGTTACATTAATTTGGGCACAATACAAAATTAATTGCAGAATATTTGTGGTTTACGCGGAAATGCTGTAACTTTGCAAAGGCGTGTGCCGACGTTACCTTTTGCAGGTATATGGCACGTTATTATAATAATGTGTAAAATGTAAGGAATGGAAATAAAACCAATAGCGCGATTCCACTCTCCCTTCAAGAGCAAGTTTGGTGTTCCCAAGCAAGCTGGTCTGGTGGAGGACTTGGATGGAAGGATAGTTTTTGAACCAGAGTTTCGCAATCCCGATGCTTTGCGGGGTATTGAGGGATTTGATTTCTTATGGTTGGTATGGGAGTTTTCTGCCAACAAGCATAAAGCCAACAGTCCTGTGGTTCGTCCGCCTGTATTGGGTGGCAACGAAAAGATGGGTGTTTTTGCCACTCGCAGTCCTTTTCGTCCTAATAACATCGGCTTGTCTTCCGTCCGTCTTTCTCGGGTGGAGTGGGAGAGCGGATGCGGCCCTATCATTCATGTGAAGGGGGCTGACTTGATGGATGGTACGCCGATATACGACATCAAGCCTTATGTGGTGTATGCTGATTGCCATCCTGGCGCCCGTAGTGGTTTTGTGGATGAAAGAAAGTGGGAGAAGTTGCAGGTTGAAATCTCGGATGAGGTGAAGCGAAGCCTAGTTGACCAAGGTCTGTCGGAGAGGCAGATTGGGGTATTGAAGGAGGTGTTGTCGCAAGACCCGCGCCCTCATTACCAAACGAATCCCGACAAGGTGTATGGTATGCCTTTTCATGATTTGGACATCCATTTCCGAGTGAAGGAAGGGGTGTTGTCAGTGGAGAAGTAGTGCTGGCTTCTCTGTGTGTCTGTATTTACTTTGTTGGGGAGAAAAACGAATATGGATGAAAAATAGAAAAGGCGGCCTCTAAATAGAGAACCGCCCTAATGAAAGGAGGAGTGGTACCACCAGGAATCGAACCGGGGACACAAGGATTTTCAGTCCTTTGCTC
>CAVBGK010000088.1:0-5994 GCA_963594995.1 Bacteroidaceae bacterium
ATGAGAAGCCCATTGGTAGAATTAAGTACGCACTGAATTAATTCCGCCAACGGGTCACACCATCTATTTGTATCAATGGATTGGTATCACCATTGAAGGTAGCCTTACCTCTTACATAGAGTTGGGCAGCATCACTACCAGGCTCACCAGACATCTGGATAGAGCTGATACCAGTCATCGAACCAGCCAACACTTGAGATACGGAAGACACTGGGGTCTTGGTCAGTTCCTCACCTTTTACAGAAGAGATGGCACCCGTAATGGTCACCTTCTTCTGAGTACCGTATGCCACAACCTCGACACCTTGCAACATCTGGCTGTCCGACTCCAGTTGTACATTCATACCTTTCTTGGCAACAACCGTCATGGTCTTGTAACCCACATAAGATATTTTGAGCTTTTGACCAGGCTTCACGTTGACCTGGAACTTACCATCCATATCCGTGATAGTACCTTGGCTAGCGTTACCACCAACCACCAAGACGCTTGCCCCAATAACAGGCTCACCTTGTTCATCAACGACCATACCATTTATATCACCTTGCTGGGCTACCGTTTGTTGGGCAAAAGCCTCTTGCAATCCCATGGCTGGCAAAATGAACAGTGAGGAATACAAGCAAGTCAACTGCAATGCATGCCTTCTGATTTCGTTTGTCTTTACCATAAACCTTATTTGTTTAAAGATTGTTTATTATTTAGATTTTCGATGGCAAAGATAGGTGGATTTCTGCCTTTTCGTATGGTTGAGATGTACGGAAGCATTGCCAGATGTACTAATAAACAGAAAAAGGTGAACAATCCTGAGTTCTAAGCTCATTCATGTTCACCTTTGTTTATCAAGTATTTATCAAGTACTTAACTTAATCCTTTATTACATATTGATATTTCCCAGATTTCACCTTTACCTTTTTATGATTCGGCAAGGTCAGCACCGCAGAAGTATTGGCAGGTATCTCTACATCCCATACTATTTTACCGTTTTTTCTATCCCAACAACTCTTGATAAGTCCGTAGGGAGAAAGATGGGAGGTTTCCACCTTATTTAATATAGAGACCTTGAAGTCTGGACTGATTTCTATTTCCTTGAAACCTGGCTTCAAAGGTCTGATGCCTCCCAATCGCTCATAACACCAAGGCAAGAGGTCACCCAAGAGCATCACATGATTGCCACTGTTCATGGCAGGGTCGGCAGTATTGCCATTCCAAAGTTCCCATATCGTGGTGGCACCGTTCTCTACCATATATCCCCAACTAGGATATGAGGTCTGGGTAGCCATCTTATATGCGATGTCACCATGCCCACAATCAGACAGATAACGCATCAACCATTGGATGCCTATCACACCGCAAAAAACATGATAATCATTGGCAATGATTTGTTCCAAGAGGTTACGCTCCACAGAATCCTTGCTTTCCTCTGTCACAAATCCCATAGCCAAAGGAAGAAGGTTAGCCGTAATGGTATTGTTGTCATATTTTCCATTTTTTAGGAATGCTCGATTGATAGCCATTATCATATCTGTTGCTTCCTGTCTATATAGCAAACAGTCTTCAGACAAACTGAGTCTTTCCGCAAAGTTTGCCATCGTCTGACAAAGATAAGCATAATAGCAAGAACTGAGCAATGCACCATTGGTGATTCTATTCGGGTCTTTGCTGAATATCATGTCCAACCGTTCAGGCGGCATACACCAGTCACCATATTTGTCTTTGGTTATCAAACCATCTTTGCAAAACTTTCCTTTCATATATGCCAAGAATCGTTTGATGGAATCATAATGCTCCCGAATAGGAGCATCATCCCCATATTGTCGATAAAGCATCTCACAACCGAAAGGATAAGCGGCAGGCCAGGTGATATTATTCGTATAGAGTCGCCAATAGGAAGGTGACACATCCGAGATATTCCCATCTTCTCTTTGCGAATCCTCGATGTCTCGCATCCACTTGGCATAAAGCGCATGATTGTTCATCAAGTAACTCTCACCCAAACTTCCTGTCGTACGATCTCCCAGCCAAGGCATTCGCTCGTCTCTTTGCGGACAATCCAAAGGCATTCCCTTGTAATTGCTACGGATTCCTCTCCTTGCATTCTCCACCAATCGGTTTAAAAGAGATGGCTTACCTTTCTCCTCTGCATAGAAGTGGGTAACGTCTTCATTCATTTCGTCTGCCAAGAGTTCTCGCTTGATGTCTGATTCCGACAGCGCATCCAAGCCTGTGACCTCTACATATCGGAAACCATGATAAGTAAAAGCCGTTGTCCAGTCTGCATCCTTGCCACTACTGATATAAGTATCAAGATTTTCGGCAGAACGTAAATTCTTGGTATAAAGTGCATTGCTATCCTTTTCTAACAATTCCGCATACCTTATCTTGACGCTATCATTCTGTGACAAACCACGAAAGTGAAGGCATATTCGTCCTGCCTCATTGGTTCCGAAGTCTATCAAATAACGCTTGTTCGATGCTTTCCATATTCGCACAGGCTTGTCCTCTCGATATACAACGATTGGTAAACTCAAATTGCCAACTAACTTTCCTTGGGGTGCTGTCATACGTTGAGCTTGCATCCACTGATTATCATCATAATCCAAGTGGAAGACATCACCTAGTTCTTGCCTTGCATCATACATTTCTCCATCGTAGAAGTTGGAATAGCGGATGGGGCCATTCACATTCAATCGCCAAGTTTCATCTGTTGCCAAAGTATCCGCATGACCATCTTGGTATTCCACGATTAAGTTGAGCAATGCCATAGGTTTGCCGTATGTAGAGCGTACATTGGTTTGATAATGCTGACGAGGTGCAAAATAATTGCCTGCGCCCAATGTCAGCATCAGTACATTCTCGGAACTCAAAGCATGAGTTACATCGTATGTATCATAAATAAGGGTCTTATTATAATCTGAACCTAGAGGAGCAAGTTCGCTATTCCCCACTCTTCTGCCATTGATCTGAAGTTGATACAAACCTAGCCCACAAACATGCACAGTCGCTCTCCGAATATTCCCCAAGGTTTTAAATTCCTTGCGCAAATATCGGGCTGCAATACGAGAATGCTTGCTGTCAGTTTCTCCAGGGTACAGTGAATCCGTGCCTATCCAACAACCTTTCCAGGGCATATCCATCATACCCATAGACCATCTTTGAGGCACCGACCAACCAGTCGTTCCCTTGTTGGTCTTGACCTGTACTGCCCAATAATATTCATGGTTAGGCAGAAGTTTCAAGTCTGATATTCCTATCCATTGGGATTGGTCAGACTTCACGAAGCCGCTATCCCACACATCCCCCTCGTGTCTTTCCGCTTTATCACAAGTAGAAGCCACGATGATATGATAAGATTTCTGCACCACATTCCGTTGGTCAGATTGCAGCATCCATCCCAACCGTGGAGTTGGCATATCCAAGCCCAAAGGCTCTGTACGCCCCTCCACCGTGGGATGACTAATCCAAACCTTAGCCTCTACCGAAGCTAAGGACATGAACAAACTTAATATCAATATAAACCTTTTCATTATATCCAAGTCTTTTCCGAAACTTTTTCTCCATCAAGGGATTCACACCTTTTCCAAAGTAAAGCAATCCAAAGTTGGAATCAATGTCAACGGACTATAAAGTTTGACGGAATTATATCCCTTCTGCAAAGTAACTTGAAAGACTGCCTCTTTGAACGTTACCTTTTGGGCATCTACCGCCTGAACACCTGTTTCTATGCTACCGCTCTCAATGCCATTGACTTTCAACATCATCTTGAGACGAGGAGCATCCACGTACCTTACCTTCAGCAGATAGTTTCCTCCCTTGTCGCTCCAAACATTGCGCCAAACGGCATTGTTGTTGCTAGCACCACCAACATGTGCAACACATATTCCACCACTCGCTCCTTCCATAGGAACAAACTTGACTGGTTTCTTTCGCTTTCCCAAATCATCGTATGCCGACAAGAAAGCCCATTCTGCTTCATAACGAGTAGCTTCCAATCGTTTCTTACCTTCCATTATCAACACCTTGATGCCATGGGCAGGCACCTCTGCCAGAAGTTTATCTCCATTTATTTTAACCTCTTGATGTCGTATGACATCCCTTGCCTGAACCTTACCACCCAATTCCAATTCCGGCAATGGAACAGAGAAGGACATCACACTATCCGAAGGATTGAAAAGAGCAACAGCCCTCACCTTGCCATGATATTTTTCCAAATCCTTGACCAAGATATATCTCTCTCCTTGGCGCAAAGCAACGTATGCCTGTAATCCGAGTGGGTCTTGGTTGATGGCTATCAACTCCTTGTTTTTCAACAAAGAGAGAGACTGCTCGTTGAGCGAGTTGAGGTCGCATCCTATCAGCATAGGAGAACTCATCATACACCACATACCCACATGCACCTCTTCCTCATTCGGTTTGAGACCTCTGCCTATCTCCAACATATCCATATCATTGTAATGACCATCACCAGCAAAGCCCGAGAGATAGAGGTTCTTGTTGATAATCTTCAAGATGGAATCCCATCGAGGTCGAATGTCCGTACAGATACGCCAAGAAGTTGCCATCTGCCTAGCCCATGTACCAGGGAAAGCCCATCTACAGATATTGATACTGACAGGATGCCCAGCCTCTTGCTTGATGGCATCGCATATCGTCTTATAGCGTTTTTTCTCTTCAAGGTCGAGCCAAGTTCCTGCTCCACAATAATCTATCTTGATGAAATCGAAGCCCCAGTCATGAAAGTAGAGCCTAGCATCCTGCAACTCATGCCCATACATGCCAGCCCCAAATCCATTCTCATCGTTGTCGTAGCGAGACCCACAGGTATTGGCTCCTGCATCGGAATAGATACCTGCCTTCAACCCTAGACTATGAATATAATCTGCCACGACCTTCATGCCATGGGGAAAACGCTGTGGATGTGGTTGCATCATGCCTGTGGAATCACGCCAACCGAAAAATCCATCATCAATATTGATATGGTTATATCCCAAATCTTTCAAGCCCAAACGTACCATGGCATCAGCTTGTGTACGAATGAGCGAGTCGGAGATATTGACATGAAAAGTATTCCAAGAGCTCCATCCCATAATCGGAGGAGTCACCTGGGCAGAAAGCAATGCAGGAAAGGACATTGCCATAAGAGAGACAAAAAACGAGTTCTTTCTCATGATGATATTCACTATTTTTAGTTATTGCTAATTGTTTGTTCTAAATGATTTTCTCTATCTAGCTGCAAAATTAGCAAACAAACCGCCACGAACCTATCCGTCAAACATACGAAAATATGTTGATATGTACATCCAGCTACTTAGAAAACGAAAATTATGGTATATTCGTACATACTGTTTCAATTATTTTTATAGTATCTTTAGGAGAAACAATAGCGTGTTTAAGTTTACGAATTTCAAGAAAAGTTCCACCGAAATATGATTTTCTCCCTCAAATATTTGCCCAACTAAATTCTTTTCATTACTTTTGCAACCGTCATTCTGCGGATTGCTGGCGATGAGACGCTGGCGTGAATCCAAGGCTTGGCCTATTTTTAGAGAAAGGCGTTCATAACGTTTTCTTCTGATTCCTCGAAAATTAGGGACTTTCGATTTTGGTATTCAGAGGGAGATGGCAAATGGACGTCTACCCATCGTGTATTTACACGGCACAAGTGCGCCCTTTCGTAAGGAAGGGTGTACTTTGTGCTATATGTATATATGCTTTGTTTGGCGTAGGCATCTGTTGCTTCTTATCCTTGATACCATAGGTCCCCTAATACCTCGAAGAACAAGGATGGCGGAAGTGATATGATTCCTACGCCATTTCTTTTAGGATAGTAAAGGTTTTATAAGAAGATTTGTCTCTAGTTATAAGGAATCGGCTTGGGATACTTTATAATGGAATGTAGATGGACACCTTTAATATAAGCAATCGCCGTTATTTGGGTAATAAATTATTGCTGTCCGATAAAAATCATCCCTTATGTTTTTACATCCGTAAGTTGCTGTA
>CAVBGK010000089.1:0-5029 GCA_963594995.1 Bacteroidaceae bacterium
ATTATCTACTTTTTTATCGCGGTACAATTATGGTACAAATATACGATAAAAATCGAGAAAATAACAAAGGTAAATCACGATGGTATAAAAACAAATTAGGGCGTAACTCATTGAGCTACACCCTAATTGACTATATATTACTATTGTTGTCTATCGTAACTTATTTCACCTCCTCAAAGTCGGCGTCCTGCACGTCCTGGGCACCGCTCTGTGCCTGCTGACCGCCCTGAGCACCCTGAGGACCTGCCTGCTGACCTCCCTGGTACATCTGCTGGCTGGCAGCCTGCATTACGGTGTTGAGGTTGTTGATAGCTGAGTCGATAACAGCTACATCACCTGCCTTGTGAGCATCCTTCAACTGCTGCAATGCCTGCTCGATACCTGGCTTCTTGTCGGCTGGGATCTTGTCACCGTTGTCCTTCAGGAAGTTCTCGGTAGTGAAGATCATGGAGTCTGCCTGGTTCAGCTTGTCGATCTTCTCACGCTCAGCCTTATCAGCAGCAGCGTTCTGCTCTGCCTCAGCCTTCATGCGGTTGATCTCGTCCTCGCTCAAGCCAGAGGAAGCCTCGATGCGGATGCTCTGCTCCTTGCCTGTAGCCTTGTCCTTGGCAGATACGTTCAAGATACCGTTGGCATCGATGTCGAAGGTTACCTCAATCTGAGGAACACCGCGGCGAGCTGGAGCGATACCTGTCAGATTGAACTGACCGATGCTCTTGTTCTGGGCTGCCATAGGACGCTCACCCTGGAGTACGTGGATGGTTACCTCTGTCTGGTTGTCGGCTGCGGTAGAGAATACCTCGCTCTTCTTGCAAGGGATGGTGGTGTTGGCGTCAATCAATTTGGTCATCACACCGCCCATAGTCTCGATACCAAGGGTCAATGGAGTTACGTCGAGCAACACGATGTCGCCTACACCCTCTTCCTTGTTCAGGATTGCACCCTGGATGGCTGCACCTACGGCTACCACCTCGTCTGGGTTCACACCCTTGGAAGGCTCCTTGCCGAAGTAGTTCTTTACGAGTGTCTGAACGGCAGGGATACGGCTTGAACCACCTACCAAGATTACCTCGTCGATGTCGGATGTGTTCAACTTGGCGTCGCGCATTGCGTTCTGGCAAGGTACCAGACAAGCTTGAATCAAGTTGTGGGCCAACTGCTCGAACTGGGCACGGGTCAAAGTCTTCACCAAGTGCTTAGGCATACCGTCTACGGCTGTGATGTAAGGCAAGTTGATCTCTGTAGATGTAGAGCTTGACAACTCGATCTTTGCCTTCTCTGCAGCCTCCTTCAAACGCTGCATAGCCATAGGATCCTTGCGGAGATCTACGCCTTCCTCGTTCTTGAAGCCATCAGCCAACCAGTTGATGATTACCTGGTCAAAGTCGTCACCACCGAGGTGAGTATCACCATTGGTAGAGAGTACCTCGAATACACCGCCACCGAACTCGAGGATAGAAATATCGAATGTACCGCCACCGAGGTCGAATACGGCAATCTTCATATCCTTGTTGGCCTTGTCAACACCGTAAGCCAATGCTGCGGCTGTAGGCTCGTTTACGATACGCTGAACGTTCAAGCCGGCAATCTGACCTGCCTCCTTGGTAGCCTGACGCTGTGAGTCAGAGAAGTAGGCAGGAACGGTGATCACTGCATCTGTCACCTCCTGACCGAGATAATCCTCGGCTGTCTTCTTCATCTTCTGGAGCACCATAGCGGAAATCTCCTGTGGAGTATATTTGCGACCCTCGACGTCAACGCGAGGATAGCCGCCCTCGTTTACTACGGTGTAAGGCATGCTCTCAGCCTCTTTCTGGCTCTGAGCGTAAGTCTCACCCATGAAACGCTTGATAGAATATACTGTGTTCTTTGGGTTTGTGATGGCCTGACGTTTGGCAGGGTCACCTACCTTGCGGTCACCATCCTTAACAAAACCAATCACTGAAGGAGTGGTGCGCTTGCCCTCGCTGTTGGCGATTACAACTGGTTCACTACCTTCGAAAACGGCAACACAACTGTTTGTGGTACCCAAGTCAATTCCAATTACTTTTCCCATAATTATATCTTTTTTTTTATTTTTATCGTTGTTAATAATGTTATAATTTCCGAATCGTTGTTTCAAGAAGCCTACCGACGATATGCACCAATCGGGAACTTCAACGCAACGTTCACGCTTACCTGCTTAACAAAGCGTGTGCCAAGAGTTTTCACGCTCGAAAATATGACAAATTGCGAACGAGAACTGCCAAAGCATGAAATCACACGACAATTTGGCAGACATATTTCCTGTTTGTAAAATTTGTACACTGCGCAGGGATGACTCCTAAAAACCGCCTGCCGTATGCGGCAACAAGACGAGAGGAAACAAGGGCTTCGCTTGAAAAAATCCGTTCAAAACTTGGTATTGTCAAAGTTTATCAGTAATTTTGCACACAGAATCAACAACATCTATTCATATTCATGGGAAGAAACAAGTACTCCGCTGGAGAAATCAAAGAGATTGGCAAGTTACTCCGTCTGAAGAATACAGGCAACCGCCTCCAACAGAAAGAAATCCGTCACCAATTACGGGTTGACTACGAATTCAACATCTCCGACTTCAATGAGCCTGGAAAAGCTTTCGGGGAGGAGGAACTGCAACAAGCAATAAAGCGTGGAGCTATCCTGATATTGGACGATGCCACCATCGATGCCATGAAGGAAAAGCGGGCAAGGGACAAGGCTCGTGATGAAGCGGAGCGACAGAAAGACGCCATCGCCAGTGGCGAGCAAACCGACTGGAAGGAAGCGATGAAAGAATGGAACGAATATTATAAATAATGTTGGATGTCAAAGCAACTAACATAAAAAGGAAAAAATGGCAAAAGTATTGATAAAGACTTCGGAAGGCGACATCACCGTCCGCCTCTACGACGAGACCCCTCGGCACCGCGACAACTTCATCAAGTTGGCGAAAGAGGGATATTTCGATGGCACACTCTTTCACCGTGTCATCAAGGACTTCATGATTCAAGGGGGAGACCCCGACAGCAAGGATGCTCCCAAAGGAAAAATATTGGGCACGGGCGGTCCGGACTATACCATCCCCGCCGAGTTCGTATATCCACAACTTTTCCACAAGCGTGGAGCATTGAGCGCAGCCCGACTAGGCGATGAGGTGAACCCTGAACGTGAGAGCAGCGGCAGCCAGTTTTACATCGTATGGGGAAAGACCTACAAACAGAATGAGCTGAAGCAGATGGAGAAACAGATGGCGATGCGACAAGAACAGGCCGTGTTCAACCAACTCGCCAAAGAGCATCATGACGAAATCATGAACTTCCGTCGCAATCGTGACCGCCAGGGCTTGATGGCCCTACAGGACCAACTCGTAGAGGAGACCAAAAAGCGTTGCCAAGGGCTAGGCTATCCGAAATTTACCGAAGAACAAACCAAAGCTTACACCGAAACAGGTGGCACTCCTTTTCTCGACAACCAGTACACCGTATTTGGGGAAGTGGAGAAAGGACTCGATGTCGTAGGGAAGATTCAAAACTGTGAGACCGTGAGAGGCGACCGCCCTAAGGAAGACCTTGCAATGACTGTTTCGGTCATCGAGGAGTAACATATTTATAAATAAACATCAAACAATTCAAAGCTACGATGACTAAAAACTACATGATGAAGGGCATGCTCATGCTCTTGGCCATAGCTGGTTCTAACTACAGCTATGCACAGCAAGCCACAGTAGTGGTATCCAACCCGACCAACGCACCACGGACGGAACTTGTGGAAATCAATATGAGCGAGGTGATAGCCAAACTCACCAATGCCACCCCCAAGAAAGGTGAGGCCTATCTGGTTAAGAACAAGGAAGGTCAACAAATCGGTTCACAAGTCACCCACGACGGCAAGCTCTTGATTGATGCCAGTGTCCGCCCCAATGGCACCGCCACCTATTATATAAGCATAGGGAAGCCCTATCCACAGAAAGTATGGACTACAGGTGCCCTGTACAAAATCCGTAAGGATGACATCGCCTGGGAGAACGACCGTTGTGCATACCGGGTCTATGGCCCAGCCCTCCAACGCACCGGGGAGCGTTCCTTCGGCACCGACATTTGGGTGAAAAACACTCCCGACACTGTGGTCTATGATCGCTATATCAAAGACATGAACGGCAACATCCAAGGCGACAAGATTGATGCACAAGCCAGAGCTTTGGAAAAACAAGCCAAAGCCGAAAAGAACAAGACGAAGGCAGCCAAGCTGGAAGCACAAGCCAAGGAACTATGGGCTAAATCCCGCGAGGTCGATGTAACGACATCCTTTCACCTCGACCATGGAAACGGTCTCGACCCTTATCGTGTCGGCGCAACCCTCGGATTGGGAGCACCCGGCCTTATGGTAGGCAAGGACATGGTTCTGCCCTATTGCTACAAGGACTACAAGATCTTGGACAACGGCCCTTTGCGTTTCACGGTTGAGCTGGCTTACAACCCATCCACTGTCGGCGATATGCAGAATGTGGTGGAACATCGCATCATCTCGCTCGACAAGGGTAGCAATTTCAACAAGATGACCGTTTGGTATGATGGTCTCACCACTCCTACTGATTTTGTCACAGGATTTCCTATCCACGAAGAAGATACGGAAAGTAAGACTTTCTCCAAGGATTATGTGAGCTATGCCGACCCTACCGACAACCTGGAAGTAAACAACTCACAAGTATATGTAGGTGTTCTCTTCCCTTATGGTATCGACAACACTTACTATCAGCTCTTCGAGCAAAAACATGACGGAGCTACAGGTCATGCACTCGGACTAAAAAGAGGTTTGAAAGCTGGCGAGAAGTACAGCTATTACTTCGGTGCAGCTTGGAGCAAGTACGATGTTCGTAGTTATAGCGAATGGCAACTTCGTATCAAAGAGTATTTGGAGTCTTTGAAAACACCACTTTATATTGAAATAAAATAATCACAGATTATTATATAACTAAAGTTTCCCACCCCTATAAAACCAAGGTTTTTGCAGGAACAAGCCCCTGCAA
>CAVBGK010000090.1:0-4437 GCA_963594995.1 Bacteroidaceae bacterium
CTACTGATGGAAAATACCAGCAGCTCTGCCTCAATTTTGACGGGTAACTATCAATCTGTAACTTTTTGGAAATGTTAAAGGATTTTCGTGGACAGTAGTGAAGTGAATTTAATAATATAAGGAGATTAAAGTATGATGAATATGAAGACTTTGATGGTTTGCGGCATGATGCTATTGCCATCGTTGAGCCAGGCGCAGAGTTGTTGCCAGGGCAAGAGTGAAAAGAAATGCGACAAGCAAGAGATGAAGGCTTGTTGCCAGATGAACAATGAGGTGATTAATACGATACTGTCTCGTCGCTCCATCCGTAAATATCTCGATAAGCCAGTGGAGCATGAGAAACTTGCGCTTATCGCAAAGTGTGTCATCAATGCCCCTAATGGTATGAACCAGCAACCTTGGGCTGTGCGTGTGGTGGAGAGCCAAGATTTCATCAAGTGTACTACCGAGATATTCAAGAAGGAGAATCCTGAGCAGGTGAAGCGTGATGCCAACTTCAAGAATATGTATCGCAATGCCCCAAACATCATCGTGGTTGCCCTCCGAAGGGTAGAGGTGCCGTGGATGCTGGCTTGATGGGAG
Source organism: Bacteroidaceae bacterium (assembly GCA_963594995.1). Taxonomy (GTDB): domain Bacteria; phylum Bacteroidota; class Bacteroidia; order Bacteroidales; family Bacteroidaceae; genus Prevotella. The sequence goes on from CAVBGK010000090.1 coordinate 583, forward strand.
AGAACATGATGCTTGCTGCCAAGTCTTTGGGATTGGGTACTTGTTGCCTGGGTGGTCCTGTTCGCTTCCTTCAGAACAGTGAGGCTTGCAAGCCATATCTTGCTAAGCTCAACCTCCCCGATGACTATGAAATTTGCTACATCCTAGCCATTGGCTATTCTGATGAGGCTCCAGAGGCAAAGCCAAGGGATGAGAGCAAGATAGAGTTTATTAAGTAAGTGTAGGGCTTTATAGGGACTCGATATAGTTAAACTTTGTGAAGTTCTTGCACATCTCTTGTGAAAGTGTGCAGAAATAAGCGTTTTTCGAAAATTATTACATTTAGTTTATCGTATTAGATGATTATAGGGGGCACATAAAAAAGATGCCACTTATTAATATTGTAGAACTTAAAATGCATTGGAACAATGAACAAAGAACAGAAACGAAAGGTGCAATTGCAACAGAGAACGCTCAACGAGTCGTTGGCATTCCAAACCATGTTTGGCGCAAAGCAGAAATTCGAGTCCCTGACTCCTGAAATCGAAACGCATCTGAAAGAGGAGCTGCTGGTGTTTGCCAACTTGGGTATAGCTAAAGACTTGATGACGTTGCGAGATGCGATGGATAAGGTGAAACTGCAGTTCGGATACATTGCGGAGCCTTCCAAGGGAATTTTGGCTGGCAGCTATGTGGCATACAGTCTCGGTCTTGAACCTAGCAATCCGATGGAGACTGGCAAGGGCATCGACCCAAAGGATTTCCAAGTGGCTCTTCCTTTAGGTCTCACCATCAGTTACGACAACGAGGTTAGAAACGAGGTGGTGAACTGGATGAAAGTGCAAGGGTATGAGTTTACCACCTATATGTCTCAGCCGATGCTGAAATTGGAGAATACGAGAGTTATCATCCGACGAGTTTTGAAGTGATAAATGATGATAAGCGATGTTGAGGAAATAAAGGGTCTGGTGAGGGAGTTTTACCAGACCCATAGGGGGATAAGCATAGACAATGATGACTTGGAGTCCTTCTTTCTATCAAAAAACAAACTTGTAGCCTTCGATTGCGAGGAGTTTGGTTTATGGAATGAGCCATATAAGGTGGTTTGCAAAATGACGCAAGATAAGCTCGAATCCTTGTGTAAGGGTTGTAGGATAGAACGTATGCTCTTTCTTGTCTTTCAGCCGACTGGTCATGAATTGCAAATGACGGATATGGAAAGTTTGCGATTGATGAGCAAGTCCTTTGAAACTGTAACGTGGGGGCTGGGGACTTGGCGAAAGGATTCTGTGAGATTAGTAACATTAGCTGAAGTTGTGTTGATGGATAAGTTCTCTGAGTTGTCTTTGAAATGATGGAAAAACGATGAAACAATGACAATATTTCTAATAAAGATGCGTTTCTCTAATAAACCTATAAAAATAGAATAACGATGGCAAAATATCAAACTAGTCTAAAAGATAGCGATGTCGTGGTTACGATTCATCGTGGAATAGACCAGATAGGTGGATGTATTACCGAAATTTCCACGAAGACTTCTCGGGTATTTGTGGATTTCGGGCAGAACTTGCCTGGTTGTGCTGTTCCCACTACACCCGAGCAAGATAAAGCTTTGGTGCATGACATCTTCTCGCAAAATGTCAAGCAACACCAAGCGGTGATATATACCCATGCCCATGAAGACCATGTGGGCTTGTTTGACCTGATTCCTAGCGATATGCCTCAATATATAGGTGTGGGCGGTCAAGAACTAATGCTTGCAAAGTATGACCTGTTGAAAATAGCTCATGAACAAGATACGGAAGATTCGGAAGAAAAGTGCGAAATCTTAACTGATGATGAACTGAAAATTAAAAGAATAGAAGGCTTTCATACGTGGGAGCGTACTGCCCCACATGCTCGGCCTAAACCGTTTATGATAGGAGATATTCGTATCACTCCTTTCTTTAATAGCCATAGCATCTATGATTCTTATATGTTTCTCATCGAAGCGGGAGGAAAACGTATCTGGCATACTGGTGATTATCGTGACCATGGCTATCTAGGCAAAGGACTATATCCTACGCTTCGTAGATATGCTTCCAATATAGACTTGCTGATAACCGAAGGCACTACACTGAAGCGTGGCGACCTTTGCATTCATGAATGTGAGGTGTCTAGGCGTATGGCTTGTGTGATGAGTGCTTTTAAGTATGTGGTGGTCTTGGTTTCTGCTACGGATATAGAGAGGTTGACAAGCGTCAAGGAGGCAGCCAGAAAGGCTCATAAAAAACTATATTTCACAGGAGGTATGATGGGCAGAGCTATGAGAATCTTTACACAGCGCGAAGCAAAGTTATCAAAAGGCTTGTTCGCTTTCCATCCTAAATATGTAGGACAAGGCGATTCCAAACTTGATGAGATGAGACAAAAAGGCTTTGTCTTGATGACAGGGGCTAGCCATTTGGATTTTGTAAGGAAGGTTTGCCAAGGATTACCTTCATCGGAAGTTCTTTTTATCTATTCTGCTTGGGATGGATATTACAAAGACCCATTGCAGGTAAGGCAGAATCCTGCCTACAGAGATTTTCGTGAGGCATTTTCAAATGTGGTGGATATTCATACCTCTGGTCATGCTTCAAGGAAGTGTATTGAGAAAGTAATTGAAACAATTAAACCTAAGGACGTTATCTGCATCCATAAGGAGGCAGGGGCGGAATTATAAAAATTCAAAGAAATATGACAAACAAAGAGAATGAGCTTGTAAAAAAGCACATAAAAGCAATTGTAGAAAATGCGTTTAAAACAATAGGTCTTGTTTATAAGGGACAAAAGGAGAACGAAGTGATTAAGACTAATGACAGTTCTTCTAGAATAGTATTTCCTTTAAAACGAAAGAATAAGGATGAAGAAGATGAAGTTCGCATCAGTGAACAAGAGCTACGTTTTGTTTTTGTAGAGGAGTTTAATAAGTATTGCAACGATGGAAAATGGGATGCTTATTATTCTGTCGAAACCCCTACTAGAGAAAGATATGACTTTAGTGATAAGGATAATCCTCAAAAGGTTGACTTACCAAAAGGACAGTCTGCAATGGTAGACCTCTCTGTTTTCCTAAAAAATGATGAGAACAAACTTAAAAGGGTTGCTTTAATTGAATTCAAGGCTCTAAATCCAGGTAAGCCAGCTTTTGATAAGGATTTCTGTAAATTGAAGAATGAGCCAGATAGTCCTGCGACTTTCTTTGTAATGATAGTCAAAAGTCATGATGGTCGTACTATAAAATCGCTGCATGAGAAAATAGAAGCAAAGGATTCTAATACAGAATTCTATTGCTATGACTTAGAGGAAGGAAAGGAAGGAAAGGACATCTCGGAGGAAATTATAAAGGGAATTCCTACATCTGATAAATAAATGAGAATACTCCATATTTCCGATACGCATAACCATCATCGTCAGCTTCTGCATCTCCCTGAAGCTGACGTGATAGTCCATTCTGGTGATTTCACGTTGGCTGGGGCAGAAAAAGAAGTGATAGACTTCATAGAATGGTTCTGCGACTTGCCTTACAGGCATAAGGTGTTCATTGCAGGCAACCATGATGCTTGTCTATTCGGGGCAGACATCAATGGATTGCCCGACAACTGCCATTATCTTTATGACAATGGGGTGGAGATAGATGGCTTGCGATTCTTTGGCATACCGATGTTTGTGGAAGATGATATAAGTGGTAACTATACCAAGATGTTGGAGAATATACCTTCCGACACCGATGTGCTTATCACCCATCAGCCACCCTATCGCATGATGGATGAAAGTGCAGGCTTGCATTATGGCAATAGAACTTTGCAGGATGCCGTCAAGCGTATCAAGCCGAAAGCTCATCTCTTCGGACAC
>CAVBGK010000091.1:0-4351 GCA_963594995.1 Bacteroidaceae bacterium
TTCACAAAAATCCGTCCGTTCTATTATTATATATACACCGGGGTGAATGAAGTGGTTTTCCGAAGTGAAATTCACTTCTTCGCCTCCTGTCCTTCGAGCAGTGGAAGCGACGGATAATCCTTCGTCCTACAATACTCGTTGTTGCCACACTTCACTATCAGCTTGCTCTTCAACAGAAATGTCAGCAACTTCGACATCACGGTTCTGCCTCTTGCAAAGCCGATGGTGGTATATCCCTTTGTCAAGGTGTTTATCACATTCTCATATCCCGATACTACTTTCTTGCCAAATGCCGTTTCAAGGGCTTTGTCGTGCTGTTCGTCCGTAATGTCGGCTATTGTCAGCTTGGGTTGCTTGGTTGCGGAAGAGTCAACCACATAATCCTTGGCTATCTCAGGAAGACCATCCTTGTTTATCTGGAAGGCAAAGGGTGCAAAGTCCTTGTCTCTTATGTTCAGAGGTTTCACCTCGCTTACATTCGCCATCGAACTGCTCTTGCTTATCACCAATACGGTCTCAGCCTTGTTGCTGAGTTCCGTACCAATGTGACCTCGCACATTGTCATCGCCCTTGTTCAAGTGCAGGACGCAATGGATGTGCAGGTCGTAACGGCTTGACCATTGCATCAGCTTATTGATGACATGGACGGACTCGCTCGGATTGTTGATGTCAAGCATCAAGTCCCTTATGCCGTCTATGATGACCAAGCCAAAGCCCTTTTGTGTCTGCAAGGCATACTCAATCAGGCGCAATCTGAGGTTTGGACTGTATTCTCGCAGTCCGAAGAACACAAGGTTCTCGCTGTTCATGTTGTCGGGCTGTCCTGCAAGTCGCAGGATGCGCTGCATCACACTATGGCAATGGAAGCGGCTCTGCTCTGTATCTACATACAGTATCTTGCGTTTGTCATCGGGAAGTTTTGCCGTATATTGCAGCACCTTACCGTTGGCGAGCGAGGCTGCCACCAATGCCGACACGTTGAATGTCTTTCGGCTCTTAGCCTTGCTTGTGGATGCACTGAAGTTGCCAAGTGTGGCTATGGTGGAATTGTCCACCCATATAATCTGTGGCGGTGTTTGGTAGGTCTCGTCCGCATGGATGAGCGAGGCTTTCAGCAGTTTCTCCAACAAGTCCACATTGTCCGCAGCACCCTCGAAGAGACTTGCGTCATTCATGTTATCTTCCATCATCATCTGTTCTTTATGGGTTTGTTCATCACATAGCGTATGGCATCCTGCTCAAACACTTCCTTTGTCTTCACTGGGTGTTTCTTGATCCATTCCACCAGTTCCTTCTTGCTGAAGTAGATGGTCTTGCCATTTGGCTTGTAATGTGGAATGGCGAATGTGCGTGTCAATTTGTAAAGCTGGCTCTTGGAAGCGTCAAGATATACACTTGCCTCGTCAAGGGTCAGAACGTCTTTTCCTGAGAAAAGCCATTCCTCCAAGCACTTGATGCGGTTCAACACTTCTTCCACGGAACCAAGCAGCTTGAAGGCATCCTCCAACTGTTGGATGCGCTCCGCAAGTCTCATGGGTGTCATGTCTGCCAGTTCCTGTTCCGTCATCTCCTGTCCTGCCATCTCCTCAGTTGATGGTGGAATAGCCCCACCCATCGGTGGATAGTTTGTCTGATTTGTCGTCTTTTCAATCATTATCGTTGTCTTTTATTGTTATACATAATGAGGTCGCCCTCCATAACCAGGTGTCTGATTACGGAGGGCAAAGGTAAGGGCATTTCTGCCTATTTGAATGGAAGTGCACTTGACGGTCAACTGACTATCAAGCCAACTGTCAAGGTTTTCATCTGTCAGATGGTGTTTTTGCTGTCATTTTTACCGCAATCTGCGATTTCTTGCACTATCTTTCGGATGCACTCATAGACGCTGCTGTTGGCACCTTTGGCATCACTGGTTGCTGAGGATAGCTTGGTTGTCGTCAACGGCTTGTCTGTTGATGAAGAAAGGATGAGCTTATGTTTGGCTATTACCGATTGCCATTGTTTGCAAATCAAGTCCTTGCTGCATAGCATATCAAAGAAGAATGCAACCTGTCTGTTGCTTCTCGCCTTCAGTCTCTTGCAAGCCTGACATGAGAAAAGGTTGCGCATGTCCTCTTCCGACACATCGGCAGAAAATAAATGAACCTCATTGGCATGTCGCGCAATGAGGCTCAACTGAGTAGAATCAAAGTAACACTGAAAATCCTGTTTCGGTCTGTTGTCTTGTGCTGGTTGCAATGCTGACGGTGGCTTGCCGTGAATGTACTGGCAGTTTGGAGGCGGCTCCGTGGTGTTGAACTTGTGGTGCAGAGCCTCGTAGTCGTGGTATTCAAAATCCACCTTGGTAAAGAAGATTACTACCAAGTCCTCACGCTCTTCAAGAAACTCTTCCATGATGTAGAAGTTCTTCTTGTGTTCGTTCTTACCTGCCGCATACTGGCAATCTGTATAAGTATGGCTGTTGAGAAAGTCCTTCTTATAGCGATGATATAACTTGCCAAATGTAAATCACCGTTAGAACGTAACAGCTGATTTTCAGCTGTTAGCACATCCAACATTTTTCAAAAAAGTTCATATTATTTTGGGGTGATGTCAAAACAACCCTTTAGGCTGCCTTGACATTCACATTTTTGTTCGACTTATAATTGCACGGGATTAGGGACATGAAGTCTTGCTCCCCCTCCATCAGTCGGGTGAGTATATCTTCTATGTAATCGCCAAAATTAATGTCATTCAACTTGCAGCTCTCAAAAAGTGAGAACATAAAAGCTATGTTTTCCGCTCCAAGATGACTACCTGTGTGCAGCCAGTTTCGCCTACCCATAGCCAAGTGGCGGAACATTCGCTCGACAGCATTGTTATGCATCTCTACATGACCATCCTGCAAGAACTCCTTGAAGGCTTTCTCATCGTCGAGTACATAGCTCACTGCTCGCTGAACCATCGCACCATAGGAAGAATCAAGCTTAATCTTCTTCAAGAGCTTCATGAGCTTACCCACTATCGAAGCACTGTATTTAAGTCTGAAGCGACGGCGTTGCTTGGCCGTATGCTTGCGAAGCTTCGACTCTCGCTCTATCTGGAAGAGGTAGTTCATCATCTCTATAATCACACGCACACGATGGTCTGAGATATAGGCATCCACAAAACGGTGGCGAGCATGGAACCAGCATGCGGTACGCACCAGTCCCATCTCCTCCAGGTCTTTCGCTATCGTCTCATACAAGACTGCCCTGTCTGCGGTAAACACCCTGATGCAAGAGTTCTTGAAGATGGCAGCTTCCTGAACGCTGTGGCTACGACTGCCTTCCTTGTATTCCATCACACAAAGCTTGGCTTCCATGGAGAGGGCGGCATGGATGTACTCCACATTATACTTGAACTTGTCTTCCTTACTCTCACGACTGCGGACTATGATTCTTGACTCGTCGTTTTGCGTATATACGCATTGGCGGATACGCTCAAGCATCACAGGATCTAAACGCTCACGAAGATAAGTCATGATTTGCTGCATCCAGCCATTTAAGGTTGACTGGGCAACCTTCATACCCATCTGGGACAACATATCCAACAAGCGGTTTTCGGAAAGATGATAAGCAAACTTTGACTCCAAGTAGAACCTACAGAAGCTTGGCATCAAAGGATTGCCCTTGATGATGCTCTTCGGGTACTTGCTGCTCTGGGGGTCAGAGCCTGGCACATTAAAACGAGCTATCTTATATTCCTTGCAATAGACCTCCTGCTTTTGGTAGAAGAACAGGCGAACTATCCACATGTCCTTCTTGCCCTTGCGTATGATAACCTTTGCATTCTCTGGGAGATCAGACTTGTCTATGCCAAAGGTTCTCAAAACTCTTGCCGTCGTCGTGTAACGCTTGCGAGGGCCTTGATTCTCTGGCTTTTGCTTTTCTGTCTTTTTCGGCAGTTTCACATTCGGATTTTCAGGGGCAGGAGAAGCCTTGGCATCGTCTGCCTCATGTTTCTCACCCAACGCCTCGTCGGCGGCATCACTAATCTTTTGCTTCAAACCATCCAGTCCAATCTCATTAACCTCCGCGTCGGATGTATCCAACACACCATTCAAGAGTTTGGTCATGTCTGAGTTATGAGCAAACTTTCTATGAAGGAGAACCTCGATGATGGTCTTGTAATCAACCTGAGCCTTGTCGGCTATATCCAACAGGGCATTGGCTTTCTCATAATCATCAGCCTTGGTATGAAGGCGAGACACCTCAGCCCTCAAATCTGAGTTGTCTGATTCCGCTTGGGTCAGGGCAACCTCCAAGGTATAAATACACCCGTTGGCGGAATTAATTTTTAAAGAATTTTATGTTTAAAAAGTTGTACATAT
>CAVBGK010000092.1:0-3395 GCA_963594995.1 Bacteroidaceae bacterium
GTTTGCCATACGATAAAAGTAAAACGATCAGAGACAAGAATAGCCGGCTCGCGAGGAGTCGGCTATTCTATTATAAAAGCGTTGCTGTTCTCAGATGAAAATCTCGCCCGATTTTACCTTTTCTATAAGTCCTTCTGCGTCGTATTCGGCATCCCGCCACTCGCACGACACAATTCGTTCATATTCTTGATCGAATTTTCTTATCACCTCCTTGATGTCGTCTGGCAATTTTTCTATAGCAAACGTATATGAAGAATACGGCATCTGATGATAATAAGCACCTGCTATGGCACCAGTGATAGCTCCCATGGTATCGGCATCTCCACCAAGAGATATACAAAGCCTCAGTGCATCCTCGTAGTCCTTACTTTCCAAAAAGGCTATGATAGACTCAGGAACAGTGCCTTGGCAACTACCGTCAAAACCATACGCTGGACGAATTTCGTCACAAGTGCGGTTCAAATCGTAGTTGAACGTGGTGGATATATATCGGCGTATTTCCTCCTTTGTTGTTCCTCTGCGAGCCATGAATATAGCCGCAGCAGTAGCTTGTGCGCCTTTGATGCCTTCAGGATGGTTGTGGGTCACTTCCGCCGTTATCTTTGCTACTTTCAAGGTTCCCTCTAATGTTGGGAAAGCAAATCCGACAGCCGAAACACGCATTGCTGCTCCATTTCCCCAAGACTTATAGGGCTTCGGGGTGTCCGATTGCAACCATTCGGAGAACATTCCGCCATACGCTCCCATGGGATTAGGGTATTTTCGTCCCCATTTCTGCAAGTGAGCCACGAGACCTTTCTTCGTATGTCTTTTATCGTTCAGAAGCCAGTCTGCTACGGCAATAGTCATGATGGTGTCATCGGTATAATCCATACCATCGGCATAAAGGCCAATATCGGTGTTCTTATGCGGATTGAACTCGTAGATACTGCCGGCAATATCACCAAGTACAGCCCCGACCAACATTGGGTTGTAATACATCTTGGGTGTTTTTACCTGTCCCGTTGTTTTTCTTTTGGTATTTGTATAGTCTATGCTTTCGTACCATCTGCGGAACGTATCGGGAGTTTCGCACCATCCCCAATGGCAGAAGCGGTTATAGAGAATAGCTTTCATTGACAGGGGCACGCCATCTTCTGAGCAGAAATTGCCAAGCCCCTCTCTGATGTAGTGTAAGGTCTCATTAAGGAGATAGCTGTCGTGATCAAAATGAAAACGCACCCAGCATTCCTCATAATTATGCCCAACATGTGCTCCCATATCTTTCGGGACATTCTTTCCATAATAGAAACACCGGCTGATGTATGGAGCTACAATAACGTCATAGAATTTCCTGGGCAGATATATGTTGTGTACACCTACGGCATCTTTGAAAAGCGGCGCAATTTCTTCGTCCTTAAAGCCTGCGATGCCGCAGCCAATACGGGTTACAAGGAAATTATATTTCGGATTTCTTTTGGCAAACTCTATGAACTGGTCTACATATGGCTTGATTGTGTCTATATCGCCCTGCATTGTGGGTATGGCGTATGATAGTCCTGTAAGTCCAACGCCAATGCCCCATTGCGCGCCAAACTTAGCATGGGCTGCCTTTGCAGCGCCGCCAATATGATGACCTGCGAGATTGCTACCAAACACGAATATCTCGTCCTGCTCCAATGTGTCTATCTTGTCCGAGGCAATATTGGGTTGCCCTGTTCTGTTTCTTTCCATGTCTATTGTTGTTTTTAAGTTTCTACATGTCTGTCAAAGCCATTGTCAAATCCAATGTGTGGGAAAGCGAAATCATTATCATTCCGTTTTAGACGATTAAAAATCAAATGGATATTTACGCCATTTCTTGGCCTTGCAAGCCGCTTCGTACGCTGTCTCATCGAACGAATATTCGTAGAGTATTCTTTGTTTTGTTGTTTCCTCAATAGCTTCAGGAGTCGTTGAGCAACAACACTCACCATCAACCTCCATCTTATTGAGAAATCCGGAAGCCTCCATTTTACGCATGAAATTGCGTCGGTCATATTTTTTTTCGTGTATCAATTCATAGATGCGTTGCAGTTCATCCATCTTGAACTCTTTGTCCAATAGCTTAAATGCAATAGGCGAAACTCGGAGTTTTTCCTGCAGCCGTTCTTTTGCCATACTTATTATTTCTGCATGGTCAAAAGCCAACGAGGGCAAATGATTCCATTCAAACCATTGAGCCTTGTTGGCATCATCACCAGCAATAATCTCAAAATTATCCTTGCTTACAAGTGCAAAAAACGCAACGGTCAAAACACGTTCACGTGGGTCACGGTTGACGGCACTGAACACATGAAATTGTTCGAGATATACATCCTTTATGTTGGTTTCTTCTTGAAGCTCTCTTTTAGCACCTTCTTCAACGGTTTCATCCATATTGAGAAAGCCACCAGGCAATGCCCATGCACCATTGTATGGTTCTATACCTCGCTCTATAAGAAGTAGGTTCATACTTGAACCATCAAAACCAAAGATAACACTATCTGTAGTGATAGCAGGATGTGGGTATCTATACGTGTACATAGAAAGAATGTTTTTGTTTACGGCAGCAAAGATACTGCGTTATTATGACGCAAACAAAAAGATTGGCGTAAAAATGACGCAACACAACCGGATTTAACATTTTACGCACAATAAAGGTTCATATTCAGAAACAAAAGCCCAAGCCGTTTTCCATTTTCGGAAATCGGTTTGGGCTTTGTTCATTTCTTGTGATGGTCATCTTCTGAACCCGTGGCTCTGCTCTTCCTGCTCCTTTTCCTGAAACTCCGGCATCTTGGCGGCCACCTCTTTCACTTCTGCCGTGGCAGTGTCGGGCAATCCGTAGCGAGTGAGGGTGTCTTGCACCTGCTCCTCGCTGATTTTGCGGAACACTTCGTAGGTGCCGCCCACACTGGCGTTATAGACCACGGCATAGTGGTCGTTCTCGTCGAGGAGGTCATCGCCACGGTTCTGCGTCGGCGACTGGTAGGTCTGCGACAGGTCGGGCGCATCGCCTGTGTCGTACTCGGCGGCTTCGGCGAGGATACGCTTGTAGTCGCCCTGCTCTTGCAATCGGTCAAACAACTGCGTGCCGTCAGTGCTTTGGAGGTACGCAATGGAGGCGTAGAAGACAGGTTCTTTCTGCACGGATGTGGACGGAGCTGACTTGGCTGCTGAGGTCTCAACGTTTTGGATGCCTCTCTCTTTCGTTTGCGCTACTGTCTCTCCCTTCGTTTCCCCTTGCGCCTTCTCCTGCTCAATCTGCTGCGCCATTTTCTCGATGTGTTGCGAGAGCATGGACGAAGCCTTCTTCACGTCGAGCAGGGTGCTCTTGATGAACTGCGGCTCCTCTTTCAGACTGCCGAGCCACGACTTGAGGTAACTGGCACTGT
>CAVBGK010000093.1:0-3383 GCA_963594995.1 Bacteroidaceae bacterium
AATAACGATTCTGTAGATATTAATAAATTATATAAGAATTTACCAGAAGTTGTTGTGAAAGCAGAAAAGCCTATAGTGAAAATTGTGCAAGGGAAAATGGTGTACAATATGCCAAATCTACTAGAAAAATTACCAGCCGATAATGCTTATGAAGCCCTCACACACATTCCTGGTGTTAGTGATGTAGATGGTAGCATAAAGTTTTCTGGAAACGAGGTAACACTTATTGTTAACGGACAAGCCACCACTCTGACACAAGAACAGTTGGCTGACAGATTAAAAGCTATGTCTGCTGCACAGTTGGCAAAAGCAGAAGTGATGCTTGCCGCTCCTGCACGTTATCATGTTCGAGGTATGGCAATAAATATCATCACGAAAGATTATGCTGGTACGAAACAGTTTTCGGGACAAATAATAGGAGGATTGCAGCAAAGTAAATATGCAAAAGGATTCGGAAATCTTTACCTTTCTATGCAAAGAGGTAAGTTTGGATTGGATGCACAATACCAATTTATAGACGGCAATTCATACGGTGAGAATTCACATATTGCCAACCATCCATTGGTAAACAAGCGTGTAAATTATAATGATAAAACTAAGCAGAAGTCATTTGGAATTGTTCATGACTATCGACTTGGTATGAATTATGCCTTTAGTCAGAATCATCGACTCGACATTGCCTATACGGGTAAATGGGATAAGTCTTGTTCAAACAGCTTCACGACAGGTACAAGTGTAAGTGGAAGGCATTATGACAGCCATGTGTATTTGCACAATGTCGATGTGAACTACCTGCTTCCTTGGGGACTTAACGTAAGTGGTTCATATACAAAATATCGTACTCCTCAACAACAAGCACTTGGTGGTACTATGTATGTGGATGAAAATGCAACAGCAACAACAACAGAACGCCACCTAACAAGTGGCAGTGAGCAGACAATCAACAAATGGATGTTTACCGCAGACCAAACTCATTCGTTGGCACATGGTTGGGGGGTGTCGTATGGTTTAAAAGGACAATTCACTAGTAACAATAGCTATCAGACTACATTTGACAAGGAAGGAAACATTTTGCCTGACGCAACAAGCAGCGTGGACATTAATGAACGGATATGGGATATATATGCAGGTTTCAGCAAACAGATAAACAAGGCGGTTAGTCTTGAAGCATCAGTTACGGCTGAGCAATACCATTCTCCAATATGGAACAAATGGCGCATATACCCATCACTTAATGCATTGTGGAACATCAATGACAATCATGTACTCAATTTGTCATTCAGCTCCAATTCAGAGTTCCCGAGCTATTGGTCAACGATGAGCAGCGTGTATTACTCTTCAACATACACAGAGATACATGGTAATCCAAATCTAAAGCCATACTCCTACTATAATGTCAACCTCATGTGGCAGATAAAAAGACGTTATACGCTGATGGCTTTTGCAAGTCTAAAACCAGATTATTCCGTTCAATTGCCATACCAGACAACAGACCGTATAGCAGTAATAATGAAGGAAACCAACTTTGACTATGACAATAGCTTTGGACTGCAAGCTTCCGCAATATTCAGTGCTGGTAAATGGCTCAATGGTAACGTATTTGCCACTGGAATTTACAAGCAAGACAAGAGTACCCATTTCTTCGATTTGCCATTCGACCGCAAGAGTCTATCTACAGTACTTGGAGGCACAGTATCGATAAAACTTTGTCGTACACAAGACTTGCGCCTTATACTTAATCCATTCTTTCAATCGAAAACAATACAAGGTGTTTATGACATAAATTCTATTTTCAGAATGAATGCAAAGTTGCAATGGACTTCAAGAGATGGAAAATGGGGACTACGTATCAATGGAAGCAATATATTCAACAACAGAGCTGATACTCGCTCCGTACAAGGTAATCAAGATTACCGCATGAAGATAGCTAATAATTGGGCTACAGCCACTTTTGCAGTTATCTATAAGTTTGGTGGCTACAAGGAAAAGAACGTAAAGGCTGTTGATACATCAAGAATGGGGCACTGATGTGGACATAATCTTTGGATATGCAAAATGCGCAAAAATTCCTCCATCTCCTCTTTCTCGAAGAGATAGTTGCCGCCGTCTATCGGCTTGTTGCCGATGCCTATCTTCGGAACATCGCACAGCGACTTGCTTCTGCTATATATAAAGGTGTCGGGCGCATCTATCAGATAAGCATTGATGTGGCTTACCTCCTTCGCTTGCCCGTTCTCGAAGAGATACTTTTTCTCATGCTCCGCATACGAGAAGCCGATGACCACCACATGGACGTGGGCTTTGAGGCTCGCCTCGCTATCCCAGCGGAAGGTGCGGTGGGCGAAGTGGATGCGGATGCCCTCGGCGAAGAGCGGTTGCCAGAGGTTGGCCACCTGTTCGCCCTGCGAGATGGAATTGGTGGAGACGAGGGCTGCTTCCACACGGGTACCTTTCATATAATCAGCGGCACGCTTGTACCATGCCCCCACATAGTCGATGTTGCCCACATTCTTCCATTTCTCGCCGAAGATGGTGGGCGAGATTTCGCTCCAGTCGAAGTCGAGCGGCCCGCATCCTCGGCATAGAGGCAGAACACCAGTCGCACGCATAATATATTCAGGTACCTGAGCGACTCAGGGTCGTCGGCATCATACTGGCTGACAAAGGCATCATAGAGCTTGCCCACTATCTCGCCCGCCTTCATCGACACCTCCATCTCGCGCTGCAGATGAACGCCCTGCTGCTCCACGAGGAACTGCAGGCGGTAATACTCCCGCTCCAGGTCCTTGAGCAGGATGCGCGACGGTTCGCCCTTCGGGTTCTCCATGTCGTAGATGTCAAACTCGGCAAAGTTGCACGTCACTATCCACCGGGACCACTCCGAGTAGGACAGCACGGCAGAGTAACGCTGCGCCTGCTGTCTTCTGTTGTTTCTCTGTCTTTGTCATAGCTCTTCGTATATGCGTGCAAAGGTAAGCCAAATAAACGACAATCCAAACATTTCCGCTTTTATTCCTTTGTCAATCAGAATGTTTTTTGTAAATTTGCCCCCTAATTACGGAGTGGCAACATCCGCAAGCTCTATGTGGACAAGACGGAACTTCTCTCTTTCGCATGCCTCCACGATGCTATGCATACTTTCCGAGAATATAAGCCAATCCTCGGCATGCTCAGCCTCGGTCCAGTCCTTGACCCCGCTGATGATGTTCTTATAGGCCCGTTCAAAAGCATAGCCGTCGATGAAGTAGTCTCTCTCAAACGAACGGGCAGTTATAGGATGCGACCAGCCACACACTTTTGTAAGTGACCCCCAAAAGGGGTTCAAATCGTAACTATTCAGCAGCCCCCATCCCAAAAGCAGAGCCTCTAGCCTATTGGGTAGG
>CAVBGK010000094.1:0-3316 GCA_963594995.1 Bacteroidaceae bacterium
TAATGGTTAGGATACAAGATTCTCAATCTTGGCATAGGGGTTCGATTCCCCTATCGACTACAGTGGTAAGTCTTCATCTTTCGGGTGGAGACTTTTTTTTGTATATATTTGCGTATGAGACAACTTAGAAGAAAGAATAACCATCCATTGACGAATGTTTTGCGGCGTAACTTGTGCATGGCGGCTTGTGGCTTCTTGCTTGGGCCCTTGGGGGGAGGTGCGGTCTGGGCGCAGCGTTCGGTGATTTACGGTTCTCGCATTTCCACCCTGCAGGTTGTGGCAGGAGAGGATTGGCTTTCTATGCCGGTGGTTGAGCTGGGCGGGGAGCCTGTTCGGTTTTCCTTTGACGACATGACGCACGAGCAGCATCGCTATACTTACAAGATAGAGCATTGCGATGCGGAATGGAATGTGTCTTCTGGGTTGTTTTCGAGCGACTTTATCTCTGGGTTCAACGGGGAATTGGTGGTTGACGACTGTGAGGAGTCGTTGAACACCAATCATGCCTATACTCATTATCGGTTGGTCATACCGAACGAAAATTGCCGGATTTCCATGAGCGGAAACTACAAGTTGACGATTTGCGACGCGGAGAGAGAGGACGAGCCTGTGCTGACGGCTTGCTTCATGGTCGTGGAGCCCAAGATGAAAGTCGTGGTGGGGTATTCGTCGAATACGGACGTTGACGTGAATAAAAGTCATCAGCAAGTTTCTTTCCATGTGGAGTTTGGGAACGTGCGGGTTACGGACCCTGCGCGCCAGCTGAAGACGGTGGTTTTGCAGAACGGGCGTTGGGACAATGCCGTCTTTGGAGCCAAGCCTGATTACGTAAATGCGGATGGGATGAGTTGGAGCCATAATCGCAACTTGATTTTTGATGCGGGCAATGTGTACCGTAAGTTTGAAATGCTAGACTTGGACCATGCTACCATGGGACTGGACGAAGTCAAGTGGGATGGATCTGATTTCCATGCCTTTGTGGCTCCTGACGTGCCGCGCCCTAGTTATGTGTACGATGAGGCTCCCCAGGGTTCCTTTTGCATCCGTAACAGCGATAACCGGGAGAATGACTATGCTTCCGACTATGCTTGGGCGCATTTCCGGTTGCAGGCGCCGAGGCAGGCCGGGGAGGTCTATCTGAACGGGGACTGGACGTATGACAGCTTCTTGCCTTCGTATAAGATGGACTATGACGAAGCGAAGGGGATGTATGAGGGGACGGTGCTGGTGAAGCAGGGCTATTACAGTTACCAGTACCTTGTCTTGCGTGAGGATGGGACTACACAGCCTGTGTCAACGGAAGGATCGTATTACCAGACGGCCAACAAGTACCAAGTGCTGGTTTATTATCGTGAACCGGGTGACCGTACGGATCGGCTGCTTGGCTTTGCGGAAGTAAGATAAAGGTAGGTTTTCTTAATTTAGGGAAGAGGTAGTTTTAGAAAAGAAGTGAAGAGATGCGTAGGTTCATGTTTTTGTTGCTTTTTGCAGCGGTAACCTTGTGTTTGCAAGGGCAAAGTTTGATTTTTAAAAGTCGTGCTCCGAAGTATGAGGTGCGTGCAGTGTGGCTGACTACCATTGGCGGGATAGACTGGCCTCATTCTTATGCACAGTCGGCGCAGTCGGTAGAAAGGCAGAAGAAAGAACTTCGTGATATACTCGACCGCCTTCGGAAGGCCCATGTCAATACTGTCCTTCTCCAGACTCGTGTCAGGGGGACGATGATTTATCCTTCGGAATATGAGCCTTGGGATGGTTGCTTGTCCGGCTTTCCAGGGAAGGGGCCTGGCTATGATGCATTGCAGTTTGCGGTCGATGAGTGCCACAGGCGTGGGATGGAGATCCATGCCTGGGTGGTGACGATACCTGTGGGCAAGTGGAACGCGCTTGGCTGTAAGAAGCTGCGGACCCGTTACCCTGGGCTGATTCGCAAAATCGGACCGGATGGATACATGAATCCGGAAGATGGCAGGACGGGCGACTATCTCGCCAAGGTCTGTAGGGAGATAGCCGGCAGGTATGACGTGGATGGCATTCACCTAGATTACATTCGTTATCCGGAGACGTGGAATATCAAGGTGAGCAGAGACAAGGGGCGGGGATATATAACTCGTATTGTAGAGAAGATACATCATGCCGTGAAGTCGGAGAAGCCTTGGGTAAAGATGAGCTGCTCTCCTGTGGGGAAGTTTGATGACTTGACTCGGTATTGGAGCCATGGCTGGAATGCTTATACGAAAGTATGCCAGGATGCACAAGGGTGGCTGCGCGCCGGCTTGATGGATGAGCTGTTTCCGATGATGTATTTCCGCAACGACCAGTTCTTCCCCTTTGCCATCGATTGGGCGGAGCAGAGCGACGGCAAGATTGTCGCGCCGGGGTTGGGCATTTACTTCCTGGACCCCAAGGAGGGCAATTGGAAACTCGGGGATGTGACGAAGGAGATGTACCATCTTCGAAACATCGGGTTGGGGTATGCTTTCTTCAGAAATAAATTCTTCCTGGACAATACGCAGGGAATCTATGATTTCACGACCAAGGAGTTTAACCGGAGCCTTGCCTTGGTGCCGCCGATGACATGGCAAAGCAGGAAGATTCCTATGCCGCCGTCATCCTTCTCCTTGAGACAGGGGAACGGATACACAGTCTTGTCGTGGGCGAATGATCGCAGGTACGAAGATGGTGAGGGCGTTGCCGGCTCATATATATATAATAATGTATATGCAAGCCGGTGTTGTCCGGTGGACGTGACGGACCCGGCTAATCTTGTTGCGGCTAGGGTGGAGGCTGGTAAGGTGGTGTTGAGCGATGCAGACAATGGGCTTCCTCTCTATTATGCCGTCACCTCCATGGACAGATATGGCAATGAGAGCCGTCCCGTACAGAGCCACCGGGAGGCGGTAAGGAGTCTCGCTCCCAAATATGGCAAGGCCAATAGGCTGGTGTGCGATGGCGAATGTGTGACGTTGCCTGGCGAAATCAAAAAACTGGATGTTTCCTACCTTGTAGTGGAAAACTGGGAGGGACAACGGGTCGCTGTCAGGAGGATGAATGGCAATTCGGTGAATGTCAGCTTGTTGCGTAATGGTATGTATGTACTGCAAGTCGTGAATCATAGGGGGGTGAAACATGCGCTTGGAACGTTCGTTCTCAAGAAAAAAGCAAAAAGTTAGAAAAAAGTTGCGAAAAAATTTGGTGGGTTCAAATAAAAGTAGTACCTTTGCACTCGCAATTCAGAAATGAGGCTTTAAAGATGCACCCTTAGCTCAGTTGGTAGAGCAACTGACTCTTAATCAGTGGGTCTAGGGTTCGAATC
>CAVBGK010000095.1:0-3201 GCA_963594995.1 Bacteroidaceae bacterium
TTTCCTTTGTGGGAGAGTTCGAGTAAACTCCCAACAAGCGATATGGATTGTTTTGTAGTATATTCATTCTAATTCCGTTAACAAATGCAGTCAACCGACTCCTTTGTTGACGAAATTTTCTCAGTAATATATACATAAAAACGTGGAGCCAGTCCTGTCACTCGTTCCACAGTGTAAAGGCTCTGGCATCGCCCAAGTTGTCGAAACGAGCAACGCCAAATCCCACGCAACACTTAAAATGATAATAAAATGTGCGTAAATGCTAATATATACAGCATATATCAGTAGCTTTACAAGAATATTATTTTGTTATTTGTTTGTTACTTTATCACTTGATTTTATAATTTATTATAGTTAATGGTTCGTAATTGGTTCTTATTTTGAGTAACAAATCCAATATTTTTTCGTATCTTTGCACCGTGAGTAACAAATCACACTAAATCAAAGAAAGTAGAACAAATAACAAAGTAACTATGAGAAGTAACAACGAACCTGTGCGCATACGCTACAAGGATTTGGCGAATGGCACAAAGTCGATTTATCTCGACACTTACAAAAGTGGCAAGAGGTCGTATGAGTTCTTGAAGCTCTACTTGCTTCCTGAGGACGATGAGAAGGCAAAGGCTGCCAATGCCGAGACCATACAGAAAGCAGAGACAATCAAGAACCAACGCATCCAAGAAATCCTATCTGGGAAGCTGGAGGTCGTGAAAGCGTCTTTGGAGCATTCTTCCTCTGCCAATGACAAAGGCAAGGATGAAAAGAAGAAAGCTCAATCTTCAAAAGACACCAAAGGCGTTACTGCCAAAAATGCCAAAAAAGCCAAGGGAAATGACACCGAGCAGAAGCAACCTGTCGGTGCAATATCTGGCAGAGAAGGACACCAGTGGAAGTTTATCGATGACGATGGTGAAGATAGAACCATTGAGGGAACCATCAGAAAGCACCGTGGCAGACAGAACAAGCGTGAAGCAGTCACATTGCGTTTCAAGAACCTTGCCAATGGCAGCAAGTCACTCTACTTCGACATATATTATAATGGTGAGCGCAAGTATGAGTTTCTGAAACTCTATCTCAACCCGGAACAGACCGAGGCAGACAAACAGAACAATGCCTTGGTCATGGAAACGGCAGAGCGTTTAAAAGAACGCAAAATGCGTGAGGTGGTATATGGTGAGACTTTCGACAATCCATCAAATGAACTAAACAAGGTCGAGACGATAGAGGAATACGCCAGTTCCGTGATAGTCCGCAGTCGCAAGATGCGCAATGGCGACCGCTCTCTGTTCCTTGATATATATTATGGTAAGGGACAGCGTGCCTATGAGTCCGTTGGCCTTTACCTCCGCAAGGATGACAGCGAGGAGAAGCACAAGGCTATCTGGAAGGAAGCGGAAGCCAAGGCAAAGGAACGCATGAAAGCCTTGAAGGACGGAACTTTTGAGAAACGTGTCGGCAGAAGAGGTTATAAGCCACATGGAGAGAATCCTGAGGATAATGTGGATAAGTACAAGGAGTATCTTGCCACCAAGAAGGTGAAGACCGAGATTGCCGTAGCCGAGACGGAACGCAAGAGAAATTCCAAGACCAAGGAACCTGTCAGAATCCGTTTCAAGGAACTTGCCAACGGCAACAAGTCTGTGTACCTGTCCATCAATGTCAATGGTCGCCGTACCTATGACTATCTGCGTCTCTATCTCATTCCAGAGATTGATGCGGCAGCCAAGGAACAGAACAAGCAGACGATGCAAGCGGTTTATGCCATCAAGGCGCAACGCATTATGAGCATTACCAACGGAATAGCAGGACTAAAGGACAAGTCGAGAATCAAGATGCGACTGGTGGACTGGCTGGAGATATTCCGTGATGCACAAGTGGAGCGAGGTCGCCAATCTGCAAGAAATTGGGTGAACAGCGTCCTCAATGCGGTAAGGGAACACTCCCCAAACGTTACACTTGCAGAGATGACCAAGGAATACTGCAACGGCTTTATGGTGTTCCTGCTGAACGATTACGTCACCTACAAGCACAGCCATCCGTCAAAGTCCACCGTCATGAACTACCTCAAATGTCTCAAAGCCGCCTTCAATATGGCTATCGAGGAGGAAATCATGGATGACAATCCTGTTCTCCGCCTCCGTATGGATGTCTTGAAAGGTGGCGGCACCAAGCGAGAGTATCTGACTGTTGACGAGGTGAAGAAATTGATTGACACCCCTTGCAAGCGTGCGGACATCAAGGCAGCATTTCTCTTCTCCTGTTTCTGCGGACTCCGTATCAGCGACGTGAAAAGTCTGAAATGGAAGAACATCATCACAGAGGGCGACAAGGTGCGAGTGGAGATTTTGCAGTACAAGACCAAGCAGCCGCTTTACCTTCCGCTTAACAAGCAAGCCTTGCGTTGGATGCCAGAGCGAGGGACTGCAAGCGATGAGGACAAGGTGTTCCCGACACTGCCAAGCAAGAACTACGACTGCATCCCAGAATGGAGCCGTGAGGCAGGTATCAGTAAGCATGTAACCTACCATGTCTCAAGACATACGTTCGCTACGATGGAGCTGACCATGGGCGCAGACCTCTACACAACGAGCAAACTTCTCGGTCATACGGAGGTGCGCACAACACAAATTTACGCCAAGATTATTAACAAGAAAAAGGACGAGGCTGTCTCATTGCTGGACAGTGCGTTCGAAGATTAAAATGGAACATAACAACACATCAAACAACCAAGGACGAGAAAATTCCTCGTTCTCTCTTTTTGCCACAATGCTGTGAATGTGCTTTCGCTACCAGTGAAGGTGGCATTTGTGGCACCAACAAACTGTGGCTTTTCTTCAAGGAAGCCCACGAGTGCTATCAGACGGAAGTCATCGGGTGCGGCAAGTTATATCATCGCTATAAGAAGGACTTTCTCAACAGCCATACTTATACCGACTGCCAGTATGCGGCAGGTAAGAACGAACACAAGAAGAACTTCTACATCATGGAGGAGTTTCTTGAAGAGCGTGAGGACTTGGTAGTGATATTCTTTACCAAGGTGGATTTCGAATACCACGACTACGAGGATTTGCATCATAAGTTCAACACCACGGAGCCGCCACCAAACTGCCAATACACTCACGGCAAGCCTCCGTCAGCATTGCAAACAGCACAAGACAACAGACCGAAACAGGATTTTCAGTGTTACTTTGATTCTACTCA
>CAVBGK010000096.1:0-3085 GCA_963594995.1 Bacteroidaceae bacterium
CTCTTCTTCATTTTTTCTTATCCACTAAGCGATAAATACTATAATTCCACAAAAGATCTGCCAGGAAACCTATCACAAAGATTACGATATTCACCTTGATATAGGTAGTACCAGTATAAGCTGCCAATTGATTCAACTCCCTAAAACACAAGTCAAAGCCTTGTTTCAAAGGCATCCACTTTAGAGCATTTGCAAAGCATTCTTGCAATCCTCACAAAGACTATTCTTCTGATTGAAAGTATCCTTGCCATGAGCATCCTGCATGATGCACTTCGGATTATCCTTCCTACAGTGAGGAAGACCACGAGTATGCAAGAACTCATGCATCACGACTTTCCACAGATTCTCCTTCTGTTTCAAGCGAAAAGTCGAAACTACGGCAGCATCCCCTGGGTGATAGCCCAATCCCATAATGCCATAGTTGAAGTGACCGTGAACGGAAGTAGAAATATCCCGATTTGTCAAACCTATGGTAACAATCTCGTCATTGCCCCCATGCTCTGCGTGCAACATCTTTAGAATTGCTCCTGCCCAATACCTGTTTCTCGGCTTATAGAGGCAAGAGGCTGGTATCGCCTTACTATCCTTTACACTGACACAAGCATCTATATCAGACTTCGGAATCGTCTTAATCACAACTGCTAACTGTTTCACCAATTCCTCTCTTAGCTGTTCTGCCTTTTGATGAGAGAAATCACCCAAAGGTTGCAATTCCACGACATACCCCAAAGGAGGGCAACAATGCGAAGTATCCTCATCATACGCCTCAACTACGTTTCGACTTTTATAAGAACAGCCAACCCAAAATATGGATGCCATTCCTAGCACTAACAAAATCAACTTTTTCATAATCTTCCTTGCTTTTATTTTCTTATGCAAAGGTAATGGATTAATTCGAGATGGCAATGGGAACAAAGGGCAGCCTGTACGAAATGAATGCGACAATGTATGAAATGAAACTTACATCGACATTTCCGCAATTTCTTTGAAGACAACTCCAGACATTCTTCCACCTGCCGCAGGCAATTCCTTGCGACGAACAGAGACGAGGACTGTATATCTCGGCTTATCAGCAGGGATATAGCCACAGAAATCTGCTGTAATCGTACCATCACTGTTGTATATTGTACCATTCATGCCTGCCACCTTAACCTTATCAGACCCAGCACGTTTTCCCAAACCTTTCGTAATAACGCCACGGAGCATATCTTTTATTTCTGCGATACTTGCAGTAGTCGCTATCTGAGGATTAATTACGTGTGGTTCAACTTCTTTAGAAGCCATAGATGCATAAAGCATAGGCATCACCATCTTGCCATTATTGGCAATGGCATTATAGAAAGTCAACATTTGGATTGGTGCCAGCTCCTTACATCCAATGGCATAACCATACCAAGGCATTTCTTCATCATCTAGCGAACAAGAATCCACCCTCAAACCTTCAACCTTTGAAGGTTCACCAAACGACATCCGTTTTAAACTTTTGAAGAAATCATCCTTGTTGGCAAAAGCCTCGTCCACCGCTTTGACAGTAGCAATATTCGAGCTATACAATAGAGCTTGGCGCAAAGTCAACTCGCCATAACCTCCCTTTCGCCAATTATGGTCGTAGATGGTATCATTATCATAGACATAAACTCCTTCTTCAGAATCAAACTTATCATCAGGCTTCACCTTGCCACTGTTCAAAGCAGCCAACACGGAAACAGTCCTCATCAAAGCCGAGCTATGTTTGACACCAGCCAAGGAGTCAGCCCTGTCATACAGGCTATCTCCCTTTGTCTCCAATCCCACCATCGCACGGATTCTGCCAGATTCCGTTTCCATGACAATAGCCACTCCATCCATGGCATCATACTCCACCAGATGCCGCTCCAAAATAGCAACGACACTATCCTGGAGCACACAATCAACATTACTCACGCCCTTCTCTGCCTTAGGAGAAGACTTGCAACTTGCCAAAGCTAGTAAAACGATGGCAAGCAACATCAAAGATAGTTTCTTCATCATAATCATTCCTTTTTATTTTTGCACACAAAGGTATTACCATTTTCTCACCACCATATTATCATCAAACTTACCCCACATCACAGGATGCTGGCGATTCCCCGTTATAACACCAAATTCTTGATTGTAGTACCATTCACCACCCGGCTCAAATCCACATATTCACCGATGCCATGCAAATGCCCATGCTCAGAATATTGCCAGATGTTAGCCTTTCCTTTACCATCCAAAATTGGCTCTCGGCTGTAATTGGCGATAAAGAGGATGTATCTACCCAACTGGGCGTCCAACTCATGGTTGTAATAATCCTCATTGGTATAGATGATAGGATACTTGCCATAGTGCTTTTTCACCAATTCCGCGAACACTTTCACGCTATCCACCAGTTGCTTGCCCTTCCAACAGCACAAACCTCTTTCGATGCCCTTCTGTTCTACATCCAACACAGGAATCAAGTCTTGCTCATTCTTCCGTACGATGCTCTTGAAATGCAAGAACTGAGCTGTGGCAGAAGACCGAGAAGTCAAAAGATGATACGAACCAACCAGCAAACCAGCTTTTCGGGCTTGCCTGATATTTCTGCGATAAAGCGGATCAACATATCCCTTGCCCTCTGTTGCCCTGATAAAGACATACTTCACTCGCTTATCCTTAGCCACCTCCTTCCACTTGATGACACCATTGTGCTTAGACACATCAATTCCATCGAAATCATCATTCGTATAAGGCTTTCCCTTCAGTCTATCCACATAAACCATAACAACAGACTGCGTTCGTCCGAACCATCGCCTAACCATATTAGGGCGACAAGCATACACTATGCCCAACACGATGGCAGCCATGATAAAAATCACGCCAATAGCTATTAATGTATATTTCAGTTTCTTCATCATAATCTTCTTTGTTTCTATTTTCTGACGGCAAAGGTAATGGATTATCAAGTCGCAGAATAATACTATAAAAACAAATCCTCCAACCTGCAATTTAACACATTTCATTCATCACACTCTACCTTTCTATTTATTTGACGATACAAAGGTAACAGCATTTTAGTATACCAAAAAACTTTCCGCACCGT
>CAVBGK010000097.1:0-3025 GCA_963594995.1 Bacteroidaceae bacterium
GCGCCCGCCATTTCGAGGTGGCGAAGAAATTGCTCCGCACCTCCGACTGTTCTTTAACAAGCGTTGCCCGGAAGTTGGGCTATCATACTCTCCAGAGTTTTTCCGCTACCTTTCGGCGGGTGATGGGGTGCGCTCCTTCGGATTATCGCAATGCCAACTGAGGGAAAATATCTCGCCAACAGGGAAAATGTTTCTTGCCAATTGTGGAAATATAAAAATATTATAGTATCTTTGTGCACAAAAACAACGATACAATGAAGACCTCTTTTTTAACCTTTTGCCTGGGACTGATGAGCCTGGGCGCACAAGCGCAGAGTATCTCGCTTGCCGGCGAATGGAACGTAACGTTGGGCAATGACAAGGCGGTAAAATGCGCCACCTTGCCAGGTACCATCGACACCAATCGCCTGGGCACCTCGCCCACCAATCTTACCGAGACTACCCACCTTACTCGCCGCAGCTCCTACAAGGGGGCTGCCCGCTATTTCCGCACCATCGAGATTCCGAAAGAATGGAAGAAGAAGCAACTAGTGCTCTTCCTGGAGCGCACCAAGCCTACATGGGTGTATCTCGACGGACAGTTCGTAGATTCCTGCAACTTTATATCCACTCCACAACGTTATGTTCTGCCCAAGAAACTGAAGACAGGCAAACACCTGCTGGAAATCGTGGTGGACAACTCGAAGGGCGTTCCCATTCAAATCTATGCCTCCAGCCACGCCTATACCGAAGACACGCAGACCAACTGGAACGGAATCATCGGAGACATCCGTCTGGAAGTGAAGAACTTGGAGAGTGAAGAACGAAGAGAGAAGAAACTAAATGTTTTGCCTTGTTTCAAGGATTTCCATATAGAGGGTGCGCATTTCTATGCCAACGGCCACAAAGTATTTCTCCGTGGCAAGCATGATGCGGCGGTGTGGCCCTTGACAGGCCATGTGGACATGACCGTGGAGGGATGGATGAAGTATCTCGGCACTTGCCGCGAGTACGGCATCAATCACGTGCGCTTCCACTCCTGGTGCCCGCCCGAGGCAGCCTTCGTGGCGGCAGACTCATTGGGCATCTATCTCCAGCCCGAACTTCCCTTCTGGGGATCTTTCGACAAGAATGACGAGATGCTCATGACCTTCCTACATCAGGAGGGCGTGAACATCCTCAGGGAGTACGGCCATCATCCCTCCTTCCGTATGATGGCACTCGGCAACGAACTGTGGGGCGACATCGGCAAGATGAAGGAGTTTCTGGATGACTTCCGCCAGATAGCCCCCGATAAATACTATACTTTTGGCAGCAATTACTATCTTGGCTATCAAGGAGTGAAAGAAGGGATGGATTACTTCACCACTTGCCGCATCGGTGGCGAGGGATGGGGCAAGTACAATACCCACACCCGCGGATCGTTCTCCTTTGCCGATGCCTACGACGGAGGAATGATTAACCATTTCCGTCCCAACACCATGATGAACTTCGACGAGGCTTGCGACCCTTGGGTAAAGCCTCAGTCTTGGCAGAAGGACGGCAAGGTGGGCATCCCCATCATCTCCCATGAGACGGGGCAATTCCAGACCTACCCCGACTACAACGAGATGAAGAAATACACCGGCGTGCTTCAGCCCTGCAACTTCGAGGTGTTCCGCAAGCGGCTTGCAGCGGCAGGGATGCTCCAGCAGGCAGAGGACTTCCACAAAGCTTCCGGCTTGTGGAGTGTGAAACTCTACAAGGCAGACGTCGAGATGGACCTTCGCACCAAGAACATGGCGGGCTTCCAACTCCTCGACATCCAAGACTACCCCGGTCAAGGCAGTGCCTTCGTGGGCATCCTTGATGTCTTTATGGAGAGCAAGGGCATCACCACGCCCGAGGAATGGAGGCAGTGGTGCTCGCCCGTCGTGCCGCTGCTCGTGGCAGACAGGTTCTGCTTTGAGTCGGGTGATACGCTAAAGGCAAAGATACAAGTGGCGAATTACGGCGGTACTTCGCTCAAGGGCAAGGCGCTGAGATGGAAAATATCAGCCGATAAGGGTACGTTTAATATGGGAGACAAGGCTGGATTGGAAGAAACAGAGGGTCTCCTCAGTATCTTTACAGCCGATGAGGGACTGATGGATGTTGGCGAACTAGACAAGGAAATCCATGTAGATAAGCCTGTAAAACTCAACCTGTCGCTTGCCGTCGAAGGAATGGAGGCGAAGAACTCGTATGAGCTTTGGGTCTATCCCAAAACCACTCTAAACAAGAAAGGCATCGTCATTGCCAGGAGTCTGACCGCTGAGGTCATCCAGCAGTTGGAGAAAGGAGCCAAGGTGCTCTGGATGCCCGACAGCCTGCCCCATACCGTGGGTGGTCTTTTCCAGACCGACTACTGGAACTACCGTATGTTCAAAACCATCTGCGAGAACAACAAGAAGGCTGTCTCCCCTGGTACGCTCGGCATCCTGACCACTCCCGAGCATCCCCTTTTCCGTGGCTTCCCGACGGAGATGCACACCAACTGGCAGTGGTTCCCCGTCATCAAGGAGTCGCACCCTCTGGTGCTCGACAACTTCGCCAAGGACTACAAGCCCATTGTGCAGGTCATCGACAACATCGAGCGCAACCACAAACTCGGACTCGTGATGGAGTGGAAGGTGGGCAAGGGCAAGCTCCTTGTCTGCATGAGCGACCTCGACAAGGCTTCGCAATATCCTGAGGGCAGGGCGTTCTACGAGAGCGTGCTCGACTATATGCAATCCGCAGACTTCGCCCCTTCCATGGAAATCTTGGCGGAAGCCTTGCAAAAAACATTGTCGGAGAAACCTCGTGAAATCACGATGAAAGAGCTGAACAACATTTCTCAATATTAGCAGTTAGCCCCTTTGCAGGTGCCTGCTACTTTACGCCTTATAAGAAATATTTGCTTAGACTTCGTTCTGTTTCAAATAAAAAATGTACTTTTGCAGCTGTAAATGTGACAACAGATGAAAAAAAACAAAAAGTTTTTAGTGAAAGTATGGGTGTTGCTCTGTGTGGCATTCACCTTTGC
>CAVBGK010000098.1:0-2799 GCA_963594995.1 Bacteroidaceae bacterium
CAAGCGGGTGATGATGATAGGCGACGGCATCAACGACACCCAGGCCCTCGCCCTCGCCGACGTAAGTATGGCGATAGGCAGGGGCACGGATGTGGCGATGGACGTGGCGCAAGTGACGTTGATGGGTGATGACCTGATGGCTATCCCCGATGCCGTAAGACTGAGCCGCAGGACGGTGGGCATGATTTGGCAGAACCTCTTCTGGGCGTTCGTCTACAACATCGTTTGCATTCCCCTGGCGGCAGGCGTGCCTCATCTCTTCGGTATCGACTTCCAGATTACGCCGATGTGGGCGAGTGCCTTGATGGCTTGCTCCAGTGTGAGCGTGGTGGTCAACTCGCTGAGACTGAGGTGGATGAGCTAGTTGCTGGTTTAGCGGCATGGCTGGGTTACCTGCAAAAGAGTTTAGTATGTACAACCAACCACACTCTTTTGCAGGTGATTCCATATTAAACGCAGAACTCAGACGATTATGAAAAAATGTAAGTTCTATCCGCATTTATCGTAAAGCCGTTACAGATAAATCATCGTAACTTTGCAGCAGAAAACTTAAAAGGATAGAACTATGAAGAAATTTTTACTTTTGGCATTGCTCTTGACCATTGTCTTGGGCATGCAAGCACAGAATGGGAAAAGGATGCTCATAACCTATTTCTCATGGAGCGGCAGTACGAAGAACCTTGCCGAGGAAATTCAGCGCCAGACCAATGCGGACATTTACCGCATAGAGCCGCTTGTGCCTTATACCAGCGACTACCAAACGCTCGCTTATCAGATTTCCAACAAGGAGAAGGAGGATAATGCTCGCCCTGCTCTGAAAGACACACTCTCCACGATCAACGACTACGACATCATCTTCGTGGGGTGTCCGGTATGGTGGTATGATGCGCCAATGATTATCCACTCATTCCTTGAATGTAAGGATTACAACTTTGCAGGCAAGACCGTAATACCTTTCTGTACATACGCCACTGCGGCTTATGAGACGCTCAACGACATCATCAATGCAACGCCCGATTCTGAACATCTTACAGGGCTTGGCACCCGCGGCTCGCAGAGCAGCTACGCCCAAGTGGTGAGGGGGTGGCTCGACCGCATTGGCATAAGTGACATTGTTGCGAGCGTAAATAGTGTGACTGTCGATAAGGCAAGTGACTCTAAAGCATATACTCTTAGTGGAATATCGGTAGCGAATATCGACAAGGCTGAGTGCGGTGTTTATATTGTGGGCGGCAAGAAAGTGATGAAACGTTAAATCAACCAATATATATAAATAGGTATGACAAAGAAAACAATCGTGCTGTGTGCCACACTCTTCGTGTTTTTCGCAGCCACAGCTTTTGCCTTGTGCAAATCATCTAAAAGTGAAAGTATGAAACAATCAAGTACGCAACAAACTGAGAAAATTCTGTTCATCAACGGCAGCCCCAATCGCGACGGTAACACTGCTGCCCTCGCCAAGGCACTGCTTGATGGCAAGGAGTACGAAACCATCGCCCTCACCGATTATCGCATCAACTTCTACGGTCAGACGCTCGATGGCGACCAGTTTGATGAGGTTTACAAGAAGATGCAGGAAGCAGATGTCGTGGTGATGGGATCACCTGTGTATTGGCACAACATCTGTGCCTCCATGCGCACCTTCCTGGAGCGTTTCTACGGTCCGATAGAACCCGGCACCTTCAAGGGAAAGAAACTCTTCTTCCTCTATCAGGGAGCTGCCCCGACAAAGATGATGATTGATGATGGCGAATACACTATGAGTCGCTTTGCCGAGATGTACGGATTCTCTTACGAGGGAATGGCGACCAACAAGAGTCAAGCAAAGGCCCTACGCAGTAAATTGTAAGCGTATGAAAACGACAACAATTCTATTGGCTTTGGCTTTTGGCTTCACGGCTTGCTCGGCAAGTACGAGCGAAGAATTACCTACGCAAGACGACAACTCCACGAACGCCAGCCATGCATACAGCAGTTTGATAAGCAAGACTGCAGCCTATCTGGAAGGCATTGTGATAGAAAATGGAAAGAAATCTTAAAAAGACAATAACAAATGAAGACAAGATTATTTGCTTTTATTATAATGGCTGTTGCAGCAATAAGTTTCGCCGCTTGCTCAAGCGACAATGACGACAACAATGATAACAAGGAAACGGTTGCCAATCCCGAGACTCCGACCGACAACAGCAAGATTCTTGTGGCTTACTTCTCGTGGGGAGGAAACACGCGCACGGTGGCCAACCAGATAGCACTGCTCACGGGCGGAAAACTTTACGAGATTCAGCCTGCCACGCCCTACACCACTAATTATACCGAGTTGGCATACACCGTGGCACGCAACGAACTGGACACCGATGCACGTCCGGCTCTGAAGGAGACCGATGCCGACTTCTCCCAGTATGACTATGTGTTTATCGGCTGTCCCGTATGGTGGCAGACTGCCCCGATGATTATGTCAACGTTCTGCGAGAAATATAACTTTAAGGGCAAGACCGTCATCCCGTTCTGCACCTATGCCTCAACTGGTCGTGATGCCACACTCCAGAAAGTCAACGACCTGACCTCAACCGCCAATCATCTTACTGGTTTTGGCACGAGTGGCAGCAACACTGGCGGCGTGGAGTCGTGGCTGAGAACAATAAACATGATCAAATAAGTGCTGAAATATTCACATCGACAAACTATGAAATTCAGAACATTAGGAATGAGCGGACTGCGTGTGTCCGCCGTAGGATTGGGCTGCATGGGCATGAGCCACGCTTACGGCCGACCTGCCGACAAGGAAGAGATGATAGAGCT
>CAVBGK010000099.1:0-2504 GCA_963594995.1 Bacteroidaceae bacterium
CCTTGGAGTGGTTGCCCCAACGTCCTGCCGACTGCAAGGCTGATACAAAAGTGTTTGCCAATGTCCCGACTCTCGGATGTGCCAACCGTGCGTTGAAACACATGGCAAAGCGAGCTGGCATCAACAAAACCATTTCGTTCCACTGCTCACGCCACACCTTCGCCACGATGACCCTCACTGCTGGCGGTGACCTCTATACCACAAGCCGCCTCTTGGGACATACCAACATCCACAGCACCGAAATCTATGCCGACGTGGTGATGGAGCGGCGCACCCAAGCCGTGAACCTTCTCAACGGCATCTTCTGATTTTCCGAAGAAGTGTTCTTTGTGACTACAGCCACCATTGGCTTGTACATAGAACACTTCTTTCCCTATGTTTTAGTACATATAAAAAGTGTTTGAGAGAAGAATGAGGAAAGTTTACTGGGTATCAGTTACTTTCCTCATTTTGGTTAAAAAGAGTGAGGACAAGCGAGGATGGGAATATGACAAGATGAGATAGTCACGTTGTAATCCATCTTGTCAAGATGCTCCTGTATTTTTGCTGCAATAAATGGAGAAATGTTCAATAATTTACGTTTGTCACAAACTTTTTGAATGTATTACAGCTATATTTAGAAAAATTATTGTATTTTTGCAGACAAATTCATATATCTATAGAAGTATGGCAAAGAAAGATGTAAACAGATTAAAGATAATGTTGGCGGTAACTAAACGGTCTAACAAGTGGCTGGCAGAAATGTTGGGTAAAGACCAAGCTACCATTTCAAAATGGTGTACAAATACTTGTCAGCCTGATTTGGAAACTTTAATACGAATTTCGGATTTGCTTCAAGTAGATGTTAATGATTTATTGAACAAGGAATGTATCAAAGAATGATGGACGATATACTGAAACAGATAAAGGCTGGCGAAGTGTCGGGAGTACAG
Organism: Bacteroidaceae bacterium; assembly: GCA_963594995.1. Classification (GTDB taxonomy): domain Bacteria; phylum Bacteroidota; class Bacteroidia; order Bacteroidales; family Bacteroidaceae; genus Prevotella. Next base: position 933 of record CAVBGK010000099.1, read on the forward strand.
TTCAAAGAACGTATTCTCGACAAATATGATATTGCCTGTGAGTTGGTGGCTTTCAGCAACTCACACGGTGGCAGATTGGTTGTTGGTATAAAGGATAAGACAGGTGAAACCAACGCCTTGTCCTATTCTGAAGTACAGGAAACTACCAACCTGTTGAGCGACATCGCTTCAGAGAATGTCGTGCCATCCATTTTGATAAAGATTGATACTGTTGAGGTTGAAGGTGGCAACTTGGTTGTTGCAACTGTCAAGGAAGGACTAAACAAGCCTTATCACGATAACAAAGGTATCGTATGGGTGAAAAACGGTGCTGACAAGCGTAAGGTATTCGATAATGCCGAACTTGCAGAAATGATGACAGATTGCGGCAGTTTTGCTCCTGACGAGGCAGGTGTTAGGGATGCAACTATCAACGACCTTGACGAGGAGACCGTCAAGCAGTTCCTTGGCAACCGCTTTGAGAGAGTATTAGAGAAAAAAGGCTTGATAGGTGACGCTTTCAATGAGGCTTCGCTTGATGTAATATGTTCTGCCATAGCCAAGGGACATGACTGTGAGAAGATACTTCGTAACTTGCGATTTATTCGCCCCGATGGTACGCTGACAGTTGCAGCTATACTTCTGTTTGGACGATACACACAGCGTTGGATGCCAGTGATGACAGCCAAATGTATTTGTTTTGCAGGCAATAGCGTTGGCGGCAAGGTGTTTCGTGACAAGGTAAATGATGCAGAAATGGAAGGAAATCTGCTTCACCAATATAATACCATTATGGATTTCTTCACTCGCAATTTGCATAATGTGCAGGTGGAAGACGAGTTCAACAGTATGGGGAAGTTGGAGATACCTTACAGCAGTTTAGTTGAGTTTACTGTCAATAGCCTTGTACACCGTTCGCTAAACCTAAAAGCTCCTGGCCGAATTTTCATCTTCGACAATCGTGTGGAGATTCATAGTCCAGGCGCATTGCCAAATGGACTCACGATAGAAGACATCAAGGCAGGAACTTCCATGCCTCGCAATATGTTTCTTTTCAGTAACGCCATATATCTGCTGCCATACACTGGAGTTGGCAGTGGCATTACTCGTGCACTTGACGAATATGTCAATGTTACGTTTACGAATAACGACAAGTCTCAGGAATTTGTGATTACGCTTTGGAGAGGAGAAAGTAACCAAGTCGGTAACGAAGTTGGTGCAAAAAGTAACCAAGTCGGTAACGAAGTTGATGGAAAAAGTAACCAAGTCGAGGTAAAAAGTAACCAAGTCGGTAACGAAGTCGATGAAAAAAGTAACCAAGTCGAAGGTGATAACACAAAAAGAAAGCCTTTGACTAACAAACAAAAGGACATCATCAATTTTTGTTCTGTGCCACGTACGGCAGCAGAGATTATGGAGCGGTTAGGGGTGTCAAATCAGACAAGGAATCGTGAACGCTACATTACTACCCTTGTCGTTATGGGATATTTGCAGATGACTAATCCAGATAATCCTACAGCAAGCAATCAGAAATATACGAAAGCAAACATAAAATAAGAAGCGTATGGATTCATTATTTCTACTTCAGTTTGC
>CAVBGK010000100.1:0-2489 GCA_963594995.1 Bacteroidaceae bacterium
AACTTTAGTCATAAAAACAAAATCGTAGAGGGCTGGCAAGTCATCAGCCTTGCCAGCCTGTCTTATTTACAGAGTAATTATCAATAATTCAAAACGTTAGTTTCCGCATGTCATTTTTAAAGCAAGCCTATCCTTACTTTGTAATTTCATGAAAAGGGTCAAAAAACAAGGGGTATATCACACCATAAAGGCCTTGCATAAAATAAATACGAGGCGAACGGACACCATGTTCTCGTGAAGCCATCTCTCTTTTATCCGTATATAATCCAAAATGAAAAATGATAGGCTGACCTTCCGTTATTCCAAGTTGTAACTTATCGATGATCATTTTTAGAGGTTTGTGAAGCGCAAAGTGTCTTCGCAATCTAAAACGATTGTCTTCCAACAATTCATCAATCGTATGTCCCGACATATACTTCATATTCGCAAAATACTCAAAAGTATCTTTCTCTGAAAAGCTTTGGTCAAAACCATAGCCAGACTGTCCCATATCCACATACTCATAACTAATACGAATGGGCAACAGGCAAGAGTTCCGTACATCCTCATTGCTTATAATCTTCCAAGGCTCAGCTGCCAAATCGTCCCTCAACTGCTCTATGTCATCATCAAATAGTTCTATGCTCATGCCTCTGCCATTTGCTTTCTTCGTTCAACATTCTTCTTGTGCCTATCTGCATAATACTCATACATGGTATCCAAGGACAATGGCGTAACAGAACGCTCAAAAGGTTTCAAGCCTTCTCTCTTTTCACACCAAGGCAGTTCCGAATGCGTCAAGAAAATCAGATAATTTTGCGACTTACTACCATATTTAAGCACTATCTGCTCCAAAAGTTGTATCTCATCATCGCTCAAGTCCAGCAATTCCGTCACTTTCCCTAAAGCCTCATCCGCACGAGCCTCTGTTGTACCAAAGTCGTTCGGAAAAAGATGTTCACACATATTTCTATCCTTCCACACATTATAAATCGTAGGATAAACAGGACCATTGACCCATGCTTGTGGAACATCGGCAAACAATTGGTGTTCACGCCCAAAGAACACCATACTCCACGCCTGTGAATAATACAGCAATTTTTGCAGCTTCAGAGGACTAACAGTCATTTGCTTTGTCAATAAAGACAAAGCAATGTAACGAGCCACCAAATTTATATCCTTAAGTTCATTCATCTGTCTAATTCTTGTTATTTACCGCAAAGCTACGATTATTTTTCAGAACTTCCAAACATTTCCACGACTTTAACAATTCTTGCCAAGAAGGCATCAACACATCTCCTTGCCAACCACAATGCCGCATATAGCAGTATGCCCAAGCGCATCCTAACCATTAGCATGGGTATCAGCACTTTCGGGGGAACAAGGGATGGGCTGTTACGTATGGCCCGCTTCACTTCCGCCAACTCACAATACTTATGGACAGCTTTCCATCCCTCACCAAAAGACGTTACACTCAACTTCACGTACAGCTCCAAACATGACAACACCAGGCTTCCCGAGTAGAGGCCAAAAATATCTATCCCTCTTCGTCGAAGAAGCAAGTCTCTAACCTTGCCTCTCTCCACAACACCATCCATCTTGTTCTTCAACAACGACTGCGTGTTTGCCAACCCTTGCGACATACACCCCGTATCACGAAGCACATAATGGTACAATTTCTTGTCTATCACCACGACTTTTCCAGCATAACACAAGAAATTCAAGATGAAGAACCTGTCCTCAGACATTTTTACCCCTTTAGGGAACAACACTTGATTATCCTTGACAACAGAGGACTTAAACAAGAACCGCCATACAGCCGCCCACTCATTGGAGTCATAAAATTCCGGCTTACCGAATACCTTCAACGCCCCCCCGAATATCCAACGAACCGTGGAATCAACTCTTCCACAATTCGCGCACCGTCGAAAACGGCATTTCCCTTGTTACCGTTAAATTCTGCTCCCCCACAACAATAGTGAAACTGCACGGCATCGGCATGGTGTTTCTCACATTCCCCAAGCGCAACCTCCAGTAATTCCGGCATAATCACATCATCAGGATCCATAAAGTACAGATATTCCCCCTGCGACAAACGGATTCCCTCATTGCGCGCCTGCGCCACACCTTGGTTCGGAAAATCATACACAGAGAAGTTTTCACGATGGCAATGCCGTTTGATAACCTCCAAGGTATCATCCGTACTACCGTCATTGATGAATATCACCTCATAATTATGGTAGGTCTGGTTCAAGATTGCCTCCACCGCACAGTCGATGTAAGAAGCGACATTATAGCATGGAAGAACAATGCTTACTTTTACATTACCCATGGCATCATTTTAGTTTTGTATTTCTCTTCATCTGCGCCATCAAATTCCTGTTGGCATTGAGGCAGAGGGCGAGCAGCATGCAGTATCCCATGCCCTTGCCAGAGAGCCAGGACGAGTCGGCGATCTGCTCGATGGCGAGGCAGCAGAAGGTTATCATGGCCACACGGTAATACTTCAG
>CAVBGK010000101.1:0-2327 GCA_963594995.1 Bacteroidaceae bacterium
CTACCCAATAGGCTAGAGGCTCTGCTTTTGGGATGGGGGCTGCTGAATAGTTACTCTTCCAGCCCGCTCTCATTGCCCAAGTGGACAACTGGGAGGCCATCTTCAAGGACATCGAACTGTCATACTACTACGAGGGGGTATGAGAGGGTGAAGTAAAAAAAGGAATGCCCAAGGGCAACTCCTATATATACGTAATCCGGCCATAAAAAGCCCCTGGCCATTTCCCAATGTCCAGGGGTTTAACCTTTACTCTTAAAATAAACCTAAAATCTACTAAATAAAAATCTAACCAATTTGTTTGCTATATCATTCTGTCTTTCAAACATTTATCTCGGCAAATCGAATGCCTTAGTCATCTCTGCCATCTCTTCTTGGCTCATACCATCAGGTTCAAAGCCCATGCACTTGGAATCGATGTAAATCTTGGCACTCTTTGAGAGCACGTCAATCTGGTCGAAGGCATCCATCACATCCAAACCCTTGGCGAAGACACCATGCTTCTCCCACATCACCACATCATAGTCTTCCAACTCCTTCAAAGTTCCCTCGGCGAGTTCCATGCTGCCAGGCAACTGGTAAGGCACGATACCCAAGCCGAGCGGACAGAAGGCCTTGGTCTCGGGAATCATGCTCCAGAGCAAGTTGCTCAGCACATCCTTGCCCATGAACTTCTTGTTGTGGCTCATCGCAATCAATTCAATGGGGTGCGTATGAACGGTGGCATTATAGTTGCTGCCCTTCTCTACCAGGCGAGCGTGAACACTCAAGTGACTAGGAAGCTCAGAGGTAGGCATCACCGGATTGTCAGCGATAATCTCATAGCTGGCGCAGTCGTCGAGGATACGGATGATGGAACCATTCTCCATCGGCCAGCGAGCCAAGTCGCGCATACGCTTACCCGTACCCTTGCAGAAGAAGTAGTTGCCCTTCAAGGCTGGCAACGTAGTACCAATCTGCTTCACCTCGCTGATGGCTGGCAACGCCTTAATCGCGTCATCCACCAGATTGGTGACATTGACGGTGATATTACCACCATTACGTTCTGCCCAACCGTTCTGCCAGAGGTAACCGGCAACTTCTGCAATTTTATCGACCTCCTTCTTCAAGGCAGGACGACCTTCTAAAATACTGCTCATCTTATTTATATTTAAACGTTTTGAAAACTGATGCAAAGATAATAATTTCCAGATAATCCCCACCTTTTTGTTTTGACATTTTGGCTACGACATTTGGCAACTGGAACAATTATCATGGCACTTATGCACAATCTACTTCACTTTCTTACCGAAAGTATCAATATCAACATAAATCTGTATCATACCACGTTGCTTATAATCTTGTAATTTGTTTCATTTAATTACTACTTTCTTGCCATGATAAATGTATATGCCTTTTGAAGGGCTTGCCACTTCCACACCCATCAAGTTGTACCACTTATCATTCTTCACCTTATCCTTATTAATGGTAAAAACACTAATACCAGTTACACCACGGCAAATCAACACGCTAGGGTTTCCCCACTCACATTCGCTGCTGCTACACGATAACTACAAGAGCGCTTCCATGAAGAGTCACCCACGACTCGCTCGTGTCACGGTTGATATAGGGAGCACGTGCCAATTCCTTGCCCGTCGTTCCATCCAAGACTGAAATAAACTCAGGTCCGTCACCGATATATGACCATGAACCAAAACGCTTGCGATAATAAGTGACACCATCACCATCTACATCCCCTACACTTACGTCATTTGCCTCATACTTATAGCCAGTATGAACATCTGTAGTCGATGTTAGCTGGATTGAGACATAAGGTAGCCCACTTGACACACGCTCTTGACTTATCGTATATGTACCGATAGTTTCATTTTTACCAGCGTATGTAAGACGATAGGTATTTTCTTTCTTCAAGTTGGCCTTGGTGTCCTGATAGTTGGTTACACCCTGAATGGGAGTCGTATTAACCTTTGTCTCGACACCATCAACTGTACGATAAAGGTCGAAAGCTGTGTTCTTGGTATCAGTTGGGAACAATCGCCAACTAACCATCAGCTTTTTGAACAATATACCCAATAATATCTATTAATATATGTATCTTTGCATCAAAAATAACAAAAACATAAAAACATCTACAATGAGAAAAAGACTACTACTGTTTCTTCTGGCTTTTGTCGCTCTGATAGATGCAAATGCCGTAGAAAGAACTAAACTCAACTTCAATGGAGGATGGCTACTCCATGTTGGCGATTTCAAAGAAGCCGAAGCAATTAACTACTATTGCTGTCCGATAAAACTTGAAAACTCAAAGTTGTCCCTCGCGCACGTATGCG